>NZ_JQMV01000003.1:685097-1370194 GCF_000744885.1 Thermus amyloliquefaciens | reverse complement strand
TATCTGACCATTGACTCTCTGAATCAGATCCGGGAAGGCTCGGCCCGGGTTCCTGCCTATGCCGTGATCAACAAGGAGATCGGGCTTAAGCGGGATTACGAGAAGCGCCGGGATATCCCGGTCATAGGGGAGGAGGTGGGGTTTTTCGGCAAGGTTTGGAGCGAGGAGGAGGCTTACGCTCTGGTCAACAAGGGCAAGATGACCTTGCAAAGCCGCAACTGCATGGACTGCCACACCCTTCTCGGCAACGGGGCCTATTTCGCTCCCGACCTCACCCGCGCCTGGCTGGACCCCAAGTGGGAGACCATGGTCAAGGGCATGACCGGGAAGGCCTCCAAGGAGGAGGCCATGGCGGCATGGCTTCAACACCCGGACCGCTATCCCACCTCTGTCCGCCGTATGCCCAACCTGGGCCTTACGGATGAGGAGGCCATGGCCTTGGTGGCCTTCTTGAAGTGGATGTCGGCGATAGATACCAACGGTTTCCCCGACCGCTTCGCCGGTGTGCAGTAGGAGGTGGACCATGACCCAGGCTTTACCGCAAGGAAGGCTCTACGAGTCCCAGAAACTGGCCCTCTGGTACTTCTGGGTGGCCTTGGCCCTTTTTGGGGCCCAGGTCCTTTTCGGTTTGCTGGCGGCCTGGCAGTACCTGGATCCCAATTTCCTCTACGGCAAGCTTAACTTCATGACCAACCGGATGCTCCACATCAACGCCATGATCGTCTGGCTCCTTTTGGGCTTCATGGGGGGGGTGTACTGGTTCCTTCCCCTGGAGCTGGGGCGGGAGGTGGTGGGCATCCGGCTCGCCCGGTTTGCCTTCTTCACCCTCATCGCCGCGGTGGGCATCGTGGTCTTGGTTTATCTCCTCGTGCAGTATGGGCCGGGCAACGCCTTTACCCTCTGGCTCATCACCGAGGGCCGGGAGTACATAGAAGCCCCCCGCTGGGCGGATTTGGGCATCGTGGCGGTGATGGCCATCTTCCTTTACAACGTGGTGGCCACGGCCCTGAAGGCCCAGCGCATCACCGGGGTGGTGGCGGTGTTGATGTTTGACCTGGTGGCCTTGGCGGGGCTCTACACGGCGGGGATGCACTACACCCCCAACATTTCCATGGACCAGTACTTCTGGTGGTGGGTGGTGCACCTTTGGGTGGAGGCCACCTGGGAGGTGCTGGTGGGTTCCATCATGGCCATGGCCCTGATGCACCTTTTGGGGACCCCCAGGCGCATCGTGGAGACCTGGCTTTACCTGGAGGTGGCCTTGGTCTTCGGCACCGGGATCCTGGGCCTTGGGCACCACTACTTCTGGATCGGCACCCCGGAGTACTGGCTGGGCCTGGGGGGGTTCTTTAGCGCCCTCGAGCCCATACCCTTGGTGGCCATGGTGGTCCATGCGGTTTATGACGCCGGCATGCACCGCATGCACACCGTGAACCAGCCCGCCCTCTTCTGGGCCATCGCCCAGGCTTTCGGCAACTTCATCGGCGCCGGGGTCTGGGGGTTCATGCAGACCCTGCCCCAGATCAACCTCTACTCCCACGGCACCCAGCTGGCCCCGGCCCACGGCCACCTGGCCTTCTTTGGGGCCTACGTAACCGCCATCCTCACGGTGATCTACATGGCGTTGCATCAGGTGCGCCGTCCCGAGCTCGCCCGTTTTGACTCCAAACTCTGGAAGTGGGCGTTTGTGCTGATGGTGGTGGGCATCTTTGGCATGTCTGCGGCCATGACCGTGTCTGGCTTTACCCAGACCATGGTGGAGCGGGCCATCGGGGGTAGCACCTGGCAGGCTTACATCGACGCCCAGCAGCATCCTTGGTTCCAAAACGGCATGGTCTGGCGTTTTGTCTTCGGGGTTTTCTTCCTGGTGAGCTACTTGCTCCTGCTTTGGGACCTGGTCACCATCGGCAAGGGTGAGGCCCGGGCGGTAAAGGGGGTGGGGGCCCATGACCAGTGAGGCGGTGCGGGACCTGATGCTTTACGGCATGCTCATGGTTTCCGCCGCAGGCTTCTACGCCATGTTCTACGCCTTGGGGCGGATGCTGGAAAGGCCTTCCATCGTTACCTTTTCCTATCTCTTCGCCGCCTTGCAGGCCCTGGGGGCTTTGGGCATGATCCTGCCTAACTATCTGGATCCCTTCTGGAAGTACCTGATCGCCTTCAGCTCCCTGGTCTACCTCTTCGTCCCCCAGGGGATGTGGTGGGTGGTGACCACCTTCCACGAGAAGGAGCACGCCCTTTAGGCCCTTGCCTGCCCCAACCGGACTCCGGTTTTTGCCGCTTGGAGGCGGAACGTTGTAGGGACTTTAGCCATAGGACATCTGTACTACTCGGATGGGTCTATCCTTGTTTCTCGGAGGTGAGAGCCATGAAAGGGAGGTTAGGTTTATTGGGCTTTTTGCTGGTGGGGGCTATAGCCTTGGCCCAGGCTCCGGCGCCCCTGAGCCCGGCGGAGCGGGAGGAGGCAGCCAAAATCTACTTTGACCGCTGCGCCGGCTGCCATGGGGTGTTGCGCAAGGGGGCCACGGGGCCTGCCCTGGACCCCAAGAAGATGGCGGAAAAGGGCCTGGAGTACCTGAAGGCGGTCATCTTTGGCGGCCTTCCTGGGGGCATGCCCGACTGGGGCAGGCAGGGGATCCTGAGCGAGAAGGACACTGAGCTCATGGCCCGCTTCCTCCTGGAGGAGCCTCCGGCGCCTCCCGTTCTCACCTTTGAGGACATCCGGAAGACCTGGAAGGTGCATGTGCCCCCGGAGAAGCGGCCCACCAAACCGCTCCATAACCGCAACTGGCAGAACTTCTTCGGCCAGGTGCTCCGGGACACGGGGCAGGTGGCCATCATCGACGGGGATAAGAAGGAACTGGTCACCATCGTGCCCACGGGCTTTGCCACCCACATCCTGCGCTCCTCGGCCACGGGGCGGTACTTCATGGCCATTGGGCGCGACGGCAAGGCCAGCCTCATTGACCTCTGGATGAACCCACCCCAGGTGGTGGCCGAGTCCAAGCCCTGCGTGGATGCCCGGTCCATTGAGTCCAGCAAGTTTAAGGGCTACGAGGACAAGTACGCGGTGGTGGGGTGCTACTGGCCGCCCACCATGGTGGTCCTGGATGGCCTGACCCTCGAGCCCCTCAAGATGGTCTCCACCATCTCCTACGCCAAGGGGGCCGGGGAACTGGTGACGGAAGCCCGGGTGGCCGCCATCGTGGCGAGCCACTTCAACCCCGAATGGATCGTAAACCTCAAGGAGTCGGGCCAGACTTGGCTGGTGGACTACTCCCATCTGCATATGAAGGGCAGGCCCCTGCCCATCACCATGATCGACACCGAGCGCTTCCTGCACGACGGGGGTTGGGCCCTGAAACGCTACTTCATCGTGGCGGCCAACGCCGTGAACAAGCTCATCGTCATCGACACCAAGACCCGGGAGTTCGTGGCCGAGGTGGAGGCGGGGGTGCGGCCGCACCCGGGCCGCGGCTCCAACTGGAACCACCCCACTTACGGGCCGGTTTGGGCCACGGGCAACATCGGTAGCCCCGAGGTGACCGTGGTGGGCGTGGACCCTGAGAAGCATCCCCAGTACGCCTGGAAGGTGGTCAAGCGGATCACCCTGCCCTACACCGGCACCCTCTTCATCAAGGCCCACCCCAACAGCCCCTGGGTGATCGTGGACTTCCCCATGAGCCCAAGCCCACAAGCAGCGGCGAGCCTCTGCGCCATTGACAAGCGCAAGCTGGAGGTGGCCAAGTGCTGGGAGGTGCCCGGGGCCCAGGAGCTCAAGGCCCGCATGGTGCACCCCGAGTTCAACAAGGGTGGGACCGAGATCTGGGTGTCCGCCTGGGGCGCTAAGGACACCCCCACCTTCATCGTGGTCTACGACGCCCTGACCCTCAAGGAGAAGGCCCGCATCACCGGGGATTGGGTGCGCACCCCCACGGGCAAGTTCAACGTGTACAACACCGCCTACGACATCTACTGAGCCCTTGCGCCCAGCAGGGGGGAGGCCGAGGCCTCCCCCCGTTTGCACCGTGGGGGCCTTAACCCCCTTCCTCCCATACCCGGTAAGAGCCCTCTCCCAGCCTCAGCTTGACCGTTTCCGAGTACAGGCGGCACCCTCGGGCGCGGGCCGCTGGGCGCTAAAGGGCTTTGGGGCCTTGGCCGCCTCGCCCATGGGGCCATGGTACCGCCGCGGCCAAAGGCTTTGGGGCCCCTGGACAACCTTGTTCGGCCCTGGCCTTGACCCCGGTCATGGCCCGGGGAGGTGGTGGCTCCCTTACCCTGTTTCCATGGAGCGCCCTGAGTTCGCCCAGTACCCCTACCTGGTCGCCTGGGAGGTGACCAACGCCTGCCTCCTGGCCTGCCGCCATTGCCGCGCCTCGGCCATGCCCCACCCCCTGCCCGGGGAGCTTTCCACGGAGGAGGGCTTGGGGCTCATAGAGGAAGTGGCCACCTACCGGCCCAAGCCCCTCCTGCTCCTCACCGGGGGGGACCCCCTGGCCCGCCCTGACCTTACCGTCCTCATCCAAAGGGCCCGGGAGCTGGGCCTCAAGGTGGGCCTCACCCCGGCGGCCACCCCCCTCCTCACCCGGGAGAAGGTCTTCCAGCTCAAGGAGGCCGGGGTGACCCGGCTGGCCCTCTCCCTGGACGGGGCCAGCCCCCAGAGCCACGACGCCTTCCGGGGGGAGGAGGGCACCTTCGCCCGGACCCTGGCGGCCTTGGACTGGGCCAAGGAGGCGGGGCTTCCCACCCAGGTAAACACCACCGTGACCCGGGAGAACTGGCCGGAGATTCGGGCCTTGCCGGATCTCCTAGCGGAGAAAGGGGTAGTCCTTTGGAGCCTTTTCTTCCTGGTGCCCGTGGGGCGGGGGGCCCTCCTAAGGCAACTCTCTGCACGGCAGTTTGAGGAAGTGCTCCACTGGCTTTACGAGGTTTCCCTTTCCTACCCCTTCCACGTGAAGACCACCGAGGCCCACCACTTCCGCCGGGTGGTGTTGCAAAGGCGCAGGGAAGGGGTTGGCCAGGACCGAGCTTTGGCGGCGGGCGAGAGCATGTACCGGGAGTATTTCCAAGATGGCATGGAGCATTCCCGCCTTGGGGTCACGGACGGCAACGGCTTTGTCTTTGTCTCGGCCACCGGGGATGTGGCCCCTTCGGGTTTTCTTCCTGTCTATGCGGGGAACGTGCGGGAAAGGACGCTCCTGGAGATTTACCGGAATAGCCCCCTCTTCCAGGCGTTGCGCGACAAAGACCGGTTGAAGGGGAAGTGCGGGGTTTGCGAGTACCGGTACGTGTGCGGGGGAAGCCGGGCCAGGGCTTGGGCCGAGACCGGGGACTACCTGCAAAGCGAACCCCGGTGTGCCTATGTGCCTCCCGCGTGGCTAGAGCGTGTGGGGAAGGCTCCCGGGGCAAGGCGTTAGGCGGGGGTGTGGTCCGGGCAGGCGAGGCGAAGGTCCCAAGGCGTCAAGGCCAGGCCCAGGAGGGCGCAGGAAAAGCCTCCTTCCCGCCGCAGATGACGGCAGGTCAGGCAAAGGCCGGTCTCGGGTACGGTCCCTTGGAGCACCAGCTCCGCCAATACCTCCGTGAGCCCCAAAAGGAGGTCCTCTGGGTTGGACACCTTCCCCAGGGCCTGTTGAAGGGGACGTGCGTAGCCTTTTAGGGCCTGGACCACCCGAAGCCCTTCCTCGGTGGGCTTTTGGATCCAACGCCGGCCGTCTTCGGGGTCCTTGGTCCGCGCCAGAAGGCCTTTGCGTTCCAGGCTGGCGAGGGCCTCGCTCACCGTGGCCGGGGTTAGGGAGAACTGTTCTGCAAGGGAAACCACCCCCCGGGGCCTCTCGGAGAGGTGCAGGAGAAGCTGGGCTTGCAAGGCCGTAAGGCCCAGGTGGAAGGCCTGCCGGGTGAGCAGGGCCCGTTCCACCTGGCCCAGGCGCTCTATAAGGGCGAGGAGCTTTTCCTCCCCTTGGCCTTGCGAGGCTCCCACCCCTCCATCTTAAGCACCCCGTCGTGGCTTGCGCCACGACGGGGACCCCGGAAAGGCCTCATCGCCCTTCTTCCCTGCCCATGGCAGCAACCCCCCATGCGCCGGCACTTAGGGCCGGAAGGCGCTGAAGACGAAGTCGGTGTTGGCGGCTCCCTGATGGCAGGCGTGGCAGGATTGGGGGTCGATGCTGAGGGGTTTTTTATCCGGGCCGAAGGCGTAGTACCCCCAGCCCCCGGTGGCCGGGTAGCGGTCGGGATCCTTCACCATGACCCCAATGAGCTTCTGCGGGCCTTCCAGGAGGGCGTTTCCCTCCACCTTGGCCTCGAGGAGGTCAAAGACGATGACCGTCCCTTTGGGGAAGGGGTTCTTCTTGCCCTCCAGGTAGGTCCTGAGCCCGGTCTGGTTCACGTAGATGTGGTGCAACCCGCCGAAGCTCTCATAAAGGGGGTGGCCCGGCTTCAGCTCCATGCTCTTCACATGGGTCCAGAGCCGGTAGCCCTCGGGGTAGGGGAAGGCGGGTTGGGATACCCCTCCCCCGTACTGGGCTGCCACCCAAAGGGCCGACACCAATACGCTTAGGGCCGCCGCAACCTTCTTCATGGATACCACCTCCTTCCTAAAAATCCCCCGGTTGGGTGTATGGGTAGGACCAAAGGGCCACCTGGAGCACCACGGCTTTGAACCAGGCTTGGTACATCCTTTCCACCTCTTCTGGGTTATGGCCCTTCTTGGTTAGGAAGGGCTTTATGGTAGCAGTGATGGGATAGATGAAGGAAATAAGGTAGCGCAAGGGGATGTGCGGCACGGAGGTCACCCCATCCGTCTGATTCTTCTTGGTTCGGTGGTGGCGCAGGCCTATCTCGTGCTGGTAACGGAGCCAGGTCTCGTCCTTGGGGCGGAAGCAGGTGTCCAGGATCCATTGGCCGAAGCGCCGCCGCACCCTTTCCAGGTAGTCCGGAATGGGGTTGCCTTGAGGGTCTGTGAAGTAGTGGAGGAGGTGGGGATGGCTTCCCACAAAGCCGTACCAAAGGTCCAGCACCTCTTCCACCTGGTCTTCCAGCACTTTACCTGCTTGTTCCAGGGCCTTGTCATCCTCCTCGGTCCAGAGGAGGCACGCCTTTAGGCGTTCCAGTTCCTCCAAGGAAACCGGTGAGGGCGGAAGGGCAGGATCCCCGTAGGTGTAGCCCGGTATCTGCGGCATGGGCACCTCCTTAGGACTCCTAAATAATAGCATCCCCCCGTGGTCTCGTCAAGACCCCAGGGCCCATGCCACGTTCCTTATGGCCAGGTCCGTTGCTTCCTCCCCTGGCCAAGGGTTGGGGTTGGGGCGCTGGGCCCCATCGGGGCATGCGCCACGACGGGGACCCAAAGAAGAGCCTGGGCGCGCCTTTTTCCCTTTGGCTAAGGAAATCCCTGTATATAGTCCAGGGATAATGCGAGTTGGCGGGTTCCTGGCCTTTGGGTAGGGGTATGGGAGGCTAAGTCCAATCCGATTCTGGCAGCACGCACTCCGGGCACTGGGCGGCCACGAAGCCCACCCAGGCCAGCACCTCCTCCGCGTCCCTTGCGGGGCCCAGGTGGTGGACCTCCAGGTAGGCGTCGGCCACCAGGACCCCCTCCTCCGGGAGGGCCGCAAGGAGTGTGCCCTCCGGGTCCAGGAGGACCGGGAGGGGGCTTGCCGCGGGGGAATGGGCCAGGAGGTAGGCCTGGGCGGAAAGCTCCCGGAGCTCCTCCTGCCGCTCCGCCAGGGCCTGGGCCAGCCCAGGGTTTCGCACCAGGACCAGGATCCTCCCCTTGAGGTCCGGCAGGTAGACCTTGGCCCCCTCCGGGGTCCAGAGGCGGCAGGGGGGAAGGGGGGTGCGCAGGCGGACCATGCCCTTAGGGTACCCCGTTTCCTCCCCGGCCAAGGTGTCCTAGGGGCGCTTGCCCTCCTTGACCTCCGTCATGGACGGTTCCGGGGCCCGCGAGCAGGCTGGACCTTGGAGGTGTTTATGCCCCACGTGATCTGCGAGCCCTGCATCGGCGTGAAGGACCGGTCTTGC
Organism: Thermus amyloliquefaciens; assembly: GCF_000744885.1. NCBI lineage: Bacteria > Thermotogati > Deinococcota > Deinococci > Thermales > Thermaceae > Thermus > Thermus amyloliquefaciens. The sequence goes on along the minus strand of NZ_JQMV01000003.1, from coordinate 1,362,175 downwards.
CAGGAGGTCTGCCCCGTGGAGTGCATCTACGACGCCGGGGAGCAGCTTTACATCCACCCGGACGAGTGCATTGACTGCGGGGCCTGCGTGCCCGCCTGCCCGGTGAACGCCATCTTCCCCGAGGAGGATGTACCCGAGGAGTGGAAATCCTACATTGAGAAGAACCGCCAATGGGCCCAGACGCTACCCAACGTACACGTGCTGGAGTGACGCCCGATTTACCGTATCCAATTCGCTAAGGCCTGAGGGTCAGGCACCTCTACCCGCCTTCCCTGGAGCCGGATAAGGCCTTGGCGATAGAGCTGGCCCAGGTTCCGGGAAACCGCCTCGGGCACGGTGCCCAAAAGGGCGGCGAGCTCCGGGTTGGTGGGTAGGTAAAACCCTTGGCCCTCCTCCGCCAGCTTCTGCAGAAGGAAGTCGCATAGCCTTTCCCGCACCTCGTGGAAGACCAGACGGTCCAGAAGGTGGAGAAGCTGCCCCTGGCGCCGGGCCAGGTAACGGATCAGGGCCCGGGCCAAGGGGGGACGGGCCTCCGCCAGCTGGAAGAAGCGCTCCTTGGGGATGGCCAGGACCTGGCTTTCCTCCAGGGCCTCGGCGCTGGCGGGGTAGGTGGGGCGGTCTAGGAAGAGGGCCACCTCCGCCAGGATCCGCCCTGGGCCCTCCAGGTGGAGCACCACCTGCTTGCGCCCTTGGGGGTCCAGCTTGTACACCTTGATGAGGCCTTTTTCCACCACGAAAAGGGAGTGCACGGGTTCTCCCTCCAAAAAGAGCACCTCGCCCCGCTTCAGCCGCCGGGCCCGGGCTTCCCGCTCCAGGGCCTCCAGGTCCTCGAGGGCCAGGTCTCGGAACAGGGGAACCTGCTTCAGCTCCATCCTTACCCCTTCAAAAGGGCCAAGCGCCTTTGCGCTTCCTCCAGGTAGGGCTCCAGCTTTAGGGCCCGGGCGTAGGCTTCCTTGGCGACCTCCAAATAGCCCAAGGCCTCGGCCAACTCCCCCAGGCGCAGGAGGCCGGAGAGGGCCCGTTCCTGCAGGTAGCTCCTTTCCGCCTCGGCCCACTCCCCGTAGGGGTCATCCCCAAAAAGAGGCCCCTTGTAAAGTTCCAGGGCCTGCCTGAGGGTTTTGAAGGCCGAAAGCCCCTCCTCAAGATCGGCCTTGCGCATGAGCTCCTCAAAGCGCTCAAAGTCCAGGAAGCGGTCTTCAGGGAGCTTCAGCCGATAGTAGTCTCCCTCCCGCTCCACGATCCCGGGAAGGGTTTTGCGGAGGTGGTAGACCTGGGTGTACAGCTCCTGCCGTGCCCTCTCCGGCGGGAGGTCAGGCCAGAGGGTTTCGCAAAGTTCGTCTATGTAAAGGGCCCGGTCCTTGTTGGCCAAGAGGTACTTGAAAAACTGGAAGGCCCCGCGCCGGCCAAAGGTTTTGGAGGTAAGCTCCTTCCCCCGATGCCGCACGCGGAACTGCCCTAAGGCATAGATCTCTAGCTCGGGAGCATCGGCCCTTTCTTGGCTTGAGGGCGGGAAGAGGAAAGGAACCGCCAGCCGGGAGAGCCACAGGGTGGGGGCTGCTGGGCGGGTGGTGGGCCTGGGGGGACGGGCGTGGAACAAGGTGGCCACGGCCACCACCTCCCCCCGGGCCCAGAGGGGTAGGCAGATCCTGGGGCGCCCCTGGGCTTCGGGGCAGTCGGGAAGGCCGTTTTTGTGGCCCACCACCTTCCCTTTCCAGCAGGGGCAGTCCTGCATCCCGCAGGGGGGGACGAAGCCCGTTTCCCACCTTTCCCCACCCCGGGCCACCAGGCGGACACCGGTGGCTTGGCTCAGGCGCTGGATCCCCTTTAGGAAGGCAAGCCGCGCCTCGGAAACCTCGCCCCGGTAGAGATGTTGGTGGAGGGCCTGTAAGCCCACCTCTCCCAACCGGGTGAGCAGGGTATACAGGGTGCTGGCGAAGAGGGGGGCGATGCGGGAGAGGGTCTCTAGGGGCTCCTGGTGGTCCAGGCGTGGGTCCCGGGAGGCCAGGTTCAGAACCCCGATGAGCCCTTGGGGAAGCTCCAAGGGGTAGCAGATGTAGGTCTGGTAGCCCAGCTGCTTGACCTTTTGCCGCAGATACCGGGGGTCTTTCCCCAGGGCGTGGGTGAAGAGGGGTTCCCGTTTCAGGGCCACGATGCCGGGATAACCCTCCCCCAGCTGAAACCAGGGCTTTTCCAAGAAGGCCTCCCGGTGGAGGCCCTCATAGGCGGTGAGGATCAGGTGGTGCTCCTCCGGGTCCGCCAGGAAGAGCTCGGCGGCCTCCATGTCCAGGGCTTGGCGGAGGGTACGGAGGAAGTCCTCCAGGGCCTCGGGGAGCTTTTCCGGGCTTTGCAGGAGGTGCTGGGTGAGGCGGGAGAGCTCCAGGAGAAGGTTGGGGGGTTCGGCCCGCTCGGGGTAGAGCTCCACCAGAAAACCGTCCTTTTCCCGATACCCCTGGCAGCGGAGGCGCCTGCCCTTGAAGAGGAGGGGGGTGCTGGCCCGGTAAGCCCCTCGCCTCAGTTCCCGCTGCACCGGGCAGCGGGAGCAAAGGGGGCGGCCGAAGGGGTCCTGCCCTTGCACCAGAAGGGCGCAGGGGAGGCCATTCCCTTCCAGGCCCAAGGAGGGGTCGGCCTCGAGGACCGAGGCCTTTCCCTTAGGATCCAGCCGTAGCCGGGCCAGGGGCTTCATCGCCTTCCAAGATAGGGCACTTCTTTTAGGACGAATGTCCCCCTGGGGGAAAGCGGGTGCCAGGCCTCCTTCCCACACTGGAGACCGGAGGTGAGGATGAAGGGCAAACGCTTCTTTCCCCTGGCCTTGCTCCTGGCCCTTTCCCTAGCGCCGGCCCAGGAGGGGAAGGCCCTTTACGGCCAGTACTGCGCCGCCTGTCACGGTGCGGAGGGCCAGGGCATCCCCGGGGCCATACCCCCTTTGGCGGGGAACCCCAGGGTGCAGGAGGAGGCCTATGTGGTGAAGGTGGTGCGGGAGGGGCTTTCGGGCCCCTTGGAGGTGGGCGGGGTGGCCTACAACGGGGTCATGCCCCCCATGCCCCAGGTGCCCGAGGCCGAGGCCCGGGCCATCGCCCAATACCTAAAGGGTTTGTCCAGCGCCCAGGCCGAGGCCCAGGCACCCGCTCCCCAGGTGCAGGGGGACCCCGCCCTGGGCCGGGCCCTTTACCTGGGCCAGAGGGCCTTGCAAAACGGTGGGGCGCCCTGCCAGGCCTGCCACACGGTGGCGGGGGTGGGCTTCTTGGGCGGGGGGTCCATGGGGAAGGACCTCACGGATGCCGCGAAGCGCCTGGGGGGCGAGGCGGGGCTTACCGCCCTCTTGCAAAACCCCGCTTTCCCCGTGATGCGGGAGGCCTACAAGGGCAAGCCCCTCACCGAGGCGGAGGCGGCGGCCCTGGCCGCCTTCCTGACCCAGGTTTCCCAGGAGGTGCCAAGGCCCCCTTCCCTGTACTTGGGACGGTTTTTGGTGGCGGGGTTGGTCCTTTGGGGGCTGCTCTTGCTTTACCAGGCCATCCTCTGGCAGCTGAGGCCCAAGAGCCTGGCGGAGCGCATCCAAAGCCAGCTTAGGAGGTAGACATGAAAGACTGGATCAAGGAAATAGAGAGCCCGACGGAGAGGAAGTGGGAGGAGTTTTACCGCAACCGTTTCCAGCACGACAAGCGGGTACGCACCACCCACGGGGTGAACTGCACGGGTTCTTGCTCCTGGGAGGTTTTCGTCAAGGACGGCGTGGTCACCTGGGAGCTTCAGGCCACGGACTACCCGAGCCTCGAGGCGGGCCTTCCCCCCTACGAGCCCAGGGGGTGCCAGCGGGGCATCAGCTTCAGCTGGTACCTGTATAGCCCCATCCGGGTGAAGTACCCCTACGCCAAGGGGGTCCTCTTGGACCTCTGGCGGGAGGCCAGGAAGCAGCACCCCGACCCCGTGGCCGCCTGGGAGGCCATTCAAAGCGACCCCCACAAGCGCAAGCGCTACCAGAAGGCCCGCGGTAAGGGCGGGTTCAGGCGGGCCAGCTGGGACGAGGTCCTGGAGCTCATCGCCGCCGCGGTGGTCTCCACGGTGAAGCGCTATGGGCCCGACCGGGTGATCGGGTTCTCCCCCATCCCTGCCATGAGCCAGATCTCCTACGCCGCGGGTTCTCGCTTCCTTTCCCTCCTGGGCGGCGTGCCCATGAGCTTTTACGACTGGTACTGCGACCTGCCCAACGCCTCGCCGGAGATCTGGGGGGAGCAGACGGACGTCCACGAGTCCGCCGACTGGTACAACGCCCGCTTCATCGCCGTCATGGGCTCCAACCTCAACATGACCCGCACCCCCGACACCCACTTCATCTCCGAGGTGCGCCATGCGGGGGCCAAGCTCACCGTCTTCAGCCCGGACTTCTCCCAGGTGGCCAAGTACGCCGACTGGTGGATGCCCATCAACCCTGGCCAAGACGGGGCCTTCTGGATGGCGGTGAACCACGTCCTCCTCAAGGAGTACTACGCGGAAAGGGAGGTACCCTACTTCCAGGACTACCTGAAGCGGTACACCGACGCCCCCTTCCTGGTGGAGATCCGGGACGGGCGCCCAGGCCGCTACCTGCGGGCGAACCGCCTTGCGGAATACGCCGAGGAGGAGAACGGGGATTTCAAACTTCTCATTTGGGACGAGGAGAAGGGCCCCAAGATGCCCGGGGGAACCCTTGGCTTCCGCTGGCAGAAGGAAAAGGGCAAGTGGAACCTGAAGCTGGAGGACCCCAGGACCGGCGAGCCCTTAAACCCCCGCCTCACCTTCCTCGGGATGGAGGACGAGGTGGCCTTGGTGGAGTTTGACGACTTCGCTTCGGATCGGAAGCTGAAGCGGGGCGTGCCCCTGAAGTACGTCACCACCAAGGACGGGGAAAAGGTGGCGGTGGCCACGGTTTTCGACCTCCTCATGGCCCAGTTCGGGGTGGGGCGGGGCCTTCCGGGGGAGTATCCCAAGGACTACGGGGATGACCTTCCCTACACCCCCGCTTGGCAGGAGAAGTGGACGGGGATCCACCGGGACACCCTGCTTAAGTACGCCCGCTCCTGGGCGGAAAACGGCCTCAAGACCAAGGGGAAGAACCTCATCATCATCGGGGCGGGCATCAACCACTGGTACCACAACAACCTTCTTTACCGGGCGGGGATTGTGGCCCTCATGCTCACGGGAAGCGTGGGGGTGAATGGGGGAGGGCTGGCCCACTACGTGGGCCAGGAGAAGCTGGCCAACCAGGCCTCCTGGGGCCCCATCGCCTTCGCCGCCGACTGGGGCTATCCCCCCAGGCAGCAGAACACCCCGAGCTTCCACTACGTCCACTCCGACCAGTGGCGCTACGAGCGGGGCTTTTCCGCTTACGACAAGACGGCCCAGGGGCTTTCCGACCACACCATTGACCACCAGGTGCGGGCGGTGCGCAAGGGTTGGCTCCCCTTCTTCCCCCAGTTCAACAAGAGTCCTCTGGAGGTGGTCAAGGAGGCGGAGGCCAGGGGAGCCAAGACCGAGGCGGAGATCGTCCAGTACGTGGTGGAAGCCCTTAAGCGGGGGGAGCTGCGGTTCGCCGTGGAGGACCCCGACGCTCCTGAGAACTGGCCCAGGGTCTGGTTCATCTGGCGGGGGAACGCCATCGGCACCAGCGCCAAGGGGCATGAGTTCTTCATGCGCCACTACCTGGGCACCCACAGCACCGCCATCGCGGAGGAGCGGGCGGAGGGGCACGTCCAGGAGGTGGTCTACCGCAAGCCGGCCCCCGAGGGGAAGCTGGACCTGGTGGTGGACCTCAACTTCCGCATGGACACCAGCGCCCTCTACTCCGACATCGTCCTCCCCGCCGCCACCTGGTACGAGAAGGACGACCTGAACACCACCGACCTGCACACCTTCATCAACCCCCTGCAGGCGGCGGTGCCCCCCGCTTGGGAGTCCAAGCCGGACTGGGAGATCTTTAAGGCTATCGCCAAGAAGGTGTCGGAGCTGGCCAAGGTCCACCTGCCCAAGCCCGTAAAGGACATCGTCATGATCCCCCTGCAGCACGACACCCCGGACGAGCTGGCCCAGCTGGAGGACCGGGACTGGAAGCGGGGGGAGGTGGAGCCCATCCCCGGCAAGACCATGCCCAAGTTCCGGGTGGTGGAGCGGGACTACACCCAGATCTACGAGAAGATGGTCACCCTGGGGCCGGCGGTGGAGAAGGTGGGGGTGGGGATGCACGGGCTTACCATCCCCGTGGAGGACTTCTACCGGGAGCTTGCCGAGCGCCAGCCCCGCCTCTTCCAGGGGGAGAAGCGGCCGAGCCTCGAGGAGGCCCGCCAGGTGGCCGAGGCCATCCTCCTCCTGGACCCGGTTTCCAACGGGGAACTGGCCTACCGGGCCTTCCTGGACGAGGAGAAGAAGACAGGGGTGAAACTCACGGACCTCGCCGAGGGCAACCGCCACGTGCGCATCTCCTTTAAGGACATCGTGGCTCAGCCCCGCCGCCAGCTTACCACCCCCACCTGGAGCGCCATCATCAACCAGGGCCGGGCCTATAGCCCCTACACCTTGAACGTGGAGCGCCTCATCCCCTGGCGGACGCTTACGGGCAGGCAGCACTTCTACCTGGACCACCCCAACTACCTGGCCTTTGGCGAACACCTCCCCACCTACAAGCCAAGGCCCGAGGTCCACATGCTCCAGGAGACGGAGAGGAGCTCCCAAGAGGCCAGCGGCAAGCTCATGAACTACATCACCCCCCACGGGAAGTGGTCCATCCACTCCACCTACTCGGAAAACCACCGCATGATGACTCTTTCCCGGGGTGGGTACCCCGTCTGGCTCAACGACAAGGATGCGGCGGAGCTGGGCATCCAGGACAACGACTGGGTGGAGCTTTTCAACGACAACGGGGTCTTCGTGCAGCGGGCCATCGTCTCCGCCCGCATTCCCCGGGGGACGGTCTTCGTCTACCACGCCACCGAGCGCACCGTGGGCATTCCCAAAAGCCCCCTGAGGGGCAAGCGGGCCGGCATGAACAACTCCATCACCCGGGCCCGCCTCAAGCCCGTTTTGATGTCCGGCGGCTACGCCCAGTTCACCTACGCCTTCAACTACTGGGGGCCGGTGGGGGTGAACCGGGACACCTGGGTCTTCGTGCGCAAGCTGGAAAGGCCCCCGGAGTGGTGAGAAAGGAGGAAGACCGTGAAGGTTAGAGCCCACATGTCCATGCTCTTCCACCTGGACAAGTGCATCGGCTGCCACACCTGCTCCATCGCCTGCAAGAACCTCTGGACCGACCGCAAGGGCGCGGAGTACATGTGGTGGAACAACGTGGAGACCCGGCCTGGGGCCGGCTACCCCACGGGCTGGGAGGACCAGGAGCGCTTCCGGGGGGGCTGGACCTATAAGGATGGCCATCTGGACCTGCGTCTTCACTCGCGCGCCCAGGGGCTTGCCCGCCTCTTCTTCAACCCCGCCCTGCCCTCCCTGGACGATTACTACGAGCCCTACACCTTCCGCTACAGCGACCTCTTCACCAGCCCAGAAGGGGAGGATCAGCCCACCGCCATTCCCATCTCCATGATCACGGGGGAACCCATGACCCCAACGGCTGGGCCCAACTGGGACGACGACCTGGGGGGAAGCCCCCTTTACGCCGAGAACGACCCCAACCTGGCGGCTTTGGACCCCGAGGTGCGGGCCCAGCTTTCCGAGATCGAGGGGGTGGTCTTCCAGTACCTGCCCCGCATCTGCAACCACTGCCTGAACCCCGCCTGCGTGGCCGCCTGCCCCTCGGGGGCCATCTACAAGCGGGCGGAGGACGGGGTGGTCCTGGTCAACGAGAACAAGTGCAAGGCGTGGCGGATGTGCGTGGCCGCCTGCCCCTACAAGAAGGTCTACTACAACTGGGCCACGGGGAAGAGCGAGAAGTGCATCCTCTGCTTCCCCCGGCTGGAAACCGGCCAGGCCCCGGCCTGCGCCCACTCCTGCGTGGGGCGGATCCGCTACATGGGGGTTCTTCTTTACGATGCCGACCGTATCCCCGAGGCCGCCATGGTGCCCGACGACCGGCTGGTAGAGTCCCAGCTCGGGATCATCCTGGATCCCTTTGACCCCGAGGTCATCGCCGCCGCCAAAGCCGAGGGCCTTGACGACGGCTGGATCCGGGCGGCCCAGAACTCCCCCATCTACAAGTTCGTGAAGCTCTGGGGGCTGGCCTTCCCCTTGCACCCCGAGTACCGCACCTTGGCCATGATGTTCTACGTCCCGCCCCTTTCCCCCGTGGTTTCCACCTTGGAGAAGGCGCTTAGGGCTAGCCAGGGGAACGGTGGGCTGGTGCGGCTAGACCTCCCGGAGACCGACTTGGACTTTGAGGTGTACGAGAACCTGGAAAAGACCAGGATGCCGGTGAAGTACCTGGCCAACCTCTTCACCGCCGGCAACGAGAGCCTCATCGTCCCCGCCCTGAAGAAGATGCTGGCGGTGCGCATCCTGAAGCGGCAGGAAAGCCTCGAGGGAAGGCCCACGGAGAAGGCCCTGAAGGTGCTGGCGGACGCGAGGCTCACCCTGGAGGAGGCCGAGGCCATCTACCGCCTCACCACCCTGCCCACCTTGGAGGAGCGCTTCGTCCTGCCTCCCTACCACCGGGAGATGGCCGCCGAGGTCTGGAAGGATCCCCTGGCCCACAAGGGCGAGGCGGGCTTCGGTTACATCCAGCCCCCCTTGAGGGGGGAGTAGGGGGGAGGCCATGGGTAACCCTACCCTCTTGGAAACCCTGGCCTTGGCCCTGGACTATCCCCTGCCCGGCCGTTTGGAGGAGCTGTGGCGGCGCTGGATTGAGTGCCCCCGGGGCCCTGCCAAGCAGAAGCTGGAGCGCTTCCTGCGCCGGGTGGAGGAACTCTCCTTGGGGGAGTGGGAGGAGCTTTACACCCGCACCCTGGACCTCACCCCCACCACCGCGCCCTATGTGGGCTTTGCGGTGTACGGGGAGAGCTACCAGCGGGGGGAGCTTCTGGCCGCTTTGGTGCGGGCCTTCCGGGAGGTGGGCCTGGACCCGGGAAGCGAGCTTCCCGACCACTTGAGCAATGTCCTCCGCTACCTGGCCCGGTGCCAAGACCCCCTTCCCGAGCTCTTGGAAATCCTGCCCAAGGCCCTTACGGAGATGCACAAGACCCTTAAGACCCTGGACGCCAAGAACCCCTACCTCCTGGTCCTCGAGGGGGTCCAGGAGGCTTTGCAAGGCGTCCTGGCAGGGAGGTGAAGGATGAACTGGAACACCCTTCTCTTCGGCGTCTTCCCCTACATCGCCCTCACCTTGGCGGTGGCGGTCACCGCCTACCGCATGGTGTATAGGCCCTTTTCCGTCTCGGCCCAGTCCAGCCAGCTTCTAGAACAAAAGCGCCTCTTTTACGGCTCCGTGGCCATGCACTGGGGGCTGGTCTTGGTGCTCCTTGGCCACCTTCTGGCCCTTTTGGTCCCCAAGGGGCTTCTCCTTTGGAACGCTGTGCCCTTAAGGCTTTACCTCCTGGAGATCACCGGGCTCGGCCTTGGGCTTTGGGCCCTTGTGGGCACCTACGTGCTCCTGGCCCGGCGGATGGCCGTGGCCCGGGTGCGGGCGGCTTCCACCCCTATGGATTACCTGGTGCTGGTGGTGGTCTTCGTCTCCGCCCTTTCCGGGGTCCTTACCGCCCTCTTTTACCGCTACGGGAGCTTCTGGTTCCCGGCGGTCATGACCCCCTACCTGTGGTCTGTTCTCACCCTGCAGCCTCGGCCGGAACTCATCGCCGACCTGCCCTTCTGGACCCAGCTCCACGTCTTCAACTTCTGGGTCTTCCTAGCGCTCTTCCCCTTCTCCCGGTTGGTCCACATCATCACCGTCCCTCTGGGCTACCTCTTTAGGCCTTGGCAGATAGCCATCTGGATACGCAAGCTGGCGAGGTGAACCATGGTCCAGGATCCCCTTCAGCTGGAAAAAGAACGTCCAGACCGGCTTAGGGTTCTCTGGCTCTCCACCCTCGGCTTCACGGTGATGTTCGCCGTCTGGCTGATGTTCGGGGTGCTGGGGGTGCCCATCCGCAAGGAGTTTGGCCTCACGGACGTACAGCTTTCCTGGCTCTCGGCGGTGGCCATCCTGAACGGCTCCCTGTGGCGGCTTTTCGCTGGCATCCTCACCGACCGCTACGGAGGGCGGCTCGTCTTCACCCTCATGCTCTTCTTCACCGCCATCCCCGCCTACCTGGTATCCCGGGCAGGAAGCTACCAGGAGCTCCTTCTTTACGCCTTCTTGGTGGGCTTTGCCGGCAACTCTTTCAGCGTGGGCATCGCCTGGAACTCCGCCTGGTTCCCCAAGGACCAACAGGGGTTTGCCCTCGGGGTCTTTGGCGCGGGGAACGTGGGGGCCAGCGTCACCAAGTTCATCGGCCCGGCCCTCATCGCCAGCGTCCCCGCCGCTGGGTACCTGGGGGGGCTCATCCCAGGGGGCTGGCGCTTCATTCCCTTCCTGTACGCGGTGCTCCTCGTCCTGATGGGCTTGGTCATGTGGGTCGGTACCCCCAGGCAGGATAAGCGCCCAGGGCAGGGAAGGCCCTTCTTGGAAATGCTGGCACCCCTTAGGTACGTAAGGGTTTGGCGCTTCAGCCTCTACTACGTGGTGGTCTTCGGGGCCTACGTGGCCCTAAGCGCCTGGCTGCCCAAGTACTACGTGGATGTCTTCGGCCTGCCTCTGCATGAAGCCGCCCTCCTCACCGCCCTCTTCATCTTCCCCGCGAGCCTCCTAAGGCCCCTGGGCGGCTACTTTTCCGACCGCTTCGGGGCCCGGAGGGTCATGTACTGGACCTTCGGCATCATCCTCCTGGCCTCGGGGGTTCTCATGATGCCGGAGGGGCACATCGTCCTCTACACCAAGCAGGGGGCCAAGGAGGTCATGCGGTTCACCATGAACGTTTGGCTCTTCACCGCCTTGGTGTTCCTGATTGGTGTGGGAATGGGGGTCGGTAAGGCGGCGGTGTACAAACACATCCCCACCTACTTCCCCAAGGACGTGGGGGCCGTGGGGGGCTGGTGGGCTTGCTGGGGGCCTTGGGGGGCTTCTTCCTCCCGCCCCTTTTCGCCTACGCCCAGGCCTGGACTGGTCTGCCCCAGATGACCTTCTTCGTCCTCTTCCTTCTTGCCGCGGTGAGCTTCCTCTGGATGCACCTTACCGTCCTCCAGCTTCTGCAACAGGAGGCCAAGCACCTTAAAAACGAGTTTGAATTGAAAGGAGATCGCCCATGCTGAAGGCAGCGAAGGGTACCTGGATCTCCGAGTGGAACCCCGAGGATCCCAAGCGGTGGGATGCCGCCTTGGCCTGGCGCACCCTTTGGATCACCACCTTCAACCTCACCCTGTCCTTCATCACCTGGTTTGTGGTGAGCGCCCTGGTGGTGCGCCTGCCCAAGGTGGGGTTTGAGCTTTCCACCCTCCAGCTTTTCTGGCTCACGGCCATGCCGGGGCTCGCTGGGGGCACCTTGCGCATCGTCTGGACCTTCCTGCCCCCTATTCTGGGCACCCGGCACCTGGTGACCTTCTCCACCCTGCTTCTGCTCATCCCCCTCCTGGGCTGGAGCTTTGCCGTGCAGAACACCCATACCCCCTACTGGATCCTTCTCCTCTTGGCCTTCTTGGCGGGGATCGGCGGGGGGAACTTCTCGGGCTTCATGCCCTCCACCAGCTACTTTTTCCCCAAGCGCCTCCAGGGGACGGCCCTAGGGTTACAAGCGGGCATCGGCAACTTCGGCGTTTCCGTGGTCCAGTTCGTGACCCCTTGGATCATCGGCTTCGCCCTTTTTGGCTCCCTTCTGGGCGGGCCCCAAACCTTTACCCCCAAGCCCGGGGTATCCCAACCCATCTGGTTGCAGAACGCCACCTTCATCTGGGTGCCCTTTGTGCTGGTGGGGGCCTTGCTGGCATGGGTGTACTTAAGAAGCGTCCCGGTGCGCGCTAACTTTCGCGAGCAGTTGGACATCTTCCGCGACAAACACACCTGGTTCATGACCAGCCTCTACATCATGACCTTCGGCTCCTTCTCCGGGTTTTCCGCCATCTTTCCCCTTTTGATCCGGGAGGTCTACGGGAAGTTTGACGGTGCCCCCGATCCCCTGAAGTACGCCTTCCTGGGCCCGCTGGTGGGTTCGTTGGCCAGGGTCATCGCTGGGCCCATCTCAGACCGCTATGGAGGGGCCATCGTCACCCAGGTTTCCGCCATCGGCATCTTCCTCTCCGCCCTTCTGGTGACCCTCTATACCCGGCCCACCTCCTTGGAGCAGTTCCCCTTCTTTGTTCTGGCCATGCTCTTGGTCTTCTTCTTCAGCGGGGTGGGGAACGCCAGCACCTTCAAGCAGATGCCCATGATCTTCCCCCCCAGGCAGGCGGGTGGGGTCATCGGCTGGACTGCGGCCATCGCCGCCTATGGGCCTTTCATCTTCTCCACCTTGGCCGGCTACACGCAAAAGGCCACAGGGAGCTTTACCGCCTTCTTCTATGGCCTCATGGTCTTCTACGCCTTCAACCTCTTCCTGAACTGGTACTACTACGCCCGAAAAGGGGCGGAAAAGCCCTGCTAGCGCACCCTGCTCTACCCCGCCCTGGCTTCGTCAGGGCGGGGGCCCCGAAAAGGGGTCGGCTTTTCCGAGCCTTCCCGAGAACGATCCGGCGAAAAGAGGGCATGACCCAGGTCATGGCGGGGAAGGGAAGGGCGAGGGAGGCTTAGGGCATGGAGCTGGATGTGCGCACCTTACCCCCACGGGAACGGCACCCCCGGATCTTTGCCCTTTTTGACAGCCTGAAGCCTGGGGAGAGCTTGGTCTTGGTCAACGACCACGATCCCAAGCCCCTTTACTACCAGCTCATGGCGGAAAGGCCGGGGCAGGTGGACTGGGCGTACCTGGAGGAGGGACCGGAGGTATGGCGGGTGAGGATCGGCAAGCGGTAGTGCACCCCGAGATGAAGGTGGCCGAGGTCCTAAGGCGCTGGCCAGAGCTCCTTCAGGTCCTGGTGGAGGCAAGCCCCGTTTTCCAGAAGCTCAAGAACCCCCTTCTGCGCAAGACCATGCCCAATCTGGTCACCGTGGCCCAGGCGGCCAGGATGGGGGGGCTGGAGCCTGAGGAGCTGGTGGCCCGCTTGAACCGGGCCCTGGGGGTGGAGGCCAGGCCGGAGGTGCCCATAGGGCAGGCGGAAAGCCTCCTCGGCACCCCGCCGCCTTCTTGGTTATCGGCCCCCGTTGGCTTCCAGCTGGACGTGCGGCCCATCCTGGAGCGGGGCGGGGAGCCCTTCCAGGCCATCATGGCGGCGGCCCAGGAGGTGGAACCCGGGAAGAGGCTGGTTTTGGAGGTGCTCTTTGAGCCCATCCCCCTTTACAAGGTCCTGGGGAAGCAAGGCTTTTTGGCCTGGTGCGAGCGGCTGGGGGAGAGGCATTACCGCGTTCACTTCTACCGCCAGCAGTTTGGGGAAGGGCGAGGGGTGGCCGCAGGCCCCGGCCCCTTGAGCGAAGGGGACTGGGAGGACTACCAGGCGGAGGTCCAGATTGAGGAGAACCTCGAGCCCCCCCTGCCCATGATGCGGGTCCTGGAGGCTTTGGCTGGCCTCAAGCCTGGGGAGAAGCTTCTGGTCCACCACGTGCGCCGCCCGGTGCACCTCCTGGCCCGCCTCGAGGAGGAGGGGCACGCCTACCTGCTGAAGGACCTCGGCCCGGGGCGGGTGGAGATCCTGATCCGCAAGGGGGGCTAGGCCCTGGGGGCCGCTCTCGGGGAGGACCCGTGGGCTTTTGGCACTTCCTCTTCGTCTGGGCGGTCCCTTTCTACCGCCATACACCGCCCTCCGGGGCACCCTCTCTTACCCCTTCCCCAGCCTGGGGGGCCCTTCCGCCCCTCCCACGCGCATGCGGGGCTGGTGGGCTTCTTCCTGCGGATGGAGGGTTGCGGCTCCTGGCCTTCGCCCGCGCCCTGCGTAGGCGGGTGGGCACGGGGGATATGCTGAGGAAAATGCGGGAGGAACGGGAAAGGAGGGGAGGATGAAGGGGGTGGTGTGGCGTGAGGAGGCCCTGGTTCTAGACCTGCCGCCGCTACCGGAGGCGGTTTTCGCCGACCTTCTCGCCTTTGGCGGTCTTGGGGAGGAGGCGAAGCGGGCCATGCGCCTGGATGCGGAAAGGCTCCTGGAGGGGGCCGCGGCCTTTGTGGCCGGGGTGTACGACCATCTGAGCCGCCACCCGGGTACCGCCCGGGCCCTGGGTTGGGAGGGCAGGGTGCCGGAGGAGGAGCTTTACCTCAGGCGGGCCTTCTTCTCCGCTTGGCTGGCCCGCACCCTTGGCGTGGACACCTCGGCGGAGTTTGCCCGGGAGGTGTACCGGGCAGGGCTTTGGCACGGGGGGCTTGGCCCGAAGGGGGCCCATATCCCTCCGGAGTACGTGGGCCTTTCCTTTGCCCAGGTGGGGCGGTACGTGGCGGAGAGGGTGCGGGACGTGCGCCCATGGCTCGTCTACCTGGCCGCCCAGGAGGAGGTGATGCGGAAGGGGTTTGATGCGGCCTTGGCCCTGAGGGAGGGTAGGGTGGCCGTGCGCTTCCAGGCCTTGGGCCTGGCCTACCCTGCCTTGCCCAAGCCCCTTTCCCTGCGGGCGGGTAGCGTGGGGGAAGCCCTCCTCAAGGCCTTTGCCGTGAACCCCGCCCTAAGGGACTTGGCCCTGGAGGCCGTGGCCGCCGAGGAGGAGGTGGGCCTTTGGTTGGAGCCCAAGACCCTCTGGCGGTTTAGGCCCCGCTGGGCGGTGTTGCTCAATGGCCGGGATGTGCGCTACCTCGAGGGCCTGGCCACCCCCTTGGGGGAGGGGGACCTCCTCACCCTCCTGCCCCCGGGCCGCTGAGGGGGGTCTTGACCTGGGTCATGGCCAATCCCGAGGGGCGGACTCAAGATTAACCTGATGTTGGCCACGGCCCATACCCGCGTGATCCCCCTCGCCATCCCCGCCGGTTTCATCTTTTGGGGAGAGGGGTTTTTCCTGGCGGCCGGCCTTCTTCTGGCCCTTCATCCGGAGGCGCTTTCCTTACCCCGGCACCCTTGGGTTTGGCCGTGGCCCACCTGTTCCTCCTGGGCTTTGGGGTGGGGGTGCTCCTCGGGGCCATGCACCAGCTTTTGCCGGTGGTCCTGGAGGCGCCCCTCTTTCGCCCGGAATGGGGGTATCCGGTGATGGCCCTGTGGGGCCTGGGGGTTTTCCTTCTGGCCTTGGGCTTCGCCCAAGCGCCCCTTCTGGTCCCGGTGGGGGGGCCCTGACCCTTGTGGCCCTGCTCTTTTTCGCCTACCACGCCTACCTCACCTTCCGCCAAGCCCCCGTTGGAACCGGGTGGCCACCGCCTTGGCCTGGGTGGTCTTCTACCTGGTCCTCACCCCTCTCTTGGGCCTTTTGCAGGCCCTTTCCCAGCGCTACGGCTTTTACGACCCGGAAAGGCTGGTCTGGCACCTCCTTGCCGGTTTGGGTGGGGTCTTCCTCCTCTCCATCCTGGGGGTGGGGTTTAAGCTCCTTTCCATGTTCACCCTCACCCACGGGGTGGACGAGCGGGTCTTGGGGCTTTTCCTCTGGGCGGCCAACCTGGGGCTTCTGGGTCTGGCCATGGGGGAGAGGCTGGGCTATCTCCTCCTCCTTTTGGCCTATGCCCTCGCCCTCTACGACACCGGGCGCATCCTCAAAAACCGTATGAAAAAGGCCCTGGACATCGGGGTGCGGCACTACCTCCTGGGCCTTTTCTTCCTGGGCCTTGCCCTCCTGGCTCTGCCCTTTCAACCGGTCTGGGCAGCCCTTTGGTTCGCCTTGGGTTTCGTGGGGCTGGTGGTGACGGGGATGCTCTACAAGATCCTGCCCTTTTTGGTCTGGACCCACCGGTATGCCCCGAGGGCGGGGAAGGAGAAGGTGCCCCTGCTCAAGGAGATGCTCCCGGAGGGCGCGGGGTATGGGGCAGGGGCTTTGTTGGCCGTGGGGGCGCTTCTTCTTCCCTTCCTTCCCTGGGCGGGGTGGATCTACCTCGCCGGCGTTTTTCCCCATGTTTACGCCCTTTGGGAGGTGATGCGGCGATGAACCCTTTGGAGGAGCAGGCGTGGAACCTTTTGCGCACGGTCTACGACCCGGAGCTGGGCCTGGACGTGGTGAACCTGGGGCTCATCTACGAGCTTAAGGTGGATCCCCCTAGGGCCTATGTGCGCATGACCCTCACCACCCCGGGCTGCCCCCTGCACGACAGCATGGGGGATGCGGTGCGGCAGGCCTTAAGCCGCATCCCGGGCGTGGAGGAGGTAGAGGTGGAACTCACCTTTGAACCCCCTTGGACCCCGGCCCGGCTTTCCCCGGAGGCCCGGCGGCTCCTGGGCTGGGGCTAAGTGCCCCGTGGTGGCCCAAGCCCAAAAAGGCCGGGGCCATGCCTCTTCGCCTCTCCCGGGCACGCTTCGGCCCCTAGGACAGGAGATGCTCTTCCCCGGCCATCAACCCCAGGAAGGCCGCCACCACCTCGGGGTCAAACTGCTTGCCCCCTTGCTCTTCTATGTAGGCCAGGGCCTTATCCCTGGGCCAGGCCTTCCGGTAAGGGCGGTCGGAGGTCAGGGCGTCGTACACGTCCACCACGGCGAAGATGCGGGCCGAAAGGGGGATCTCCAGGCCCTTTAGCCCCCGGGGGTATCCGGAGCCGTCCCAGCGCTCGTGGTGGCCATAAGGGATCTCCAGGGCCTTCTTGAGGAAGGGGATGCCGGAGAGCCACTCGTAGGCGTAGACGGGGTGTTTTTTCATGATGGCCTGCTCCTCCTCGGTGAGGGGCTCCGGTTTGAGGAGGATGGCGTCGGGGATGCCCAGCTTGCCCACGTCGTGGAGGATGGCTCCCCGCCTTATGTCGTCTAGGTCTTCCTCGGGCACCCCCAGGGCCCTGCTTAGGCGCAGGGTGAGCGCCGTGACCCGCTCGGTGTGCCCGGCGGTCTCCTGGTCCCTTAGTTCCACCGCCTTAGCCCAGCCCCAGAGGGTGAGGTCGTAGGCGGCCTCCAGCTCCCGCTGGCTTTTCAGGAGTTCCTGGAAGGTGCGGGCGTTGTCCAGGGCGATGGCGCCCTGGGTGGCCAGGGCCTCGAGGAACTCCTCGTCCTCAGGGGAAAGGTCCCATGGCCTGCGGGTAAAGACAGCCAAGGCACCCAGGAGTTTGCCTTTGGCGAAGAGGGGATAGACCCGTTCCGCCACCAGACCCTCTTTGAGGGTGAAGTCCGGGTGAGCCCCAGGTTGCCGGGTGAGGTCGTCCACGGCCACCTTGCCCCCCTGCAGGGCGGCCTGGCCCACGTGGCCCTGGCCCAGGCGGATTTCTTTGGGCAGGAGGGCCTTGGGGGAGAGGAAGCCCCGGTGGCCCTCCAGCCTGAGGCCCTTTTCCCTGGGTTCATAAAGAAAGAGGGCGGCGGCGTCCAGGGGAAGGCGCATCACCTGGTTGAGGAAGATCTCCAGGGTGGGCTCGAGGGCCAAGGAGCCGGCGATGGCCTGGTCTATGGCCCGGAGGGCCTCCAGGTGCTCCACCCTCCGGGCGAGCTTACGGCGAAGGCTGGCCCGGTGCACGGCGTTGCCCAGGGTTTCCGCCACCAACTGGGCCCGTTCCACCTCCCTCGGGGTAGGGGTGCGGGGGTGAGGCCAGGCCAGGGTGAGGGCCCCCACGGGTTCCTTGCCCGCCAGAAGGGGGACCACGACCCCGCTCCAGCCCTCGGGGACCAGGCTCCGGGCCCCAGGGCGCACCCGGGGGTCCTGCTTCAGGTCCTGGCTGACCACCACCTCTCCCTGGAAGGCCCGGGCCACCATGCCCCCTTCGGCCAGGGTGGGGGGTGTGGGGACCTCCTTAAGCCAGCCCCGGCTCGCCGCCTCCTCCAGGCGGCCCGTCTCCTGGTCGTAGAGGAGGATGCTCCCCGCCGGGGCCTCCATGACGGCGAGCACCGTGTCCAGGGCGGCCTCCATCATCTCCTTCAGGTCCTCGCTTTGCCGCAGGGCCAGGCTCACCCGGGCGAAGGCCTCCAAGGCGAGCTCCCGCTCCTTGGCCTCCGTGATGTCCAGCCCCACCCCCAAGACGGCAGGCTTGCCGCCGATCTCCACCCGGGCGGCGGAATAGTCCAGCCAGCGCACCTCCCCCGCCTTGGTGAGGATGCGAAAGGGATAGCGGCTCGGAGGGTTGTCCCCACGGATGCGGGCCAGACCCCTTTCCCGCACCATCTCCCGATCGGCTGGATGGACGAACTCCCAGATGGGCCGGCTTTGGAGCTCCTCCCGGGTGTATCCGGTGAGGCGTAGGGCCTCTTCGTTGGCAAAGGTGAGGCGCTCCCCCTGCCACATGAGGATGAGGGCGGGAGCGGTTTCCGCCAGGGTGCGGAAGAGGGCCTCGGACTCCCGGAGGGCTCTTTCCTTAGCCTTCTCCTGGGTGACGTCCAGGGCCACCACCAAGACCGCGGGCCGGCCCGCATAGTCCAGGAGATGGGAGTGGATCTCCACCTGGATCTCCCGCCCGTCCTTCAAGCGGTGGGTCCAGGGGCCTGAATGGGACAATGGGGGTCTTTCGCTCGGGAGTTCCTCCAGGAGCCGCTCCTGTTCCGGACTGATTTCCAGAATGGTCATGGAGAGGAACTCCTCCCGGGTGTAGCCATACTGGGCGAGGGCCGCCTCGTTCACCTCCAGGAAGCGGTAGGTTTCCCGGTCGTAGACCCACATGGGCAGGGGATGGGCTTGGAAGAGGAGGCGGAAGCGTTCCTCCGCCTCCATGATCTCGGTGACCTCCACCCCGTAGCCGGTCAGCAGGCGATTGTAAGGGTGATAAACCAGGGTGTCCTGCATCCAGATCCAGCGTTGCCTTTGCCCATGCCAGAAACGGTAGGTGACCCTTTGGGGTTCATAGGGGCGCTTTACCGCTTCCCGGCGCACCTGCTGGGCCTTTTCCCGGTCCTCGGGGTGCACCTTGGCATAGAAGGCGTGCGGGTCTTTGCCGAGCTCCTGAGGAGGGTACCCCAGGATGGCTTCCCCTTGGGGGGAAGCGTACCAAAGGGGAAGGAAGGCAGGGTCGGCACCTTCCGGTACCCGGGCTTGAAAGACCCGTCCCGGGAGGGCCTCCAAGAGGCCTTGGAGCTTAGCCCGTTCCTCCTCCAGTTCGCTTTCGTCCCGCACGTGGAGGACGATGCCTGCCACCGCCGGATCGTGCAAAAGGTTGCGCCCCCAAATCCGCGCTTGGCGCACCTGCCCTTGGGCGTCCAGCAGGCGGAAGCTGTACTCCCGAACAGCCCCGGGATGGCGCAGCAGGTCCTCGAAGACCGCCTCGGCGTAGGGGCGGTCTTCCGGGTGCACAAACCCCAGGGCGGAGGTGGGTTCCTGGAGGTAGCCCTGGGGATCGTAGCCCAGGACCTGCCCCACGTTGGGGGAGGCGTAGGTGATCCGCCCTGTTGCGTCCAGGACGAAGGTCACTTCCCGACTGTTTTCCACGAGGGCCCGGAAACGCCGCTCAGAGGCCTCCAGGAGCTGGGCCGACCTTTGCCGGTCCCGCTCCCAGCGGGCGGTCAGGGCGTAGATCAATCCTGCGGAAAGGAGGACGAAAACCAGGCCCTTGCCCGTTTGCCAACGGATTAGCTCTTCTGGCCAAGGAAGAAGCTTCAGGAGGAGTTGGTCGCTCCCTAGGATCCAGAGGAGGGAAAAGGCAACGTAGATCAGGCTGATTTTCCAAGGCGCGTTGGCCATCACTTTTTTCATTCTATCGGGAGGGGCTTGGGCCATCCCCAGAGGTAGCCCTGGCCCAGGGGGAAGCCCAGGCGCCGCAGGTAGTCCAGGGTGGCCTGGTCCTCAATCCCCTCCGCAATGGCCTCCAGCCCCAAGGCTTTGGCCAGGGCCAAGACGGCGGCCACCAGCCGGGCGGAGGAGCCCTGGGGATTGGGCGGGGTCCCGAGGCGCCGGGTGAAGGCCTGGCCCAGCTTGACCCCCTGCACGGGGAGCTCGGCCAGCCGCTCCAGGCTAGAGTAGCCCGAGCCGAAGTCGTCCAGGTAGATCCCTATCCCCAGGTTCCGGAGGGCCTCGAGGGCCCGGCTGGCGTCGCGTCCGCGGTCGTCGGGGATCAGGGAGGTTTCGGTCACCTCCAGGACCAGGCGGTGGGGGGGACAACCAGTTGCCTCTAGGGTCTCGGCCACCCGAAAGGGGTAGGTGGGGTCTAGGAGTTCCAGGGGGCTGACGTTCACGTGCACCCTAAGCCCGTGGCGGCCTTGCTCCTTACAGGCCTGGTGGAGGATCCAGTGCCCAAGCTGGCCCATAAGCCGGTGCCTTTCCACCAGGGGAATGAGCTCCGAAGGCGGGGCCAGGCGCCAGCGGAGAAGGGCCTCTAAGGCCACGGTTTGGCCCGTGCCCAGATCCACGATGGGCTGGTAGGCCAGCCAGAGGCCTTCGCCCCGTTCCAGGTCCTCCCGCAAGGCTTCCAGGAGATCGGTTTCCCGCCGGAGGGCTTCTTGGAGGTGGGGCTCAAAGAAGGCCAGGCGGTCCTTGCCTTCCCCCTTGGCCCGGTACAGGGCCAGGTCGGCCCGCTGGAGGAGCTCGCCCGGAGCCAGCCCGGGTTCTCCCAGGGCGATGCCGATGGAGGTGGAGAGGTGGTAGACCCGTTCCCCTACGGGGCAGGGCAGGCGGGCCACCTCCAGAAGCCTTTCGGCAACGGCGATGACGTCCTCGGCCCCCTTGATGCCGGTGAGGAGCACCAAGAACTCATCTCCCCCTTGCCGGGCCACCAGGTCGCGGGGGCGGAGGGCGGCCCGGAAGCGGGCGGCCATGACCCGGATCACCTCGTCCCCCGCCGCATGCCCTTCCAGGTCGTTCACCAGCTTGAGCCCGTCCAGGTCCAGGTAAAGGATGGCCAGATCGGTCCCCTTTTCCCCAAGGGCTTGCGCCAGCTTGTCCAGGAAGAAGAGGCGGTTGGGAAGACCGGTGAGGGGATCGTGGTAAGCCAGGTGCTGGAGCCTGCCCTCCAGCTCCAACCTGCGGAGGAGCAGGCCCAGCTGACTGGCGAAGGCTTGGGCCAGCTCCAGGTCCAGGGGGGTAAAGGCGTCCTCCTGCTCAAAGTTATCCAGGTATAAGAAGGCCTTGCGCTCCCCCGCCAGGTACACGGGGACGGAGAGGATGGCCTTGATCTCCCGCACCCTGCCGGCTTCCTCCATTATTTTGCGCCTTTTTACGTCCAGACGGGCGTTGAAGCGTTCCAGGTCCTTCCAGGTGAATACCTGGGCCTCCCTGTGGCCGGTGAGGGATAGGGGTTCTTCGGGGCGCAGGCATACCTGGCGGAGGGCGTTAAGGTCGTAGCCCTTCGCCGCCAGGAAGTGGTAGCCACCGTCCTCCATGAGCACGGTGACGCTCCCCGCCTGCGCGGCGGGGATGGTGTCCAGGGCGGCCTCGAGGATCAGCCCAAAGATGGAGTCGGAAAGTCCCTCCGCCATGAGGGTTTCGTAAACCCGCAGCAGGTTTTTGCGGAAGGCGTTCCACCGCTTCTCCCGGGCTTCTGCCTCCTCCCGGGCGGTCACGTCCACGCCCAAGGCCAACACCTCCAGCACCTCCTGCCCCGGCCCAGGCACGGCCACCAGGGTCCACTCCACCGCCCGCTCCTGCCGGGTGAGGAGGGTGCGGGGGCGGCCGGGGTGGCGGAGGGCCTCCTCCACGGGAAGGCGCAGGTCCTGGGGCAAAGCCCCTTTCAAGGCGGGGTTGGCGTACAGGATGCGCCCTTCCTTGTCCAGCCGCGCCAGGTAAAAGGGGGAGGCGAGGAGCAGGGTTTCCAGCCACCGTTTCCTTTCCCAGAGTTCCAGGGTGTGGGCTAGGGCCTCGGCCAAAGCCCGGAGAAAGGCCTCCTCCTCTGGGCTGAAACCCCTTTCCCGCCGGCAGTCGTCCACCCCCAGGAACCCCCAAAGCCTCTCCTCCACGAAAACGGGCACCACCAGGAGGCTTTGGATCTCTTGGGCTTCCAGCAAGGGCCTTTCCTCCTGGGGGAAGGAGGCCACCGGTCCGGCCACCGCCCGACCCGCAAGGAAAAGATCCAGCCAACGTCCATAGCCCCTTTCCCGCATGGGGAGGCGTTGCAGGTGGGGGTTTTGCAGCTGGGGGGTGGTGTCCGGACCCGCCCATTCCGCCAGCTGGCTGGCGTACCAGGTGCCCTGGCCTTCCTCCAGGCGGAAGAGGTAGGCCCGGTGGGCAGAGAGGGCCAGGGCCGCCTGCTCAAGCGACTCCGCAAGCCCCTCGAGCCCCCGGCGCAGCAGGGGAAGGAGCGCTTGCCAAAGGATGGGGCCCCAGGTTCCTTCCATGGGTGGGCCAGGTCCAGTATACCCCTTTTTGGCGGGGCTTCAAGCGAATACCGCCAGCCCCCGGGTTTTGGCCTCGTACATGCGGGTGTCGGCTGCGGAAAGCAGGGCATCCGGGGTGGTGCCGTCCTCGGGAAAGGTGGCCACCCCGATGTTCACCCCCAGGCAGAGCCCCTCAAAACAGAGCTTTTGGATGGCTTGGGCGTAGCGGAAGGCGGCGGCGATGGCCCCCTGTTTGGGGGTGTGGGGAAAAAGGGCGGCGAACTCGTCCCCGCCCCAGCGGAAGAGCCGGTCCCCGTTGCGCCTTTCCCTTCCAAGGGCTTGGGCCACCTGGATCAGGGCCAGGTCGCCCACCGCGTGGCCCAGGCGGTCGTTCACCTGCTTGAAGCCCCGTAGGTCCAGGATCGCCAGGGAAAGGGGGTAGCCGTAGCGCTCCGCCCGCTTGAGCTCCTCCAGCAGGTAACGGTCAAAGGCCCGGCGGTTGCCTAGGCCTGTGAGGGGGTCGGTGAGGGCCGCCTCCTCCAGGAGGTGGCGGGTGCGGACCTCGTGGAGCAGGGTGGCCAGGGGCGCGGCGAAGAAGCGGGCGGCCTCCAAGGAGTCCTCCCCGAAGGCCTTGGGGTCGTGGAGGTTGTCCAGGTTCAGGTAGGCCAGCACCTCCCCCTTGTAGGGGATGGGCAGGCAGAGGTTGGCCTGGATCTCCCGGACCCTTCCCGCGGCGTCCATGACCTCCGGGGGGGCGGTCTCGTGGCTGATCTCGGCGATGGTCTGCGCTTCCGCGCTCAGGATGCGGGGCTCTCCCCTTAGGGCCTTTTCCCGCCCTTGCCCGTACCAGCGGAGCTGGTCTTCCAAGGAAAAGGCCACCCCCTTAAGGCCTTCCAGGTCGTAGCCGAGGGCCGCCTTGTAGCGGTACTCTTTCCCTTCCAGGACCAGGAGGCTTCCCGCCTCCGCGCCCGGCACCTGGCGGATGGCCTCCTCCAGGAGGGGCTGGTAGAGGTCCTCGGGGGGTACCTCTAGCAGGTTCAGGAAGAGCCGGTTCACCGCCTCATGGCGGCTTCTTTCCGTCAGGCGCTCCAGCCCCAGTCCCAGGGTGCGGCAGAAGAGGAGGAGGCGTTCCACCTCCGCCTTTCGCCAAAGCCGCTCCTCCCTCTGGCCCACCACCAGCACCCGGCGGCTACGGGGCGCGCCGGGGGAAGGGAGGGGAAGGGCGGCGAAGGTGCGCCAGCCCAGGGCCTTCAGGGTGGGCGCCGCCCGGTTTTCTTCCGCATAGCGGGCCGTGAACACCGGGCTTTGGGTCTCGTACACCTGCCAGGCCAGGCCCACCCCGTAGGGAAGGCCTTCCCGCAGCACCTGGAGGAGGGAGGGCTCTTCCACCCCGTGGTAGGCCAAGGCTGCCATCCGTCCACCCCGCGCCTCCCAAAGGGTGCCCGAGGGTAGCCCCAGGGAGGCGAGGAGGAGGGCGAGGGCCTTGGCCCCCGCCTCCTCCAGGGTGCTGGCGCTCTGCAGGCGTTCCGAGAGGTCGGCGATGAGCCTGCGCTCCTCGAGGTCGGCCAAGCGGTCCAGCTGGAGGCTTACCGCCTGGGCGAAGCGCACGAGGCCCTCCACCTCTTCGGGAGCGAAGGGCTGCCCCCGCTCCAGGTTCAAAATGGCCACCACCTGGTCCCTTTCCTTAAGGGGCAGGGCCAGCTCCGTTTGGGTGTGGAGGCCGGGAGCGGGGATGTAGCCAGGCTCCTGGCCCACGTGGGGCACGTGCACGGGGCGCCCCTCCCGGAAGGCCCGGTCCAGGACCCCGCTGGCGGGCACCTCCTGAAGGGAAAGGGGAGGGATGCTTGCCAAGAGGCGGAAGCCCTGGCCGGTGGGTGTCCATACCCCCACATGCCCCCCTTCCCCCAGGGCCGCCAGGCGCCCGGGGAGGCTTCGGAGGAGCTCTTCCCGGTTTTCCGCTTGGGGTAGGGCCTCGAGGGCCTCCGCCAGGAGCCTTTGGCTCCGGGCCAGGGCCTTGGCCCGCCGGTGGGCCCGCCGGAGGCTTTCCCCGATGCCGTGGGCCAGGTAGGCGGAAAGGAGGAGCAAGGCTAGGGCCAAGGTATTGAAGCCGGGGAAGAGAAGGAGAACCAAGGTGGAGGCCAAAGACGCCGCCACCCCCCAGGAAAGCCCGTGCACGCTGGCGGTGCTGGCGGTGAAGATCATGAGCCAGGGGAGGATGTGGGGGGCGGTGTAGCCCAAAACCCCCGCCAAAAGCCCGAGCAGAAGGGAGCCCAAGGCGACCACGGGGTAGGGCAGGGCCATGTTTGGCCCATCTTATCCCCCTGGCGGGGGCTTGCCTAGGGGGTGGGGGTTAGGGCCAGGTACCCGAGGGCCCGCTCGGCCGCCTTACGCCCCGAGCGCACCACCTCGGGCAGGCCCACCCCTTCCAGGTAGTTTCCCGCCAGGAAGAGGCCAGGGGCCTTGAGGAGGGCGGTTTCTAACCGCCCTATGCGTTCCAGATGCCCCACCCGGTAGGCGGGCATCCCCTCGGGGAAGCGGAAGACCCAGGTGCGCTCGGGGCGCACCTCCCGGCCCAGGAAGAGGCGGAGGTCCTCCAGGGCCACCTTGGCCAGCTCCGCCTCGGAAAGCCTCGCCGTCTCCCCGGAAAAGTAGGCCCGCACCAGGGACCAGCCCTCCGGGGCCCTTCCCGGCCACTTCCGGTGCGTCCAGGTGAACCCCCTGGCCCTGTACCCCTCCCCCTTGGCCACCAAAAGGCCATGCCCTTCCAGGGGCAGGGCCTCGGCAAAGGCCAGGCTTACCGTGGCGGCGGGGGTGTGGGGAATGCCCTTGAGGAGCGCGGTGGCTTCGGGAAGGAAGGGCCTTAGGAGCTGGGCGGCCACCGGGGCAGGGGTGGCCAGGACCACGGCCTCCGCCTCCCAGGTCCCCTTAGGGGTGTGAAGACGGTAAAGCCCCCCCAGGGGCTCGAGGGCCAGCACCGGGGTGCCCAGCAGGATTTTTCCCGCCACCTCCTCCGCAAGCCTTCGGGTTAGGAGGGCAAGCCCCTCCGGGAAGGAGAAGAACAGGCTCCCCCCCTCGCGGCTTCCCCGGGCCTTTTTGGCCCGCATGGCCCCCAGGATGAGGCTCCGATGCCTCCTTTCCAGCTCCAGAAGCTGGGGGAAGGCGGCCTTCATGGAAAGCTCCTCGGGCTCGCCCCCGTAGATGCCCCCCGCCAAGGGGGCCACCAGGGCGGCGAAAACCTCGGGGCCTAGCCTCCTCTCCACGAACTCCCTCAGGCTTTCATCCTCCTTGGCCCCGCGGGGGAGGAAGAGGTCATAAAGGGCCCTAAGCTTCCCGGAAAAGGAGAGGAGGGGGGTGCGGTAGAGGCCCTTGAGGTCCCCGGGGACGATTTGCAAAAGCCCCTCGGGGAGGGGGTGGGCCTTGCCCTTGCGCAGGATGTAGGCGGCGGGCTTGGCGGGCAGGGTGCCGATGGGGGTGAGGCCAAACCGCTCCGCCAGCTCCAGCACCTCCTTTTTGTAGCGCACGCTGGCGTCGGGGCCCCCTTCCACCAAAAACCCCTCCCCCTTATGGGTGCGCACCTTGCCCCCCAGGCGAAGTCCGGCCTCAAAGAGCCGGAAGTCCACCCCGGCCTCCTTCAGGGCCAAGGCGGCGGCAAGCCCCGCCCAGCCCCCGCCCACCACGGCTACCTGAGCCACGCCTCCTCCACCAGGTCCTTGAGTACCTGGATATAGTCCAAATCAGCGTTGAGGCTTCGGGCCCTGAGGAGCCTTAGCCCCACCTCCCTTGCGGTGGCCTGGGCCTCGAGGTCCAGGTCGTAGTAGACCTCCAGGTGGTCCGCGGGGAAGCCCACCGCCTGCACCACCACCTCCGCATAGCCCTCCTCCCTGAGGGCCCGGAGGTGCTCGTTGATGTCGGGGCCCAGCCAGGGCTCGGGGGTGCGGCCCGCGGACTGGTAGGCCACGGAGAAGCGGGGAAGGGCAAGCCTCTTGGCGATGAGCTCCGCCGTCCTTTCCACCTGGCGGGGATAGGGGTCCCCCCGCTCCACCGCCGAAAGGGGGATGGAGTGGGCGGTGAAGACGTAGGCCGCCTTCCTGGGCTCTTGCAGCCGCCAGATGGCCTCCTCCAGGCGCCGGGCGTAGGCGGCGATGAGGCCGGGGTGGGCCTCGTAGCTTTCCACCCAGAGGAACTCCATGGGCTCGGGTAGGGCTTTCAGGGCCTGCTCCACCTTCTCCTTGTACTCGGCCACGCTCCTTAGGGAGTAGTGGGGGGCGGCCACGATGGCCACCGCCCGCTTCACCCCGTCCTCGTGCATGGCGGCGATGGCTTCTCCAATGGAGGGGTGCCAGTGCTTGGTGCCCACGTACACCCTGGCCGGGCCCTGGGGGGTGCGGGGGCCAAAGGGGCCCAGGAGGCGCTTGGGGTAGGCGGGGGCCTCGAGGTTCAAAAGCGCCTGGAGCCTGATGGCCTGGGCCAGGGTGATCTCGTTGAGGGGGCTTTTGCCGATGGCGGCGTAGCGTTCCTCCAGCTCCTTAAGGAGCTCTTCGGACGGGCGCCTACCCCGGCGGATGTCGGTGTAGTAGGGCTCGATCTCCTCCGGGGTGTAGGGGGTACCGTAGGCCATGAGGAGCACGTTCATGCCGTTGCCTCCTTGATGAGTTCTACCACATACCGCACGTTCTCCACCGGGGTCTTGGGCAGGATCCCGTGGCCCAGGTTGAAGATGTGCCCAGGCCGGCTTGCGTTTTCCTCCAGGATGCGCCGCACCTCGCGCTTTAGCACCTCCTTGGGGGCGAAGAGGAGGGCGGGGTCCAGGTTGCCCTGGACCGGGGTTTCCCCCAGGGCCTCCCGGGCCCAGGGCAGGGGGGTGTGGTGGTCCAGACCCATCACATCCCCCCCGGCCTCCGCCATGTCCTTTAAAAGGCCCATCGTCCCCACCCCGAAGTGGATGACGGGTACCCCAAGGGGCCTTAGCTCCTGGAAGAGCCTGGCCATGTGGGGCTTCACGTAGCGGCGGTAGTCCGCGAGGGAAAGGGCCCCCACCCAGGAGTCAAAGACCTGGAGGAGGTCGGCCCCCGCCTCCACCTGGGCCCTCAGGTAGCGGGCCATGGCCAGGGTAAGCCGCTCCATGAGGCGGTGCCAAAGCGCCTCCTCCCGGTACATGAAGGCCTTCACCTCCAGGAAGTGGCGGCTTGGCCCCCCTTCCACCAGGTAGCTGGCCAGGGTGAAGGGGGCCCCGGCGAAGCCGATGAGGGGCACGGGGAGCTCCCGCTTTAGGAGGCGGATGGTCTCCAGCACGAAGGGCACGGCCTCCTCGGGCTCCAAAGGCCTCAGGGCCTCCACCCCCTTGGCGTCCCGGATGGGGCGGTGGATGACCGGGCCCTTCCCCTCCACCAGGTCCAGCTCCACCCCCATGCCGTGGAGGGGGGTGGTGATGTCGGCGAAGAGGATGGCGGCGTCCACGCCCAGCTGGCGCACGGGGAGGAGGGTGACCTCGGCGCAGACCTCAGGGTTTTGCACGATCTCGGGAAGGGTGTAGCGCCTGCGGATCTCCTGGTACTCCTTCTGGTAGCGGCCCGCCTGGCGCATGAACCAGACGGGGGGCCTGGGGGTGGGTTCGCCCCGGGCCGCCCGGAGGATGAGGTCGTTCACGCCCCCCATGCTAGCATGGGGCATGCGCGCTTTCGCCGCTACCTTGATCCTGGTCCTGGGTTTCGCCTTCGCCCAGGAGGACCCCGTGGTGGCCCAGGTGGGCTCCGAAACCCTCACCAAAAGCCAGTTTGAGCTCCGCTTCGGCCTCTTCGTCCAAGGCGCCCTGCGCCAGCTGGGCCTGCCCGACTCCGAGGAAACCCGGGAGCTTTTGGCCCAGTACCGCGCCCCCTACCTGGAGGCCCTGGCGGAGGAGAGGGCCCTCCTCCAGGTGGCCCGGGCCCAGGGCTTCTGGCCCAAGGCGGAGGCGGTGGAGGCTAAGGTGTGGCAGCTCAAGGAGGCCTTCCCCTCGGAGGAGGCCCTCCTCCTGGCTTTGAAGGAGGCCGGGGTGGGGGACCTGGCCACCTACCGCACCCTCCTCACCGAGGCCATGGCCCTGGAGGCCCTGGAGGCCCACTACCGGGCCAAGCTCCGCGTCTCCCCTGCGGCCCTAAAGGCCCTTTGGCTCCTTTCCCCCGAGTTCCGCCACCCCACCCTTTACTGCGCCCGGCACATCCTCGTGCCCACCCTCGAGGCGGCCAAGGAGGCCCTGGCCCGCCTGGGGAAGGGGGAGGCCTTCCTTGAGGTGGCCCGGGCCCTCTCCCAGGACCCGGGTTCCAAGGAGGCGGGGGGCGACCTGGGGTGCGAGCCCGAGGGCACCTATGTTCCTGCCTTTGACAGGGCCCTTCGCTCCCTGAAGCCGGGGCAGGTCTCCCAGCCCGTGGGCACGGAGTTTGGCTTCCACCTCATCCTCCTGGAGGAGGTGAAGCCCGCGGGCCGCTACCCCCTGGAGGAGGTGCGGGAGGGCCTCGAGGGCCAGGTGAAGGACCTGGCCTGGGAAAAACTCGCCAAGGCCCTCACCCGCCCCTTCCCCATCCGCCTCTTCCCCGAGCGCCTTTAGCCTCAGGGCAGGGTGTGGAGGAGGCCCTCGTCCCCCACGGGGGACTGGGCCAGGAGGAGGGCCTCCCCGGGGGCGTAGAGGCCGCTTCGCCCCTCAAAGGCGAGGCCCAGGATCCTGCCGTTCAGCATGGGGTTCAGGAGGAGCCGGAGGTGCTCCCGGCCCAAAAGCCTTTCCCGGGCCGAGGCCAGCCAGACCTCCCCCTCCTTCCGGCTCGGATCCCAGGGCCAGGGGCGGTCCCAGGGGGCGGGGTTGGCGGAGGGTTGCAGGAGGACCTCGGCCCCCAGGGCGTCCAGCCGGGCCAGGTGGCGCTCAAAGAACCCGTCCAGGCAGATGAGGATCCCCACCCTCCCCGCTTGGGTTTCCACCAGGTGGGGGCCGAACCTCCCCCGCCTCAGCCAGCGCTCGGGCGGGGTGAGCTCCATCTTGGGCACCTGGGCCAGGAGGCGGCCTTGGGGGTTGAAGAAGAGGGCCAGGTTCTGGAAGAGGGGGGTGCGGGCGAACCGCCCCCGGGCAAGCTCCTCCTCGTAAGGGGGGGAGAGGAGGGTGCCCGAAAGCAGGTAGGTGCCAAAGGCCCTGGCGGCCTCGGCCATGGTGCGGTGGAAGGCCTCGTAGGCCTTCCGGGCCCGCCTCCAGGGGGAGAGGGGAGAGGCGAGGAGCTCCCGGGGGTGGAAATCCCCCCCCAGGTGCAGGAAGAGGGGAAGCCCGAAGAGTTCCGGCAGGGCGGCCAGGCGGGGGGAGGGGGTGCCCTGAAGGGGCTTTAGGAGGCTAAAGACCCGCTCCCGAAAGGCCTCCTCCGTGCGGTAGAAATCGGGCCTTACCTCCGCTTGGACCACCAGGAGGGTGCGGAAGGGCACCCCTCCAGTTTAGGGCCTCGAGGCCAGGTTCTGGGCTAGGATGAAGACCCCCATAACCACCAGGAAGAGGGCGAAGCCCCGCTTAAGCCCCTCCTGGGGCAGGCGCACCGCAAGCCTCCCTCCCAAGAAGCTCCCCAGGGTTCCCACCAGGACGAAAAGCCCCACCACGGCGTAGTTCACCGAAAGCCCGTACGCCGGCAGGAGGTGAAGGTACTTGTAGAAGCCGGCGAAGGACTTCAGGGCGATGACGAAAAGGCTGGTCCCGATGGCCAGGTGCATGGGAAGCCCCCCCAGGAGGACCAGGGCGGGCACGATCAAAAACCCCCCGCCCACCCCCACGAAGCCGGTGAGGGCACCCACGAAGACCCCATCCAGAACGATCTTCCAAGCCTGGCGCTTGTGGGCCTTGGGGCGGAGGGGGGCGGGCCGGGCCATGAAGTAGGCGGCGAGGAGCATCACCGAGGCGAAGGCCAAAAGCTGCACCTCTCCCGTCACGAAGCGGGAGAGCCAAGCCCCCAGGTAGGTGCCCGCCATGCCCGGGAGGCCGAAGAGGAGCACGTTCCGCCCGTCCACCAGGCCCCTTAGGGCGTAGGGAAGCGCCCCGAGGAGGGCGATGCCCCCCACGATGAGGAGGCTTTCCGCGATGGCCTGCTTGGGGGCCTCGCCCAGGAGGTAGACCAGGACGGGCACGGTGAGGATGGACCCCCCGGATCCCAGAAGCCCCAGGGAAAGGCCGATGAGGAGGGCGCCGAGGAGGGCGAGGCTCATCGCTCCACGGGAAGCCCCGCCCCCATCCAGGCGTAGGTGCCCCCCTCCAGGTTGTAGACCCGCTCCCCGGGGAAGCCCTGCCCCACCAGGAAGTCCGCGGCCACGCCCGAGCGGTTGCCGGAGTTGCACACCAGGAGGATGGGCCGGTCCTTGGGAAGTTCCGAGAGCCTCTGCGGCAAGGAGGAAAGGGGGATGTTCACCGCCCCGGGCAGGTGCCCTTCCGCATACTCCCAGGGCTCGCGCACGTCCACCACCAAGGCCTCCTGCAGAAGCCCCTTCGCCTCGTGGGGGCCCACCTCCTGGAAGGGGGTGGCGGCGTAACCCACCTCCACCGGGGTGGTGTCCACGGGGAGGCCCGAGCGGTACCAGCGGACGATGCCCCCCTCGAGGTTATAGACGTTCCCGTACCCCTGGGCGGAGAGCCAGGCCGCCGCTTGCCAGGAGCGGTTGCCCGTGCGGCAGTAAAGGACCACGGGCCGGTCCTGGGGGATCTCCCCGTAACGGGCCATGAACTCGGAAAGGGGCAGGAGGCTTGCCCCGGGAATCCGGGCCTGGGCGTACTCCTCCACTTCCCGCACGTCGATGAAGGGCACCCCCTGCTCGTGTAGCCTCTTCGCTTCCTCTGGGCTTAGGTCCTTGACCTGGGCCTGGTGCATGGGTCACCTCCTTTGGGGAACCGGGGCCAAACCCCGGTTCCCCGCTTGGCGCTTAGGCGCCTACCAGCTCCTCCCCCTTCACCACCGGGAAGCCCGCCTCCTGCCAGGCCCTGATCCCCCCGGTGAGGTTGAGGGCGTTCCGGATGCCGTGGGAGAGAAGGGCGCTGATGGCGGTGCTGGAGCGGTCCCCGCCCACGCAGTGGACGATGAGGGGCTTGTCCTTGGGGAGCCGGTCCAGGTGGGCCAAGACCCGCCCCGCATGGAGGTTCAGGGCCCCCGGGATGTGCCCCGCCAGGTACTCGTCCCGGCCCCGCACGTCCAGGACCAGGGCCTCGCCCCGCTCCCAAAGGGCCTTGGCCTCCCGGGCGGTGATCTGGGGCACGGTCTCCAGCTCCCCGTCGGCATACCCCTCGAGGCCTGGGATGTACCCCACCACCTCGTCCAGGCCGATGCGGATCAGGGCCCGGGTCAGGCCCTCCACCTCCGAGGGGTGGGCCAGGAGGATGAGGGGGCGGTCGTAAGGGAGAAGCCACCCGGCCCAGGTGGCGAAGTTCTTGCCTGCGGGGATGTTGATGGCCCCGCGGATGTGCCCGCCGGCGAAGGCGAACTTGTCCCGGGTGTCCACCAGGATGGCCCCCTCCCGCAGGTACCGGTCAAACTGGGCCTTGGTGAGCCGGCCCGGGTGGGGGATGCCACCCAGGATGGGCATCCCGTCCCGGTTCAGCCGCTTCATCTCCTTGAAGTAGGTGGGGGCCTCCGGTTGGCCGGAAAGAAGGGCCTTGACAAACCCCTCCTCGTCGTCCTTTTCCAAATACTCCGCCCACCAGGCGTGCCGGCGCTCGTAGCCCACGGTGGTGGCGGGAAGGGCCCCCAAGGCCTTACCGCAGGCGGAACCCGCCCCGTGGCCGGGCCAGACCTGGACGTGGTCGGGGAGGGTGAGGAACTTCTCCTTGAGGCTTTGGAACATGCGCCGGGCCCCGGGCACCGCGGTACCCTTGATGCCCGCGGCCTCCTCCAGCAGGTCAGGGCGCCCGATGTCCCCCACGAAGACGAAGTCGCCCGTGAGGAAGAGGAGGGGTTCGTCGGTGACGGCCCCATCGGCCACCAGGAAGGAGAGGTGCTCGGGGGTGTGGCCGGGGGTGTGCACCGCCCGGATGCGGATGTTCCCCACCCTAAACTCGTCCCCGTCCTTAAGGAGGACATGGGCGAACCCTTCCAGGCCCTGGTACTTCCAGTTCTCGTCCCCCTCGTCGGAGAGGTAGAGGGTGGCCCCGGTGGCCCGGGCGAGCTCCCGGGCCCCCGAGAGGTAGTCGGCGTGGATGTGGGTTTCCGCGATGGCGGTGATGCGCAGGCCCAGGCTCTCGGCCAGCTCCAGGTAGGTGTCCACGTCCCGCTTTGGGTCCACCACCAGGGCTTCCCCGGTGGCGGCGCACCCCAGGAGGTAGCTCATTTGGGCCAAGCCTTCCTCGTAAATTTGCCTGAAAACCATGCTTTCACCTCCGGTATGGGACGATTGTCCCCACGCCGCCAAGATACCCTATGG
Source organism: Thermus amyloliquefaciens (assembly GCF_000744885.1). Classification (NCBI taxonomy): domain Bacteria; kingdom Thermotogati; phylum Deinococcota; class Deinococci; order Thermales; family Thermaceae; genus Thermus; species Thermus amyloliquefaciens. The sequence continues at coordinate 1,329,484 of NZ_JQMV01000003.1, read as the reverse complement.
GGGTAAGTGGTGTCAATGGGGAAGGCGTGTTCGCGGGTCTATTCTTCAGGGCAAACGTCTGCTATATTCAATAAAGGATGTACCCCTACGGGGGTATCCAGGAGGAAACCATGGCGTTACTGGGACCGAAGGAGCAGGAGATCGTACGCGAGCGGCTTTCCAACCTGGCGCGGGATGTGGAGCTTGTGCTTTTCACCGACACCTCCACCCTCATCGCCCCGGGTAAGGAGCCCTGCCTGTACTGCAAGGAGACCAAGCAGCTTCTGGAGGAGCTGGCTGCCCTTTCCGACAAGCTTCACCTGGTGGTCTACGATCTCGCCACCCCTGAGGGGCAGGAGAAGGCCAAGGAGTACCAGGTGGAGGCGGCCCCCACCCTGATCCTCCGGGAGAAGGGTTCTTCCGCCATCAACCTGCGCTACCGGGGTATCCCGGCGGGGTATGAGTTTGCCAGCCTCTTGGAGGACCTCGAGATGCTGGGCCGGGACGGGCACGGACTCCCGGAAAACGTGGTCCAGGAGCTGAACAACCTCCCTGAGGAGGTGGTGCTCCAGGTCTTCGTGACCCCCACCTGCCCCTACTGCCCGCAGGCGGTGCGCACCGCCCACCGCATGGCCTACGCCTCCCCCAAGGTCTGGGGTGAGATGATCGAGGCCAACGAGTTCCCGGAGCTCTCTAGCCGCTACCATATCCACGGGGTGCCGGACACCATCGTGAACCACGGCAAGGAGAGGATCCTGGGAGCCCAGCCCCTCTCCCAGTTCCTGCAGGCCATCCGCAAGGCCGTGGGGGTGAAGGCCTAGCCATGACCCGGCGCGCCCTCCTCGCCCTTTTGCCCTTGGCCCTTCTCGCCGCCTGCGGGCCCAAGGGGAGCTACCAGAACGTGGGCCCGGAGGAGCTTTACCGGGCCCTCGAGGCCGGGGCGGTGGTGGTGGACGTGCGCACCCCCCAGGAGTTTGCCTCGGGGCACGTGCCCGGGGCCCTCAACCTCCCCGTGGAGGCCATCGCCCAGTGGGGGGACTCCCTTCCCAAGGACAAGCCGGTGTACCTCTACTGCCGTAGCGGCAACCGCAGCCGCCAGGCGGCAGAGTACCTGAAGAAAAAGGGCTACACCAACCTCTACAACCTGGAGGGTGGGGTGCTGGCCATAGAGCGGGCGGGGTATCCGCTGGTCCGCTGATGGACGCGGTGCAGCTTGGGCCTTTGGCCATTCCCTGGACAAGGGTCCAGGTGGCCTTGGCCCTTTTGGTCCTGGTGATTACAGGGGAGGTGCTGGCCCGCAAGGTGGACCGCAGGTTTTCCCCCTGGGCCTATAACGCGGTTTTCCTGGGCCTGGTGGGGGCGCGCTTGGGGTTTGTTCTGGAAAACCTTCCTGTCTTCGCGAAGGATCCCCTCTCGGTGCTCTACGTCTGGCAGGGGGGGTTTGACCCCGTCTGGGGTATCTTGGCGGGAGGAGGGTATACGCTGATGGTGGTGCCCAAGCATCTTTGGCGCTACGCCTTGGTGGCGGCGTTGTTGGCCGGCCTGACGGCGGGGGTGCTCTTCACCCGGGGCGGTGGGGGGCAGGAGGTGCGCCTGCCCGCGCTGGAGCTCTCCGCCCTGGGAGGGACGCCCGTGAACCTTGAGGACTTTCGGGGCAAGCCCTTGGTGCTCAACACCTGGGCCACCTGGTGCCCTCCCTGCCGCCGGGAGCTTCCCATGATGGTGCGGCTGAGCCAGGAGCACCCGGGGGTCCGCTTTGCCTTCGTGAGCCAGGGGGAAGGTCCTGCGGTGGTGAAGGCGTTTTTGGAGGGGCAGGGGCTGGCCCCAGAGTGGGTGCTCCTGGACCCGGAGACCCGGGTTTCCCAGGCCCTGGGGGTCCAGGGGCTGCCCACCACCTTCTTCTTTGACAGCTCAGGCCGCCTGGTGGCCCGCCATCTGGGGGAGTTGTCCGAGGCGCTCCTCCTCGGCTACCTCAGGGTGTTGCGCTAGCCCCCGGCGGAAAGCAGGGTTTCCTTCTCCCCCACCACCGTCTTAAGGTGCACGGGCCGGCCCCAGAGGCGGTGCAGGTTCTCCAGCACCGCCTGGGTTTTCCTCAGGTCCAGCCCCACCCCCCAGACTTGACCGTTATACCCCTTTTGGGGTAAATGATTCCCATGACCCTGCGCGAAGCCCTATCCCAGGTTCCCGACCCCCGGGCCCACAACCGCCGCTACCCCCTCTGGGGCCTGCTGGCCCTGGTTCTTTTGGCCTTCCTCTCCCGCGTGGACTCCCTGCGCGGCGTCTCCCGCTTTGCCCGCGCCAACCCCCACCTCCTCCCCCACCTGGGCCTGCGCAAGGCCCCGGGCCACACCGCCCTCACCCAACTCCTCCACCGCCTGGACCCCCAGGCCCTGGCGGAGGCCCTGGCCAAGGTCTTCCCGGGAAGGGAGCTGGAAGGGGAAAAGGTCCTGGTGGCCGACGGCAAGGTGCTGCGAGGGAGCGGTAAGGGGAAGAGCCCCCAGGTCCGCCTGGTGGAGGCCTGGGCCCTTTCCCTGGGGCGCACCCTGGCCCAGGCCAGGGCGGAGGGAAGGGAGGACAAGGCGCTTCTGGAGCTTTTGGAGCGCCTGGGGGCCGAGGGGCTTGTGGGGAAGGTGGTGGTGGGGGATGCGGGGTTTTTGTACCCCGAGGTGGCCCGCCGGGTGCGGGCAAAGGGGGGGAGTACCTCCTGGTGCTGAAGGGGAACCAGGGGGGGCTTTTGGGGTGGGTGCGGGAGGTGTTTGCGGGGATGGCGCGAGGAGCCCTGCCTGGGGAGACGCGGGCGGAGTGGGTGCGGGAGGCAGACGGGGAGGTGAGGCGGTACGAGGTGTGGGCTTCTCCGGTGTTGCCCCCGGAGGTGGCGGCCTTTCCTGGGGCCAGGCAGGCGGTGCGGCTGGTGCGGGAGGTGGTGGTGAAGGGGACGGGGGAGGTGAGGCGGACGGAGGGGTACGCGCTCACGAGCCTTGGGCCGGAGGAGGCGGACGCCCGGGTGCTGGGGGAGATTTGGGTGGGGCGATGGGGGGTGGAGAATGGTTCCTTCTGGGTGCGGGATGTGCTTTTGCGGGAGGACGCCTTTCAGGTGCGGGGGCGAGGGGGTGAGGTGCTGGCGGTGTTGCGGGCGCACTTGGTCTCGTGGTTGAACTGGAAGGGGGTGCGCCGGAAGAAGGCGGCCTTGGAGGTTTTCTCCTTCAACCCCCTGGCTGCCCTGCGGTTCCTGGGGCTCTATGCAGAATAGCGGTCAAGTCTGCCCCACCCCCTCGTGGGCGTGCACCAGGAGGAGCTCGCCCCGGTTCCCGTAGTTGGCGTCCACCAGCTCCACAATGGGGTCTTTCCACAAAGGCCGCGTGGTGGGCCATTTCCTCGTGCATGTCCTTGGGGATGGGCTTAAAGGCCAGGTTGTTCTGGAAGAAGTCGGCGTGGGCATAGACGTGGGCCATGACCAGCTTTTGGGCGAGGAGGGTGTTGCCCTTGAGGAGGTAGGCCCGGACGGGGTGGGTGTTCACCACCAGCTCGTAGATGCGCCCGAGGCCATAGCGGTAGGTTTCCCGGTGGCGCAGGTACTCGCTACCCCAGCGCCAGTGGGGGTAGCGGCGGGGAGAATGTGGCCCCGGTTCTAGCCTTTTGAGATCTCGTAGAACCCCCGGGCGTTATGGAGGAAGTGGGCCAGGATGCCGGGGAGGAGGCTTCCCGTGAGGAGGTAGGCGAGGCCGAAAAGGAGCCCGGCAAGCCCGGTGTAAACGGGATAGGCGAAGGCCCGCCTGGGGGCGGGGTGGAGGAGGGCAAAGGCCAGGGCCTGCAGGAGGAGCCCCAGGGGCCCAAGCCAGGCCATGAGGAGGCTTTGCAGAAGGCCCCGGAAGAAGACCTCCTCCGCCACCCCCGAGAGGAGGGCGAGAAGAAGGAGGAAACCCGGCCCCACCCCGGCCGCCTTTAGGGCCCGCCCCACCTCCCGGTGGAGACCCTCGGCCTCCCGGAAGGAGGCGGGGAAAAGCCTCCGGAAGAGGACCTCCAGGCCACCCAGGGCCAGGAGGAGGCCCAGGGCATAGGCCAACTCCTTGGGGCCCGCCTGGCCAAAGGGGAGGCCGAGGAGGAGCATGCCGGAGGCCCCCAAGAGGAGTAGCCCCCCTTGGAGGGCGAGGAGGAAGGCTAGGGGTGGGGGAGCCAAGGCCTTAAGGCCCTACCCTCCCCCCAGGGCGAAGCCCTGGTCCAGGAGCTTCTTGGGGTAGGCGCGGAAGGCGAGGAGGGTTTCCGTGCGCTCCACCCCTTCCATGGCCAGGATCCCCTGGGTGACGGCGTCGTCCAGCTCCTCGAGGTCCTTAAGGCGCAAGAGGGCCACCAGGTCAAAGGGGCCGGTGACGGAGTAGACCTCGGCCACCTGGGGGAGTTCGGCGATGGCCTCGCCCAAGGCGGCGATGCGCTCCCCGCGGGTCCGGATGAGGACGAAGGCGGTGATCACCCCCTTATCCTACCTCCAGGATCGGCTTGGGCCGGAAGGCCAGGGCGTCCGCGGCCACCAGGTGGAGGGGGATGCCCTGGTACGCCTTGGGAAGCTTCTCGGGATCCGCCCCGTGCAGGTGGCCGTAGACGATGGCCTGGGGAGCGGCTTCGGCGGCCAGCTCCAAAAGGGGGGTGGCCTCCCCCTTGGGGCCGAAAGGGGGGAAGTGAAAGGCCACCAGAAGGTGGCGGTAGGTTTTGCCCCTCAGGTCCTGCAGGGAGAGCTTTAGCCTTTCCACCTCCCGGGCGAAGATCCTCTCGTCCTCCGGGGTGGGGGGTGGGTACTGCCAGCCCCGGGTTCCCGCCACCGCCACCCCCTGGAGGACCAGGGCGTCGTTTTGCAGGGCGTACATCCTGGGAGGAAGCACCGCCCTTAAGCGGCTTATGGAGGGCCACCAGTAGTCGTGGTTGCCCTTTAGGAGCACCTTGGTCCCGGGCAGGGCGGCCAGGTCCAGAAGGTCCGGCAGGGCCTCCCCCAAGCGCATGGCCCAGGAGATGTCCCCGGGGACAATCACCAGGTCTTCCTCTGCCACCACCTCCCGCCAGCCCCGGAAGAAGGCCTCGGGGTGGCCCTGCCAGTTGGGGCCGAAGATGGTCATGGGCTTGGGGTTGAGGCGGGAGAGATGGGGGTCGGCGATGGCGAAGACCCGCATGGGCCTTAGCGTACCCTATGGGTATGGAAAAGTCCGAGGCCCTGGCCTACGCCCTGAGGCTTCTTTCCCAAAGGGCCCTGAGCCGGGCCCGCTTAAGGGAAAAGCTTTTGCGCCGCTTCCCCGAAGGGGAGGTGGAAGGGGTTTTGGCCCGCCTCGAGGCGCTGGGCTACCTGAACGACCAGGCCTTTGCGGAGGCCTTCGTGGCCTCCAGGCGGAAGTACGGTCCCCACAAGCTCCGCCACCTCCTCAGGGCCCAGGGGGTGGCGGAGGAGGTGGTGGCGAAGGTGCTGGCCGCCTATGGGGAGGAGGAGAGCCTGGAGGCGGCGCTTAAGGTCCTCCGCCGCTACCCCCGGCGCCAGGACAAGGCTAAGGCGGTGCGCTTCCTCCAGGGACGGGGCTTTCCCCTTTCCGTGGCCTTGGAGGCCTACCGGCTTGTCAAGGAGGAGGAAAGCGGGTAAAAAGAGCCCATGCCCGAGGTGCGTGCGGAGCGCTTCATCAAGGCCCCAGCGGAAAAGGTCTACGCCCTGGCCAAGGACCTGGAGGGCTTGAAGCCCTACCTGAAGGAGGTGGAAAGCCTCCGGGTGCTCGCCCAGGAGGGCCAGCGCACCCGAAGCGAATGGGTGGCGGTGGCCATGGGCAAGAAGGTCCGCTGGCTGGAGGAGGAGGAGTGGGACGACCAGAACCTTAGGAACCGCTTCTACTCCCCGGAGGGGGATTTTGACCGCTACGAGGGCACCTGGGTCTTCCTGCCGGAAGGGGAGGGCACCCGGGTGGTCTTGAGCCTCACCTACGAGCTCACCATCCCCATCTTTGGCGGGCTCCTGCAGAGGCTGGTGCAAAAGCTTATGCAGGAGAACATAGAGAGCCTTCTCAAGGGCCTCGAGGAGCGGGTCCTGGCTTCCTAGTTGCGCGCGGGGCCCTTTTGCTCTAGCATGGGCCTGAAGCCGCCCATGTCCTTCCGAAGCAGGGTGGCCTAAGAGCTTTCAGGAGGTCAAAGTGGAAACGTTGCGCGTGTCTTCTAAGTCCCGCCCCAACTCCGTGGCCGGTGCCATTGCGGCGCTCTTGCGCACCAAGGGGGAGGTGGAGGTGCAGGCCATCGGGCCCCAGGCGGTGAACCAGGCGGTGAAGGCCATCGCCATCGCCCGCGGGTACATCGCCCCCGACAACCTGGACCTGGTGGTGAAGCCGGCCTTCGTCAAGCTGGACCTGGAGAACGAGGAGCGGACCGCCCTCAAGTTCAGCATCAAGGCCCACCCCCTGGAGTCTTGAGGCCCGAAGGCCCCAGGGCCCTGGCCCTGCGCATCCTCCTGGAGGTGGAGCGGGGCGGCAGGGCCCAGTTCTTGCTGGACCGGGCCCTGGACCGCCTCTCCTGGCCGGAGCGGGACAAGGCCTACGTCACCCATTTGGTGTACGGGGTCCTCCGCCACCTGAGGTTCCTGGACCACCTCTTGGAGCCCCACCTCAGGAGGCCGGAGGGGCTTCCTCCTCCCGTCCGCTGGGTTTTGCGCCTCGGGGCCTGGGAGTGGCTTTCCGGCAAGCCCGACCATGCCCGGGTGAGCCCCTGGGTGGAGGAGACCAAGAGGGTATCCGCCCGCCTGGCGGGCCTGGTGAACGCCGTGCTCCGCCGCCTGCACCCGCGGGAGGCCCCCGAGTGCGTGCGCCTGAGCCTTCCCGACTGGCTTTGCCAGGCCTGGCAGGGGTTTTTCGGCCAGGTGGCCTTCGCCGAGGGGTTCAACGAACCCGCCCCCCTCTTCGTCACCGCCTACCGCCCCGTGGCGGGGTTGCCGCCGGGCCCGGTCCCCGATAGCTACCTCTGGGAGGGAGGGAAGACGGACTTCTCCGCCTTGGGCCTCCAGCCCCAGAACCCCGCCTCCCTCTTCGCCGCCCAGCTCCTCGAGCCGGGCCCGGGGGACAAGGTGCTGGACCTTTGCGGGGGTGCGGGGCTCAAGGCCTTTTACCTGGCCGCCAAGGGGGCCGAGGTGGTGTCCTACGACCGGAACCCCAAGCGCCAGGCGGCGGGGATGCGCACGGCGGAAAAGCTGGGCCTAAGGGTGGCCTACCGCACCCAGGACCTGACGGAGCCCCTTTCCGAGAAGGCCCAAAAGGTCCTCCTGGACGCCCCTTGCACCGGCACCGGTACCTTTCGCGGCCACCCTGAGCTCCGCTACCGTTTGGCCCCGCAAGACCCCGGGCGCATGGCGGGGTTGCAGCTTAAGCTCCTGGAGACCGCCGCCCAGGCCACGGAGGAAGGGGGGGTCTTGGTCTATAGCGTCTGCACCCTGACGGAGGAGGAAGGGGAGGGGGTGGCCCGGGCCTTCCTCGCCCGGCATCCGGAGTTCGCACCCGAGCCCATCCCCTGCCCCCCCTGCCCCCTTCCCGTCCTCAAGGCGGGGCTGGGGGTTTACGTGGCCCCGGAGGGGGGGTTGGATGGGTTTTATTACCTCCGCCTGCGGAAGGTAAACTCTAGGGCATGAAGCTGGCGTTTGTGGGCCTGGGGAAGATGGGGAGGAGCATCCTGAAGGGCGCCCTGGAGCGGGGCTTCCTGAGGCCGGAGGAGGTGGGGGTGGTGGGCCGCACCCCGGAGCGCACCCGGGAGCTGGCCGAGGCCTTTGGCCTCCGCCCTTTAACCCTCAAGGAGCTCGCCCAGGCGGAGCGGGTGCTTCTTGCCGTCCAGCCCCGGGATTTTCCCCATCTGGCCCCGGAGATGGCCCACCCTGGGGTGGGGTACATCTCCATCATGGCGGGGGTGTCCACCGCGGTGCTCTCCCGCAGGCTGGACACCCGGCGGGTGGTGCGGGCCATGCCCAACCTGGCGGCGGTGATCGGGGAAAGCTCCACCGCCCTCACCGCCTTGCAGGAGGCCAGGGAGGCGGGGGATTTGGCCTTCGCCCGGGCCCTCTTCGCCACCGTGGGGGATGTGTACGAGATCCCCGAGCACCTCTTTGACCCCTTTACCGCCATGTCCGCCTCGGCCCCCGCCTATCTGGCGGTGGTGGCCGAGGCCTTGGCCGACGCCGGGGTGAAGATGGGCATGCCCCGGGCCTTGGCCCTGCGCCTGGCGGCGGAGGCCTTGGCGGCCACGGGGGAGCTATTGAAAAGCCGCCATCCCGCCCAGCTCAAGGACGAGGTGGCGAGCCCCGGCGGAACCACCATCCACGGCCTCCACGCCCTCGAGGCCCGCGCCCTCCGGGCCGCCTTCTACGAGGCGGTGGAGGCGGCCACCCGGCGGGGGCACGAGCTGGGGGAGGCCGAGTAGGAGGGCCATGGGACCCTCAAGGAGGTGGCGGGGTTTCCGGTGCCTTTTGGCGCTAGGGGTGTTCTTTTCCCTGGCCCTGGGCCAGGTCTTTCCCCAAGCGGGCGGGCGGTACCGGTATTCCGACGGCGTGGTGCAGGAACTCATCCCCACCCCGGAGGGCTTCCGCCTGCGCTACCTAAGGGAGGGGCGCCTCTTTCGCGAGGACCGGCTCAAGGGAGGACCCGAGGGGCTTTTCCTCCTCGGGGTGGGGTTGCCCGAGGGGTACTTTCCCTTTACGCCCCCCTCCTGCTCTACCCCTCGAGGTTGGAGGTGGGGCTTTCCTGGGGGGGAAGCGCCCGGTTCCAGGGGCAAAGGGTGGCCCTCTCCGCCCGGGTGGAGGGCGTGGAAGGGGTTAAGGTGAAGGCCGGGGCCTTCAACGCCTATAGGCTCCGGGTGGCCTACACCACGGAGAAGGGGGGTACCGACCTCAAGGAGATCTTCCTGGTCCCGGGCCTTGGGGTGGTGGCCTACCGCACCCAGGAGGCCTGGGTGGAGCTCTTGCAACGTCCTTAGGCCTTGGCCTTGAGGTAGTACCTCAGGATCTCCCGGTACATGCGCAGGCGGTGGAGGAAGCCCGGCAAAAGCCCCCGCTTCTCCTCCTTCATCACCTGGCTCACCCCGGGGAGGGGCAGGTAGAGGACCCGCCAGCCCTCCCTTCGGGCGTGGCGGGTGAGGAGGAGTTCCAGGTCGTAGCGGGCGTCCGGTAGGCCCGGCACCCTCCTAAGGTCCTCCGTCCTCAGGGCCCGTTGCCCGGAGAGGAAGGGGGTGAGGCGCATGGCGAGGTCCGTGGAAAGCCTCCCCCCCTGAAATACGCCCACCGTCATCTCCGCCTCCCCCGCCGCCACGGGGGCCAGGAGGGCGTGGAGATGCTGAGGGGCCAGGCCCAAGAGGTCCGCATCCAGGAGGAGGACCCAAGGGGTCTCTACCCGCCTGAGCCCCTCCGCCAGGGCCCCGCCCTTACCCCGGTTCTGGGGCAGGCGCACCACCTGGGCCCCGGCCTTGGCCGCCTCCTGGGCGGTGCGGTCCCCCGAGCCGTCGTCCGCCACCACCACGGGAAAGCCCGCCTCCTTGGCCACCCGCACCACCCCGGCGATGGTGGCCTCCTCGTTGTAGGCGGGGATGAGGACGGTGGCCTCCATCTAGCCTCCGAGAAGCCTCCTCAGGTCCTGGAAGGTGACCAGGAGGATCAGGAGCATGAGGAAGACGAAGCCCAGGTAGTGGACCATGGCCTCCTGCTCGGGGCGGATGCGGAGAAAGCGGGAAAGGAGGAGGAGGAGAACCCGCCCCCCATCCAGGGCGGGAATGGGCAGGAGGTTGAAAAGGGCCAGGGAGAGGTTGATGGCCACGGTGAGCTCCAGGAGGCGGAAAAGGCCCTCCTTGGCCGCCCGGCCTGTTTCCGCCACGATGCCCAGGGGGCCCACCACCCCGCTGTCTGGGTTCCCGGCCAGCACGCCCAAAAGCCCGCTCACCAAGGCCTTGGCCATCTGGGGGCCGAAGGCCAAGGAGCGGCTCACCGCCAGGCCGAACCCCTCCAGGAAGCCCACCCTGCGGAAGGCCACCTCGGGCTGGTACACCACCCCAAGCCGCTCCATGCCCTCCCGCCAGGTGAGGGTGAGGGTGAGTTCCTGCCCCTGGCGGCGCAGGGTGAGGGTGTGCTCCCCCGGGGTCTTCAGCCGCTCAATCCCCTGGGCCTGGGCGAGGGGGGTGCCGTCCACGGCCACCAGGACGTCGCCCGCCCTTAGCCCCGCTTCCTCCGCCACGCTTCCCGGGAGGACCTCCAGGATCACCGCCTTTCCCGTGGCCTCCGGTACCCCTTGGGCGGTGAAGAGGTAGGCCAGGAGCCCCCAGGCCAGGAGGATGTTCATCATGACCCCGGCCGTCAGGACCAGAAGCTTTCCGGGAAAGGGAAGCGCATCGTACCCCCGGCCCCGCTCCTCGGGGAGGAGGCCCTCGATGTCCGCATACCCGCCGAGGGGAATGGCGGAAAGCCGCCACTCCGTGCCCCAGGCGTGCCGTTTCCACAGGATGGGACCAAAGCCCAGGCTGAAGGCCTTGACCCGTACCCCCTGCACCCGCGCCGCCAGGTAGTGCCCAAGCTCGTGCACGAAGATGCTCACGCCGATGATGATCAAAAACCAGACCAGGCTCATGCCCACCTCTTGGCCTCCTCCCGGGCCCAGGCGTCCACGGCGAAGAGGTTTTCCCATGTTAGGGGAAGGGAAGGGGTGTTTTCCAGGACCTGGGCCAGGATCTTGGGAATCTGGGTGAAGGGGATTTTTCCGGAGAGGAAGGCCTCCACCGCCACCTCGTCGGCGGCGGAGACCGCTACCTGGGCTACCCCGCCCCGCCTTCCTGCCTCGTAGGCCACCGCCAGGGCGGGGAAACGGTTGAGGTCTGGCTCCAAAAACTCCAGGGTCCCGGGGAGGGGAAGGTCTTTAAGGGGGGTTTCCGCCCGCTCGGGGTAGGTGAGGGCGTACTGGATGGGAAGGCGCATGTCCGTGGGGCCCAGCTGGGCCTTAAGGCTCCCGTCCGTGAAGCGCACCAGGCCGTGGACGTAGGCCTGGGGGTGGACCAGGACCCGGATCCTCTCCAGGGGGAAGCGGAAGAGCTCTTTGGCCTCCAGGACCTCGAGGCCCTTGTTGAAGAGGGTGGCCGAGTCTATGGTCACCTTGGGGCCCATGCGCCAACGGGGATGGTTCAGGGCCATCTCCGGGGTGACCCGGGAGAGGTCCTGGGGCTCCCGCAGGAAGGGGCCCCCGCTGGCGGTGAGGATGAGCTCGGCCACGTCCTCCCGTCTTTCCCCCAGAAGGGCCTGGAAAAGGGCCGAGTGCTCGGAGTCCACGGGGAGGATCTCGGCACCATGGGCCTCCACCTCCTGCCAAAGGAGGGGCCCGGCCGCCACCATGGCCTCCTTGTTGGCCAGGGCCAGGCGCTTGCCGGTGCGCGCCGCCACCCGGGTGGGGGGGAGGCCCGCAAGCCCGGGAATGGCGGCCACGGCCACCTCCGCCTCCAGGGCGGCCACCTCCTCCGGGGTGCCCAGCCTCAGCCAGGGGAAGCGGGCCTTAAGCTCCCCGTGCAGGCCCGGGTCCGCGGCCACCAGGAGGGGTTGCCACTCGGCGATCTGCTGGGAGAGGGCCTCGAGGTTTCTCCCGGCGGCAAGCCCTACCACCCGGAAGCCCCGCCAGCGGCAGACCTCCAGGGCCTGCCGGCCGATGGAACCCGTGGAGCCCAGGATCACCACCCGTTTCATGTGAAGAGCACCACCAGGAAGTAGGTGAGGGGGAAGGTGAAGAGTAGGCTGTCAATCCGGTCCAAAAGCCCCCCGTGCCCGGGGAGGAAGTGCCCCGAGTCCTTCACCCCACAGTACCGCTTCAGCATGGATTCCCCCAGGTCCCCCAGCTGGGCGGCCAGGGAAAGGAGGAGGCTGAAGAGCCAGAGTTCCAATAGGCCGAAGGGGAAGACCTCCCGCACCAGCCCGGTGTAAAGGGCGAGGGCCAGGAAGCTTACCGCAATCCCTCCCAAGGAGCCCTCCACCGTCTTCCCGGGGGAGATCTCCGGGGCCAGCTTTTGCCGGCCCAGGGCCCGCCCCACGAAGTAGGCCCCGATGTCGGTGGCGAAGCTGGCCACGATGGGCAGGGAGAGGGTCCAAAGGCCGAGCCCGGCGTCCGGGGTTGCCCGCAGGAGGAGGACGTAGCCCAGGCTCCAGGGCAGGTACAAGAAGGCCAGGAGGGTGAAGGCGAAGCGGGTGAGGTCGGCTCCCCGCAGAAGCTCGTAGCTGAAGCTCCCCATCAGGAAAAGCCCCAGGGCCACCTCCCGCCAGGGCACCTGGGGGAAGTGCCAGTGGAGTTGGGGCAAGGAGAAAAGGAAAAGGAGTACCCCTCCCCCCACCAGAAAGGGCAGGTTCAGCCGGATGCCCCTCTTGGCCAGCATGTCCCGGAGCTCCAGACTCCCCAGCCCCAGGACGAAAACCAGGGTGGGCAGGATGAGGGGTAGGCCGGCCCACAGGACCACCAAAAGCACCAGGGCCCCCACCAGGGCGGAAAGGACCCGGGTGGAAAGGTCCTCCTTCCCCCCCATCACCCCTCCTTCCCCATGGGCCCCGGGGCGAGGGGGGAATGGCCTTTGGGCAAAGCGTCCACAGCGACCAAAGATAGGACCCAGGGGTTTTTAGCCCAGGATCTCCTCTTCCTTCTTCTCCAAAAGCTCGTCCACCTTGGCGATGAACTCGTCGGTGATCTTCTGGATTTCCCCCTCGGCTCGCTTGGTGTCGTCCTCGGAGAGGTGAAGGTCTTTAGAAATTTTCTTGAGTTTCTCCAGGGCCTCCCGCCGGATGTTGCGGATGGCGATCCTGCCCTCCTCGGCGTAATGGCGGGCGGTCTTCACCAGCTCCTTGCGCCGCTCCTCGGTGAGGGGGGGGATGTTGATGTAGAGGGCGTCCCCCTTGTTGGCGGGGTTCAGGCCCAGGTCGGAGTCGCGGATGGCCTTTTCTATGGCCTTTAGGGCGTTCTGGTCCCAGGACTGCACCACCAGGGTCTTGGCGTCGGGGGCGGTTACGGTGGCGATCTGGTTCAGGGGCACGTGGGTGCCGTAGTACTCCACCTTGAGGTGGAGGAGAAGGGCGGGGTTGGCCCGCCCGGTGCGCAGGCCCGCCAGGTTGTGCTCCAGGGCCTCGAGGCTCTTTTGCATGTGCGCCCGCGTATCCGCGTAGAGGTCCTTCAGGTTCATGCTTCCCTCCTTCAGGCGTGGATCAGGGTACCCACCTTTTCCCCCTGGATGATACCCACCAAGGCGCCGGGTTTAAAGATGTCAAACACCACGATGGGAAGCCCGGCCTCCATGCACAGGGTGATGGCGGTGGTGTCCATGACCTGCAAGCCCCGGTTTAACACCTCCAGGTAGGTGAGCTCGTCAAAGCGCACCGCCTGGGGGTTCTTGCGGGGATCGTCGGAATAAACCCCGTCCACCTTGTTCTTGGCCATCAGCACCACCTCGGCCCCCACCTCCAAGGCCCTCAGGGCGGCGGCGGTGTCGGTGGAGAAGAAGGGGTTCCCGGTGCCCCCTCCGAAGATGACGATGCGCTCCTTCTCCAGGTGGCGCAGGGCCCGCCGGCGGATGTAGGGCTCGGCCACCTGGGTGATGGTGAGGGCGGTCTGGACCCGGGTGGGGATGCCCAGGGACTCCAGGGCGTCCTGGAGGGCTAGGGCGTTCATGATGGTGGCCAGCATGCCGATGTAGTCCGCGGTGGCCCGGTCCATGCCCACCCCCTGCCTCGCCCCCCGCCAGAGGTTTCCCGCCCCGATCACGATGGCCAGCTGGACCCCGGTGTCGTAGGCGGCCTTGATCTCCTTGGCCAGGGCCTTGGTGGCCTCGGGCTCAATGCCGAAGCCGTTTGCGGTGAGAAACTCGCCGGAAAGCTTTAGGAGAACCCTCTTGTACCTCATGGCTTCTTTCGTCCCCCGACCGGATGCCAAAAACCGGGGCCCCTTGGGGTAAGGGCCCCGGGTGTCCAGCATGGCTTATGCCCCCAGTTCAAAGCGGCAGAACCGCCGCACCACGATGTTTTCCCCGGTCTTGGCGATGGCCTCCTGGATCAGCTCCTTCACCCGCACCTTGTCGTCCTTGACGAAGGGCTGTTCCATAAGGGCCACCTCCTCCAGGTACTTCTTCAGGCGGCCCTCGGCGATCTTCTCCGCGATCTGCTGGGGCTTGCCCTCGTTGAGGGCGGCCTGGATGTAGATCTGGCGCTCCTTCTCCAGCTCCTCCGCGGGGATCTCCTCGGCGGAAACGTAGCGGGGGTTCATCATGGCGATGTGCATGGCCAGGTCCCGAGCCAGGTTCTGGAAGATCTCGTTCCGGGCCACGAAGTCGGTCTCGCAGTTGAGCTCCACCAGGACCCCCACCCGCTGGTTGTGGTGGATGTAGTGGCCGATGATCCCTTCCCGGGCCTCCCGCTCCGCCTTCTTGGCCGCCTTCATGGCCCCCCGCTCCCGGAGGAGCTGGACGGCTTTTTCCTCGTTCCAGCCGGCATCTTCCAGGGCCTTCTTCACGTCCATCATGCCGGCGCCCGTGGCCTCGCGCAGCTTTTTGATGAGTTCCATCTGGCTCATGCTTCCACCTCGTCCTCGCCAAGGTCGGATGCCCCCTGGGCCTGGGCCTCTGCCCTCTCGGCCTCCTCCACCAGGGCGTAGGAGGGGGAGGGTTCCACCACCCCGCCCCGGGCCTGGATGATGAGGTCCACGGCCCGGGAGACGATGAGCTGGATGGAGCGGATGGCGTCGTCGTTGCCGGGGATGATGTAGTCCACCAGGTCGGGGTCGGAGTCGGTGTCCGCCAGGGCGATCACGGGAATGAAGAGCTTCCGGGCCTCGCGGACGGCGATGGCCTCCTTGGTGGGGTCCACCACGAAGACGGCGTCAGGAAGACGCTTCAGACGGCGGAAGCCCGAAAGGTACTTCTGCAGGCGGTCCAGCTCGTGTTTCAGGCGCACCTGTTCCTTCTTGGGCCGGTCCTGGATCTCCGGGGAGGCGAAGAGGTTCTCCAGCTCCTCCAGGCGGTTCACCCGTTGGGAGATGGTCTTGAAGTTGGTGAGCATGCCACCCAGCCAGCGCTGGTTCACATAGGGCATCCCCGCCCGGTCCGCTTCCATGCGGATGATGTCCTGGGCCTGCTTCTTGGTGCCCACGAAGAGGATGGTTCCCCCCCGCATGGCCAGGTCCTCGAGGAAGCGGAAGGTGCGCTCCAGCTCCACCATGGTCTTCTGCAGGTCGATGATGTGGATGCCGTTGCGCTCCGCATAGATGTAGCGCCCGAACTTAGGGTTCCAGCGCTTGCGCTCGTGGCCGAAGTGAACCCCTGCCTCAAGAAGCTCCTTAATGCTGATGTTTACAGGCATATTCCTCCCGTTCGGGGAAGGTTGGGCTTGGCGTTTCCCGTGCGCCGTCCTCTTTCCCGCAGGACCTTCCCCTGCCTGCGGGCTGGCCCGGCACACCTCTCCGATTATAGGGGCAGGAGGGCCTTTGCGTAACCCCCCCTTTTGGGCTATACTCCCCTAGGCTTGGGGCGGTAGCTCAGAGGGAGAGCACCCGCCTTGCAAGCGGGAGGTCAGGGGTTCGAATCCCCTCCGCTCCACCAAGTCCAGGAGGCAAAGCTTCACCCCCCCGGTAGTGTGGCCGGGGGGTGGTCTTTTCGGCTGTGGCAGGATGAGGCCATGGGGCCCAGCCTGGTCTTTCTGGGAGCGGGAAACCGGGGGCTGGCCTATGCGCGCCACGCCCACGCCCTGGGCGCCCGCATCGTGGCGGTGGCGGATCCCCGCCCTGAGCGCCTTCAAGCCTTCCGCCAAGCCTTCCACGTGGAGCACACCTTCCGGGACTGGCGGGAAGCGCTGGAGAAGCCCCAGCTGGCCCAGGCCGCGGTGGTGGCCCTTCCCGACCGGCTCCACGCGGAGGCGGCGGTGGCCCTCATGGAAAAGGGCTACCACCTCCTCCTGGAAAAGCCCATCGCCCCCACCTGGGAGGAGGTGGAAAGGGTGGCCCAGGCCAAGGCGCGCACCGGGCGGATGGTGGCCGTGGCCCACGTGCTCCGCTACACCCCTTACGCCCAGGCCCTGAAGCGCCTTCTGGGGGAGGGGGCCATCGGGGAGCCCGTCTCCGTGCAGCACCTGGAGCCCGTGGGCCACTGGCACTACGCCCACAGCTTCGTGCGGGGGAACTGGCGGAGGGAGAGGGAGTCCAGCCCCTTTCTCCTGGCCAAGAGCGTCCACGACCTGGACTGGCTGCTTTTCGTGATGCCGGGGGAGGTGCGGCGGGTGGCCTCCTTCGGGGGGCTTTTCCACTTCCGGCCGGAGAACCGGCCCCAGGGGGCGGCTGACCGCTGCCTCTTCTGCCCGGAGGAGGTGGAGCGGGCCTGCCCCTTCTCGGCCAGGCGCATCTACCTGGAGGCCTACGAACGTGGGGAAAGGGGCTGGCCCTTGGACGTGGTGGCCTACCCGGTGACCTGGGAGAACCTGGTTAAGGCCCTAGGGGAAGGGCCCTACGGGGAGTGCGTCTACCTGGGGAGGAACGACGTGGCGGACCACCAGGTGGTGATGCTGGAATACCAGGACGGGCGCACCGCCAGCCTGCACGCAGACTTGACCGCTATTCTGCATAGAGCCCCAGGAACCGCAGGGCAGCCAGGGGGTTGAAGGAGAAAACCTCCAAGGCCGCCTTCTTCCGGCGCACCCCCTTCCAGTTCAACCACGAGACCAAGTGCGCCCGCAACACCGCCAGCACCTCACCCCCTCGCCCCCGCACCTGAAAGGCGTCCTCCCGCAAAAGCACATCCCGCACCCAGAAGGAACCATTCTCCACCCCCCATCGCCCCACCCAAATCTCCCCCAGCACCCGGGCGTCCGCCTCCTCCGGCCCCAGGCTCGTGAGCGCGTACCCCTCCCTCCGCCTCACCTCCCCCGTCCCCTTCACCACCACCTCCCGCACCAGCCGCACCGCCTGCCTGGCCCCAGGAAAGGCCGCCACCTCCGGGGGCAACACCGGAGAAGCCCACACCTCGTACCGCCTCACCTCCCCGTCTGCCTCCCGCACCCACTCCGCCCGCGTCTCCCCAGGCAGGGCTCCTCGCGCCATCCCCGCAAACACCTCCCGCACCCACCCCAAAAGCCCCTCCTGGTTCCCCTTCACCACCAGGAGGTACTCCCCCCCTTTGCCCGCACCCGGCGGGCCACCTCGGGGTACAAAAACCCCGCATCCCCCACCACCACCTTCCCCACAAGCCCCTCCGCCCCCAGGCGCTCCAAAAGCTCCAGAAGCGCCTTGTCCTCCCTTCCCTCCGCCCTGGCCTGGGCCAGGGTGCGCCCCAGGGAAAGGGCCCAGGCCTCCACCAGGCGGACCTGGGGGCTCTTCCCCTTACCGCTCCCTCGCAGCACCTTGCCGTCGGCCACCAGGACCTTTTCCCCTTCCAGCTCCCTTCCCGGGAAGACCTTGGCCAGGGCCTCCGCCAGGGCCTGGGGGTCCAGGCGGTGGAGGAGTTGGGTGAGGGCGGTGTGGCCCGGGGCCTTGCGCAGGCCCAGGTGGGGGAGGAGGTGGGGGTTGGCGCGGGCAAAGCGGGAGACGCCGCGCAGGGAGTCCACGCGGGAGAGGAAGGCCAAAAGAACCAGGGCCAGCAGGCCCCAGAGGGGGTAGCGGCGGTTGTGGGCCCGGGGGTCGGGAACCTGGGATAGGGCTTCGCGCAGGGTCATGGAGAACCGTCTACCCCAAAAGGGGTATAACGGTCAAGTCTGGCCTGCACGTGGAGGGCTTGAGCCGGATGCGGTTTCGGGAGACGCGCATTTTTGGCACGGAGGGGGAGCTCTTTGGGGACGGACGGTACCTGCGGGTCTACCGCTTTGTGCGTGGGGAGCGGGTGATTGACCTGGAGACGGAGGGGGAGGGTTCCATCCGCACGGGGCACGGGGGCGGGGACCTGGGCCTGGTGCGGGCTTTTTTGGAGGCGTTGGCCAGGGGGGACGAGGGCCTTCTGGAGCCCTTTGCCGAGGCGGTGCTGGCCCACCGGCTCACCTTCCTGGCGGAGGCGGCCAGGCGGGAGGGGAGGGTGGTTGGAGTAGAAAACCCCCTGCCCTGAGGGGCAGGGGACTTTGGCGGAGAGGGCGGGATTCGAACCCGCGAGGCAGGTTTAAGCCCGCCTACACGATTTCCAGTCGTGTCCCTTCAGCCACTCGGGCACCTCTCCAAGTGCCAAGCCTGAGTTTAACAAGGCCCGTTTTTAACGTCAAGTAAGCTGGGGCTTGCCTAGTAAATCGCCTTGTACCCCCCCTGAGGGGGAAGCAGGGTGAGCAGGATGCGCAGGCCGTAGGCAAGGAACTCCATAAAGGCCCGCCACATGGCCGTATGCGGTTTCCGCTCCTGCAAATAACCCCTCCGCAAACGCGTCTTCATCCCCCCAAACACCCCCTCCACCACCCCTCGCCTCCGATACACCTCCCCGTCCCACCTCGCCGCTACCTCCCGCCGCACCTCATCCCGCACCTCTCCCCCTCCCCGCAGCCGGATCAGGGGCCACACCCCAAGCCCTCGCACCACCTCCCACACCTCCCTCCCGTCAAAGCCCGCGTCCCCCAAAAGCACCCCGCCCCCCAGCCCAAACCGCAGGAGCACCCCCGCCCCAAGCCTCGGGTCAGGGGCATACGCCCGCCCCACCCCGCCCCCCCAAGGGGCCAAAAGCTTCTGCCCCCTCCTCCACCGCACCAGGGCCAAAAGCCGGCTGTGCCCCCGCATCCGCCGCTCCTCCTGCCCCCTGTGCCAGCGCAGCACCGTGTCTTTGCTACGGTAGGCCAGCCCCGTGCTGTCCATCAAGAAAAGGGGGGTTCCCCTTCCTCTTGGGGAAGCCGGGCTTCCACTTTCTGTACCAGCCGTTCCAGCAGCGCCTGCAGCACCTCTTCGTTCAGGTGTTTCTGTGCATAGGCGGCCAGGGCCTGGTGGGAGGGGAAGGGGCCCTCTAGGAGGTCCTGGAGATGGGCCTCTGTGGCTCGGTAGGTGAGGCCGTAGAAGGCGCGGAAGAGGAGGAGGGCCAGGTACAGGGCATGGGTGTAGCGCCAGGGTCTGCCGCGGTGGCCTTTGGGGGTGGGTGGGGCCACCTCTTGGGCCAGGTACAGGCAGAGCTCTAGGACTTCCTTGGGCCTCGGTTCCCTTCGGACGAAGCCGCGCTTGCCCATCTCGGGAAAGGCATAACTCAAGAGGGCTTGCAAGGCAAGCCCAGTAAGCTGGAAGCGTGCGGGTGGTGGTGGCCCACGAGAACCTGGACTTTGACGCCCTGGGCTCCATGGTCCTGGCCGGGAGGCTATTCCCGGGGAGTGTCCTGGCCTTGGTGGGGGGCCTCGAGGGGCCCCTGAAGGGGATCGCTCCCCTCCTGGAGGATCGTCTGGATCTGGTCCCAGCGGCGGAGATCCCCTTGGAGCGGGTGGACGAGGTCATCCTGGTGGACAACGCCCGGCCCGAGCGCATCGGCCCCTTCAAGGCCTTGGTGGGTCGGGTCCCCTTCCAGGTCTTTGATCACCACCCCCGGGCGCCCGGGGATGTGCCTGCGGTGGGGGGCAGGGTGGCCCAGGTGGGGGCCACGGTGAGCCTTTTGGTGCCCCTCCTTCGGGAACGGGGCCTGAGGCTCACCCCCTTGGAGGCCACCTTGGCCTATGCGGGGATCTGGGAGGACACCGGGGGGTTTAGCTTCCCCTCCACCACGCCCTTGGACCTGGAGGCCGCCCACTTTCTCGCCCAGCAGGGTGCGGAGATCCCCCGGGTGCGGGAGTGGGTGCGGCCCCAGCTGGGGGAAGAGGCCCGCGAGATCCTGAAAACCCTCATCCGCACCGCTAAGGTGGTGGAGCGCCAGGGGTTTCGGCTTCTTCTCGCCCGGGCCCAGGAGGAGGGGTACGTGCCCGCCCTGGCCCCCCTGGCCCATACCCTATTGGACCTGCACGAGGCCCAGGGGGTGTTGCTGGTGCTTCGGCTTTCCCGCGAGGTCCTCCTCATCGCCCGGAGCCGGGAGCGGTTGGATGTGGGGCGCTGGCTTTCCCAGGTGGGGGGCGGGGGGCACCCCCGGGCGGCCTTCGCCCGGGTGCGGGGGGTGCGCAATGCGGTGAAGCGCCTTCTGGAGAGCCTTCCCCGGTACCTGGATCCTGAGCCCACCTTGGCCGAGGTCATAACCTCCCCCGTGGAGACCCTGCGCCCCACCACGGTGCGGGAGGCCCTCCGGGTTCTGGAGAGCCGCGGGTACGGGGCCATGCCCGTGGTGGAGCCCCTGGAGGCAGGGGGGGTGCGGGTCTTGGGCCTGGCCCGCAGAAGGGACCTCAGGAAGGCGGAACGGCTTGGCCTGGCCGAACACCCGGTGGAGGGGTTTTTGGCCCGGGCCGTGGTCCTTCCTCCCCAGACCCTCCTCTCCGAGGTGGAGCCCCACTTGAAGGCGGGCGGGGGAAGGGTCTTGGTGGGGGAGAGGCTAGGGGAGGGCGTCAGGCTCCTTGGGATCTTTACCCGTACCGACCTCTACCGCAAGACGCCTTCCTCGGAGAAGCCCTTGGGGGAGAAGATTCTGGAGACCTTACCTGAGGGGGCCAGGCGGGTGGTGCTGGCCCTCAAGGAGGCCTTCCCGCAAGGGGTCTACCTGGTGGGGGGAGCGGTGCGGGATGCCCTTTTGGAACGGTCAGGCCCCGACATCGATCTGGTTTTGGAACCGGGGGTCAGGGTGGGGGAGGTGGCCCGCTTCCTGGTGGAGCGCTTTGGGGGAAGCTTTGGCCTGCATTACGCCTTCGGCACCGCCCGGGTACACGTCAGCTTCGGCCTCACCGTGGACCTGGCGGAAAGCCGGGAGGAGGTGTACCCCTACCCCGGTGCCCTGCCCCAGGTACGCCCAGCCCCCATCGCCAAGGACCTGGAGAGGCGGGACTACACGGTGAACGCCATGGCCCTGTCCCTGGCCACCCTGGAGCTTTTGGATCCTTACGGGGGCCTGGGGGACCTCAAGGCCCGCCTTCTCCGTCCCCTTCACCCCCTTTCCTTCGTGGAGGACCCTAGCCGCATCGTCCGGGGGGCGCGCCTGGCCGCCCGGCTGGCCTTCCGCTTTTCCGAGGAGGCCTTGAAAACCCTGCCCCCTGCCCTTCTCCCCGAGGTCCTCCAGGGTGCCAGCAAAAGCCGCCTGCGGGACGAGCTCCTCTTGACCTTGGAGGAGGAGACCTTCCTCGAGGCCCTTTCCCTTCTGGAGGAGCTTGGGGCCTTGGGGCCCCTTTATGGGCTTAGGCTTCCCCCCAAGGATCCCTTTTTGAGGCTGGGGTGGGGGCTTAAGGAGGGAGAAGGGGCCCCGCTGGCCCGGGCCAGGGTGGAAGCCCGCCTCCTCCTTCTCCTCTACTTCCAGGAAAATCCCCTGGAGAAGGCCTTGGCCCTGGGGCTTCCCAAGCGCTTGCAGGAGGCCTTGGCCTTGCTTTCCCGGGGCTTTTGGGAGGAGGCGGACAAGGAGGCCTTGGGAAAAGAACCCCTGCGGAGCGTCTTCCTGGCCCTCTTTCCCGAGAAGGAGGCCTGGCTTACGGAAAAGAGGCGGGTCCTCATGGGGCGGGATCTTTTGCAGCTGGGCCTTAAGCCGGGCCCGAGGGTGGGCGAAATCCTGCGCCGGGTGGCCGAGGCCCGCGCTTCAGGCGAGGTGAGGACCTTTGAGGAGGAGCTGGCCTTAGCCCGTAAACTGATGGGCGATGGGTCTTTTTCCTTACCTCAATGACCCCCCGGTCTTCCTGGTGGCCTTCGCCTTCGCCCTTTTTGGCCTGGTGCTTCACAACCTTTTCCAGGCCTACCTGGCAGACCGGTACGGGGAAACGGCCCCCCGGCGTTACGGCTTCCTTTCCCTGGACCTCCGGGCCCACCTGGAGCCCTTGGGTCTGGTCCTTTTGGTCCTTTTGGGTTTCGGTTGGCCACGCTTCGTGCCCACCAACCTGCCGGGGAGGAAGGGGGCCATGGTGGCCCTCATGGGCCCCCTGGGGTTTTTTGCGGCCGCCTTCCTGTACGGCCTGTTGGCCCGTTTTTTGCCCTACCCCTTCGGGGAAGGGCTTTGGGTGGCCCAAAGGCTCATGCTGCTCCACGCCGCCATTTACCTTTTCCCCGTGCCCCCTTTGGATGGGGCCAAGGCCCTTTATGCGGTGGGCGGGTATGAGGCCCGGCGCTTCCTGGACCAGCTCGCCGCGTACGGGCCCCTGGGCTTTATCCTCATCTTCCTGGTCCTTTCCTTCACCGGGGTCACGGGCTCGGTGGTCCGGGGGCTGGCGGGGCTTCTGGAAACCCTCTATCGGGCTTTGGGGCTATGATCGGGCTTTTGCAGCAGGACCCCTGGGCCTTTGGGCTGGCCTTTTTCGCCTTGGTCTTCAGCCTGGTGTTGCATGAGCTGGGCCACGCCTACGCCGCCTATCGCTTCGGGGACGTCACGGCCAAGCGCCAGGGGCGGCTCACCCTGAACCCCTTGAGGCACCTGGACCCCTTGGGCACGGCGCTCCTTCTCCTGGTGGGCTTCGGCTGGGCCAAGCCGGTGCCCATCAACCCCGCGGCCTTCCGCTCCTACCGGATGGGGCTTTTTGTGGTCTCCATCGCCGGGATCGTCATCAACCTGGTTTTGGCCGTGTTCTTTGCCCTCCTGGTGCGGGGGCTCTTTGCCCTGGACCCCTTGGGGGTGGCGCTGACCCTAAGGGGGGAGGGGCAGACCGTGGCGGGCCTTTTGGCCTTGGCCTTCTTCTTCGCCAGCTCCATCAACCTGGTCCTGGCGGTGTTCAACCTGCTGCCCATTCCCCCCTTGGACGGCTCCAAGATCCTGCAAAGCCTTCTGCCCCTTTCCTGGCAACCCCTCTTCTGGCGGCTGGAGGAGTACGCCTGGCTTTCCTTCCTCCTCATCTTCACCGTGCTCCGGGGGCCCATCCAGGAGGTCCTCCGCTTCGCCCGGAGGGCTTTCTTCGGCTTCTTCTTCGGTTAGAATGCGGTTGTGCGCCTCCTTAGCCTGGCCTTGGCGGTCCTTTCCCTATTCCTGCTGATCCCCGCCCTTCTGCCCCTCCTGGGCTGGCTCAACTGGCTGGTCCTGCCCTTGAGCTTGCTGGCGGCGGGGCTTGGCCTCCTCCTAGGGGAAGAGCGGGCCTTTAGGCTTGGCCTTCTGGTCCTGGTGGTTTCCGCGCTACGCCTCCTCTTGGGCGGGGGCCTCCTCTAGCCAGCCCCGGAGCACCCGCAGGTTCCAGGCGTCCTCCTCCGGGCTCCTTGGGGTTTCCAGGATGAAGACCTTGTCCGAAAGGCGCGGATCCAGGAGCACCCCCTTAAGGCCCTCGCCAATCCTCCCCTGGAGGAGGTGGGCGTGGTGGTCTATGCGGCTTCCCAAGCCCCCCACGGAGTCGTTCAGGTGCACCACGCCGACCCTTTCCAGGCCCACGGCCCGCTCCAGCTCGGTGAGGACGGCCTCCGGGGCCTCCTTCACGTCGTAGCCCGCGGCGTAGGCGTGGCAGGTGTCCAGGCAGACCCCCAGGGGGGTGTCCTCCAGGAGCCAGGAGAGCTCCTCAAACCTGGCCCCCACCTTCTCCCCGCCCCCGGCGGTGTTTTCCACCAGGAGCTGGGGTTTGTCCCGCACCCCGGCGAGGCGGAGGGCCTTCAGGAGCCCCTCCTTGACCCGTTCCGGGCTTCCGGAACCCGGGTGGACCACCACGTACTCCAGGCCCAGGAGGCGGGCCTTTTCCAGGTCGTCCGCCAGGCTCATCACGCTTTTTTCCCAAAGCTCCCCCTCCGCCCCCAGGTTCACCAGGTAGGAGGCGTGCACCACCCCGGGAAGCTCCCCGGCCAGCTCCCTAAGGGCGCGGAAGGTTTCCACCTCGCTTGGGGAAAGGGCGCGGGGCTTCCAGCTCCTCGGGCTTTTGGCGAAGATCTGGAAGGCGGTGAGGCCAAGGCCCAGGGCCTCCTCCACCGCCCCGGCCACCCCCTTTTTCCCGGCGATGGACAGGTGGAAGCCGTAGCGCCTCATGGGAGGACCTCCAGCCGCACCCGGGTGGCGGAGAGGGCTCCGATGGCCTTGGCGGCGGCGTAGGAGAGGTCAATGATGTACTTGCCGCCAAAGGGCCCCCGGTCGTTGATGCGCACCACCACGCTCCGGCCGTTTTTCAGGTTCGTGACCCGCACCCGGGTGCCGAAGGGGAGGGTGGGGTGGGCGGCGGTGAGGGCGTACATGTCGTAGCGCTCCCCGCTGGCGGTGCGCTTGCCGTGGAAGCCCGGGCCGTACCACACCGCCAGGCCCTCCTGGAAAACCCTGGCCGGGCCTGGGGGAACCCCGGGGGCTTCCCCAGGGGCCACCCGCAGGACCTGCCCGGGATGGATCAGGTCGGTGCTGAGCCCGTTAAGCCGCTTGAGCTCCGCCACGCTCAGGCCGTGGGCCTTGGCGATGCGGAAGAGGGTGTCCCTCTTCTTTACGGTATAGGTCTGGGCCAAGGCGGTGGCCAGGAAGAGGGCGAGGGCCAGGGCGCGCACCTAAACCTCCTGCCAGTCCCGGGGGGAGCGGGAAAGAAGCTCTATGCCGGTTGCGGTGATGAGGACCAGTTCCTCTATGCGCACCCCGCCCACCCCGGGCAGGTAGACCCCGGGCTCCACGGTGACCACCATGCCGGGCTCCAGGGTGTCCTCGGAATAGGGGGAGAGGGCGGGCCCCTCGTGCACCGCCAGCCCCACCCCATGCCCCAGGGAGTGGACGAAGTAGCGGTCCAGCCCGTGGCGCTCCAGGGCCTTGCGGGCCAGGGCGTCCACTTCCTTGGCGCTCTTGCCGGGGCCCAGGGCTTCCAGGGCCTTCTCCAGGGCCTCGAGGACGGCAAAAAAGGCCCTCTTCAGCTCCCCGTTCACCTGGCCCAAGGCCACGGTGCGGGTCATGTCCGAGTGGTAGCCCTCCACCCTGGCCCCCAGGTCCAGGGTGACGAGCTCCCCCCTCCCCAAGGGCTTCTCCGAGGCCCCGGCGTGGGGCAGGGCCCCCCGCTCCCCCGAGGCCACGATGGGGGGGAAGGCCACCCCAGCGCCCCGCTTGCGCAGGAAGAACTCTATTTCCAAGGCCACCTCCCGCTCGGCCACCCCGGGCTTCAGGAGCCCTAGGGCGTGGGCCAGGGCCTCCTCCGCCAGGGCCTGGGCGGCGCGGATCCTTTCCACCTCCTCCGGGGTCTTCTTGAGCCTGAGCCGCTCTATGACCCCCTTGGTGGGCACCCACTCCGCGGGGGCCAGCTCCCTGAGGCGCTCCAGGGCGGCGTAAGGCAGGTGCTCGGCCTCAAAACCCACCCGGCCCTTCAGGCCCCTGAAGACCTCCTCCTTCTCCTCGCGCCTCAGGACCTTGGCGGGGATGCGGCTTTCCCGGCCCGCCTCCGGGTAGCGGGGGTCGGTGAGGAGGAAGGCCCCTTCCTGGGTCACCAAGGCCTGGGCGTCCTCGGGGTGGGGGAAGCCCGATAGGTAGCGCACGTTTTCCGGACGGGTGATGTAAAGGGCGTCTAGCCCCAGGGGGTCCAGCAGGGTCTTGGGGTCCAACACGGGGCCAATATACCACCCCCTTGGCCCTCCCTTGGGTTCACGCCCCGCTAGAGCTCGTCCGCCGCCGGGCTCCATGGGAGGCCCAAGGTCCCAGGCGGAGGTGGGTCCATCGCCTCCTTTGCCGCGGGTGGGCCTCGAGGCCCACCCGCGGGCTCCGCCATCCTTCTAGCCTAGCCTCTCCACGCGGAAGCGCACGCGGCCCTCCTCGTCCTCCAGCAGGGTCTCGTGGCCGGGGAAGAGGCCTTCCCCGAACTCCGGGGCCAGGACCTCCTCGGCGATCCAGGCCCCGTGGCGGGCAAGGGCCTCACGGTAGGCCCCCTCCGCCTCGTAGCCCACCCGGATGCGGTCGGAGACCCTTAGTCCCATCTCCTTGCGGGTCTGTTGCAGGTGGCGGATCAGGTCCCGGGCCAGGCCCTCGAGCCTGAGCGCCTCCGTGACCCTGACCTCCAGGGCGGCCACGTACCCCTCCTTTTCCAGGGCTTCGTAGCCCTCGGGGGCTTGGGCCTCCAAAAGCACCTCCTCGGGGGCAAGGACCAGGGTCTCCCCCTCCACCTCCAGGGGCACCGCCTCGCCCTTAAGGACGAGCCTGGCCACCCGCTCCGCCTCCCTTTGCAGGGCTTCGCGGATGGCGGGCACCCGCTTGCCGTACTTCTTCCCCAAAAGCTTCAGGTTGGGGAGCACCCGGTAGGAGAGGACCTCTTCCCCAGGCTCCAGCACCCGCACCTCCTTGACGTTGAGCTCCTCGGCGATCTCGGGGGCGAAATGCCTCAGGCCCTCCCGCTCCAGGGGGCTGGGGGCGGTGACCATGAGGAGGGGGAGGGGGGTGCGGGTCTTGACCCCGCTCTTGGCCCGGGCGGAGCGGGCCAGGTCCACCACCTTGAGGACGGCCCGCATCTTGGCCACCAAGGCCTCGTCCACCAGATGGGCCTCCGCCTCGGGCCAGTCGGAAAGGTGCACGGAAAGGGGAGCCTCGGGGTTGACCGAGCGCACCAGGTTCTGCCAAAGCACCTCCGCCAGGAAGGGGGTGAAGGGGGCGGAAAGCTGGCTGACGGTGACCAGAGCCTGGTACAAGGTGGCGTAGGCGGACTCCCGGTCCAAGGGGTCCTCGTTTTTCCAGTACCGCCTGCGGCCCCGGCGCACGTACCACTGGGAGAGGTCCTCCACCACAAAGTCGCGGAGGGCGCGGGCGCTGGTGGTGGGGTCGTAGGCCTCGAGGGCCTCCGTCACCTTCCCGATCAGGTCCTGGATCCGCGCCAGGAGCCAGCGGTCCAGCTCCGGGCGTTTCTCCGGCGGCGGGGGGTTCTTGAGGTCCGGCCGGTCCAGGTTGGCGTAGGTCACGAAGAAGCTATACACGTTCCAAAGGGTGAGGAAGTAGTCCCGCACCGTCTCCCGCACCAGATTCGGCCCGAAGCGCCGGTCCGCCTCCGGGGGCGCGGAGATGTAGATGTACCACCTGAGGGCGTCCGCCCCAAACTCCCGGATGATGTCCCAGGGGTCCACCACGTTCCCCTTGGACTTGCTCATCTTCTGCCCCTTCTCGTCCAGGATGAGGCCGTGGCAGATGACGTTTTTGAAGGCGATGGAGCCAAAGAGCATCACCCCAAGCTGGTGCAAGGAGTTGAACCAGCCCCGGGTCTGGTCGATGCCCTCGGCGATGAAGTCGGCGGGGAAGGCCTGCCGGAACTCCTCCTGGTTCTCAAAGGGGTAGTGCAAGGAGGCGAAGGGCATGGCCCCGGAGTCGTACCAGACATCGATCACATAGGGCACCCGCCGCATGGTGCCCCCGCAGGCGCAGCGGAGCTCCACCCCGTCCACGTGGGGCCGGTGGGGGTCAAAGGGCTCGGGCAGGGGATGGGTGGCCCGCTCCCTTAGCTCGGCGATGCTCCCGATGGCCTCTTCCTTCCCGCAAGCGCCGCAGACCCAGATGGGCAGGGGGGTGCCCCAGTAGCGGTTGCGGCTTAGGGCCCAGTCCACCAGGTTCCGGAGCCACTCCCCATAGCGGCCTTCCTTGATGTGGGGGGGCACCCAGTGGATCTCCTGGTTCTTCCGGATGAGTTCCTCCTTGAAGAGGGTGTTGCGGATGAACCAGGTCTCGGTGGCGTAGTACATGAGGGGGGTGGAGCAACGCCAGCAGTGGGGGTAGCTGTGGAGGTAGCTCTCCTCCTTGAAGAGGAGGCCGCGGGCGCGGAGGTCTTTGAGGATGGCCCGGTTGGCCTCGCGGAAGAAGAGCCCCTTAAAGGGCTCCAACAGGAGCCTGCCCTCCTCGTCCACCGTCTTGAGGACGGGGAGGCCGTAGCGGCGGCCCGTCTCCAGGTCCTCGGCCCCGAAGGCGGGGGCTTGGTGGACGATGCCCGTACCGTCCTCCCGGCTCACGTAGTCCGCCAGGACCACGAAGTAGCCCCGTTCCACCGCCTGCGGGTAGGGGGGCTCGTAGGGGAGGCCCTCCAGCTCCTTCCCCAAGAAGGTCTTGAGGATGGGGGTTTCCTCGCCCAAAAGCCGGCGTCCCAGGGATTCCTCCAGGACCAGCGCCTCCTCCCCCACGGCAAAGGCCCCATAGGTGTACTCGGGGTGTACCGCCGCCGCCACGTTCCCGGGCAGGGTCCAGGGGGTGGTGGTCCAAATGAGGAGGCTGGCCTTTTCCAGGCCCAGCCTTCCCGGTTCCTTAAGGGGCAGGCGCACGTAGACGGAGGGGTCGGTGATCTCCTTGTAGCCCAGGGAGAGCTCATGGGAGGAAAGCGGGGTGCCGCACCGGGGGCAGTAGGGCACCACCTTGTGGTCCCGGTAGAGAAGCCCCCGGTTGAAGAGCTCCTTCAGGCTCCACCAGATGCTTTCCACATACGTGGGGTCCAGGGTGGCGTAGGCGTTCTTGAGGTCCACCCAGTAGGCGATGCGCTCGGTAAAGGCCTCCCACTCCTTCTCGTAGGTGAAGACCGATTCCCGGCAGGCCTGGTTGAACCGCTCAATCCCGTAGGCCTCAATCTCCCGCTTGCTCTTTAGGCCAAGCTTCTTCTCCACCTCCAGCTCCACGGGAAGCCCGTGGGTGTCCCACCCCGCGCGGCGGGGCACGTAGTAGCCCCGCATGGTCTTGTAGCGGGGGAAAAGGTCCTTGTAGCTCCGGGCCTGGGCGTGGCCCACGTGGGGCATGCCGTTGGCGGTGGGAGGGCCTTCGTAGACGGTGTAACGGGGCCGCCCCTTGCGGTTTTCCACGCTTCTTTCAAAGATCCTCTCCTGCTTCCAAAACTCCAGGACCTCTTCCTCCAGCTTGGGAAAGTTGGGTTCGCCGACTTCCTTGAACATACCTGCCTCCTAAAGAAACGCCCGCGCCCTTTGGGCGCGGACGAAAGCGCTAAGGGCTTCCGCGGTACCACCGCGCTTCCTGGGGGGTGCCCAGGCCCTCATTGGCGCTGTCACGGGCGCTCCCGGCGGGCATTACTCAGGGCTTTCCCTTTTCCTCCCGCGGCTCCGGGGTGATCTTCCCGCCTTTCCTCACCACCGGGCTTCCACCCTCCCCGGCTCGCTTGGGGCTCTTGGAAAGGGGTACTCTCCCCATCCTCGCCTTTACAGCTCATGCCCCCTGGGGTAAAATCCCCCGTTGGCGGCTAAGCCCATGCTAGCAGGCCTTCCCCTTCCTTGACAACGCCCCGGTTGGGTCTGCTAGAATCGAGCTAAGCCGGTCCGCTTCCCGACAAAAGGAGTAGCCATGGAGCTGTACCTGGATACGGCCAACTTGGAGGAGATACGGGAGATTGCCGCCTGGGGGGTGCTCGCTGGGGTGACCACCAACCCCACCCTGGTGGCCAAGGAGTTTGCGGCTCGAGGGGGGAAGCTCACGGAGGAGGCCCTGTTCACCCACCTGCGAACCCTATGCGAGGTGGTGAAAGGGCCCGTGTCCGCGGAGGTGACCGCCCTGGGGGAGGAGGCCATGGTGGCGGAGGGAAGGCGGCTTGCGGCCATCCACCCCCAGATCGTGGTCAAGCTGCCCACCACCGAGGAGGGTTTGAAGGCCTGCAAGCGGCTTGCCGCCGAAGGGATCAAGGTCAACATGACCCTGATCTTTTCCGCCAACCAGGCCCTTTTGGCCGCCCGGGCAGGGGCGAGCTACGTTTCCCCCTTCTTGGGGCGGGTGGACGACATCTCCTGGGACGGCGGGGAGTTGTTGCGGGAGATCGTGGAGCTGATCCAGGTGCAGAACCTGCCCGTCAAGGTTATCGCCGCCTCCATCCGCCACCCCCGCCATGTGACGGAGGCGGCTCTTTTGGGGGCGGACATCGCCACCATGCCCTACGCGGTCTTCAAACAGCTCCTCAAGCACCCGCTCACCGACATAGGCCTCAAGCGCTTCATGGAGGATTGGGAGAAGGTTAAGCCATGAGGAGAAAAGCGGATACCCAACAGGAAGCACCCCTCACCTACCAGGAGCTTTCGGCGAAGATCCTTCCGGAGCTTCACCTCCTGGCCCAGGAGGCGGGGATTGAGAACTACAAGCGGATGAAGAAGGACCAGCTGATCATGGCCCTTCTGGAGCGGCAGACCCAGGGGGAGGGCTTGCAGCTGGTCAAGGGTTTCCTGGAGATCAGCCCGGATGGGTATGGGTTCATCACCGAGAACCTGTACAACCTGGAGTCCAGGGTCGCCATCGTGTCCGCCGGGCTCATCCGGCAGTACGCCCTAAGGAGCGGGGACTACATCGTGGGCCGGGTGCGGCCGCCCCGGGATAACGAGCGCTACGGCACCCTCCTCAAGGTGGAGGCGGTGAACGACCTGGACCCCGAGGCGGCCAAGAACCGGCCCCGCTTTGACGAGCTCATCCCCCAGTTCCCTGACCGGCAGATCCGGCTGGAAACCACCCCGGACGAGCTTTCCACCCGGGTGATTGACCTCCTCGCCCCCATCGGCAGGGGCCAAAGGGGCCTCATCGTGGCCCCCCCCAAGGCGGGGAAGACCACCCTCCTCAAGAAGATCGCCAACGCCGTTCTCAAGAACGAGCCCGACATCAAGGTCATCGTCCTCCTCATTGACGAGCGCCCGGAGGAGGTCACGGACTTCCGGGAAAGCGTCCAGGGGGCCGAGGTCATCGCCAGCACCTTTGACGAACCCCCCCAGAACCACATCCGGGTGGCGGAGTTCGTCCACGAGCGGGCCAAGCGCATCGTGGAGGAAGGGGGGCACGTGATGATCCTCCTGGACTCCATCACCCGCCTGGCCCGGGCCAACAACCTGGTGACCCCGCCCACGGGGCGGACGCTTTCGGGCGGTCTGGACTCCGCCGCCCTTTACTTCCCCAAGCGCTTCCTGGGGGCGGCGCGGAACATCCGGGGTGGGGGAAGCCTCACCATTTTGGCCACCGCCTTGGTGGAGACGGGAAGCCGGATGGACGACGTGATCTTTGAGGAGTTCAAGGGCACGGGCAACATGGAGCTTCACCTCTCCCGCCGCCTCGAGGAGCGCCGCATCTTCCCGGCCATAGACATCCTGAAGTCGGGGACGAGGCGGGAGGAGCTCCTTTTGGGCGAGGAGGTGGTGCACAAGATGTGGCTTTTGCGCAAGGTCCTGGCGGACATGGACCCCGCCGAGGCCATGGAGATGCTCCTCGCCCGCTTGGGCCGCACCAAGAGCAACAAGGAGTTCTTGGCCTCCCTGGCGGCCCGTTAGGCGGTTTTTCCTCTTGGGGGGCGGGTTTTCCCACCCCCCAAGACCTTTGCCCCTTGCGCTTTCGGGGATGGGGGTTGGTATAATCCCGGCCGAGGTTGGGGTTTGCGGGTTTTTGGGAGGTGCGTGTTGCGGGGAATATGGGTAGCTTGCTGTGTTCTTGCGGTTCCCGCCTTGGCCCTTTCCTTCAAGCCCCTCAGCCCCGTTCCTCTCCCCGAGGCCCAGGTGGAGGTGGGGCCTTCGGCGCGGAAGGGGTGGGTGGTTTACGAGGTGCGCCCTGGGGACACCTTGGCGGGCATCGCCAGCCGCTATGGGGTGGACCCCCGGCACATCCTGTGGTCCAGCGGGCTTCAGGACCATCGGCTCCAGGTGGGGGAAAGGCTCCTCATTCCCCTGGTGGCGGGGGAGGAGAGGCCCCCTAGGGTGCCCCCGGGGGTGGAGGCGTACCGGGTCCGCCCCGGGGACACCTTGGCGGGCATCGCCAGCCGCTTTGGCGTGAGCGTTTTGGACCTGGTTTCCGCCAACCCTTCCCTGGAGAGCCTGGACCGCCTGGTGGCGGGGAGCGTGCTTTACGTGCCCAGGGGGGCCAAAGGGCTCCTGCTCACCTTGGGCGAGGGGGAAACCCTCGTGGACCTGGCGAGCCGCTTCGGGCTTTCCCCGGTGTGGGTGGCCAAGGCCAACGGGGTGGAAAACCCGGCGGAGCTAAGGCCGGGGGACCTGGTCCTCCTGCCCGGCATCCAGGCTAAGACCACCTACCAGAACCTCCTGGCCAAGCAGGAGGCGGAGCGGCAAGCCCGCCTCGAGGCCGAGCGCCGCCGCCAGGAGGAGCTTAGGCGCCTGGCGGAGGAGAGGCGCCGCCAGCAGGCCTTGGCCCAACGGCGGACCCAGCAGGTGCGGCAGGCCCAGGCCCCACGGCCCCAGGTGCGCCGGGTGAGCTACCAGGAAGGGGGGATGCGCTGGCCCCTTTCCGGTTTCCGCATCACCACCTACTTCGGCCAGCGGGGGGCCTTCCAGCGCTACCACACCGGCATAGACCTGGCGGCCCCTTACGGCACCCCCATCGTGGCCGCCAAGAGCGGCCAGGTGGAGGTGGCGGGCTGGAGCTCGGTGGGCTACGGCTTCCACGTGGTTTTGGACCACGGGGGCGGGGTGGAAACCCTTTACGCCCACATGTCCCGCATCGCGGTTCGGCCCGGGGCGTGGGTGGAGGCGGGGCAGGTCATCGGCTACGTGGGCTCCACGGGGTGGTCCACGGGGCCCCACCTGCACTTTGAGGTGCGGGTGGGGGGCGTGGCCCGCAACCCCCTGGCCTACTTGCCCTGAGGCGGGGCCGCTTCCGCCGGGGGCTTGGCCCCCCGGCTTTGTGCTTTGGGCGCCTTGACCGGGCGGGGGGTAAGCTGGAGGATGGAGGGCGGGATGGAGAAGGGAACCTTCCAGATCAAGACGGGCTTCGCGGAGATGTTCAAGGGCGGGGTGATCATGGACGTGACCACCCCGGAGCAGGCGGCCATCGCCGAGGAAGCGGGGGCGGTGGCGGTGATGGCCCTGGAAAGGGTGCCCGCGGACATCCGCGCCCAGGGGGGCGTGGCCCGCATGTCCGACCCCAAGGTCATCAAGGAGATCATGGCGGCGGTGTCCATCCCCGTCATGGCCAAGGTGCGGATCGGCCACTTCGTGGAGGCCATGATCCTCGAGGCCATCGGGGTGGACTTCATTGACGAGTCCGAGGTCCTCACCCCCGCGGACGAGGAGCACCACATTGACAAGTGGAAGTTCAAGGTGCCCTTCGTCTGCGGGGCGAGGAACCTGGGGGAGGCGCTTCGCCGCATCGCCGAGGGGGCGGCCATGATCCGCACCAAGGGGGAGGCGGGCACGGGGAACGTGGTGGAGGCGGTGCGCCACGCCCGCACCATGTGGAAGGAGATCCGCTACGTCCAGTCCCTCCGGGAGGACGAGCTCATGGCCTACGCCAAGGAGATCGGGGCGCCCTTTGAGCTCGTCAAGTGGGTGCACGACCACGGCCGCCTCCCCGTGGTGAACTTCGCCGCCGGCGGCATCGCCACCCCCGCCGACGCCGCCCTCATGATGCACCTGGGCATGGACGGCGTCTTCGTGGGGAGCGGCATCTTCAAGTCGGGGGACCCCAGGAAGCGGGCCCGGGCCATCGTGCGGGCGGTCACCCACTACAACGACCCCGAAGTCCTTGCCGAGGTCAGCGAGGACCTGGGCGAGCCCATGGTGGGCATCAACCTGGACCAGCTCAAGGAGGAGGAGCGGCTTGCCAAGCGGGGCTGGTAGGGCGGTTTGCGGGGTCTACGAGGTCCACCCCGAGCGGGTGGAGGTGGCCCGCGCCGCCTTGCCCAAGGAGGAGGTTTTGCAGGAGGCCACCCTCCTCCTCAAAGCCCTTTCTGACCCCACCCGCATGCGCCTCCTCCTCGCCCTGAAGGCGGCGGGGGAGCTTTGCGTGTGCGACCTGGCCCTTTTGGCGGGGGTTTCCGTTTCCGCCGTGAGCCACCAGCTTAGGCGCTTGCGCCAGGCCCGGCTGGTGGCCTTTCGGCGTGAGGGGAAGCAGGTTTACTACCGCCTGGCCGACGCCCATGTGGCCCGCCTGTTGGAGCTGGCCTTGGAGCACGCAGAAGAAAACACTTGACCATTTGCTCAAGTGATGCTACCCTAGGGGCATGGAGGCTCCTAAGGTGCGCGTTTTTCGTGTGGAGGGCATGGACTGCGCCGATTGCGCCCGGAAGGTGGAAGATGCCCTGAACCGGGTCCCTGGGGTGGTCAAGGCGGAGGTGAGCTTCCAAAGCGGCAAGGCCTACCTCCAACTGGAGGTCCCCCAGGCGGAGGAGGAGGCCGCCCGGGCCCTTTCTGCTCTGGGGTACCGCCTCCGTCCGGAAGGGGAGGAGAAAGGGGGGTTACCTGGGCCCTGGCGCTGGGCCTTGGTTTCCGGAGGGCTTCTCCTGGCGGCCTTTTTGGCTTCGCTCTTCCTCCCCGGCCTAGCCCCTTGGGGCTATCGGCTGGCGGCCTTGATAGGGGTTTTCCCCCTGGCTCGTCGTGCGGTGGCTACGTTCCGGCAAAACCCCTTCAGCATCCAAACCCTGGTTACGCTGGCTACCCTGGGAGCCATGCTCATCGGGGCGGAGGCCGAGGCGGCGCTGGTGGTCTTCCTCTTCCTCGTGGGGGAGGTGCTGGAGGCTTATAGCGTGGCCCAGGCCCGCAGGTCCCTTTACGCCCTTTCCGAGCTTCTTCCCAGGCGGGCCTACCGCCTGAAGGAGGGTGGGGTGGAGGAGGTGCCCCTTAAGGCCTTGAGGGTGGGGGACCTGGTGAGGGTGCCCCCGGGGGAGCGGGTACCGGCCGACGGGGTGGTGGTGTCTGGACAGGCTTCCGTGGAGGAGGCCGCCTTCACCGGGGAGCCCTTGCCTAGGCCCAAGGGGATAGGGGACCGGGTTTACGGGGGCAGTCTGGTGCAGGAGGGGAGCTTGGTGGTAAAGGTGGAGCGCCATCCCGAGGAGGGCTTCCTGGCGGAGATGGAACGCCTGGCGGAGGAGGCCTTGCTTAAGAAGAGCCAGGTGGAGCGGGTGGTGGACGCCTTCAGCCGCCGCTACACCCCCGCCGTCCTCCTCTTGGCGGGCTTTGTGGCCCTGGTGCTTCCCCTTTTTCAGGGGGATTTCCTGGGCCACCTCTACAAGGCCTTGGCCCTCCTCCTCATCGCCTGCCCCTGCGCCCTGGTGGTGTCGGTGCCCGCGGCCATCGCCGCAGGGGTGGGCCGGGGAGCCAGGGCGGGGGTGCTCTTTAAGAGCGGGGCGGCCCTGGAGCGCTTGGCTGGGGTTCGCTACGTGGCTTTGGACAAGACGGGAACCCTGACCCTGGGAAAGCCCACGCTGGTGCGGGTGGTTACCTTTGGGGTTTCGACGGAGGAGGCCTTGGCCCTGGCGAAGGGGGTGGCGGAGGGTTCCTCCCACCCCTTAGCCCGGGCGGTGCGGGAGGCTTCGGGCCCCAAGGCCTTGCCCTCGGAGGAGCATCGGGCGGTGCCGGGCCTCGGGGCCTTCGCTCGGGTGGAGGGGAAGGAGGTGGGTTTGGTGCGGCCCGAGGCCTGGGACCTGCCCCCGGAAGTAGAGGCCCAGGTGAAGGCCTTGGCGGAGGAAGGCTTCAGCCTTTCCCTCTTGGTTAGGGAGGGGGTTCCCTTGGCCCTCTTGGCCTTCCAGGATACCCCCCGCCTCGAGGCCCGGGAAGTCTTGGCCGAACTGCGCCGACTGGGCCTTAAGCCCCTCCTGCTTACCGGCGACCGGGAGACCTCTGCTTTGGCTTTGGGCACGGCCATAGGGCTTTTTCCTGAGGAAATCCGGGCTGGCCTTTCTCCCGTGGACAAGCTCCGCCTGGTGGAGGAGTTGGCAGGTAGGGGTGGCGTGGCCATGGTGGGGGATGGGGTGAACGACGCCCCAGCCCTGGCCAGGGCCACGGTAGGGCTTGCCGTGGCCGAGGGCACGGAAGCGGCCCTGCAGAGTGCAGACGTGGGGCTTCTGAGCCTTGCCGCCTTGCCCCGGGCCTTCCGCTTAAGCCGCATGACCATGGCCGTGGTGCGGCAAAACATCGCCCTGGCGGTGGGCCTTAAGGGGGTTTTCCTCCTGAGCACCCTCCTGGGGCTTACGGGGCTTTGGCCCGCCGTCTTGGCCGACAGCGGGGCTTTGGTGCTGGTGACGGCGAACAGCTTGCGCCTCCTGAGGAGCAGAGTATAGTTACCCAAGTTGCTACCTATCCCGAGGCCTGAAAAAATAGTGGCCGCTATGCTGTCGCGCATCATAGCGGCCTTTTGCATTATAGACGATGCCCTCCAGGCCCTGGGCTACAAGGACGACCCCCAAGCCAAGACCCCAGCCTCCGCCATCCTGACCCTCGCCATCCTGGCCGCCATGGAACTGGGCGGCAAGCACAACAAGGCCCTGGCCCTCGCCAAAGACCTGCGCCTCTTTACCTACGTCCCCTCCCCAAGTCGCTTCAACCGCAGACTCCACGCCCTATACCCCTTCTTCCTCCCCCTTCGCAAGATAGCCCCTTCGGGGCTGACCCACCTCCTAGCCCAGGCCTGGAAAAACCTCCACCAGGCCCAGGCCTACGCCTTGGACACCTTCCCCCTCCCCGCCTGCGAGAATATCCGCGCCCCCCGCTCCCGCCTTTGCAAGATAGCCCCTGCAGGGCTGACCCCAGACAAGGCCTACCGCGGCTTCATCCCCAGCAAACGGGTCTACTTCCACGGCCCCAAGCTCCACCTCCTGGTGGACGACGGGAAGTTTATCCATGGTCAGCCCGAAGGGCTACCTTGTAGTGAGCCTGACCCCGGGAAGCCTACATGATCTGAGCTCTTTGCTCCTTCTTCCCCTGGACCTTCCCGAGGGGGCGGAGCTCTACCTGGACCGGGGGTACGAAAGCCACTTCTATGGTCAGCCCGAAGGGCTACCTTGGAGACCTCCTCCGGGAGGCGGGGGGGATTGTGCCCATGGTCATCCGTAGAAGGAACAGCCGGCGGTATGTGCCTTGGTTGCAGTACCTGGCCATTGTGGGGCGGCTGCTTTCCCGTGAGGGAAACACCTAGGGGGTGGTGGAGACGGTGGGCAGTATGCTCCATGCCCTCTTCCCGCGGCGCATCCATGCGGTGACCCAGGAGGGTTTTGTGATCAAGGTGCTCTCCTTCATCTTGGCCCACAACCTAAATCTCTTGGCTCAACAAATGCTTGGGTAGCAACTTGGGTTATAGTTGACCCATGCCCAGGCGCAGGTATCCCAGGCTACTAGAGCAGTTTCTTGAAAGTGAGGCCAAAGGAGGGCTGGTCCTCTTCTTGGCGGCTCTTCTGGCATTTATACTGGCCAACACTCCGGCGGCCACGGTCTATTTTGGGCTACGAGAAGTTCTGGTGGGTGTTCGTTTTGGCGAGTTTTCATTGGAAAAGCCGCTGCTTCTTTGGGTCAACGACCTCCTCATGGCGTTTTTCTTCCTACTGGTGGGACTGGAGCTTAAGCGTGAACTTGTTTCTGGCGAGCTTAAGAATCCCAGGAGGGCTGGGCTAGCCTTGGCAGGGGCGGTAGGGGGGATGATCCTGCCGGCCTTTTTGTACCTGGCAATCAATCCCAGTCTGCCCGAGGCTCGTGGCTGGGGAGTACCCATGGCCACGGACATCGCCTTTGCCTTGGGGGTTTTGGCTCTGGTACCTCGGGTGCCTCTGGGACTTAAGCTCTTTCTCACTGCCTTAGCCATAGTAGATGACCTGGGGGCGGTTTTGGTGATTGCCCTCTTCTACACCGGGGGCTTAGAATCCCTTCCCTTGATCCTGGCGGTCCTGATCCTGGGTTTTGCTCTTCTGCTCAATCGCCTAGGGGTGTGGCATCTTTGGCCCTACATGCTTCTGGGGTTACTTCTGTGGTATTTTGTCCTCCAGTCAGGTCTTCATGCTACCTTGGCCGGGGTGCTTTTGGCTTTGGCTGTCCCTCTGCGGCGGGCTAGGGCTTTCCAGGGGGCTACCTCTGCCCAGGACCCCGAGGAGCTGGAGGGGGAGTTGGAAGGCCTCGAGGAGCAGGTGGAGGAAGCGCAAAGCCCCTTGCACCGTCTGGAACACACCCTTCACCCTTGGGTAGCCTTTGGGGTGTTGCCGGTTTTTGCATTTTTTAATGCTGGGGTTGCCTTGCAGGGGCTGGGGTTTGGTTCCGTGGCCTGGGGGATAAGCTTGGGTCTTCTCTTGGGGAAACCTTTGGGAATCTTCTTTGCTTCCTGGCTAGCGTTGCGGTTGGGTTTGGGCGCCTTGCCCGAAGGGGTGAACCTAAAGTCCATTGTGGGTGTGGGCTTTTTGGCAGGCATTGGCTTTACCATGGCCCTTTTCATTGCTGGCTTGGCCTTTGAAGGGGGGATGCTGGACCAAGCCAAGGTGGGGGTACTCTCCGCTTCTCTAGTGGCCGGGTTAGTGGGTGTTCTTTTGGTGCGAGCTTCCCTTGACAGGTCCGAAGCCTAGGTCCAGGATGAGGGGCGTGGTCGGCGTCCTAGCCCTGCAAGGGGATTTCCGCGAGCACAAGGAGGCGCTTAAGCGCCTGGGGATAGAGGCAAAGGAGGTGCGGAAGAAGGAGCACCTGGAGGGGCTCAAGGCCCTCATCGTGCCTGGCGGGGAGTCCACCACCATCGGCAAGCTGGCCCGGGAGTATGGCCTCGAGGAGGCCGTGCGGCAACGGGTGGCGGAGGGGAGCCTGGCGGTTTTTGGCACCTGCGCCGGGGCCATATGGCTTGCCCGGGAGATCCTAGGCTACCCCGAGCAACCCCGCCTGGGTGTCTTGGACGTGGCGGTGGAGCGGAACGCTTTTGGCCGCCAGGTGGAGAGCTTTGAAGAGGACCTCTTCATCCGGGGCTTTTCCGAGCCCTTCCACGGGGTCTTCATCCGCGCCCCCCTCTTTCGCCGCCTGGGGGAGGGGGTAGAGGTGCTGGCCGAGCTTTCCGGCTTCCCCGTCTTGGTGCGGCAGGGGAAGGTTCTCGCCAGCAGCTTCCACCCCGAGCTTACCCAGGACCTAAGGGTTCACCGCTACTTCTTGGAACTGGCCGGGGCCTAGTGCCCGTAAACCAGGCTGGGTAGCCAGGTGGCGAGCCCAGGGAAGAGCATCGCCAGGATAAGCCCTGCAAGTTGCAGCAACAGGAAGGGTAGCGCTGGAGAACACAAAACCCCCGTGGCTGTCAAGAGCCAGGGGGTGTGTTCCGCTATGCCGAACCTAGGGGCGCATGCGGGTGTACATTCGGGGGAAGGGGATGGCTTCCCGTACGTGGCTTAGGCCGCAGATCCAGGCCACGGTGCGCTCGAGGCCCAGGCCGAACCCCGAGTGGGGGACGCTGCCAAAGCGCCGGAGGTCCAGGTACCACCCGTAGACCTCCTCGGGCAGGCCGAACTCCCGGATCTTGCTCCTCAAGAGCTCCAGGTCGTGGATCCTCTGGCTTCCCCCGATGATCTCCCCGTAGCCCTCGGGGGCCAGGAGGTCGTCGTTGAGGACGAGCTCGGGATCTTCCGGGTCGGGTTCCATGTAGAAGGCCTTGATCCTGGCCGGATAGCGCTCCACGAAGACCGGGCGGTCAAACTGGCGGCTGAGGGCGGCCTCGTGGGGGGCGCCGAAGTCCTCCCCGTAGGGCAGGGGGGGCACCTCGGGGTCTTTTTCCGCCAGGCGGTTCACCAGGGCCACCGCCTCCTTATAGGTCAGGCGGGGGTAGCGGCCTTCCGCGGCGGGCTCGAGGGCCCTTGGATCCCGCCCCAGCATCTCCAGCTCCTTTGCCCTTCGCTCCAGGACGCGCCCCACCAGGTAGCTCACCAAGGCCTCCTGCAGGGCCATGTTCTCCTCGTGGGTCATGAAGGCCACCTCGGGTTCCACCATCCAGAACTCCAGGAGGTGGCGCCTTGTCTTGCTCCTTTCCGCCCGGAAGGTGGGGCCGAAGGTGTAGACCTTGCCGTAGGCCAAGGCTCCGGCCTCGGCGTAGAGCTGGCCCGACTGGGAGAGGTAGGCCTTCTCCCCGTCAAAGAGGTCCACCTCAAAGAGGTCGGTGGTGCCCTCCACGGCGCTTGGGGTGAGGATGGGGGCGTCAAAGCGGAGGAAACCCCTTTCGGCGAAGAAATCGTGGATGGCCCTTTCCAGCTCGTCCCGGATGCGCATCACCGCGAAGGGGCGGCGGTGGCGCAGCCACAGGTGGCGGTGGTCCATGAGGAAGTCGATGCCGTGCTCCTTGGGGCCGATGGGGTACTCCCCTTGGGGAAGGCTCACCACCTCCAGGTTCCGCACCGCGAGCTCATACCCCCCAGGGGCCCGCTCGTCCCGCCGCACCAGGCCGAAGGCCTTTAGGGCCGTTTCCTGGGGGAGGTGGTCCGCCTGCTCAAAGACCTCCTCGGGCACCTCCCCTTTAACCAGGGTGGCCTGGAGGAAGCCGGTGCCGTCCCGGAGGATGAGGAAGTGGATCCTCCCCTTGGAGCGCCTCTGGTAGAGCCAGCCCCTTATCTCCACCTCCTGGCCCTCGTGCCGGGGGAGTTCTTCAATGAAGACCCGCATACCTCCGAAAGTCTACCCCAGAAGGCCCAAAAGGGCCTCCGCGAGGCCGCAGGCCTCCACCGGGGCCACCACCCGCTTGGCGGCCTTACGCACGCTTTCCGGGGCGTTTCCCATGGCGATGCCCATCCCCACCGCCCGGAGGAGTTCCAGGTCGTTCTCCCCGTCCCCCACCATGGCGCACTGGGCCAGGGTTAGGCCGTGGTTTTCCGCCACAAAGCGGGCGGCGGTGAGCTTGCTCACCCCCCTCTTGGTGAGGGAGACGAACCGCACCCCGGGCATCCTGGGGCTTTCCGCCACGTGGGCTTGGAGTTCCTGGGGCAGGCGGTCCATGAGGGCCCCCAGGGGGGCTTGGGCCTCGGCCAGCACCTGAAGGCGAACCAGGGGGGCAGGAAGCTTCAAAAGGTCCCCTTCCTCCGCCGCCACGCCCAGGAGTTCCTGGTGGGCCTTCAGGAGGGGGCTATCCCCCTCCACGAAAAAGCCGCCCTCAGCGGTGTAGCCCTCCAGGGGAAGCCCAAGCCTGCGGGCCAGGCGGATGGCCTCCCGGGCGGCCTCCTGGGGCAGGGCCTCCACCAGGAGGGGTTGGGCAGGCGGGGAGTGGGGATCCCGGGAAAAGGCCAGGACCACCGCCCCAGACTCAAACACGTGGAGACCCGTGGGGTCCAGGCGGCGGGCATAGGCCAGGGCGTGCCCCCGGCCCGGCCGGCCGGTGATGAGGCTTAGGTGGATCCCTTGAACCCTCAAGGCCTCCACCGCTGGCCAAACGCACTCCGGCACCCCGTCCTTGCCCACCAGGGTGCCGTCCACATCTACAAAGACCAGCCGCACCATCAAAGTTCCCCGGCGAAGACCTGGACCGCCTCCCCCCCGATCTGCACCCCGTAGGGCTGGCCCGTGGGGCTGTACTCCACCACCACCTCCACCACCCCGGGGTTGCCCAGGCGGTGGCCCTGGTAGATGGTAAGCGCCACCCGGCCCTCCCGCCGGGGCACCACCCCAGCCCGGGCCAGGAGGGCCCCCAGGGCGGCGTTGGCCGAACCCGTGACCGGGTCTTCGGGGATGCCGAGAAGAGGGGCGAAGTCCCGGGCGTAGAAGCTCCTCGGGCCCATGGGGGCGTAGGCGTGCACCGTGGCCACCTCCAGCTGGCGGGAGAGTTCCGCCAGGGTCTTCATCTCGGGCTCTAAGGCGTCCACCACCCCCGGGGCGATGAGGGGGACGAAGAGGCTCCAAAGCCCCGTGTAGGCGATGCCGTAGGGTAGGCCGCGGTGCAGGTAGCGCTCGTCGGAGCCCAGGGCCTCGAGGACCTCCTTGAGGACCTGGAAGGGAGGGAGGTCCCGGAACCTGGGCGCAGGACCCCTCACCAAGGCCTTCTTGGGCTCCCCCGCTTCGTAGAGGATTTCCACCGGCAGGGCCTCCGTGGGGGTGTGCAGGAAAAGCCGCTTGGTGCCCTCGGGGGCCAGGCCCAGGCGTACCAGGACCAGGCCCAGGGCCACCGCCGCATGGCCGGAGAACTCCACCTCCCCCGAGGGGGTGAAGAAGCGCACCGCGAACACTTGGCCTTGCCGCTCGGTGACGAAGGTGGTCTCGGGCTCGGAAAGTCTCCGGGCCACCTCCTGCATCTCAGGTGGGGTCATGCCCCGGGCATCCAGCACGATGGCCACCCGGTTCCCCGCCCCCGGGGTGGGGGCGAAGGCGTCCACGATCACGTAGGGGATCCTAGCCATGGGCGATCACCATGAGGCCCAGCTCCCGAAGCTGCTCCTCGGAAACCGGGCTTGGGGCCCCGGTGAGGGGGTCCTTGCCTTCCTTGTTCTTGGGGAAGGCGATGACCTCGCGGATGGAAGGGCTATTCGTCATGAGGGCCAGGAGGCGGTCCAGCCCCCAGGCGATGCCCCCGTGGGGTGGGGCCCCGTAGGTGAGGGCCTCGAGGAAGAAACCAAACTTTTCCCGTTGCTCCTCTTCCCCGATGCCCAACAGCTGGAACATCTTGGCCTGAAGGGCCGGGTCGTGGATGCGGATGGACCCACCCCCCACCTCGGTCCCATTCAGCACCAGGTCGTAGGCCAAGGCCCGCACCCTTCCCGGATCGGTGTCCAGGAGGGGTAGGTCCTCGGGATGGGGGCTGGTGA
The DNA here is from genome assembly GCF_000744885.1 of Thermus amyloliquefaciens. Classification (NCBI taxonomy): domain Bacteria; kingdom Thermotogati; phylum Deinococcota; class Deinococci; order Thermales; family Thermaceae; genus Thermus; species Thermus amyloliquefaciens. Next base: position 1,287,174 of record NZ_JQMV01000003.1, on the reverse strand, counting down.
AGGGATGGTGCATGTAGGTGTACTGGCCCCTCTCCTCGTCCCACTCCAGGAGGGGGAAGTCCACCACCCAAAGGAAGCGGAAGCCCTCCCGGGGGAGGTCCAGGAGCTCCGCCAGCTTAAGCCGCACCTGCCCCATGGCGTTGGCCGCCACCTTGGCGGGCCCCGCCACGAAGAGGAGGGTGTCTCCTGGGCCGGCTTGCATGGCCGCTAGGAGGTGGTGCTGTACGGGTTCCAAAAACTTTGCGATCCCCCCCGCCACCCCTCCCTCCTCCACCCGGGCAAAGGCCAGCCCCTGGGCCCCGTGGCGTTTGGCCAAGGCCTCCAACTCGGCGATCTCTTTGCGGGAAAGGGCCTTGGGCACCGCCAGGGCCTTCACCCTTTCTGCTTCCCGGAACACCTGGAAGGCGCTTTCCCGGAAGAGGTGCCCCACCTCCTTGAGTTCCAGGCCGAAGCGGGTGTCGGGCTTATCCGAGCCAAAGCGCTCCAGGGCCTCCTGGTAGGTGAGGCGGGGGAAGGGGAGGGGAAGCTCCACCCCCAGGGCCTCCCGGAACACGTGGGCCATGAGCCTTTCGTTAAGGTTTAGGATGTCCTCCACCTCCACGAAGCTCATCTCCAGGTCCATCTGGGTGAAATCGGGTTGGCGGTCGGCCCGGAGGTCCTCGTCCCGGAAGCAACGGGCGATCTGGAAGTAGCGGTCAAACCCGGCCACCATCAGCATCTGCTTGAAGAGCTGCGGGGACTGGGGGAGGGCGTAGAAAAGGCCGGGTTGCTGACGGTAAGGCACCAGGAAATCCCGGGCCCCTTCCGGGGTGCTCTTGGTGAGGAAGGGGGTTTCCACCTGGATGAAGCCCTCCCGGTCCAGGAAGTCCCAGATGGCCTTGATGACCCGGTGGCGGAGGCGCAGGTTCTCCTGCATCCCCTTCCTGCGGAGGTCCAGATAGCGGTACCTGAGCCGGAGTTCCTCCGAGACCTCCTTGTCCTCCTCCCCGCGCCAGCCGGCATCTATGGGAAAGGGAGGGGTTTTGGCCTCGGCAAGAACCTCCAAGGAGTGGAGCTCCACCTCCACCTTCCCGGTGGCCAAGCGGGGGTTGGGCTCGGGGCGCAGGCGCACGGTGCCCCTTACCCGGACCACCCACTCCGAGCGGACGCGTTCCGCTTCCTGGTATGCGGGGCTTTCCGGGTGGGCCACCAGCTGGACCAAACCCTCGCGGTCGCGCAGGTCCAGGAAGATGAGCCCCCCCAGGTCCCGGCGGCGGTTCACCCACCCCTCGAGGACCACCTCCTGCCCCACGTGGGCTTCCCTTAGGCTTCCGGCGAAGTGGGTGCGGCGCATAATCCCCCAAATCTTACCGGATGCTCACGCCAAGACGGAAAGGAGGAAGCCCAGGGCCTCCCTTTGGGGAAGGCGCACCTGTTCCCCGGTGGCCAGGCGCTTCAGGGTGACCTCCCCGGTCTTCAACTCATCCTCCCCCAGGAAGGCCACGAAGGCGGCATTCCGCTTCAGGGCTTCCTCCACCCCCTTGCCCGGTTTCTTGGGGCTCAGGGCGTACTCCGCCCGGATGCGGGGCCTCAGGGCCTCGGCCAGATAGAAGGCCTCGGCCACCGCCTCCTCCGTGAGGGGGACCAGGTAGACCTCGGGCCCCCGATCCTCGGGAAGGCCGAACCCCTCCGCCTCCAGGGCCAGGGCCACCCGCTCCACCCCAAAGGCGAACCCCACCCCCGGGACCCTGGGGCCTCCCAGGAGCTCGGAAAGCCCGTCGTACCGCCCTCCGCCCCCCAAGGCGCTTTGCGCCCCGATCTCCTGGTGGTGCACCTCAAAGGCCGTGCGCACGTAGTAGTCCAGGCCCCGCACCAGGGCCGGGTCCAGCTCATAGGGCACGGAAAGCCGTTCCAGGTGGCGCTCCACCGCCTTGAGGTGGGCCCGGGCTTCCTCCCCCAGGAAGTCCAGCATGGGCCGGATGCCGAGCTCCTTGAGGAGGGCCTGGTCCTGCTCGCTTTTGGAGTCCAGGATGCGCATGGGGTTGAGCTCGAGGCGTTCTTGGGAGTCCGGGGAGAGCGCCTCCCGGTGAGGGGAGAGGACCTCCCGGAGGTAGGCGTTGTACCGGGACCGGTCCGCGGGGTCCCCCACGGAGGAGAGCTTTAGGGTAAGGCGCCTCAGGCCGAGTTCCTTAAGGCTCTCGTAAAGGAGCACGATGGCTTCCGCGTCCAGAAGGGGGCTTTCCGAGCCCAGGGCCTCGTAGTTCACCTGGTGGAACTGGCGGTAGCGCCCCTTTTGGGGCCTTTCCGCTCGGAACATGGGCCCCGCCATCCAAAGCCTCACGGGTTGGGGCCAGATCTTCATCCCGTGCTCCAGGTAAGCCCGCACCATGGCGGCGGTGCCCTCAGGGCGGAGGGTGAGGGAGCGCCCGCCCCGGTCCTGGAAGGTGAACATCTCTTTGCGGACGATGTCGGTGGCCACCCCCACCCCCTTCTCAAAGACCTGGGTTTCCTCAAACACCGGGGTGATGAGCTCCAAGGCCCCCGCCGCCTCCAAGACCCGGCGGGCGGTGGCCACGATGTGCTGGTGGAGCCGTAGCTCTTTGCCGAAGAGGTCCTTGGTGCCGCGCACGGCCATACCCCTACACTTTACCCGAGGGGGAGGGCTATACTGCGGCCATGCCCTTCCGGGGTTCCACACGGGGGCTCCTGGTACTCCTCTACCTCCTTCTCACCTTGGCCGCCTCCACCGGGGTGGCCCTGCAGATGTACCTCATGCAGGTACAAAACCCCGGTCTCCGGGCGGATCTCTGCCAGGCGCCTGGGGAGGAGAAGGAGGTGGACCATTCCCCCTTCTGCGGGTTGCAGGTCTCCCCGGGCCTGCCCCCTGTGGGCCAGGTGGCCTCCCCCACCCTGGTGCGGGGGGTGCGGGCTAGGGTCATCCCTTTGCCTGGACACCCGGAACCCCATGGAAGGCTCTTTTCCCCCCGCTCCCCTCCTTTCGCCCTGGGGATTTTCGCTTGAGGTTGGCGAAGGATCCTTGGGCTGAAGGAGGGTGGGATCTTGGAAGCGGTGGTTTACACGAAAAGCTTACAGCTTTATGCCCTGGTGTACGGGGCGCTCCGCCGGGCGGGTTGGAAGGTGGGCTGGAACGAGGGCCAAGGTCTGGCCTTGGCGGGGCTGGACCGGTTGGAAATGGGTGAGGTGCTCCTCTGGACCACCCCCTGGGGGCTTAGGGCCTATGACCCCAGGGGCATGGTCTTCCTCACGCGGCGGGACGACCCCAAGACCTTGGCCCTAAGCCTGGGCCGGGGACCGGGCCTGCCCCTTACGGGCCGGGTGGGCTTGGGCCTCCTCCCGGGGGAGAGGGCGGTGTTGCTGGCGGTGGGGCGAGGGTTTCCCCTAAGGGCGGGGGCCCTGGCCCTGGCCTTGGGGTGTCCCCGGGACCGGGCCCGTTTCTTCCTTAGGGGGGTGATGAACAAGTTTGGCCTGGGGGAGGAGGACCTAGTCCGCCTCGCCCGGCATCAGGTGCAGGTAATGGGGCTTAAGGACCACCTGGAGCCTCTGCCCGGGGTAGAGGTTCAGCCGGGCCTGGACGTGCCTGGGAAGCAGCACCTGGAGGCGGAGGGGGCCTTGGAACAAGCCCCGGTAGGCGAGGCCTTCCGGGTGAAGGTTCGCCAGTACGCCCTCTAGGACGTTTTCCGGGGGTGGGGGCCGGTCCGGGCGCACCACGATCACCTCCTCCGCCCGGATGCCCACCCAGGCTGTCTCCCCGGGCCGGGCCCAGGGGGGTAAGGGAAGGCGGAGGTGGACCCCCTGGACCTCCACCCCCATGGGGGCAATGCGGGCGGGAAAGAGGTTCTCGTAGCCCAGGAGCCTGGCCACCAGGAGCTCCTTGGGCGCGGAGTACACCTCCTCGGGCGGGCCCTCCTGCAGGATCCTCCCCGAGCCCATCACCACAAGCCAGTCCGCCATCCGGGCCAGGGTGGGGTCGTGGCTCACCGCCAGGGTGGGGATGCCCTCCCGGCGGATGAGGTCCACCAGCTCCCCCAGCACCTGGTCCTTGGTGAGGGGATCCAAGGCGCTGGTGGGTTCGTCCAGGAGGAGGAGCTCGGGGTTTCTGGCCAGGGCCCGGGCGAGGGCCACCCGCTGCCTCTGGCCGCCGGAGAGCTGGTTTGGGCGCTTGTGGGCGTGCTCCAAAAGCCCCACCCGTTCCAGGAGGGCCAAGGCTCTTTCCCTGCGGTTTCTTCCCACCAGGGGAAAGGCCACGTTCTCCCAGGCGGTCATGTGGGGGAAGAGGGCCAGGTCCTGGGGCAGGTAGCCCACGGGCCTCCGTTCCGGGGGAAGCCCGCCATACGGTCGGCCTTCGGCCTTTACCAGGCCGGCCAAAGCCCTGAGCAGGGTGGTTTTGCCCACCCCGCTTTCCCCCAAAAGGACGGTGAAGCCGCGCAAGCGAAAGCGGGCCTCGAGGGGAATGGGCTTTTTGATCAGGTAATGGACCTCCATGCCCGTCCCTTGGCCTCTAGGGTTCTTGCCGCCGCCAGAATGGCCAGGCTGAGGAAAAGAAGCACCAAGGCCGCCTTGGAGGCCTCCCCAAAGCGCAGGGCTTGCACCAGGTCGTAGATGTAGATGCTCACCATCTGGGTCTTGCCGGGGATGGAGCCGCCCACCATGAGGACCACCCCGAACTCCCCCAGGGTGTGGGCGAAGGCCAGGAGGGTTCCGGAAAGGAGGCCCGGCCAGACCAGGGGCAGGACCACCCGCGCCCAGATCTTGCCCCTGCGCACCCCCAGGGTCCGGGCCACCTCCAGGAGGCTTCGGTCCAGGGATAAGAAGGCCTCCCGGTAGGCGGTGAGGGCGAAGGGCAGGCTGAAGAGGACGCTGGCCAGCACCAGGCCTTCCAACCGGAAGGCCCAGGAAAGCCCCGTGAGCTTGGTCCATAGGCCCCCAGGCCCCAGGAACAAAAGGAGGTAAAAGCCCAGCACCGTGGGGGGCAGGACCAAGGGAAGGAGGAAGACGGCTTCCAGCAGGGCCTTTCCCGGAAAACGGTGGAAGGCCATCAGCCAGGCCAGGGGGATGCCCAGGAGGAGAAGGATCAGGGAGGCCAAGAAGGCCACCTCGAGGGAAAGGCCGAGGGCGGTCCAGAAGAGGGGGTCCATCACTCCAGCTTCTCTCCGGGCAACAAAAACCCGTAACGCCTCAAGATGGCCCGCCCCTCGGGGCTTCCCACAAAGTTATAGAAGGCCATCACCTCAGGCCGCTTCCTCCCTTTCAGGATCACGTAGTCCTGCTCCAGGGTGAGGTGGCTCTCCAGGGGGGCTACCCAGTAGACCCCTGGGCGGGACAGGCTCTCGTGAATGGCCAGGGAAAGGGCCAGGATGCCGGCCTGGGTGGCGGTGAGGGCTAGCTGGGCTGTTTGGGAGATGTTTTCCCCGTACACGAACTCAAAGTGGGCCTTGCCTTGGCGGAGGGGTGTGGCGTCCCAGTAGGTCTCTACCCCGCGGGTAAGCCCCTCCCAAGGGATTTCTTCCCAGGAAAGGCTGGCAAAAGGTTCCTTTAGACCAGGGATGGAAACGTCGGGGCGGCGCCTAAGCAGGCCGAGATGTTCCAGGAGGGTGACGGCAGCCCGGCCGTAAGGGGCGTGCACGGGGTTGGCGATGGCGAGCCGGGTGATCCTGGGGTCCTTGAGGGCCTTGGGGTCAGGTTGTAGGCCTAGCCTACGGTCCAACCAGATCACCAGGCGCCCTAGGGCGTAGGGCCTTCGGGTGTGGGGTTCGGCCAGGCCCTTTTCCTCCAGAAGCCGGGGGTAAATCTTTTCCGCGGAGAAGAAGAGGTCCGCCTCGAGGCCCTGGGTGAGCTGGGCGTAGAACTTGCCCGAGGAGCCAAAGCTCAGGGAAACCCGGATCCCCGGGTTCTTGGCCTCAAAGGCTTGGGCCAGTTCCTTCAGGGCGTACTGCAGATCCGAGGCCGCCACCACCTGCACCGTCTTTTGCGCCCACACCGGGGCGAGAAGGAGCAGGGCCAGCAGCACCACCCTTTGTTTGCTCAACTGAACCTCCTTTGCCACCACGGCAGGCGGCGGGGTTGCCCCCACCACCCCGGGGCCCAAAGCCCGGCCCGGAAGGCCCTGAGGGTCTATCCGGGCTCGGAGGCTACGGGGATGCTAACCCGCGGGCTGATCCCCTGTCAACGAAGGCCACGGGGGGTTGCATAAGTTTGCAAGGGTGCGGTATCCTAAAAGCCTCATGGCGGGAGACGCCCTTACTCGGCCCAAGGACCTTTTGGACTTCTCGGCCCACGGTCGCCAGGAGGTGGAGGGCCTCCTGGCCTTGGCGGAAAGGCTGAAAAGGGAGCGTTACCGGGGCGAGGATCTTAAGGGCAAGGTCCTGGCCCTTCTCTTTGAGAAGCCCTCCTTGCGTACCCGCACCACCCTCGAGGTGGCCATGCTTCACCTGGGAGGGCATGCCCTTTACCTGGACCAAAAGCAGGTGGGCATCGGCGAGCGGGAGCCCGTCAGGGATATCGCCAAGAACCTGGAGCGCTTTGTGGAGGGGATCGCCGCCCGCGTGTACCGTCATGAAACCGTGGAGGAACTCGCCCGCCACGCCCGGATTCCGGTGATCAACGCCCTTTCCGACCGGGCCCACCCCCTGCAGGCCCTGGCGGACCTCCTCACCCTGAAGGAGGCCTTCGGGGGGTGGGAGGGCCTCGAGGTGGCCTGGGTAGGCGACGGGAACAACGTGCTGAACTCCCTTTTGGAGGTGGCCTCCCTGGTGGGCCTCAGGGTGCGGGTGGCCACCCCCAAGGGCTACGAGCCGGACCCCGGGCTTTTGCGCAAGGCGGGCGCCTTCTTCACCTACGATCCCAAGGAGGCGGCTTTCGGGGCCCACGCCCTCTACACCGATGTCTGGACCAGCATGGGCCAGGAGGCGGAGCGGGAAAAGCGCCTTCAGGACTTCCGGGGCTTCCAGGTCAATGGGGAGCTCCTCGCCCTCCTCCACCCCGAGGGGGTCTTCCTGCACTGCCTTCCCGCCCACTACGGGGAGGAGACCACGGAGGAGGCGGTGCACGGGCCCCGGAGCCGGGTCTTTGACCAGGCGGAAAACCGCCTCCACACCGCCAAGGCCGTCCTCCTGCGCCTGCTAAGCTAGGGGTATGGTCCGGCCTTACCGCTTCTCCCTCGAGGAGTTTCTACGGCTCCCCCTGCCCGAGCGGGGTGTGGAGCTTTTGAGGGGGGAGATCTACCAGAGGGCACCCATAGGATCCCGTCATGCGGATGTAGTGGATCGGGGCCCTGCTGGCGACCACTACCGGGAACAGCTCTGGCTTTCCCCTGGGGAAAACCTGGCCCCGTTGGTCTTCCCTGACCTCATTTTGGAGGTACCGTGGTAAGGGTGGGGATCCTCGGGGCCTCGGGGTATGGGGGTGGGGAACTGATTCGCCTTCTCAAGGCCCATCCCCAGGTGGAGCTGGTGGGCTTTTCTAGCCGCAAGCACGAGGGGAAGCCCCTCGCCTCCGCCTGGCCCCAGCTTTGGGACGAGCGGGCCTTTGCTTCCCAGGAGGAGGTGCTGGAGGAGGCCGAGGTGCTCTTCCTGGCCCTTCCCAATGGGCTGGCCATGGGGATCGCCCCCCGGGCCTTGGAGGCGGGCAAGCGGGTCATTGACCTTTCCGGGGACTTCCGGCTTCCCCCTGAGGTCTACGAGGCCTGGTACGGCATCCCCCACCAGAGTCCGGGGCTTTTTGGGGAGGCGGTCTATGGCCTTCCCGAGCTCCATCGGGAGGAGGTAAGGGGGGCCAGGCTGGTGGCCAACCCCGGCTGCTACGTGACCGCGGCCACCCTGGCCCTGGCCCCCTTGGCGGCGGAGGGCGTCTTGCGGGGGGCCTTCGTGGTGGGTCTAAGCGGGGTCTCGGGGGCGGGCAGGGAAGGGGAGGGCACCTTTTTTGCCGAGGTGAACGAGAACCTCAAGCCCTACAAGGTGGGGGGCACCCACCGCCACATCCCCGAGATGGAAAGAAACCTGGGCCGCCTCCTGGCCCAGGGCCGCCCGGTGCGCACCCATGGGCCCCTGGGCGAGGTCCGCCTTTCCTTCGTTCCCCACCTGGTGCCCATGACCCGGGGCATCTTGGTCACCGCGGAGGCCGAGGTGGCGGGGGCGTGGGATCAGAAGCGCCTGGAGGAGCTCTACCGGGGCTTTTACGCTGAGGAGCCCTTCGTGCGGGTCCTGGACCGCCTCCCCGAGACCAAGGGCACCCTGGGTTCCAACCGGGTGGACCTGCGGCCCCTCCTCGAGGCGCGCACGGGCCGCATCCTGGTGTTCGCCGCCCTGGACAACCTGGTCAAGGGTATGGCCGGCCAGGCGGTGCAGAACTTTAACCTGATGATGGGCTTTCCCGAAAGCCTTGCCCTTCCGAGGGAGGGGATATGGCCGTGAAACTTCCCAGAGGGTTCCGCGCCGGGGCAACCCGCGCGGGCATCAAGCCTTCCGGCAAACCGGACCTGGCCCTTCTGGTCTCGGGCCTGCCCGCCGCCTGGGCCTACGCCGCCACCCAAAACCGGGCCGCCGCCCCCTCGGTCCACCGGGGGCGGAGCCTCTACGCCTCCGGCAGGGCCTTGAGGGCGGTGGTGGTGAACGCGGGGAACGCCAACTGCGCCACCGGGGAGCGGGGTTTTGTGGACGATCGGCGCATGGCCGAGGCCGCGGCCCTGCGCCTAGGGGTCTCCGTGGAGGAGGTCTTGACGGCCTCCACCGGGGTCATCGGGGTTCCCCTTCCCGTGGAAAAGGTGGAGGCGGGTTTGCCCCAGATAGAACTCACCCCCTACGCCGACGCCTTTGCCGAGGCTATCCTTACCACGGACCTGGTGCCCAAGGTGGCGGAGGCCGAGGTGGAAGGGGCGAGGATCGTGGGCATCGCCAAGGGAAGCGGCATGATCCACCCCAACATGGCCACCATGCTGGCCTTTTTGGTGACCGACGCCTCCCTTCCCCAAGGGGCTTTGCGGGAAGCCTGGCGGGGCATTGTGGCACGCACCTTTAACCAGGTCACCGTGGATGGGGACACCTCCACCAACGACTTGGCCTTGGTGATGGCCAATGGGGCCTATGGCGAAGTGCCCCTGGAGGCGTTTTTTCCTGCCCTGGAGGGGGTGGCCCAGGAGCTGGCCAGGAAGATCGCCCGGGATGGGGAAGGGGCCACCAAGCTGATGACCGTGCGGGTGGTGGGGGCGGCCACCGAGGAGGAGGCCCGGCGGGCGGCCAGGGCGGTGGCGGGTAGCGCCCTTTGGAAGGCGGCCCTTTACGGAAACGACCCCAACTGGGGCCGTATCCTGGCGGCCTTGGGCAACTCCGGGGCCCGGTTTGACCCCTCGAGGGTGCGGATCCAGGTGCAGGGGATTCCCCTTTATGCCGGGGGCGTCCTCTCCTTTGACCGCCAGGCGGCGAGCGAGGCCATGCGGGCCGAGGAGGTGGAGGTCCTGGTGGACCTTCAGGAGGGCCAGGGGATGGGTGTGGCCTGGGGGTGCGACTTGACGGAGGGGTATGTGCGAATCAACGCTTTATACACTACTTGACACCTATTGGCGGTTTATACACTACTTGACACCTATTGGCGGTCTGCTAACCTTAAGAAGGAAGGAGGTGTTAGCAATGAGGAAGCTTTTTTGGAGTGCATTAGTAATGCTCGCATTGTCTGTTGGCTTTGCTCAGACCCAAGGGGTTGGCTTCTACTCCGGGTACCCTACGTATCTTGGCTTCCAGTATCAAAGCGCTAATCTCCGCCTCGGGGCTGGCTTTGGCTTCTTTGGTGTAGCGGGGGATGGCGCTTTGATCCTGGCCAAGGCTTCTTTACCCGGCTACTCGGGCCTGGGAATGAGCTGGTACTACGGGCTTGGCCTGGGGGCAAGCGTGGCCTTAGGTGGCTCGGTATTTGGGATCTATCCCCATGGGCTTGTGGGGGTGGAGATCCAACTGCCCGATCCGGCTATAAATCCCTACTTTGAGGGTCAGCTTGGTGCCCATGTGCTTTTTCCCGCCCCACTGTTTGGGCCGTATTTTGCTGGACGCGTGGGTGTGATTCTGCGGTGAAGCGTATTTGCCCTTTAGGATAGAGGAGATGCGTGCGCATCTCCTCTATCCTCTTGCCTTTGTCCTTGTCTCCTGTGCCCGGCCCGATACCGCACCCCCGGAGATCGGCCTGGTGGAGCCCCTGGGCGGGGCGGTGGCCCCGGGGCGTACGCTGAGCGCGGAGGGCTACGCCTTTGACCCCTCTGGGGTGGTGAGCGTGAGGGTGGGAGGGCAGGAGGTGCTTCCTCCCGGGGAGGAGGGCAAGAGGCTGGTCCGGTTCCGTTTCCGCCTGCAGGCCCCCACCTCGGGACGGGTGGAACTCCTCCTGGAGGCGGAGGATGCCCGGGGCGAACGGGGGGAGCGGCGGGTTTCCCTGGTGCTGGACGCCTCCCCACCCCGCATCGTGGTGGAGCGGCTGGAGCGGGAGGGTAACCTGTACCGGGTCTACGGGCGGGTGGAGGATAACGTCCTGGTGGATTGGGTGGTGGTACAGACGGGCGGCCGTTTTGATCCCCTTTCCCTTCCCAAGGAGGCCACGGTGGCCTTTTCCGCGGAGGTGCCCGCTGGGGCCGTGCTGCTTGCGGTGGATGCCGCCGGGAACCGTGCCAGCCGGCGCATTCCCTAGGGGCGGGCGTGGTACACTCCTTGGGGTTATGAGGCGGGATCACGGCACCTTGACGGACCTGGCCCGGGCCCTGCGGGAGACGCCTCTGGAGGCCGGCCAGGTACCCAGGTTCCGCGAGATCGCCAGGCTTCTCCACCGGCTCCCCCCTGGGCGGGAACGGGATGGGCTTTTGGCCGTGGCCTACTTTAGGCTCTACCAGCTTCTAGGTCAGGAAGAAGACTATTTGAAAGGTTACAGCTACGCCCGCACCGCAAGGCTGGAGCCCGTGCGGCTTCTGGGCGAGCGGCTAGGGGAGGAGAGGACGTGAAGGAGCTTTTGGGTTTGCTGGCGGTGTGGAGCATCGTGCTCTCGGGGCTGGCGCTTGTGGTGGGGGTGGCCCTGATCCGAAGGGGGAATAGGGTCTGGCATCACCGGGCCATGCTCACGGCCACCTCCCTGGCCCTTCTTTTCCTGGTCTTTTACCTGGCCAAGTGGGCCCTTCACGGCACCACCGCCTACGGGGGGCCTGAGGCCTGGCGGGGGGCTTACTACCTCCTCCTCTTTACCCATACCCTGCTGGCGGCGGTCAACGGGCCGCTGGCCCTTTACGTGATCTGGCGGGCCTTCAGGGGGGAGTTTGTGCTCCACAAGCGCTGGGCCAAGGTGCTGGTGCCCATCTGGCTCTATGTGGCCGCATCGGGTTGGGTGATTTATCTCGTGCTGAAGCGGTACGGGGTGGAAACGGGAACTATCGCCTTCTAGCGGGCTCCACCACGATGGTTCCCTCCTGGACGCGGGCGATCTCGGGGCCCCGCGCCTCCAGGCCCTCCGGCGCCTGGGCCAGATGGGGGCCGATGCGCACCTGCTTGGCAGCCAGCTCCAGGGCAAAGATGAAGCGCTCCTCGTCGCCTCCCGCCCCCGCGTGGGCCAGGCCCCGCAGTTTGCCCACCACGATCACGTCCCCCCCCGCCACCACCTCGGCTCCCGGGTTCACGTCCCCCAGGACCACCACCGTGCCCGGGTGCTGCACCCGTTCGCCGGAGCGGAGGGTTTTGCTTAGGACCAGGGTACCGGCCGGTGAGGGCTTCCTGGGGGGCACCAGGGTGAGGGGCCGGCCCAGCTCCAGGAGGGCCTGAAGAAGGCTACCGGACACGGGCCCGGCCACCTCCACCTCGAGGGGAAGGCCCTCCGGCAACCTCAGGTTTCGGAGTTCTTCCGGGGTTTCCCCGCCGTCCAGGCGCAGGGCTAGGGCTTTAGGGGTGGCGCGAAGCCGCATGGGGCCATTTTACCTGGCCTGGGCCTCCTCCACCTGCCAGTAGGCGGCCATCACCTTGCGCACCGCAGGGAGGGCCACGCGGCTTCCCTCGCCCCCGTTTTCAAAGAAGGCCACCACCACCAAAGGAGGGTAGGAAAAACCGGGCTCAGCGGGGCCGTAGCCCATGTACCAGGCGTGCTCGAGGCCCGCCCGCTTCCCCGGGGTTTCCGCGGTTCCCGTCTTGCCCCCCGTGGGCACGGGGAAGTCCCCCAGCACATGGCGGGCCGTCCCCTCCTTCACGGTCTTGCGCAGACCTTCCTGCAACACCGCCCAGAAACGCCCGGGAACCGGTGTGAGCTGGGGTCTAACCTCCCTTTGGCCGATGCGTTTCACCAGGTGGAGGGTGGGCTTCTGCCCGGCGTTGGCTATGGTGGCCAGCATGCGGGCCACCTGGGCCGGGGTGGCGAGGAGGGGCCCTTGCCCGATGGCCAGGGAAAGGGTTTCCCCTGGGTACCAGGGCTCCTTTAAAGCCTCCCGCTTCCAAGCGCGGGTGGGAAGAAGCCCCGTGCGTTCAGCGATTTCCAGGCCGGTGGCCTCCCCTAGGCCCAGAAGGCGGGCCCTCGCCGCCAGGCGGTCCACCACCCCCAGGGGGTCCTGGGCCACCGCCTGGTAGTACCAGGTGTTGCAGCTCCAGGCGATGGCCTCCTTGACCGTCATGGGGCCCATGTCCCGCCCTGCCCAGTTGCGGCGCACTTGGCCGCCAAAGACGAGGTAGGGGGTGCACCGGAAGGTGGTGGAGGGGTTCACGTAGCCCTCTTCCAAAAGGGCGTAGCTGGTGGCCAGCTTGAAGGTGGAGCCCGGGGTATAGGGTTGCACCGCCCGGTTCAGGAGGGGGAGGTCCCGGTCTTGGAGGAGGGCTTGGACCTCTTGGGGCACGGGCCGTTTGGCAAACAGGCTCGGGTCAAAGGAGGGGGCGCTGGCCATGGCGAGGACCTCCCCCGTTTTGGGATTCACGGCCACGATGGCTCCCTTGACCCGGGTGGCGGGGGGAAGCCCGCGGAGCTTGCGGCCCGCATTGATATCGGCCAGGGCCTCCTCCAGGGCCCTTTCCGCCGCGCGCTGCAGGTCCAGGTCCAGGGTGAGGACCACGTCCTCTCCGGGGGTGGGTTCCTCCAGGATGGTCTCCCTCAGGCGTTCCCCCCGGACGTTGACCTCCACCGCCTTAAGGCCGCGCTTGCCCCTGAGGTAGGGCTCCAGGGCCGCCTCGAGGCCCGCTTGGCCCACCTGCTCCTCAGGGCTGTACCCCCGCTTCACCTGCTCGGCGTTGGCCTGAAGCACATACCCCAGGACCGGGCCCGAGATGGGGTTGGGGTAGGCGCGCTCGATGCGCTCCACCAGCTTGAGGTTTTTCTGTCCGGCGGTGATCTCCGCCAGGGTGGGAAGAAGGTGTTCGGGCACCCCTGCTTTCAGGACCGTGGCGCCTTGTGCCTTAGGGAGCTCCCGCAGGCCCAAAAGGGGCAGAAGCCTCTCCGCAAAAGCCACCTCCCCCCCCAGGTAAACCAGGTCCACCACCAGGCGGTCCTGGGCGATCACCCGCCCCTTGCGGTCCAGGATGCGGCCCCGGGGGGCGGGTATCCCCTCGGTCTTCAGGTAGTTGCCTTGGCTCCGCAGGGCGTACTTCTCGTGCTCCAGGACCTGGAGCTGCCAGGCCCTCAAGGCCAGGAGGCCGAAGGCCAGGAGGAAGAAGAGCATGAGGGCGTAGATCCGGCTGGTCATGGCCGTGGGGAAGGTGGCCCGAAGCGCCAGGCCAGGAGGACCAAGGGAAGGGTGAAGAGGCCCTCCAGGATGAGGTCCAGGGGCAGGAAGGCGGGAAGCTCCAGGCGCAACCAGTAGGCCACCAGGAAGTAGCCCGCCCACTTGGCGGAAAAGGCCCAGAGGAAGGAGAAGAGGACCCCGGGGACCTCCCCCGGAGCCAGGCGGCGGCTCGCCGCGTAAAAGGCGTAGCTGGCGCTCAAAAGCCCCACTGCATGGAGACCCAAAAGCCCATAGCCCAGAAGGTCTTGCACAAGCCCTAGGAAAAAGGCCGAAGGAAGGCCCAGGTAGTAGGGAAGGCCGCGGGCGTAGAGGAGGGCCAGCACCAAGAAGAGGTCCGGGGCCATCAGCCCCTGAGGCCAGAGGGCCCCCAGGAGGCCGGAGAGGAGGAGGGTGATTAGGAGCGAAATGCCCATCATAACGGCCTCAGCACGATGACCTCTTCCAGGAGGGAAAGCTCCACCAAAGGCCTGACCCAGGCCCGCAGCTTTAATCCCCCTTGGACGCGCTCCACGCGCTCCACCCGGCCCACGGGAATCCCGTCGGGGAAAAGCCCTAAAGGGGCTCCGGTGAGGAGCAGGTCCCCCGGAGCCACCCGGACCGTGGGGGGGAACTCCGCCACCAGGCGGTCCGGGGGAACGCCCCGGGCCACCCCCCGCCCTGGGGCCTTTTCCGGCCGCACGCCCACCTGGCTTTCCGGATCCAGGAGGGTGCGTACCAAGGCCCGGCGTTCCTCCACCTCCACGATGAGCCCCACCAGCCCCTCCGGGGCGGTCACCGGCATGCCCACCCGGAGGCCATCCCGCTCCCCTAGGCCCAGGATGAGGCGGCGGTACAGCCCGGAAAGGTCCTCCCCCACCACCGGGGCCACCGCCACCACCCCGGGGGCCTGGGTGGCCTGGACCTGGAGGGCCCGGGAGAGGCGCTCCACCTCGAGGCGAAGCCTTCGGTTCTCGCTTTCCAGCTGGGACAGCCGTGCCTTTAGGGTTCGGTTTTCCCCATAGAGGTCTTGGCGGTTAAGGAGGGCGGTCAGGGCCGCCCGCAGGTTCTGCCCCAGGCGGTGGCCCAGGGCCGGAAGGGGGCGGTGAGGGGGAAAGGGTGAGGGCGAGGCGGGGGCGAGGGGGCGGGTTAAGGCCGCCAGGGCCAGGCCCACGGCCAACAGCAGGAGGAAAAGCCCCCGGCGCAGGGCCACCTCCCTCATGGCCTAAACCCCCTTTCCCAAAGGAGGGCAAAAACCCGGGCCACGGGCAGGCCCACCACCGTGTAGAAATCCCCCACGACCCCCTCCAAAAGGGCCATACCCAGGCCCTGAGCCCCGTAGCCCCCCGCCTTGTCCAGGCCCTCCCCGCTTTGCACGTACCAGGCGATCTCCTCCTCGGAGAGCCTGCGGAAGCGGACCTGGGCGGTGTGCACCTCCGCCACCAGATCCCCTGGGGTGCGGAGGTAGATGGCGGTGTGGACCCGGTGGGTTCTGCCGGAAAGGAGGCGGAGGAAGTGGTGGTTTTCCGCCCGGTCCTTGGGTTTGCCCAGCACCCGGCCGTCCAGGTCCACCACGGTATCCGCCGCCAACACCCACTCCCCGGGCACCCCTTCCCCCTTGCGCCGGGCCAGGGCGAGGGCCAGCTCCTTGGGGTCTAAAAGGAGGCCTTCCCCTTCCTCCTCCACCCCGGGAGGCACCACCCTTAAGGGAAAGCCCAGGGCCTCGAGGAGGGCCCGGCGCCTTGGGCTTCCCGAGGCCAGGGTGAGCACTAAAGGGGCGTTCCTTCCTGCCATAGCCGCAAAAACTCCTGCCGGTAGGCCTCGGCCAGGGGGGCGCTTTTCAGGAGGAGGAGGTTCTCGTTGTTCACCTGCCAGGCCCTGGCGGAGAAGTTGTAGCTTCCCGTGACCACCCAGGTGCCGTCCAGCACCATCACCTTGTGGTGCAGGGTGTAGGGGTTGCCGTCCTTGCGCACCGCCACCCCGGCCCGCAGGAGCTCCTCCTCCCGGCTATCCTCGAGGTTGCGGGTTTCCAGGAGAACCTGCACCCTTACCCCCCTCCCTTGGGCCTGGGCCAAGGCCTTCACCACCTCTCGGTCCGCGAGGACAAAGGCCGCCACCAGGATCTCCTGCTGGGAGGCCCGAAGCCTTTCCAGAAGGGCTTCCCGGCCCAGGGCCCCCCCTTTGGGGCTGAAGTAGGCGGTGCCCTCCGCCGGCATGTCCCCTTCTAAGCTGAAGGTAACCGGTTCCCCTAAACCCTCCTTGGTGCCCGAGAAAAGGGCTTGGAACTCCCGGGCATAACCCTGGGCCAGGATGGAAGAAGGGAGCAGGAGGCTGTTTTCATTATTCCGGGCAAAGGCGTTCCAGGTCATGTTGGTGCTTCCCGTCCAGACCGCCTTGCCGTCCACCACCAAGAACTTGTGGTGCATGAAGCCTTCCCGCTCGTCAAAGCAGACGGGAAGGCCCACGATCTCTTCGCAATCCAAGGAAAGGGGACGCACCCGCTCTCTTAGGGCGGCTTGGGGCACCTTGGGGACCTCCCCCTGTTGGCCCAAGGCGGCCCCCACCAGGTAGCGGCGGAAATCGTTGCGGAAATCGCTTTCCCCATAGATCCTCACCCGCACCCCCCGCTCCCTCGCCCTTAGGAGCGCCCGGGCGATCTCCAGGTCCCGGAACTCGTAAAAGGCGCCCTCCAGGCTTTCCTGGGCCCCCTCTATGAGGGCCACGAGGCGGGCTTTGGCCCTTTGCCCATCCTGGGGCATGAAGTAGGTCTCTAGGGCGCCGGGTTCGGCGGGGGGTGTGGGGCCTGGGCGGAGTTCTTGGAAGAGCCAAAGGAGGAGCAAAACCAGCAGGATCACGTAGCTGGGGAGGCCAGCCAGAAGGGTTTTTTTCCGCCTTCTCCTAGTACCCATGCCCCGTCTCCCCCTTCAGGAGGGCCACGCCGCTGGAGGTGCCCAGCCGGGTGGCCCCCGCCTCTAGAAGCTTCAAGGCCAGGCTTCGGTCGCGGATCCCCCCAGCCGCCTTCACCTGGGCCCGGCCTTGGGCCACCCGGACCAGGAGCGCCACATCCTCCGGGCTGGCTCCCCGGGGGCCAAAGCCGGTGGAGGTCTTCAGGAAGTCGGCCCCGCCCCGGATGGCGGCCTCGGCCAGGCGTTCCAGGGCCTCGGGGGTGAAGTGGCCGGTCTCCAGGATCACCTTGAGCACCGCCTTGGGGACCGCCTGGCGCACGGCCCGGACCTCCTCCTCGAGGTAGGCATAATCCCCCGCCAGGGCCCGGCCCAGGTGGATCACCATGTCCACCTCGTGGGCGCCTTGGGCGAAGGCCAGGGCCGCCTCGAGGGCCTTGGCCTCCTTGGCCTGGTAGCCTAAGGGGAAGCCCACCACGGTGACCAGGCGGAAGGGGGCATGGGGGTAACGCTCCCGCACCAGGGGAAGGTAGGAGGGGGGGATGCAGAGGCCGAAAAACCCGTATTCCAGGGCTTCCTCCGCCACCTTGAGGATCTCCTCGGGGGTGGCGGTGGGTTTTAAAAGGGTGTGGTCAATGTGGGCGGCCAGCTCCATACCCTGCCATCATACGCAAGGGATGTGATAGGATGAAAAGAGGCCCCTTGATGGGGCTTTTTTTGAGGTCAAGATGCTGGCTGTGGGAATCGTCGGTTTACCCAACGTGGGCAAGTCCACCCTCTTCAACGCCCTCACCCAGGCGAACGCCTTGGCGGCCAACTACCCCTTCGCCACCATCGACAAGAACGTGGGGGTGGTGGCCTTGGAGGACGAGAGGCTTTACGCCCTGCAGAGGGTGTTTGCCCGGGGGGATCGGAAGCCCCCCGTCGTCCCCACCCACGTGGAGTTTGTGGACATCGCCGGCTTGGTCAAGGGGGCCCACAAGGGGGAAGGCCTTGGCAACCAGTTCCTGGCCCACATCCGCGAGGTGGCGGCCATCGCCCACGTGCTCCGCTGCTTTCCCGACCCCGAGGTGGTGCACGTGATGGGCCGGGTGGATCCCCTGGGGGATGCGGAGGTGGTGGAAACCGAGCTCCTCCTTTCCGACCTCGCCACCTGGGAAAGGCGCCTGGAGCGGCTGAGGAAGGAGGCCCGGGCCAACCGGGAACTGGCCTTGGCCCTCGAGGTGGCGGAGGCCCTTTACGCCCACCTGCAGGGCGGAAAACCCGCCCGCACCTTCCCCTGGCCGGAGGGGGAGGGGGCCGAGCTCCGCCGCTTGCTAAGGGAAACCCCCCTCCTCACCGCCAAGCCGGTGATCTACGTGGCCAATGTGGGCGAGGAGGACCTGCCCGAAGGGGAGGGTAACCCCCATGTCCAGGCGGTGCGGGATAAGGCCGAGGCCGAGGGGGCGGAGGTGGTGGTGGTCTCGGCCCGCCTGGAGGCGGAACTGGCCGAGCTCGCCCCGGAGGAGGGGAAGGAGCTTCTCGCCGCCTATGGCCTAAGGGAAAGCGGCCTGCAACGCCTGGCCCGGGCGGGGTATAGGGCCCTTGGCCTCATCACCTTCTTCACCGCCGGGGAGAAGGAGGTGCGGGCCTGGACGGTGCGCCGGGGGACCAAGGCCCCCGAGGCGGCGGGGGAGATCCACTCCGACATGGAGAAGGGCTTCATCCGGGCCGAGGTCATCCCCTGGGAGAGGCTGGTGGAGGCCGGGGGGTGGGCCAGGGCCAAGGAGAGGGGCTGGGTGCGCCTCGAGGGCAAGGAATACCAGGTCCAGGACGGGGATGTCCTCTACATCCTCTTCAACGTGTAGGGGGATCCTAGGGGAAGGGGTTTGACGCCAAGCCCCTCTTGCTCTACAATCCCCTTGGACGCTGGGGCGTCGTCTAATGGCAGGACAGCGGACTTTGGATCCGCCGGTCGTGGTTCGAGTCCACGCGCCCCAGCCAAATTTTTTCATACCCCTTTCGCAACCCTCGGCTAAACTGGCCCCGTGGCGACGGATTACCCGGGGCTACTCCTATTAAGCCGCAACGAAGCCCTGCGGGCCTATGTGGACCTGGTGCTTTCCGAGAAGGGCCTCCCCGTTCGCCACTTTGACCTGGCCCGGGAAGGGCTCTTTTGGCTACTGGACCATACGCCCCGGTATATCCTTTTGGACCAGGACCTGGACGTGGATCCCTTTGCCGTGGCTGCCCGCATCCGGCACGTGCGCCGGCTCAAGGAGGTGCCCTTGGCGGTGCTCATTGAGCCCACGGAGAGGCAACGCACCACCGCGGAGGTGGTGCGGGTGATGGCCATAGAAAAACCCCTCACCCGCGAGAAGCTCCTCCGCTTTTTGGGTTTGGGGTAGGCCCCTGTAAACTGAGGGGCGTGCGGGTGTTCCGCTTCCTTTCCCTCCTTGTGGCCGGCCTTCTGCTGGGAGCAGGCTCGGCCTTGGGGTATCTGGCCTATGCCTACACCCGCGACCTGCCGGACCTATCCCAGTTTGATCGGCTACGCCTCACCGCCACCTCCACCCTCTACGCCCGGGACGGCACCCCTTTGGCCCAGATCGCCAGCGTGGAGGAGGGGAGGGCCATCCACCGGAGCTTGGTGCGGCTTGCCGAGGTCTCCCCAGCGGCGGTGGCGGCGGTGGTCTTTTCGGAGGATCGCCGCTACTTCCAGCACTATGGCGTGGATTTCGTGCGCCTCTTGGGGGCTCTTTACGCCATCCTCCGGGGGGACCTCCAGGGAGGGAGCACCATCACCACCCAGGTGATCAAAAACACCCTCCTCAAGGAGCTGGCCCAGGCCCGCTCCCTGGAGCGCAAGTTCAAGGAGTGGGCCCTGGCCCTGGAGCTGGAAAGGCGCTACACCAAGGAGGAGATCCTGGAGATGTACCTGAACGTGGTGCCTTGGGGAGGCAACGCCGTGGGCATCAAGGGGGCGGCGGAGGCCTATTTCGGCAAGGACCCGGCGGCCTTGACCTTGGCGGAAGGCCTTTACCTGGCCTCCCTGATCCCGGCCCCCAACGCCCGGTACCAGGACCTGGCTGGAATGCGCCAAAGGATGCGCCTGCTTCTGGACCAGATGGTGGCCGAGGGTTGGGTGAGCCCGGAGGTGGCCGAGGCCGCTTGGCGGGAACCCCTGGCCCCCAAGGGGTGGGAGGCCCGCTACGACGGGGAGGGCAACCTTTTGGCGGCCAGGCTGGTGGATCCCGAGGCCCGCATCCTCAGGCAGTTGGACTACCGCATGGCCCCCCATTTCGTCCTCGAGGTGCGCCGTTTCCTCGAGGCCCGCTTCGGAAGGGAAAAGGTGTACGGGGAGGGGGGGCTTAGGGTGTACACCACCTTGGACCCCACCATGCAAAGGGCGGCGGAGGCCGCCGCCAAGGGGGCCAGGCTGCCGGAGGGGGCGGAGCTGGCCCTTGTGGGCCTGGACCCGGAGACGGGGGAGGTGTTGGCCTTGGTGGGGGGGTTAGGCGGGAGGGGGATGAGTACAACCGGGCCACCCGGGCCCTGCGCAACCCGGGGAGTGCGGTGAAACCCTTTGTGTACGCCACCGCCTTTGAGGAGGGCTGGACCCAGGCCACCTTGGTTCCCGACCGCCCCCTGGAGTTTCCCGACCCCAGCCAGAGGGAAGGGGTATGGCGGCCCAAGAACTTTTCCGGCACCTTCCTCAACCGGGAGATCACCGTGCGCTATGCCCTGGACCTCTCCCTCAACCTGCCCGCCATCTACACCGCCCAGGCCATAGGGGTGGAGAAGGTGGCGAGGAAGCTTTCCCAGGCGGGCTTCGCCGTCAAGTACCCCACCCTGGCCATCGCCATCGGGGGTGCCTCCATCACCCCGGTGGACCTGGCGGCGGCCTATGCGGCCTTCGCCAACGGAGGCTACCGGGTGACCCCCATCTACGTGAAGCGGGTGGAGGACGCCCAGGGGCGGGTCCTCTACCAGGCCTTTCCGGAGCGCCGCCGCCTCTTTGATCCCTTGGCGGCCTACCAGGCTTGGGACCTCCTGAAGGGGTACGTTTACGACCTGGGGGAGAAGGGGCTCGCCAAGGGGGCCCGGATCCCCGGCCGGGTGGTGGGGGGAAAGACGGGGACCACCAACGAGGCCCGGGACCTGTGGTTCGCTGGGGTGACCCGGGGGCTTTCCGCGGTGGTCTGGGTGGGCCGCGACGACAACAAGCCCCTGCGCATGGGGGGGAGGGAGCCTTCCAGCTCCGTGGTCAACCCCCCCATCTGGCGGGAGTTTGTGGCCGGGGCCTTGAGGGGGCGCCCAGGGGGGGATTTCCCCCCGCCCCCGGGTTTGGTGCAGGTGGGGGTGGACCTGTTGTCGGGACAGCCCTCCCCGCAGGGAATAAAGGCCTGGTTCCCTGAGGGGAAGGCGCCCGTGCCGGCCCCAAAGCCTCCCCCGCCGGAAGGGGAGGGGCTTTCGCAGGGCACCTCCCCAGTGCCCTCCCCCTCAGCCCCGGTGGGGCCTGGGGCCTACCCCCCGGGTTCCGGGGAGGAGGGTTTTCCTTCCCCGCCACCTGGGCAGTGAGGCCCAGAAGGAGGAGGCCGTGTTGGAACGCATTCGCATCGTCTTGGTGGAACCCCAGGAGCCCATGAACGTGGGGGCGGTGGCCCGGGCCATGCGCAACTTTGGCCTTTCCCGCCTCTACGTGGTTAATCCGGGCCCACGGGTGGGGCCTCCTTGGGCCCGGGAGGCCTACTGGCTGGCGGTGCACGCCGAGGAAGTGCTGGAGCGGGCGGTGGCGGTGAGGAGCCTGAGGGAGGCCCTGGAAGGGGTGGGTTTTGTGGTGGCCACCACGGGAAGGCCCCGGGAGCTCTATCCAGCCCCGGTGGTCACGGCCCGGGAGGTGCCCGCGCACGTGCTTTCCGTGGCGGGCGAGGTGGCCCTGGTCTTCGGTCGGGAGACCTTTGGCCTCACCAACGAGGAGTTGGACCTGGCCCATCTCATCGGCAGCATCCCCACCGCCCCCGAGCAGCCCTCCTTGAACCTGGCCCAAGCGGTGGTGGTCTTCGCCTACGAGCTTTACCAGGCCTGGTTGCAGGAAGGCCCTTCGGCCGTCAAGGCCGTCAAGGAGGAGCTGGCGGACCTGGACGCCCTGGAGGGGTTCTTTGCGGACCTGGGGCGGTATGTGTTGGAAATCGGTTTCACCGACGAGCACCGCTACCCATACGCCATGCGGCGTTTGCGCCGCCTCTTTCACAAGGCCCGGCTTTCCCCGGGGGAGGTGCAACTCCTTAGGGGGCTTCTCCACCAAAGCCGGTATGCGGTAGCCTCCTCCCCGAAGAAGGAGGGCGCGAGGGAAAAGGATGGCTAGCCACGGCCTTTACCGATTGGTGCGCTTGGCCCAGCGGCTTTTGCCGCCCTTGATCGCCGCGGTGGTGGCGGTCTTTGAGCTGGCCCTTTTGCCCTACCGGCACGCGGACGGTCTCCTGTGGCTACGGCTGGGCTTTTACGGCCTGGTGGGTCCCTTGGTCACCTATGCGGTGCTGGAGTGGATCGCCCAGGAAACCCTGGAGAAGGTGCGGGCGGAAAGGGCCTTAGAGGAGGCCAACCGCCGCCTTTTGGCGGCGGGAAGGGTTTTCCGTGAGGCCTTGGAGAGCGAGAACCTGGAGGAGGCGGTCTCCCGCATCGCCCGGGCTTTGGGGGAGGCCCTGGGGTACCCCGTGGCCCTGGAGGCCGAGGGGGTGCATGCCGGGGAGGCCTGCGGCGGGGTGCGGGTGGAGCTTCCGGGGTTGAAAGGCCACCTGGAGGCCTGCCCCCCGGAGCCGGAAAGGGTTTTCCTGGAGGTGCTGGCCCACGAGGTGGCGGGGGCTTTGCAATCGGTGGTGGCCCGAAGCCGGGACCGCCTTACCCTCTTTGAGGTGGACCAGGCCCTTAAGGCCGAGGCCAACCTGGACCGGCTTCTTGAAGGGCTCTTGGAGCGGATCCAGTCCTGGGCGGAGGCGGAGGGGGGTGGGGTGCTCCTCTTGGACGAGGAGGGGTTCTTGGTGCCCCGGGTGGTGCGGCAGCTGGCCCTGCCTTCCCATCCCTTCCTGCCGGAGGGGGCTTGGAAGGGGAGCCTCGAGGGGCCGGTGTTCGTGGATGGGGGAACCCTGGCCCTGCCCCTGAAGGCCAGGGAGACGGTGGGGGTCTTGGTCCTCAAGGGCGAGGGCCTTTCCCGGCGCATTCCTTTCCTCTCCTTCCTGGCTTCCCAGGTGGCCTTGGCGGTGCGCAACGCCCAGGCCTACCTGAGGGCCGAGGAGCTGGCCATCAACGAGGAGCGCACCCGCATCGCCCGGGAGATCCACGACGGCATCGCCCAAAGCCTGGCCTTCATGGCCCTGAAGCTGGATTTGGCGGAAAGGCTCCTCTCCAAGGACCCGGAAACGGCCCTGAAGGCCTTGGGCGAGGTGAAGGAGACCCTTAGGGCGCAGATCCGGGAGGTGCGCCGGAGCATCTTCGCCCTGAGGCCCATCGACCTGGAACGCTACGGGTTTCTGGAATCCGTGCGCCGCTACGCCCAGGCCTTCGCCGAGCAGGCGGGTTTCCGGGTGCACCTCGCCCTGCCGGAGCGGGTGGGGCTTTCCCAGGCCAGCGAGCTGGTCCTCTTCCGGGTTCTGCAGGAGGCCCTCACCAATGCCGCCAAGCACGGCAGGCCCAGCCGGGTGGAGGTGGAGCTCCTGGCCTTGGGGGAGCGGGGGGCGCGGCTCGTGGTCCGGGACAACGGAAAGGGATTTCAACGTGCGGAGGCCCAGGGTTTAGGCGGGTTCGGCCTCACCCAGATGCGCGAAAGGGTGGAGGCCCGGGGCGGGCGCTTCCAGGTGCGTTCGGAGCCGGGAAAGGGCACGGAGGTGGTGGCGGAGGTTCCCTACTGAGGGCCTGCGTATCATGGGAGGCATGGACCGTCCCACGCGGGTGCTCTTCGTCTGCCTGGGCAACATCTGCCGGAGCCCCCTGGCGGAGGGGGCCTTCCGCAAGCTCCTCCGGGAGCGGGGCCTCGAGGCCCGGTTTGAGGTGGATTCCGCGGGCACGGGTGCTTGGCATGCCGGGGAGCCCATGGACCCCCGGGCGCGCCGGGTGCTGGAGCGGGAAGGGGCTTACTTTCCCCACGTGGCCCGGCAGATGACCCGGGAGGATGCCCTTTTCTACGACCACATCCTGGTGATGGACCGGGAGAACCTAAGGGAGGTGCAAAGGCGCTTCCCCGAGGCCAGGGGGAAGGTGCGCCTTCTCTTGGACTACCTGGGCGGGGGAGAGGTGCCCGACCCCTACCACGGGGACCTCCAGGACTGCCAGGAGGTTTACTGGATGGTGGAAGCCGCCGCCAGGGCTTTCCTGGACCGCCTTTTGGGGGAGGATGGACCCCAGGGAGCTTCTCCACCGGGCGGGGCTTGAGGCCCAGGGTCCACCCCAGCCCCTGTACGGCGGGGATATTTCCCGGGTGTACCGCCTGGGCCCCTATGTGGTGAAGCTTTCGCCGAACCCTCCTCCCGGCCTCTTTCCCGCGGAGGCCCGGGGGCTTAGGGCCTTGGCCGGGCGGGGGGTGCGGGTGCCCCGGGTGTTCTTTGCGGCGGAGGAGGGGTTGGTCCTGGAGTATTTGCCGGAAGGACCTGAGGATTGGGGCGGACTGGCCCGCATGCTGGCGGGGCTACACCGGCAACGCGAGGCCAGCTACTGGGCTGAGGCGGGATACCTGGGCACCTTTCCCTTGCCCGGCGGGGAGGGAGGGGAGTGGACGGAGTTCTTCTTTTTGCGGTGCATAGAGCCCCTCTTGCGGGCCACCTGGGACCGCCTGGAGGGCTTGGGACCCAAGGTGGAGGCCCTCTTCCAAAAACCCCTGCCCGCCGAGGGCCCAGCGCCTCTCCATGGGGATCTTTGGCACGGCAACCTTCGCTTCACCCCGGAGGGGCCCGCCCTGCTGGACCCCTCCTTCTTCGTGGGGGAGCGGGGGGTGGACCTGGCCATGATGCGCCTTTTTGGAGGCTTTCCGCAGGAGTTCTGGAGGGCCTACCGGGCCCTTTACCCCATACCGGAAGAGGTGGAAAGGGCCCTGCCCCGGTACCAGGTGTACTACCTCCTGGCCCATGTGCACCTCTTCGGCAAGGGGTACCTTGGTTCCCTATGGAAGGCGATTTCCGCCTCTTAGGTCCCATTGACTGGTTGCAGCTCCTCGCCCAGGGGGGGAGGACGGGGGTCTTCCTGGTGGAGGCTCAGGGGGGAAGGGGAGAGGTGTACCTGGAGCAGGGCCGGCCTGTGCATGCGGTGTTTGGGGACAAGGTGGGGCGGGAGGCCTTGCTGGAGGTGTTGGCGCTGAAGGAGGGCCGGTTCCAGTTCCAGCTTGCCGTGCGCCCTCCCGTGAGCTCCTTGGAGGGTCCCCTCGAGGCCCACCTCCTCCAGGCCATTCGCCTTTTGGACGAGCGGGTGGAGGTGGGCCCCTTTGACCTGGTGCGGCCTGGTTCCCGGGCCCAAGCGGTCCAGGGCACCCTGGACCCCACGGAGCTTTCCCTCCTTTTGGCCCTGGGAAGCGGCCAAAGCCCCTTGGACCTGGCTTCCCGGCTCGCCCTTCCCCTGGGGGAGGTGCTAAGGCGCCTGGGCCACCTGGCCCGGTTGCGCCTGGTGGAGGTGTTCCCCCGGGTGCCCCGCACCGCCCGGCTTCGGGTGGCCCTGGGACGCCAAGGGGCGCAGGTGGATGCCCTGCTCCTTTCCGCTTGGCGGGAGCATTACGGCCTCTTCCAGCGGGTGCGGGTCAAGGCGCAGAGGGAAGTCCTCCTAACGGTGGAGGGCGTGGGGGGCCTGGGGGTGGAGATCCGGCTTGCCCCTGAACTCCTCCTCTTCCACGGGCTCAAGGTGGGGGAGGAGGTCCTGGTGTGGCCGGAGGTTTAGGCGCCCCATCGCGGCTTGGGCCAAGAGGGGGACCCCAGGAAGACCTTGGGCATCGCCCTTCCTACTTGCGGCAACCCCCATCCCTCGGCGCTTGGGGCGTGGTATCCTTCCCCCATGGCAAAGGCTGTGGTGGCTCTAGAGTCGGCCCTCCTCACCCACGGGCTTCCCTACCCCTTGAACCTGCGCACCGCCATGGCCCTGGAGGAGGCGGTTCGGGCCGAAGGGGCTCTTCCCAAGACCATCGCCCTGGTGCGGGGGGAGGTGCGCCTTGGCCTTTCCCAAGAGGAGATGGAGGCCCTGGCCCAAGGGGGTGCGGAGAAGGCGAGCCTCTGGAACCTGCCCGCCCTCCTGGCCCAGGGGAGAAGCGCGGGGACCACGGTGGCGGCCACCGTCCACCTGGCCCACCGCCACGGGATTGCCGTCTTCGCCACCGGGGGCATCGGGGGGGTGCACCCCGAGCCCTTTGACGAAAGCGCCGATCTTCTGGCCCTGGCCCGCACCCCCATCCTGGTGGTTTGCTCCGGGCCCAAGGCCATCCTGGACCTGAGGGCCACCCTGGAGCGCCTGGAAACCCTGGGGGTTTCCGTGGTGGGCTACCGCACGGACCGCCTGCCCGCCTTCTTTTCCCCCTCCTCCCCCTTTCCCGTGCCCGCCCGGGTGGAGACCCCCCTCGAGGCCGCCTTGGTCCTGCGCAAATCCCAGGAGCTGGGCCTGGGGGCGGTCCTCCTGGTGAACCCCGTTTCCCAAGGCCTCCCCTACGAGAAGGTGGCCCTTTGGGTGGAGGAGGCCAACCACCAAGCGGCCCGGGAGGGAATCTTCGGTAAGGCCCTTACCCCCTACCTGCTGCGGCGCCTTTCGGAGCTTTCCCGGGGGGAGACCGACCGGGTCAACGAGAGGCTCCTTCTGGAGAACGCCCGCCTGGCGGCCCGGGTGGCCCTGGCCTTGGCCGGGCTAGAATAGCCTTGTGTGCGAACTGGGGGAAAGGCTTCGTCAAGCCCGGGAGGAGAAGGGGCTATCCCTCAAGGAGGCGGCGGCGCGCCTGGCCTTGAAGGTTAGCGTGCTGGAGGCCCTCGAGGCCTGCCGCTTTGAGGACCTCCCCGAACCCGCCTTGGTCCGGGGCTACCTGCGGCGCTACGCCCTCCTCCTGGGCCTGGACCCTGAGCCCCTCCTGGCCCTTTATCCCATAACCTCTAGCCCTCCGCCCCCACCCCCGCCCGCCTCCCGGCGCCCTTGGCCCTGGCTTCTTGGGCTGGCCTTGGCCCTCTTGGGGGTCTTGGGGTACGGGGCCTATCTGGTCCTGCGCGCCCCGCCGGTGCAAACGGTAAGCCTGCCGCCCGAGCCGCCCCCAAAATCCCCGGAGCGCTTTAGCCTCCAGGTGACCAGCGACCCCCCTGGGGCCCGGGTGTACCTGGACGGGTTCTACCTGGGCCAGACCCCCTTACAGAGCCCCCCCCTGGAGGGAGGCCGGCGGGTGATCCGCCTGGAACTCCCCGGGTATGAACCCTTGCAGGAGGAGGTGGTGCTGGACCGCCCCCGCGCCCTAAGTTACCGCCTTTCCCCCAAGCCCCAGCCGGCCCCAGCGCCCACCCCGGCCTCGGCGCCTTCCGGGAGGCTCCTTCTCCGCCTCGAGGGCCGGAGCTGGCTCCGGGTCACCCAAGGGGAGAAGCGGCTTTACGAGGGTATCCCCGAGGTGGGGGCGGAGCTTTCCTTTGACCTGCCCGTGGAGGTGCGTTCGGGGAACCCGGGGGCGGTGCGGGTTTTTCTGGACGGCCAGGACCTGGGCCCCTTGGGGGAGCCGGGTAAGCCCCTTACCCGCCGCTTTGAGGCCCCCTGATCTGGACCTTTGGGAGGCGGGAAGGGGGCTATACTGGTGGCTTGGAGCCCGAGGATGGGCCTTCGGGCTAAGCGGGCTCCTGGAGGTCTATGGCAAAGATCGGCTTTGTGAGCCTGGGCTGCCCCAAGGCCCTGGTGGATTCGGAACAGATCCTCTCCCGGCTGAAGGCCCTGGGTTACGAGACCAGCCCCACCTACCAGGAGGCGGAGCTGGTGGTGGTGAACACCTGCGGCTTCATCACCCCGGCCGTTGAGGAGAGCCTCGAGGCCATCGGGGAGGCCTTGCGGGAAAACGGCAAGGTGGTGGTGACGGGGTGCCTGGGGGCTCGGCCCGAGGTGATCCAAAGGAAGCACCCCCAGGTGCTGGCCATCACCGGCCCGGGGGAGGTGGAGCGGGTGCTGGAGGCGGTGCAGGCGGCCTTGCCCGCGCCCCGGGACCCCTTTTTGGACCTGGTCCCGCCCCAGGTGAAGCTCACCCCCCGGCATTACGCCTACCTGAAGCTTTCCGAGGGGTGCGACCACCGCTGCAGCTTCTGCATCATCCCCAGGCTCCGGGGGCCCTTGCGCTCCCGCGACGCCGGGGAGGTTTTGGCGGAGGCCGCCCGGCTGGTGGCCACCGGCACCCGGGAGCTTCTCCTCATCGCCCAGGACCTCTCCGCCTACGGGGTGGACCTCCGCCACCGGGAAAGCTTTTGGGGAGACCGCCTGGTGAAGGCGGAGCTCAAGGACCTCCTTACCCACATGGCGGAGCTTGGGGCCTGGATACGCCTTCACTACGTCTACCCCTACCCCCACGTGCGGGACCTCCTCCCCCTCATGGCCGAGGGCAAGGTGCTCCCCTATCTGGATGTGCCCTTGCAGCACGCCTCGGAACGGATCCTCCGCCTCATGCGCCGCCCCGGGGGGTACCAAAGCCACCTGAGGACCCTGAAGGCCTGGCGGGAGGCCGTTCCCGAACTTTGCCTCCGCTCCAGCTTTATCGTGGGTTTCCCTGGGGAGACGGAGGAGGATTTCCAAATCCTCCTGGACTTCTTGCAGGAGGCGGAGCTGGACCGGGTGGGGGTCTTCACCTACTCCCCCGTGGAGGGGGCCGCGGCCAACGCCCTTCCCGACCCTGTGCCCGAGGAGGTCAAGGAGGAGCGGAAAGCCCGGCTTTTGGAGGTGCAGGCGGGGATCAGCTTGCGGAAAAACCAGGGCTTCGTGGGGAAGACCCTCGAGGTCCTGGTGGACGAGCTGCCGGAGCCAGGCCTGGCCGTGGGCCGGAGCTACCGGGACTCCCCGGGCATTGACGGGTTGGTCTACGTGGAGACGGACGGCACCGCCCGGGTGGGGGAGAGGATCCGGGTTCGCATCACCCGGGCGGAGACCTACGACCTTTACGGGGTCCAGGTTTAGGATAGGGGCGGTATGTACATCGTCATCGCCGGGGGCGGGGAGGTGGGCGGGGAGCTGGCCCGCACCCTGGAGAAGGCCCATGAGGTGGTGGTGCTGGACCGCAACCCCCATGCCAAGGAGCGGCTGGCCCATTTGGACGTGAAGGTGGTGGTGGGCGGGGCCACGGACCCGGACGCCCTTAGGGAGGCGGGGGTGGACCGGGCGGACCTCTTCATCGCCAGCACGGATTCCGACGAGGTGAACCTTTTGGCCTCCCTGCTGGCCAAGGGCCTGGGGGCCAAGGAAGCCCTCTGCTTTGTGGGCAAGGGGGGGTATGTGGAGGTGCTCACCGACCCCCGCACCGCGGAGATCCTGGGTACCCGCATCGACAAGGTCCTGTGGCCGCAAAGGGCCATGGCCCGGGAGATCGTGGAGGTGATCCTGGTGCCCGGGGCTGTGGATACCGAGGTGCTGGCGGAGGGACGGCTCCGCTTTGTGGAGTACCGGGTGAAGGAGGGCGGCCCTTACGCCCACCGGCATCTCGCCGAGCTCCCCTGGCCCGAGGGGGTCTTGGTGGTGGGGGTGGTGCGGGAAGGGGCCTTCTGGAGCTTCGCCCATCCCGAGTACCCTGAGGTGATCCTGGAGCCTGGGGACAAGCTCCTCTTTGTCACCACCTTACGGGCCTTCCCTGAGCTGGAGGCCTGTTTCGCCACGGGGCGGGGCGTGCGTAGGGTCATGGTCATCGGGGGCGGCAACGTGGGCTTTATGGTGGCCCAGGAGCTTCTTAAGCGGCGCCTGGAGGTGGTGATCATCGAACCCAACCGGGAGCGTTGCGAATGGCTTTCCCAGGAGCTTCCCGGTGCCCTCGTCATCCAAGGGGACGGTACCGACCTGGAGCTTTTGGAGGCGGAGGGCTTGCGGGAAGCCGATGCGGTGGTGGCGGTGACCGACAACGACGAGAAAAACCTCCTGGCCTCCCTCCTCGCCAAGCAGCTGGGGGTGGGCAAGGTGATCACCCGGGTGTCCCGCTCGGAGACCCGCAG
The DNA here is from genome assembly GCF_000744885.1 of Thermus amyloliquefaciens. Lineage (NCBI taxonomy): Bacteria > Thermotogati > Deinococcota > Deinococci > Thermales > Thermaceae > Thermus > Thermus amyloliquefaciens. The sequence goes on along the minus strand of NZ_JQMV01000003.1, from coordinate 1,257,439 downwards.
GCTCTTTGAGCAGGTGGGCATAGACCTGCCCCTCACCCCCCGCCAGGCGGCGGTGCGGGCGGTTTTGGACCACCTGGGGCCAGAAAACGTGGAGCATGTGTCCACCATGGACGAGAACATTGAGCTCTTGGAGGTGGAACTCCCGGAAAGCTTCAGGCCCAGGCGCTTTGGCGCCCTGGCCACGCCCCAGGTGGCCCCAGTGGCCCTGGAGCGGGACCATCGGGTGATGCTCTACCGGGAGGACCTGGAGGCCCTCCCGGGGGACCGGCTTTTCCTGGTGGTGGCCCGGGAGGTGGCGGATGAAGCCGTGGCCCGCATCGTTGGCTAGGCACGGGTTTCGCTCTAGCCTCTACCTCTTGGGCCTGACCTATCAGGGTTTCGGCCTTCTCATGCTGGCCTTCGCCCTCTTGGCGCTGGCGCTTAGGGAGGATGCCCGGGGGTTTTTCCTGGGGCGGGGCTGGGGGTGGGGGTGGGCAAGGCCTTGCGGGAGGTGGGGCACGCGGAGGCCCAGCCTCGCCGGGCCGAGGTCTTCGCCGCTGTGGCCCTGCTTTGGCTTTTGGTGCCCGCCTTGGGGGCCATACCCTACTGGATCTCGGGGGGGCTGGGCTACCTGGACGCTCTTTTTGAAGCCGTTTCCGGCTTTACCACCACCGGCGCCACGGTGCTTTCGGATTTCGGGCAGTTGGGCAAGAGCCTTTTCCTCTGGCGAAGCTTCACCCAGTGGATGGGGGGCATCGGCATCGTGGTGCTTTTCCTGGTGGTCTTTCCCCAGCTTCAGGTGGCGGGCCGGCAGGCCTTTTTCGCCGAGAGTACTGGGGTGGAAAAGGAAAGGCTCACGCCCAAGCTGCGGCACACCGCCCAGGCGGTCTTGCAGGTGTACCTGACCCTTACCGTCTTGGCCTTCCTGGTCTACTGGTGGGCGGGCATACCCGCCTTTGAGGCCTTGGCCAACGCCCTCACCACCACCCCGGCGGGGGGGTTCAGCCCCAACCCGCAAAGCTTTGCCGCCTATCCTTCCTCCGCCCAGTGGTGGGGAAGCCTGTTCATGTTCCTGGCGGGGGTGAACTTCCTGTTGCAGTACCGCCTTTTCTTTGGACGGGAGGTCAGACCCCTTTTCAAGGATGCCGAGTTTAGGGCCTATGCCTTCTTGGTGCTCCTTGCGGGCCTCCTCTTGTCCCTTTACCTGTACACCCACCACATGTATGGCCTCGAGGCCAGCCTCCGACACGCCTTCTTCCAGGTGATCTCCATCATCACCACCACCGGTTTCGCCAGCGTGGACTTTGCCCAGTGGGTGGTGCCGGCCCAAGCCATCCTGGTGATCCTCATGTTCGTGGGGGGAAGCGCTGGCTCAGGGGCGGGGGGCATCAAGGTGGTGCGCTGGCTCCTCCTCTTCGGCCTTCTCAGGCGAGAGATCACCCGCACCCTTCACCCCAGGGCGGTCCTGCCCTTGCGCCTGGGGCAGCGGGTGGTCTCCGAGGAGGCCTTGCGGCAGGTTTCCGTGTTCATTTTCCTTTACACCCTTCTCTTTGGTTTCGGTACCCTGAGCCTGGCGCTTTTGGAAGGGGATTTTGTGAAGGCTTTTACCGCCAGCGCCCAGGCCATCGGCAACATCGGGCCGGGATTGGGGACTGTGGGCCCCATGGGTTCCTATGCCGAGCTCCATCCCCTCTCCAAGGCGGTGCTCATCTTCCAGATGTGGGCGGGGCGGATTGAGATCCTCCCCGTGATCCTCCTCTTCAGTCCGGAGCTCTGGCGGCGGCTGCGGTGAGGGGTATAATTCGCCTTATGAAGGTGCTGGGGCGTCTTACCGCCATGCCCGAGCTTCCCGAGGCCCTAAAGGGCTTGAGGAAGTTGGCGTATAACCTTTGGTGGTCCTGGAACCCGGAGGCGGCGGAGCTTTTCCAGGAGATTGATCCCGTGCTCTGGAAGCGCTTCCGCGGCAATCCCGTGAAGTTGCTCTTGGAGGTGGACCCCGCCCGCCTCGAGGCCCTGGCGGGGGATACCTACCCCGCCCGGGTCCAGGCGGTGGTGGCGGCCTTGGAGGCGTACCTCCAGAAGCGGCAGGCCAAGGAGGGGCCCCTTACCGCGTACTTTTCCGCGGAGTACGGCTTCCACAGCTCCTTGCCCATCTACGCCGGGGGGCTTGGGGTGCTGGCCGGGGACCACATCAAGGCGGCCAGCGACCTGGGCCTGAACCTGGTGGGGGTGGGCATCTTTTACCACGAGGGCTACTTCCACCAGCGCCTCTCCCCGGACGGGGCCCAGGTGGAGGTGTACCAAACCCTTCACCCGGAGGAGCTCCCCCTGTTGCCCGTCCAGGACCGGGAGGGCCGCCCCTTGCGGGTGGGGGTGGAGTTTCCCGGGCGCACGGTTTGGCTTTCCGCGTACCGGGTCCAGGTGGGTGCGGTGCCGGTGTACCTCCTGAGCGCCAACCTGCCGGAGAACGCCCCCGAGGACCAGGCCATTACCGCCAGGCTCTATGCCCCCGGCCAGGAGGTGCGCCTCCAGCAGGAGATGGTCCTGGGCATCGGCGGGATCCGGATGCTCCGGGCCTTGGGCCTGCACCCGGAGGTCTACCACATGAACGAGGGCCACTCGGCCTTCCTGGGGCTGGAGCGGGTGCGGGAGCTCGTGGCGGAAGGGCACCCCTTCCCCGTGGCCTTGGAGCTGGCCCGGGCAGGGGCCCTTTTCACCACCCACACCCCTGTGCCTGCGGGGCATGATGCCTTCCCCCTGGACCTGGTGGAGCGCTACCTGGGGGGCTTCTGGGAGAAGATGGGCACGGACCGGGAGGGCTTTTTGGCCTTGGGCCTCGAGGAGAAGCCCTGGGGCAAGGTCTTTTCCATGTCCAACCTCGCCCTTAGGACCAGCGCCCAAGCGGGCGGGGTTTCCCGCCTTCACGGGGAGGTTTCCCGGGAGATGTTCCACCACCTGTGGCCGGGGCTTTTGCGGGAGGAGGTGCCCATCGGCCACGTGACCAACGGGGTCCACACTTGGACCTTTCTCCACCCCAGGTTGCGGCGCCACTACGCCCAGGTCTTCGGCCCCCGGTGGTTGGAACAACCCGAGGACCCCGCCACCTGGAGGGTGGAGGGATTAGGGGAGGAGTTTTGGCGCATCCACCGGGACCTTAGGGCCGAGCTGGTGCGGGAGGTGCGGTCCCGGCTCTACGAGCAGCGCCGCCGCAACGGGGAAAGCCCAAGCCGCCTCCGCCAGGCGGAGCAGGCCCTGGACCCCGAGGTTCTCACCATCGGCTTCGCCCGGCGCTTCGCCACCTACAAGCGGGCGGTGCTCCTCTTTAAGGACCCGGAGCGCCTTTTGAAGATCCTGCGCGGCCCCTACCCGGTCCAGTTCGTCTTCGCGGGGAAGGCCCACCCCAAGGACGAGCCCGGGAAGGCGTACCTGCAGGAGCTGGTGGCCAAGATCAAGGAGTTTGGCCTCGAGGACCGCATGGTGGTCCTGGAGGACTACGACATGTACCTGGCCCGGGTCCTGGTCCATGGCTCGGACGTCTGGCTCAACACCCCCCGCAGGCCCATGGAGGCCTCGGGGACCAGCGGGATGAAGGCGGCCTTGAATGGGGTTTTGAACCTGAGCGTCTTGGACGGGTGGTGGGCGGAAGCCTACAACGGCAAAAACGGTTTTGCCATCGGCGACGAGCGGGTCTACGAGAACGAGGAGGCCCAGGATATGGCCGACGCCCAGGCCCTTTACGACGTGCTGGAGGGGGAGGTGCTCCCCCTTTTCTACGCCAAGGGGCCCGAAGGCTACTCCTCGGGGTGGCTTTCCATGGTCCACGAGAGCCTGCGCACCGTGGGACCCCGCTTCAGCGCCGCCCGCATGGTGCGGGAGTACCTGGCCCTTTACCAAAGAGCGCAAGGGTGGGCCGGAAAGGCGAAGGACCTGAGGGAGGTGTTGCGCACCTTCCGCGAGGCTTTGCCTGCCCTCGAGGCCTTAACCCTCCAGGTGGAGGTGCCTGGGGACCTGACCTTGAACGGGAAGCCTTTGCGGGCGCGGGCCTATTTACAGGGGGAGGTGCCGGAGGTCCTAAGGCCTTTCCTGGAGGTGGAGCTGGTGGTGCGCCGTGCGGGCGGGGGGCTGGAGGTGGTGCCCATGCGGGAGGAATCAGGAGGCTTTGAGGTCGCCCATCGCCCTTCCCGTCCGGGAAGCTACACCTATGGGGTGCGGTTGGCCCTTAGGCACCCGGTCACCGGCCGGGTGGAGTGGGTGCGCTGGGCCTAAGGGTCCCTGGGGTAGGATGGGATCCCGAGCCATAGGCGCCCTCCTTGCCTAAGTAGTCCCAGCCGTGGCACTCCTTGCAGCGCCAGGTATCGGTTCCCCGCCTGGTGTTGGTGGTTTGCAGGGCCCAGAGGGGGTGGTCGCCCGCCGGTGTCTCCACGCCTTTGGCTTTGATCCAGTGGTCATAGAGCTGGCCGCCCCGTTGGATCCTCCAGGGATCCACACTTCCCTGCCCTTGCGCTACCAGAAACAGGCTCCCTAGTAAAAGGCCCAAAAGCCAAAGCCCGCGCATAGGCACCTCCTTCTACCCCGTGCTGAGGCAATAAAAAGCATAGCACTTACCCTATGAGACAAATGTCCCAAGGGCTTAGAGGCTGCCATAAAACTCTTCCACCCCTCACACACCCCGCGCCAGCCGCTTCACCAGCAAGCCCGCGCCCCAGGAGGTACGGGATGGCCTCCCTGGCGCCTTGGCGTGGCTTGGGGGTGGGGATCGGAGGCTAAGGCCCACTCCTCCTGGCTGGGGTAGGCGGTGTCCTCTGCACCCCTCAAGCAAGCCAGGCTTTTACGAGGGTCTTTTGGTCCTTCCCTTGACCCCGGGGGCGCACCCGGTATAATCGGCCCGTGCCTCAGGGAGGGTTAGCATGAAAAGGGTTCTGCTTCTCTTGGCCGTTTTAGGGTTGGCGGTGGCCTTGGCTCAAGTGCGGAGCCTGGACCAGATCAGGCGCTCAGGCGAGGTCCGCATCGGTACGGAGGGCGCCTTCCCCCCCTTCAACTACTTCGACGAGAAAAACCAGCTGGTGGGGTTTGAGATCGATCTGGGCAACGCCATCGCCAAGAAGTTGGGCCTGAAGCCCGTCTGGATTACCCAGGCCTTTGACAGCCTGCTCATCCAGCTGAACCAGGGTCGCTTTGACTTCGTGATCGCCTCCCACGGCATCACCGAGGAGCGGGCCAAGGCGGTGGACTTCACCAACCCCCACTACTGCACGGGCGGGGTCATCGTGAGCAAGCGGGGCGGGCCCAAGACGGCCAAGGACCTGGCGGGCAAGGTGGTGGGGGTGCAGATCGGCACCTCCTACATGGAGGCGGCGCAGAAGATCCCCGGGGTCAAGCAGGTGCGCACCTACCAGAAGGACCCCGATGCCTTGCAGGATCTCCTTTCGGGCCGTTTGGATGCCTGGATTACCGACCGTTTTGTGGCCAAGGAGGCCATCAAGGAGCGGAAGCTGGAGAACACCTTGCAACTTGGGGAGTTGGTCTTCCAGGAGCGGGTGGCCATGGCGGTGGCCAAGGGGAACAAGAGCGTCTTAGACGCCTTAAACAAGGCTCTGGCCGACCTGATGAAAGACGGCACCTACACCCAGATCTCCAAGAAGTGGTTTGGCGAGGACGTGCGCTGCAAGTAAGCCTGATTCGGGCCTGGGGTAAGGGGATGCCTCGGGCCCTTTTCCTGTCGCGATGATGCCATCCTGGTTGCGGATCCTCCTGCTCTTGGCCCTGCTCCTCGGGGGGTATTTCGGTTTGTTTGCCCTTTTGGGCGTGGTTTTGGAGCGGTACTTCCTCCTTATGGGGTTTGGTCCGGATCGGGCCGCCTCCGCGGGTGCGGCCATGGCCCTAGGGGCGGAGATCACCCTAAAGCTCACCTTGATCTCCAGCCTGGCGGGGCTTGTCATCGGCGTGTTTGCCGGGATGTTCCGCCTCTCCCGGCGATCCTGGGTGCGGCTTCCCGCCACCTTCTACATCTGGGTCACCCGCGGCACACCCCTTTTGGTGCAGATCCTCTTCGCCTACAATGCCTTGCCCCTTTTGCTTCAGCCCCTCTGGCCCTCCGCCCAGCAGGCCCTCACCCCCTACTGGGCGGCCTTTATCGCCCTTTCCTTTAACGTGGGGGCCTACAACGCCGAGGTGGTGCGGGCGGGCATCCAGGCCATCCCCAAGGGGCAGTGGGAGGCGGCCTGGTCCTTGGGGCTTTCCCCCGCGGACACCATGCGTTTCGTGATCCTGCCCCAGGCCCTGCGCATCGTGGTGCCCCCCTTGGTCAACAACGTGGTGGCCCTCCTCAAGGATTCTTCCCTGGCCAGCGTCATCGCCCTCACCGAGCTGGCCCTTTCCGGGCAACGCATCATCTCCGCCACCTTCCGCCCGGTGGAGGTGTACCTGGCGGTGGCGGCCATATACCTGCTCCTCACCACCGTGCTTACCTTCTTCACCAACCTTCTGGAGCGGAGGCTACAGCTGGCGGGAAGGTAGGGCTTGAGGAAAGAAGGGGCTATGGGTATACTGCCTGCGGCGTAAAGGAGGTGTAAGGTTATGCGGCTAAAAGAAACGCTATTGGCGGGGATAGCCTTCCTAGGCCTTGGCCTGGCCCAGGAGTTCGTCACCATCGGTTCGGGTTCCACCACAGGGGTCTACTTCCCCGTGGCCACGGGGATGGCCAAGCTGGTGAACGACGCCAATGTGGGCATCCGGGCCAACGCCCGCTCCACGGGGGGGAGCGTGGCCAACATCAACGCCATCGCCGCCGGGGAGTTTGAGATGGCCCTGGCCCAGAACGACATCGCCTACTACGCTTACCAGGGGTGCTGCATCACCGCCTTTGATGGGAAGCCGGTAAAGGGCATCCGCGCTTTGGCGGCCCTCTACCCCGAGGTGATCCACATCGTGGCCCGGCAGGATGCGGGGATCCGCACGGTGGCCGACCTCAAGGGCAAGCGGGTGGTGGTGGGGGACGTGGGCTCGGGGACCGAGCAGAACGCCCGGCAGATCCTCGAGGCCTACGGCCTGCGCTTTGAGGACCTGGGCCAGGCCATCCGGGTGAGCGCCACCCAGGGCATTCAGCTCATGCAGGACAGGCGGGCGGATGCCCTTTTCTACACGGTGGGGCTAGGGGCTAGCGCCATTCAGCAGCTGGCCCTGACCACGCCCATCACCCTGGTGGCGGTGGACCTGGGCAAGGTCCAGGCCATCGCCAAGAAGTACCCCTTCTACGTGGGCTTCAACATCCCGGGGGGCACCTACAAGGGGGTGGACGTAACCACCCCCACGGTGGCGGTTCAGGCCATGCTGATCGCTTCGGAGAAGCTCTCCGCCAACACCGTGTACAAGTTCATGAAGGCGGTGTTCGGCAACCAGGAGGCCTTCAAGAAGATCCACCCCAACCTGGAGCGGTTCTTCAGCCTGCAGAAGGCGGTGAAGGGCCTGCCCATCCCCCTGCATCCCGGTGCGGAGCGCTTCTACAAGGAGATCGGGGTCCTGAAGTAGGCTTGGGTCCCGAACCCGGGGGCCCCAGGCGGGGCCCCCTTTGTCTGGAGGAAGCATGGAGAGGAACGCCTCGCTGTTGGTGGAGGAAAGCGAGCTGGGGGGGCGGAAACCCAAGGGGTTAAGCCGCCACCTCCTCTTCCTCTTGGGGGTGGTCTGGAGCCTCTTCCAGCTCTGGGCCACCGAGCTGGGTACCCTGGACCCCATGCGGCTCAGGGCGGTCCACCTGGCCTTCGCCCTGGCCTTGGCCTTCCTCGCCTACCCGGGGAGGCGGGGGCCCAAGGATCGCATCCCCCTCTTGGACTGGGCCCTGGCCCTTTTGGGGGTGGTGGGGGCCCTTTACGTGGTGGTGGACTACTACGGCATCACGCAGCTCCGGGGTGGGATCCCCAGCGGCCGGGATGTGGTCATGGGCACCTTGACCCTCTTGGTCCTCTTCCTGGCCGCCTGGCGGGTGGTGGGTCCCGCCCTGCCCATCATCGCCTCGGTCTTCGTCCTCTACGCCCTCACCGGGCCCAAGGGGCTTCTGCCCTTCACCCTTCCCCCGTGGCTTCAGCTCCACGCGGGTAGCCAGTGGGGCCAGCTCATGGGGCAGCTCTACACCACGGCCGAGGGCATCTGGGGGGTGCCCTTGGGGGTTTCCGCCACCTTCGTCTACCTTTTCGTCCTCTTTGGGGCCCTTTTGGAGAAGGCGGGGGCGGGCCATTTCTTCATCCAGGTGGCGTATGCCCTCCTGGGCCACTTCCGCGGGGGCCGGCCAAGGCGGCGGTGGTGGCCAGCGCCCTCACGGGGGTCGTTTCGGGCAGCTCCGTTTCCAACGTGGTCACCACCGGCACCTTCACCATCCCCCTGATGAAGCGGGTGGGTTACCCCCCGGAGAAGGCGGGGGCGGTGGAGGTGGCGAGCTCCTCCAACGGCCAGCTCATGCCCCCGGTCATGGGGGCGGCGGCCTTCATCATGGCGGAGTTCTTGGGCATCCCCTATAGCCAGCTCATCCTGATCGCGGTGATCCCCGCGGTTCTGGCCTACGCCACCCTTTTCATCACCGTGCACCTCGAGGCCCTGCAGCTGGGCCTGAAGGGGGTGCCCCGCTCCGAGCTTCCCCCCCTGGGCCCCATCCTGCGCTCGGGGTTCCACTACCTCCTGCCCTTGGTCTACCTGATCTACGCCCTGGTGGCCCTGCGTCTAACCCCCGAGCGGGCCGCCTTGAACACCATCTTCCTGATGCTTCTTCTCCTCCTGCTCCAGGAGGTTTGGCGGGCCCTTAGGGGTGGGGCGGGGCTTGGCTTTGGCCTCCTTAGGGGGGGAAGGCTGATCCTGGAGGGCCTCGAGGCGGGGGCCAGGGGCATGGTGGGCATCGCCTTGGCCACGGCCAGCGCCGGGGTGATCGTGGGCGTGGTGACCATGACCGGCATCGGGTTCGGCCTTACGGACATCGTGGAGCGGTTGTCGGGGGGGAACCTCATCCTGGTCCTCATCCTGGCCCAGCTCACCAGCCTCCTCCTGGGCATGGGCCTGCCCACCACCGCCAACTACATCGTGATGGCCTCTTTGGTGGTGCCGGTGGTGCTTCAGCTTTCGGAGAAGGCGGGGTATGCGGTACCGCCCGTGGCCGCCCACATGTTCGTCTTCTACTTCGGCATCATGGCCGACTCCACGCCCCCGGTGGCCCTGGCCGCCTACGCCGCCAGCGCCATCGCCAAGTCCGATTTCTGGAAGACGGCGGTCCAAGGTTTCGTGTATGAGCTTCGCACCGCCCTCCTGGCCTACATGTTCTTCTTCAACCCCAAGCTCCTCCTTCTGGGGGTGGGAAGCGTGGGGGAGGGGGTGTGGATTGTCCTTTCCGCCCTTTTGGGCATGACGGCCTTCAGCGCCAGCCTGGTGGGCTTCCTGCACAAGCGCACCACCCTCTTGGAGAGGGCGCTTCTTCTGGCCGCCGCCCTCACCCTGGTGGTGCCCGGGCTCCTCACGGACTTGGTCGGCCTGGGCCTCTTCCTCCTGGTCTATGTCTTCCAAAGGGTGCGAAAATGAGGGCGGTGGACTTCATCATCCGCATCCGCAATCTGCACAAGTGGTTTGGCCCCCTGCACGTGCTGAAGGGCATCCACCTGGAGGTGGCCCCGGGGGAGAAGCTGGTGATCATCGGCCCCTCGGGCTCGGGGAAGAGCACCTTGATCCGGTGCATCAACCGCTTGGAGGACTTCCAGGAGGGGGAGGTTATCGTGGATGGGCGGAACGTCAAGGATGACCGTGCCCTTCCGGAGGTGCGCCGGGAGGTGGGGATGGTCTTCCAGCAGTTCAACCTTTTCCCCCACATGACGGTGTTGGAGAACATCACCCTGGCGCCCATGCGGGTAAGGGGATGGCCCAAGGAGAAGGCGGAACAGAAGGCCCTGGAGCTTTTGGAGCGGGTGGGGATCCTGGACCAGGCGCGGAAGTACCCGGCGCAGCTTTCCGGGGGGCAGCAGCAACGGGTGGCCATCGCCCGGGCCTTGGCCATGGAGCCCAAGGTGATGCTGTTTGACGAGCCCACCAGCGCCTTGGACCCGGAGATGGTGGGGGAGGTGTTGGACGTGATGCGGGACCTGGCCCGTGGGGGCATGACCATGCTGGTGGTGACCCACGAGATGGGGTTTGCCCGGGAGGTGGCGGACCGGGTCATCTTCATGGACCGGGGGGAGGTGGTGGAGGAGGGGAGGCCGGAGGAGATCTTCACCGCTCCCAAGGAGGAGCGTACCCGGAGCTTTTTGCAACGGGTGCTCCACCACTAGGCCATGGGCGGCCCTTGGCGGGAAGGCTTCCCCTGGGGCGAGCTCCAGGCCCTCCTGGACCCCAAGGCGCCCCCTGCGAGGCGCCGGCGAGGGCTTTGGCTCTACGCGGGTTTTCTCTTCCTCCTACAGGGGTTAGGGCTCCTTCTCCTGGCCCCCTTCTTTCCCCAGGCCTGGCACCCCCTGCTTTGGGCCCTGGCCCTCTTGGGGGCGGGGTGGCTCTTCCTCCAGGCCCTGAGGGCCCTGCGGGAGGAGGGCCCCTTGGGGGCCTTGGTGGCCGTGGGGCTGGGGGCGGCCCTCTTCTTCTTTCTCGGGGTGATGGGGCTCCTCCTCCGGCCCTGGGGGCTTGGCCTCCTCCCCCTGGGGGTGCTGGGTTTCCTCCACCTGGTGCGGCGCTCGGAGGGCGGCCTTAAGGGCCCAAGCGGAGGGCCCGGGTCAGGTCCTTAAGGCGGATGCGGGAAAGGGCCTGGATCTCCTTGAGCCGCTCTTGGGCCCGCTGCTGGCCCAGCTGGTAGACCAGGGGAAGCTTCTCGTGGTCAAAGGTGTCTATGGGGAAGGGGGGTTCCAGGGAGAGGACCAGGTCCGCCTCCTCGAGGGCCAGGGCCTTGAGGCGCCTGCGGCTGGCCTCCCCCGCCAGGAGGGCGGCCTCGAGGGCGGTCTTCGGGCCCTCCTTGGGTGGGGGGTTGGACACGTCCACGGCCACCACCTTGGGGAAGAGCGCCTTGGCGGCCCGTACCGGTACCTTCTCCACCACGTCCCCATCCACCAAAAGCCTTCCTTCCCAGGGTACGGGCGGGAAGAGGCCGGGGATGGCCATGCTGGCCAGGACAGCCCTCCACACGGGGCCCTGGCGAAGGACCACCCTTTCCCCGGTGAGGAGGTCGGCCGCCTGGATGGCCAGGGGGATGGGGCTGTCCTCGAGGCGGGCTTCCCCGAGGAGGCGTTGCAACCCCTGGGCGATCCTTTCCGCCTGGAAAAGATGGGGGCGCCGGAAGGCGGCGAAGAGCCGGGCCAGGGTGCGCAGGTTCCCTCCCTGGCGAAACCCGGCGATCTCTTGGTCAAAGATGGCCTCGTGCACCCTCCAGGGGTCCTTGTGGCCAAAGGCATAGGCGGCGGCCGCCAGGGCGCCCGCGGAGCTTCCCGCAAGGCCCCGGAGGGGGATCCCCGCTTCCTCCAAGACGGCCAGCACCCCCAGGTGGGCGTACCCGCGTACCCCACCGCCCCCTAAGGCCAGGGCTACCCCGCGCATTCAGCCCCCAAGACCAAGGGCTTGACCTTCGGCGATGAGCCCGTCCAAGAGCTTCCGGCCCTCCCGCCGAGACGCTTCCAAATAGTCCAGGAGGTCCTGGGCGCGCACCCGCCGGTGGCTTCCCACCTTACGGAAGGGGATTTTTCCCTCCTCCAGAAGCCGCACCAGATGAGGCCGGGAAACCCCCAGGATGTCCGCCGCCTCCTGGGTGGTGAGCTCGGCCTCCAGGGGGACCACCCTGACCGGCTTCCCCTGGGCCAGGGGTTCCAGCAGCCTGCGCAAGAGGTGGGCGAGTTCGGGGGTTAACTCCAACACGGCGCCTTCCACATGCAAGCGCGCCCCTGGCCGCAGGTGGGCCAAGAAGGCCCTTAGGGATTCCCGCTCTTCCTCCCGGGAAAGGGTGGGGGTGTCCATACAAGCCCAGGCTACCAGATGGACGAAATAAACGGAACGCCCTAGTTACGGGCCCACGGTTGGGCGCGGGGGGTTTTGCGGGCCCTTCGCCGGCACCTTGCCTGGGGGTGGCCCCAGGGGCCAGCGCCAGGAGGGGGGATCCGGAAAGGGCCCTTGGGTGGCGCGGCGGAGGCGGGGCTATACCCCGAGGGGCCCCTCTGCATACAATGCCTCCCATGAGGCCCGACCTTACCCGGGTGCCGGGGGTCTTGGGGGAGATCGCCCGGCGGCGGCTCCTCGAGGTGGCCCCATACCCCCTGCCCACGCCCGAACCCGTACCCTCCTTCCGCAAGGCCCTCCTCCTCCCCGGGCTTTCCGTGATTGCCGAGGTGAAGAAGGCCAGCCCCTCGGAGGGGGCCATTAGGGCCCTGGATCCCGTGGAGGCCGCCCGGGCCTACCGGCGGGGCGGGGCCAGGGCCATCAGCGTCCTCACCGAACCCCATTACTTTGGGGGAAGCCTTCGGGATCTCCTGGAGGTTCGCCGGGCGGTGGACCTGCCCCTCCTCCGCAAGGACTTCGTGGTGGACCCCTTCCTGCTGGAGGAGGCCCGGGCCTATGGGGCCAGCGCGGTCCTCCTCATCGTGGCCCTTTTGGGGGAGCTCACCGGGGCCTACCTGGAGGAGGCTAGGCGGCTTGGCCTCGAGGCCCTGGTGGAGGTGCACACGGAAAGGGAGCTGGAGGTGGCCCTGGAGGCGGGGGTGGAGATCCTGGGCATCAACAATCGGGACCTCACCACCTTGCGCATAGACCTCGCCACGGCCCCCCGCCTTGGCCGCCTGGCCAGGGATAGGGGTTTCCAGGGGGTTTTGGTGGCGGAGTCCGGGTATGCCCGCAAGGAGGAGCTTCAGGCTTTGTCGGGGCTTTTTGATGCGGTGCTCATCGGCACCAGCCTCATGCGAAGCCCCGACCTGGAAGCTGCCCTAAGGGGGCTTGTAGGATAGCGGCATGTTGCTGATTCCCGCCGTGGACCTGAAGGGGGGTAGGGCGGTCCGCCTCTACGAGGGGGACCCTGCTCGGGAGACCGTCTACGGGGACCCGGTGGCCCTCGCCCTAAGGTGGCAGGAGGAGGGGGCCAGGCTCCTCCACCTGGTGGACCTGGACCGGGCCCTGGGCCGGGGGGAGAACCAAGAGGCCATCCGCCGCATCGCCGAGGCCCTCCAGGTACCCTTCCAGGTGGGGGGAGGGGTGCGCTCTTTGGCGGCGCTAAAGGAGGTGCTGGCCCTGGGGGCCCACCGGGTGGTGGTGGGCACGGTGGCGGTGAGGGAGCCCGCCCTTTTGCAGAGGATGCTGGAGGAGGCGGGGCCTGAGGGCTTGGCGGTGGCCCTGGACGCCCGGGGCCTTCAGGTGGTGGTCTCGGGTTGGCAGGAGGCGGCTTCCCTTTCCGCCCTGGACCTCCTTGGGCGTTGGGCGGCCATGGGGGTGCGCACGGTGATCTACACCGACGTTCGGCGGGATGGCACCCTAAAGGGCCTGGACCTGGAGGTGGTGGCCCGGGTGCGGGAGGCTTGGCCCCATGAGCTCATTGCGGGCGGGGGAATCGCTGGCCCAGAGGACCTTCGGGGCCTGAAGGGCCTCGGGGTGGAGGGTGCCCTCTTGGGCAAAGCCCTCTACGAGGGGCGGGTGCGCCTTTCCGACTTCGCGGGAGGGGTATTCTAGGGCCATGAAGCTGGCCCACTGGGTGTTTCTCCTTGTCTCCTTAGGGGTGGCGGGGGCGGGGCTTTACCTGTACCTGGCCTTCCCCTTCCTGGAGGTGCCCACCCCCTTAGGACCCTGGCCCCTTTACTATCTCCTTCCGGGCGCCTATGCCCTGGGCTTTTTGGTGGGGGGGGTCTACGCCCTTGCCCTTTGGCTTTGGGCCGTGGGGGAAAGGCGCGCCCTTCTAAGGGAGGTGCGGCGGCTTCAGGGCGAGGTCAACGCTTTAAAGCGGGAGCGCATCGAGGAGATCCCCAAAATCCCCGATCGGGAAGAGGTATAATCCCCCTCCTGCGGGGATAGGGAGGCTTTATGAAGGATCGGGTGCGCTGGCGTCTTCTTCCCCTGCCGCCGGTGAAGGCCTGGCGGGAGTTGATGGAGGCCTTTGGGGTGGGGCCCGAGGCCGCCTTGGCCTACTGGCACCGGGGCGTGCGCCGCCCGGAGGACCTCCAACCCACCTTGCGCCTTCTCCCCCTTCAGGGCCTGGACCGGGCGGTGGAGCTCCTCCTTGGGGCCTTAAGGGAGAAGAAGCGGATTCGCATACATGGGGACTACGACGCCGACGGGCTGACGGGAACCGCCCTCCTGATGCGGGGCCTTAGGGCCTTGGGGGCGGAGGTGCATCCCTTTATCCCCCACCGCCTCGAGGAGGGGTATGGCGTCCATCCCGCCCGCATACCGGAGCACCTGGAGGCGGCGGACGTCTTCTTGACGGTGGACTGCGGCATCGCCAACCACTTGGAGCTAAGGGAACTGGTGGAAAACGGGGTGGAGGTCCTGGTCACCGACCACCACACCCCCAAGGAGGACCCGCCCCCGGGGGTCGTCCTCCACCCCGCCTACACGCCGGACCTTAAGGAGCACCCCACGGGGGCGGGGGTGGCCTTCCTGCTCCTCTGGGCCCTCCACGAGCGCTTGGGCCTTCCGCCGCCCTTGGAGTATGCCGACCTGGCGGCGGTGGGCACCATCGCCGACGTGGCCCCCCTTTGGGGGTGGAACCGGGCCTTGGTGCGGGAGGGGCTTGCCCGCCTGGGGGAGTCCTCCGTGCTGGGGCTCCGCCTGTTGGCCCAGAGCGTGGGCTACACGGGGAAGGCGGTGGAGGTGGCCTTCCGCATCGCTCCCCGCATCAATGCCGCAAGCCGCCTAGGGGAGGCGGAGAAGGCCTTGAGGCTCCTCCTCACGGAGGACGAGGAGGAGGCCAAGGGTTTGGTGGAGGAGCTCAACCGGCTGAACGCCCGCCGCCAGGCCATAGAGGAGGAGATGCTGCGGAGGCTTCTGCCAAAGGCGGACCCGGAGGCCAAGGCCATCGTCCTGCACGACCCCGAGGGGCACCCGGGGGTCATGGGCATCGTGGCGAGCCGCCTCGTGGAGGCCACCCTGCGCCCGGTCTTCCTCGTGGCGCAGGGCAAGGGCACGGTGCGAAGCCTGCCCCCCATCAGCGCCGTGGAGGCCTTAAGGAGCGCGGAGGACCTCCTAGACCGCTACGGCGGCCACCGGGAGGCGGCGGGCTTCGCCCTGGACGAGGCGAATTTTCCCCGCTTCAAGGGGCGGATAGAAGCCTTCGTGGCCTCCTTCCCCGATCCGGTGCGGGAGGTGGCCTTGGTGGGGCTTTGGCCTTCCGCCTCCTCCCTTCCCGAGCTTTACCGGGCCTTGCTGGCCTTGGAGCCCTTCGGCCAGGGCAACCCCGAGCCCCTTTTCCTCTTAACCGGCTCCCCGGAGGAGGCCCGCCCCATGGGGGAGGGCAAGCACCTCACCTTTCGTTTGAACGGGGTGAGGGTGGTGGCCTGGCGCATGGGGGAGCGGTGGGCGGCCTTGCCCTCCGAGCTGGAGGCGGCGGTCTTGCTTACGGAAAACCGTTGGAACGGTACCCTCTCCTATGAAGCCCAGGCCTTGGACTTCCGGGAGCCGGGGGATCTGGAAGGGGGGATCTCCCCCTTTGCCTACCCCATCCTCTTGCCGGAGGCCTTGGCCAGGGCCAAGGCGGGGGAGGGGGTTTATGTGCCCGAGGATAACCCCGAGGGGCTGGAGTATGCCAAGAAGGCGGGGTTCCGCCTCTTGCCCCCTGAGGAGGCCTCCCTCTGGCTGGGCCTGCCGCCTTTTCCCCCGGAGGCGCCTCGAGGGCCGGTGTACGTGGCCCTGGGAACGGCCGCCCAAAGGCGGCTGGCCGCCCCGGTGGACCCTTCCACCCGCGAGGGGCAACTTCGGGCCCTGGTGGCGCAGCGGCTTCTCTTCGCCTACCAGAGGAGGCATGCCCCTCTTTTCAGCGAGGCCCTTTTGGCCTACTGGGAGGCAGGCCCAAGGCTTTGGTCGGAAGAGGAGGTGAAGGGTGTACAAACAACCCCGGGAGGTTCATGAGGCCAGGATCTACACCCAGGCCTACCGGGTCTACGGGCTCATCTACCTGGTGCCCGGGGCGGGTACCGCCGACCTTTTAAACCAGGAGAAGCCCTATCTCCCGGTTACCGGCGCCCTGCTTTACACCCCCCGGCTCACCCTATTTGGCTGAGGGCTTCCCGGATCCGCTCAATCTGGGCCAGGTTTTCCCGAAGCCTTTCCTCCTCGGCCTCCACCACCTCCTTTGGGGCTTTTTCCCGGAACCCGGGGGCGGCCAGCTTTTTCTGGCTCCTTTCCGCCAGGGCCAGGAGTTCTTGCAGGCGCTTCTCCTGCCGGCGCCGCCACTCCTCCACGTCCAGAAGGCCCTCCAAGGGCATGCGCACCGTCACCTTGGGCATGGCCTTCACCAGGGCCTTGCCTGGCCGTTCAGCTAGCAGCTCGGCCCGGGCCAGGAAGCGGAAGACCTCGAGGTTCTCCCAGGCCGGGTCCGCCTCTCCCTCCAGGTGGACGCGCACCTCCTGGTGGAGGGGAAGCCCGGCCTCCGCCTTCAGGGCCCGCACCGCCGCCACCGCCTGCTTCAGGGCCTCAAACCGGGCCTCGGCCTCCGGGTCCTCCGGCCCTCCTTCCGGCCAAGGCTCCAGGGCCAGCTCCTCCTTGCCGGTGAGGGCCCCGTAGAGCTCGCTGGTGAGGAAGGGCATGAGGGGGTGGAGGAGCTTTAGGAGGGTGCCCAGGGTTTCCTCGAGGGTGCGCAAGGTAAAGGCGTTCCCTGCCTTGAGGGCGGGCTTGCTGGCCTCCAGGTACCAGTCGCAGAACTCGCTCCAGACCAGCTCGTACACCTCCCTCGCCGCCTGGGCCAGGTCCAAGGCCTCGTAGAGGGCGGTGATCTCCCGCACCCCCCGGGCCAGGCGGCTTTGCATAAAGCGGTCCGCCAGGGTGGGGGCCTCGGTCCTCGCCTGGAAGCCCTCCCGGGAAAGGAGGACGAAGCGGGCGGCGTTGTAGAGCTTGTTGGCGAAGTTCCGGGCCATCTCCAGCCAGCGGAGGTCCAGCCTGATGTCCTGCCCCCCGGTGGCCAGGTAGGTGAGGGCGAAGCGCAGGGCGTCGGCCCCGTAGCGCTCCACCATCTCCAAGGGGTCGATGACGTTCCCCTTGGACTTGGACATCTTCTGCCCCTTTTCGTCCAGGACCAGGCCGTGGAGGAGCACGGTCTTGAAGGGCCTCTTCCCCCGGAAGTGGTAGCCGGAGACCTCCATCCGGCTCACCCACAGGAAGAGGATGTCGTAGCCCGTGACCAGGACGTCCCCGGGGTAGAAGGCCTTGAGGTCCTCCGTCTCCTCGGGCCAGCCCAGGGTGGAAAGGGGCCAAAGGGCCGAGGAGAACCAGGTGTCAAAGACGTCCTCGTCCCGCTTGAGGCTTTGGCTTCCGCAAGCCTCGCAGGCCTTAGGGTCTTCCAGGTAGCGCTCAGGAGGGGGCACGTTCACCGCCCCGCAGTCCCCGCAGTACCAGGCGGGGATCTGGTGCCCCCACCAGAGCTGGCGGGAGATGTTCCAGTCCTTGACGTTTCTCAGCCAGTCAAGGTTCACCTTCTTCCAGCGCTCGGGCACGAAGGCGATCTCGTCCCTCTCCAGGCCCCTTAGCACCTCCTCCGCCAGGGGCTTCATGGCAAGCCACCACTGGGGGAAGATGGCGTACTCCAAGGGGGTGCCGCAGCGGGAGCAGGTGGCCATCTGGATGGTGTAGTCCTCCTCCTTCAGGAGGTGGCCCGCCTCCCGGAAGAGCTCCACCGCCTTCTTGCGGGCCTCAAACCGGTCCAGGCCCCGCAAGGGTTCCGGCACCCTTTCCCCCTCCATGCGCCCCTTTAGGTTGATGACGGAGACCGCCTCCAGCCCATGCCGCTCCCCGATCTCGTAGTCCAGGGGGTCGTGGGCGGGGGTGACTTTGAGCGCCCCGGTGCCGAACTCCCGCTCCACGGCGGGGTCGGCCAGGATGGGGATCCAAACCCCCGTGAGGGGGATGCGGGCCCGCTTGCCGATGAGGCCTTGGTAGCGTTCGTCCTCGGGGTAGACGGCGATGGCCTGGTCGGCGAAGACCGTCTCCGGGCGCACGGTGGCGATGGCGATCTCCCCGCCCCCCTCCACCTCGTAGCGCAGGGTGTAGAGCTTGCCCGGGGTGGGCTCGGTCTCCACCTCGAGGTCCGAGAGGGTGGTCTCGCACCGGGGGCACCAGTTGACGAGGCGGGGGGCCCGGTAGGCCAGGCCCTCGTGGTAGTAGCGGCTGAAGGCGTAGCGCACCGCCTTGGAGCGGGCCTCGTCCATGGTGAAGGCCTCCCGGCTCCAGTCGGCGCTGGCCCCCAGGCGCTTGAGCTGCTTCAGGATGGTCCCCCCGGACTCCTCCTTCCACGCCCAGACCCTTTTCAGGAAGGCCTCCCGGCCCAAGTCGTGCCGGGTCTTCCCCTCTTTAAGCAGGAGCCTTTCCACCACCACCTGGGTGGCGATGCCCGCGTGGTCGGTGCCGGGAAGCCAGACGGCTTCAAAGCCGCGCATGCGCTTATAGCGGATGAGGGCGTCCTGGAGGGAGTTGTCCAGGGCGTGGCCCATGTGCAGGCTTCCCGTGACGTTGGGGGGCGGCATGAAGATCACGAAGGGCTTTTTGCCGCTTTTGGGGTTGGCCACAAAGGGGTTCTTCGCCCATTTCTCCGCCCATTTGGGCTCCACGGTCTTGGGGTCGTAGGCCTTGGGTAGGTCCATGCTGTCCGATAGTTTAAGCCAGGCTCCAGGGCCTTGGGCTAGGAGGGAAGGCCGGTTTCCCCTGGGGGCCTGGCCTCGAGGGGGAGGGGCCCTTGCGCCCAGGGGCCACCTGGGAACGCCAGGCCCCTACGAGGGCGTGGAGCCGGAAAGGGCATAGAGGTAGTAGTGCCCTTCCCCTAAGTCAAAGAAGGCCTCCTCGTAGGCCAGGCCCTCTATCGGGGTTTCTTCGGGGATGGCCAGGAAGGCCTCGCCCACCCGGATGCCCTCCGGCTCCAGCCGGAGCATCCCCCGGGACACCTCCCTGGACTCCGCCTCGGGGTCGTTGAGGGGCGTGTGGAGAAGGCGCACGAAAAGCCCCTCCAGGCTGTGGAGGACGTTGCTCGGGTCTCGGAAGGAGGCCCGGTGGAGAAGGCGCTCCTCCACCAAGGCGATCTCCCCCAGTAGGGCGTAGCGGTCCAGGGGCAGAAGGGCCCTGCCGCTTTCCAGAAGGACCAGGAAGCGGGCGCGGTCTTCCGGGGAAAGGAGCACGGGGGCCTTGTGCCTTCCCACCTTGGGATCCTGGTCCAGCCGCTCTCCCTTGAGCAGGGCTTTGGCGGCCTCCAGGGCCTCCTCACGGCTGGGGTAGAGGCTATAGGGGTTCACCTTGAAGAGGAGGTCAAACCCCTTGGGTCCTTGCACCAACCAGGCCAGGTGGAGCTCAAAGAAGGTTCGTTTTCGCCACTCGGGGTACATGCGAACCCATCTTAGCCCAGGCCTCAAGGGGGTTTTGATGAAAACTGTGAGTCTCCCCCTTGCCCAAAACCATCTCCGGGGATACCCTGAGCCCGGTATGGCGCTTACAGAAGAGGGGCTCCTCGAGGCCTTGCGCACGGTGATGGATCCCGAGCTGGGTAAGGACCTGGTTTCCTTGGGCATGGTGGGCCAGATCCAGCTGGAGGGAAACCGGGTGGACCTGCTCATCAACCTGACCACCCCCGCCTGCCCCCTAAAGGGCCAGATAGAGGCGGACATCCGCAGGGCCCTCGCCCCCTTGGGGGTGGAGGAGGTGCGGGTGCGCTTTGGGGGAGGGGTGAAGGCCCCCGAGCACTACCCCATCCCCGGGGTGAAGCACGTGGTGGCGGTGGGCTCGGGCAAGGGCGGGGTGGGGAAGAGCACCGTGGCCGCCAACCTGGCCCTGGCCCTGCTAGGGGAAGGGGCCAAGGTGGGCCTCTTGGACGCCGATCTTTACGGGCCCAGCCAGGCCAAGATGTTCGGGCTGGAGGGCCAGAGGCTCAAGGTGGACGAAAACCGCAAGATCCTCCCCTTGGAGGCCTTTGGCCTTAAGGTGCTCTCCATCGCCAACATCGTCCCCCCGGGCCAGGCCATGATCTGGCGGGGGCCCATCCTGCACGGCACCATCAAGCAGTTCCTGGAGGAGGTGAACTGGGGGGAGCTGGACTATTTGGTGGTGGACCTCCCCCCCGGCACCGGGGACGTGCAGCTTTCCCTCACCCAGCTCACCCGGGTGTCGGGCGGGGTCATCGTCACCACCCCCCAGGAGGTGGCCCTGATCGATGCGGAAAGGGCCGCGGACATGTTCAAGAAGGTGCAGGTCCCCATCCTGGGGGTGCTGGAGAACATGTCCTACTTCCTCTGCCCCCATTGCGGCAAGCCCACCCCCATCTTCGGCGAGGGCGGGGGTAGGCGGCTTGCGGAAAGGCTGAAGACCCGTTTCCTGGGGGAGATCCCCCTCACCTTGCCCTTAAGGGAAAGCGGGGACCGGGGAAGGCCCATCCTGGTGGAGGACCCCGGGGGCCTCGAGGCGGAAGCCTTCCGCAAGGCGGCCCGGGAGCTGGCCGCCGCCTTGAGCGTGCAGGCCTTTATCGCCTTGCCCATGGCCTGAGATGGCCCTAGTCCTGGAAGGCACCAAGGAACGGATTCTGGACCTCCTCCGGCTTAAGCCCTACACCGCCAAGGAGCTGGCCGAGGCCTTAGGGGTGAGCCGGGTGGCGGTTCTGAAGCACCTCCAGGACCTGGAGGCCCGGGGCCTGGTGCGCTCGGAGGTGCGCAAGTGCCTGGGCCGGGGCAGGCCCCACCGCCTTTACGTGGCCCAGGACAAGGAGGCCCCCTACGCCGCCTTGTGCGGGGATGTGCTCAAGGGGGTGGAGAAGGTGCTGGGCCGGGAGGGGGTGGTGCGCCTTCTCTTGGAAAGAAACCGGAGCCTGTTTGCCCCCCTAAACCTGGCGGCTTTGCCCTTGCGGGAGCGGCTTGCCCGCCTGGCCCAGTTCCTCCGGGAGCAGGGGTACGAGGCGGAGGTGGTGGAGGAGGGGGGGAGGCTCTACCTCTGCCAAAGGCGTTGCCCCAAGCTGGCCCTCTCCCGGGAGCACGAGGCCCTTTGCCAAAGCGAGCTTCTGGCCTACCAGGAGCTTTTGGGCCTGCCCCTGATGCGGGAGGAGCGGCTGGCGGAGGGGGGGAGTTGTTGCCGTTACCGGGTAGAATAGCGGGGTGTGGGTTTACCGCCTGAAGGGCACGGCGGCAGGGCTGGACCCCTTGATCCCGGAACTCTTTGATCGGGGGGCCCGGGGCCTCGAGGAGCGGGAGGGGGAGGTGTGGGCCTATTTCCCCGCCCCCCTAGACCTTCCCTTTGGGGGGGTGTGGGAGGAGCTTCCCGACGAGGACTGGCTTGCCGCCTGGCGCAGGGACCTGAAGCCGGTGCGGGCGGGGCCCTTTTGGGTGCGGGCCCCCTGGCACCCGGTGGAAGGGGAGGGGATCCCCTTGGTGGTGGAGCCGGGAATGGCCTTTGGCACCGGGCACCACGAAACCACCCGCCTGGCCCTCGCCGCCTTGGCCCGCCATCTGCGCCCTGGGGAGAAGGTGCTGGATCTGGGCACGGGCTCGGGCATCCTGGCCATCGCCGCCGCCAAGTTGGGCGGGGAGGCCATGGGGGTGGACATTGACGCAAGCGTCCTCCCCCAGGCGGAGGAAAACGCCCGTAAGAACGGGGTCTCGGTGCGCTTCCTCCTGGGAAGCCTCGAGGAGGCCCTTCCCCATGGCCCCTTTGACCTTGTGGTGGCCAACCTGTTTGCGGAGCTTCACCGGGAGCTGGCGCCCCGGTACCGCCAGGCCTTGGCCCCCGGGGGAAGGCTTCTCCTCACGGGGATCCTGGCGGAAAAGGCCGCCCTGGTGAAGGAGGGCCTGGCCGAGGAGGGGTTTTCCCCCCTGGAGGAGGAAGGGGAAGGGGAATGGGTGTTGCTGGCCTACGGGACCTGAGCCATGCGCCCGCACCGCGCCTATAGCCCAGGCCTTACCGGGGTGCTTCCCTTGAGGGAAAGCCGGCACCTCCTCGAGGTCCTCAGGGCCCGGGTGGGGGACCGGTTCACGGTCTTTGATGCGGACCGGGAGGCCCTGGCGGAGGTGGTGGAGCTGGGTCCGCCCGTGCGCTACCGCATCCTGGAGGAACGGAGGCCGGAGCGAGAGGTGGGGGTGGAGGTGGTCCTCTACCTCGCCCTCCTGAAGGGGGACAAGCTTTCCGAGGTGGTGCGCTCGGCCACCGAGCTGGGCGCCACCCGCATCCAGCCCGTGGTCACCCGGCACTCCGTGCCCAAGGAGATGGGGGAGGGTAAGCTGAAAAGGCTCCAGGCTATCGCCGTGGAGGCGGCCAAACAGTCGGGAAGGCTACGGGTGCCCGAGGTCCTGCCGCCCCTTCCCCTAAGTGCCCTTCCCCCGGTGGAACAGGGTATGGTGGCCCACGTGGGGGCGAGGCACCGGGTGGCGGAGGTGCTGGACCTGGGGAAGCCCCTGGCCTTGGCCGTGGGGCCGGAGGGGGGGTTTGCCGAGGAGGAGGTGGAGCTTCTTCAGGAGAAGGGGTTTATCCCCGTCTCCCTGGGCCCCAGGATCCTGCGGGCGGAAACCGCCGCCATCGCCCTCCTGGCCCTTTGCACCGCGGGGGAGGGGAGATGAGGGCTTGGCTTTGGGTTGGGGGTTGGGTGCTCCTTCTCCTTGGGGGGTGCCGCTACACCTTTTTGCCCCTGGATCCCGGCCGGCCCCTTCCCCCGGAAAGGCCCTTCGTGGTGGCCCGCTTGGAAAGGGATGGGGAGGAGGCCCACCTGGCCCTCCGCGTGGAGCGGCTTCCCCGGCCGGGCTACCTCCACCTCCGGTGGTTCCGGGAGGAGGCCCTGGTCCAGGAGAAGGCCCTTTTTCTGGAGGAGTTGCGTCTTTATCGGGTTTCCTTCCCCTTAGGCCAGGGCTACCACCGCCTGGTGGGGGTTTGGGAAGGGGGGGTTATCTTTCAGTTGGACCTGGGGACCCCCAGCCTACCGGACCCCGATGAGGAGGAGGAAAAGGGGAATCGTTAGGAAGGCCAGGAAGGTGGATACCACCACGCTTCTGGCCACCCGGGTGGCCCCTTGACCAAACTCCCGGGTGAGGAGGAAGGCGTTCACCGCCACGGGGGTGGCGGACTGGAGGACCAGAACCTGGTGCTCCAGCCGGGGAAGGCCCAGGAGGATCCCCACCCCATAGGCCAGGAGGGGTGCCAGGACCAGCCTTAGGAAGCTGGCCACCCCCTCAAAGGCCCCCACCTGGAACCGGGTTTGGCCCATCTGCATCCCCAGGGTAAGGAGGAGGACGGGGATGGCCGCCTGGCCCATGAGGCGGACCCCTTCGTCCAAGCGGAAGGGGAGGCTGATCCCCAAGGCCTTCAAGGAGAGGCCCAGCAGGAGGGCGTAAAAAAGGGGGAGGCGGAGGGTGAAGCGAAGCCCTTCCCTAAGCCCCCCTCCCCGGATGAAGGCCGGCCCAAGCCCGAACATCACCACGCTGGACAGGATGAAGTAAACCACGGCCCGCCTCAGGCCCTCCTCCCCCAGGGCGAAGTAGACCAGGGAAAGGCCCATGTTGCCGGAGTTGGGGAATAGGCTGCAGACCAAAAGGCCCTTGGCGGCCTCGGGAGGGAGGCGCAGCAGCTTGCCCGTTCCCGCAATGGCCAGAAAGAGGAGGAAATAGGTGAGGGCGAACCCCAGGGTGAGGCCCACAAGGCCTTCCCGGGAGTACTCCGCCCGGTACATGGCGTCAAAGATGAGGGAGGGCACCAGGAGGTAAAGGGTGAGGCGGCTTAGGGTGGTGAGGTCCATGGGGATGCGCTTGGCCAAAAGGTAACCGGCCGCCACCACCAAGACCACGGGCAGCACGGTGTTGAGAAGGGCCTGCATGTGGCGCATTCTAAGGGTATGACGGGCTACCTGGAGCTTGCCCAGGCCATAGCGAGGGTGCTCCTCCGGGGGGCGGAGGTGCCCAGGAGGCAGGTCCTTCCCATCCCGGGGGGG
Organism: Thermus amyloliquefaciens; assembly: GCF_000744885.1. NCBI lineage: Bacteria > Thermotogati > Deinococcota > Deinococci > Thermales > Thermaceae > Thermus > Thermus amyloliquefaciens. The sequence continues at coordinate 1,233,396 of NZ_JQMV01000003.1, read as the reverse complement.
CAGTTTCTGGTGATGCCCGCCGCCGACCAGGAGGTGGCCCTTTGCAAGCTGGTCACGGTGGAGGCCTCCCCTAGGGAAGAGGCCGGGGCTCAGGGCCGGCCTTCGGTGCGGGCGGAGGTCTGGGTCAAGAGGCTGGATACCGGGGAGGTGTTCCACCTGCCGGGGGAGGAGATCACGAAAAAGCGCACCGCCGCCCTTTCCCTTCTGGCGGCCAGGCTTCTTGCGCCCAGGCGGGAGGGAGCCCTGCTTCTGGTGGGCCCGGGAGCCCAGGGGGAGGCGCACCTCGAGGCCTTCGCCGAGGGCTTTCGCCTGAGCCGGGTCTGGGTGCGGGGGCGGGGTCCGGAAAGGCTTCAGGCCCTTTTGCGCAAGGCCCAGGGCATGGGGCTCCCCGCGGAGGCGTGGGCGGGGGAGGAGGTCCCCGAGGAGGTGGCCTTTATCGTCACGGCCACCCCCAGCCCCACCCCGGTGTTGCCCGAGAGGGTGCCGGAGGGCACCTTCATCGCCGCGGTGGGGAGTTTCCGCCCAACGATGCGGGAGGTGCCCCGGGCCCTGGTGGACCGGGCCGCGGTCTACTGCGACACGGAGGATGCCTTTGTGGAGGCGGGGGAACTGCAGGGCCTGGCCAAGCCTGCCGTGACCCTAAGGGAAGCCCTGGAGGGCAGGCGGGCAGAGGGGGATCCCGTGCTGTTTAAAAGCGTGGGCCACGCCCTCTTTGACCTGGCGGCGGTGCGGCACCTTCTGGGCTTGGATTAAAGGCGGATCACGATCTTCCCGGTGCGGCTTCGGTCAAGGAGGGCCTTAAAGGCCGCCTCGGCTTCCCCGAAGGGGAAAACCGCCCCCACCACCGGTCTTAGCTCCCGGCCCAAGCGGGGCAGGAGAAACCCCAAGGCCTCCTGCACCAGGGCCGGTTGCCGGAGGAGGGGGGCCAGCCAAAAGCCCATGACCGTAAGGTTTCGCCGCATGAGGCGCAGGGGATTCAGGGAAGCCACCTCCCCCTCCGCGGCCCCGATGTAGACCAACCTCCCCCCCGGGTTCAGAAGGGCCAGGCTTTCCTCCAGAAGGTGGCCGCGCACCTCGAGCAGGATGTCCACCCCCCCGAAGGCCTTGGCCCTTTCCGGAAGCTCCGCATAGGTGGCGGTGGCCTCCGCCCCTAGGCCCTGAGGCAGGGCCAGCTTCTCGGGCCTCGAGGCGGAGGCCAGCACCCGTAAGCCCATGGCCCTGGCCACCTGCACGAGGGCGGTCCCCAAGGCCCCCGCCGCTGCCTGTACCAGGACCCTTTCCCCGGGTCTGGCGCCTATTTGCCGGAGGGCTAAATAGGCGGTGAGGAAGGAGACGGGATAGGCGGCGGCTTCCTCCGGGGAAAGGCCCTCGGGCACCGGGAGAAGGGCCTCCTTGGGCACGGCCACCCTCTCCGCCAAGGCCCCGTGCCCCAGGAGGGCGGCATAGCGCCTTTCCCCCACCCGGCCCACGGCCTCCATCCCCGGCACGAAGGGCGGATGGATCCGGGTAAGGTACCCGCCAAGCCGCATGAGGTGGTCGGCGAAGTTCAGGCCCACCGCCTCCACCTCCAAAACCACCTCTTCCGGGCCCGGGGTGGGGTCGGGAAGCTCTTTAAGGACCAGGGGTTCCCGCAGGCGTTCTTGCACCCAGGCGCGCATGGCTGGAGTCTACCCCTTGACGGAGCCCGCCAGGAGCCCCCGCAGGAAGTACCGCCCCAGGAAGATGTAGACCAGAAGGGTGGGCAAGGCCGCCAGGATGGCCCCGGCCATGGGCAGGTTCCACTTCACCGCCTCGCCTCCCGCCAGTTGGGCCAGGGCCACGGTGATGGGCTGGCTCTCCGGGCGGGTGAGGGTCACGGCGAAGAGGAACTCGTTCCAGATCTGGGTGAACTGCCAGATGGCCACCACCACCAAGGCGGGGGCGGAAAGGGGCAGGATCACGTGGCGAAAGATGCCGAAGAACCCCGCTCCGTCAATGCGCGCCGCCTCCACCAGTTCATCGGGGATTTCGCTGTAGTAATTCTTGAAGATCAGGGTGACAATGGGGATCCCGTAGACCACGTGGACCAGGATGAGGCCCCAGAGGGTGCCGTAGAGCCCGATGGCCTTCACGAACTGGAAAAGGGGGATGAGGATGCTCTGGTAGGGGATGAACATCCCGAAGAGCATGAGGGCGAAGAGAAGGTTGGAGCCCTTGAAGGGCCACTTGGCCAGGACATACCCGTTGAGGGCCCCCACCAAGGCGGAGAGGGCCGTGGCCGATAGGGCCAGGACCACGCTGTTTTGGAACTTGGGCCGGAAGGCCTCCCAGGCGATGCGGAAGCTTTCCCAGTAGATGGGTTCCGGCCAGCGCCAGACCGTGTCCAGGGTAATCTTGGCGGGCTCCTTGAGGGCGGTGAGGATTACCAAATAGACGGGGAGCAGGAAGAAGAGGGTGGCGAGGAAAAGGAAGCCGTAGAGGAAAACCCGCCCCATCACCGCCGCACCTCCTTCCTAAGCTGGCTTGCCAGGTAGGGGATGACCACCACGGCCACCAGGAGGAGCAGGAGTATGCCGATGGCCGCGCCCTTGGCGAACTGGTTCCCCCGGAAGGCCAGGAGGTACATGTAGATGGCGGGCACGTCCGTGGGGGCGTAGTCCAGCCCGGCCATGGCGAAGATGAGGTCAAAGATCTTCAGGGCGATGTGGCCCAGGACGATCATGGCCGAAAGGGTGATGGGGGCAAGGAGGGGGAAGATCACGTGCCGGTAGGTCTGCCACTCGCTGGCCCCGTCCACCTTGGCCGCCTCCAGCACCTCCACCGGGATGCCCCGTAGCCCCGCCAGGTAGAGGGCCATGGTGTAGCCCGACATCTGCCACACCGCCGCCAGGATCACCCCCACCAGGGCCAGGCTGAAGCCGTGGGGTTCGGGGTAGGGAAGGAGGGGGGTGTTCCGACCCAGGGTAAAGGCCCAAAGGAGGAGCACCCCTCCGGAAAGGAGGCTCCAAAGGCGCCGCCTCTTCTCCCCCTCCCGGTGGGCCTGCCAGCCTAGGTAGAGGAGGATCAGGCCCACCACGATGGCGGTGAAAAAAGGCAGGTCGTTCCAGTCAAAAACGAAGGCCTTCTCGCGGGTGGTGAGCCACGGGAAGGAGAGGGGAGGTAGGCCCAGGAGGGTGGGCAGGACGTTCACCCCACCCTGGGGCTGGAGGAGCCAGCGCCATATGGTGCCCGTTACCACGAAGGAGAGGGCCATGGGGAAAAGGAAGACGGTGCGGAAAAAGCTCTCCCCCTTGGGCCCCCGGTCCAGGGCCATTGCCAAGAGGAGGCCCAGGCCCAGGCTTCCCGCCATGAAAAAGAGGGTGAAGAAGATGAGGTTGACCGCACTTTGGCGGAAACGCACGTCCACAAGGCCGCTAAAGAGCTCGCGGTAGTTTTCTAAACCCACGAACCGGAGCTCGGGTCTCAGGGCCAAAGCCTGGGCAGGGTTCTTGCCCCAGTCGGTGAGGGAAACCCAGAGGTTTTGCCCGATGAAGCCGTAGACGAAGATGCCCACCGCCACCAGGGACGGGAGGAGGACCAAGAAGGCTGTGATGCGGTCGCGCATAGATCCTTTTGGGAAAAGCCCGTGGGGGCTAAAGCCCCCACGGGCCAAGGGCCCTTAGCGGCCCAGACCCACTTGGTTGGCGATGGCCTGGGCGGCGTTGGCCGCTGCTTGGGGGTTTTTGGTCTGCAGGAAGATCTCCATCACGGTGCCAAACTGGCTCATGAAGCTCTCCGGCGCCACCGCCCCGTGGACCAGGGAGCCCACGATGCGGTTCGTCTTCCAGTCCTTCATGGCCGACTGGCCGTAGGCGTTGTACTTGGCGGGGTCGGAGTCCAGCCTTGCGGCGATGGAGCCCTTCAGGGGGTTAAAGGTGTCCTGCCCCTCCTTGGAGCCCACCAGCTTGAGCCAGTTGAGGGCGTTCTGGCGGTTCTTGGCCCTCTTGGGCAGGCCGAAGGAGTCGGAGAGCATCATGAAGATGCCGGAGGTGCCGGGGGAGGGGGCCCAGGCGAAGTCGGTGCCGGGTTTGAGCTTCAAGGTGGTGCTCATGTAGCCGGCGGCCCAGTCGCCCATGATGTTGAAGGCGGCCTTGCCCTGCACCACACGGTCCACCGCCTGCTGCCAGGAGAGACCGGCGGCGTCTTTGTTGGCGCAGTCCAGCACCTTGCCGAAGGTTTCCCAGACCGCCACCGCCTTGGGGTCGGTGAACTTCAGCTTGCCGCTCCAGAGGTTGGCCCAGCCCTCAGCCCCCAGGGTGGCCAGGGCCACGCTCTCCCAGAGGTGCTGCTGGGTCCAGTTCTCCCCTAGAGCCAAAGGCGCCTCGAGGCCCTTCCGCTTCAGGGTCTGGCAGGTGGCCAAGAACTCGGCCCAGGTCCTGGGCGGGGTTACCCCCCATTCCCTCAGCTTGGCCGGGATGTACCACATGACGTTGGAGCGATGAATGTTGACGGGCACGCTCCAGATCCCTCCCTTGTAGGAGAGGAGGTCAATGAGCCCCTTGGGGAAGGCCTGGAGCCACCCTTCCTGCCGGAAGAGGCCGGTGAGGTCCTCCATGCGGTCCGCCACCACCCAGGTGCCGATGAGCTCCTGCCCCGCGTGCACCTGGAAGGTGTCGGGCGGGTCCCCGCCCAGCATGCGGGTCTTCAGGACCGCCTTGGCGTTGACCCCGGCCCCGCCGGTCACCGTGGCGTTGATCACCTCTACCCCGGGGTACTTCTGCTTGTAGAGCCGGATGAGGGCCTCCAAAGCTGGCCCCTCGTCCCCCGCCCACCAGGAGAAGATCTCCAGCTTGCCCGTCTGGGCCAGGGCGCTAAGCCCCAAGGCCACGCCGATCGCCAAAAGCCACTTCCTCATACCTACCTCCATTGCGACGTGGGCTTTCCGCCCACAGGCCGCCCAACTCAAAAAACCGCGCCAAAAAGAGGCTGGCCCCACCCACCGCCGGGGCCAGGTGGCCATACAGGGAGGGCTGCACGGACAAGGCGCCATGGGCCTCCAAAAAGGCATGGGCCGCCAAGGACCGGCGCAAGGGTGGCTCCAGGTAGGGGAAGAACTCGGCTGCCTTGCCGCCTATCACCACCCGGGCAGGATCGTAGGCCACGGCCAGGTTGGCCAGGAAGCGGCCCAAGGCCTCGCCCAGGTGGTGGATGGCCTCCAAGGCCTTGGGCTCCCCCTCCTTGGCCTGCTGGAGGAGGGCCTCCAGGTCCTCCGCCTTTCCCCCCAGGCTCCGGTGGTGGGCCAGGAGGTTGCCCAACCCCAGCTCCGTTTCCAGGCACCCCTTGCGGCCGCAGGCGCAGGTTCTTTCCCCCTGGCCCAGCCAGTGGCCCACCTCGCCCGCGGCCCCACCCGCCCCCCGGAGGAGGCGGCCCTCCGCCACCACCCCCACCCCCAGGCCCGTGCTCAAGACCAGGTACGCCAGGTTGGCCTCCCCGTGGAAGAAGACCTCGGAGAGGGCCGAGGCCTTGGCGTCGTTCTCCACGGCCACCGGAAGGGGGAACTCCTGGAGGAGGGGCTTGAGGTCCAGGCCACGCCAGCCCAGGTTGGGGGCCAGGAGGAGGCGGTCTTCCACCACCACCCCGGGCAGGGTAAACCCCAGGCCCAAGGGCCCGGGCACGTGGGGCAAGACCTCGGCAAGAAGCCGTTCCAGACGTTCCTTGGGGCCAGCCTCCCGGGGGTGGCGCCACTCCTTGGCCCACAAGACCTCCCCCCGCCAGTCCAGGGCCAGGAGGACGGTGCCTTCCACCCCCAGCTCCGCCCCCAAGGCGAAGCGCGCCCGGGGCTTGAGGTGCAGGAGGGTACCGGGCCGGCCCAGGGGAGGGGAAGTGGAGGCCCCTTCCTCCAGAAGGCCCTCCTGCAGGAGCTCGTCCACCAGGCGGCTGACCGCGCTTTTGGCGAGACCCGTGAGCCGGGAGAGGTCCGCCCGGGTCAGGGGGCCGCGGCGCAGAAGACCCAGGATGGCCCTGCGGTTCAGCCTGCGGATTTCCTGCGTGTCGCCCTTGCGCACCTGGGTAGGCCCCCTTTAGTTCGTTCTCGGGACTAAGTAAAGCACCGGGCCCCCCCTTTTGTCAAGCCTTGCCTTTTCGCCGGCCAAGGCGTAGCCTTTCCTTAAGGCCCGCTAGGGCCCTAAAGCCAGGTCCGTTGCCCTGGTGCCTGGGCGCGTAGTCCAGGCTTAAAGTGGGGAAGTCCGGTGCAAGTCCGGCGCTGTCCCGCAACGGTAACCGGTCCAGCTCCAGGCTTTACGTCGCAGGCCGGAAGCCCGAATACCTGCCAGGGCCGCCCGCCACACCCCGAGGCGGGCACCTCACGCGGATGGGGGAGCGATGGGGGTTTGCAAAGCCATTTGCGCCCCTGCCGCTTTCCGGCAGGGGCTTTCCCTACCTCCCCCGGGCCTGGCCCTAGCGGCCTTAGGGAGGTAGGCATGAGGAGGATCCTGACGGTTCTATCGGTCTTTTTGGCCTTAGCCTTTGCCTTTCCCCTCACCCTCACCGACGACCTGGGGCGCACGGTCACCGTCAAGGCGCCGCCGAAGCGGATCGTGACCATGTTGCCCTCGGTTACGGAGACGGTGTGCGCCCTAGGGGCCTGTGACCGCATCGTGGCCACGGACGATTACTCCGACTGGCCTGAGCGGGTGAAGGCCCTGCCCAAGGCGGGAGGGCTCTATAACCCCAACCCGGAGTTCATCGTTTCCCTGAAACCGGATCTGGTTTTGGTTTCCAAGTACGGGCGCTTGTACGAAACCCTGGAGCGGGCAGGCCTGACGGTGTATGCGGTGCGCACGGAAACCTACGAGGACATCTTCCGCACCACCCGCATCCTGGGGAAGCTTCTTGGCCTCGAGGCCCAGGCGGAGCGCCTGGTGGCCCAGATCCAGCGGGAGGTCTACCAGGAGGAGGCCCGGGCGGCCAAGGCCAAGGACCGCCCCCGGGTCTACTACGAGATCGACCCCACCCCCTACACCGTGGGCCCGGAGAGCTTCATCGGGGTCCTGATCCAAAAGGCCCGGGGAGTGAACGTGGTGCCCAAGGAGCTGGGCCTCTTCCCCAAGATCGCCCCGGAGTTCGTGGTGGAAAAGAACCCCGAGGTGATCGTGGCCACCTACCCCGGCGCCCTGGAGACCATCCGGACGAGGCCTGGATGGGGCCGGGTGCGGGCGGTCCAGACGGGGCGCATCTGCGTGTTCACCGGGGGCCAGGACAGCCTCCTGTCCCGCCCAGGTCCCCGAGTGGCCCAGGGGCTTAGGCTTCTGGTGGACTGCTTCCATGGGCGCTAGGCCATGACCCAGGCCCTTCCTTTGGCCCTTAGGCGGAGCCTGGTCCTCCTCTGGCTGGTTTTCCTTCTGTTTTTGGCCCTGGTGCTGGGGGTGGCCTTGGGCACGGTGAGCCTTTCTCCCCTCGAGGTGGTCCAGGCCCTCTTGGGCCAGCGGGAAAACCCCATCGTCACCGAGATGCGCCTGCCCCGGGTCCTGGGGGGGATGCTGGTGGGGGCCGCCTTGGGGGTGGCGGGGGCCAGCTTCCAGGGGCTTTTCCGCAACCCCCTGGCCGACCCTTACCTCATGGGTTCGGCGGCGGGGGCGGCCTTCGCCGTGACCCTTCTGGCCAGCCTCCTGGGGGGCCTGGCCCCCGGCTTCGCCCAGCACGCCGTTTTCCAGGGCTTGCCCCCCTCCGCCACCCTCTTCGGGTTCCTGGGGGCCTTTTCCGCCACCCTGCTCACCCTGGTCCTGGCGGGAGGGGCGGCCCGCACCGGGGAGCTGGTCCTGGCGGGGGTGGTGGTGGGGAGCGTTCTGACGGGGGCCACCACCTACCTGATGCTCCAGGACGCCGACCGGGTGCGGGCGGTGTTCGCCTACACCCTGGGGAATCTGGCCTTTTTGGGTTGGCCAGGGGTGAAGGTTCTCCTTCTCTTTTTCCTGCTGGCCTTTCCCCCGCTTTTGCTGCTGGGCCGGGTGTTGAACGCCCTCCAGCTGGGGGAGGAGGTGGCCAGGAGCCTGGGGCTGCCCCTGGAGGGCCTTAAGCTCCTTCTCCTTCTCGCGGCAAGCCTCCTGGTGGCCGCAGCCGTGGCCCAGGCGGGGATCATCGGCTTCGTGGGGCTGATCACCCCCCACCTCTTGCGGCGGTTTTTGGGGGAGGATTACCGGTTGCTCCTGCCGGCTTCCGCCTTGGGCGGGGCGGTTCTCCTGGCCCTGGCGGACCTTTTGGCCCGCACCCTTACCCGGCCGGCGGAGCTTCCCGTGGGGGTGGTCACCACCCTCCTGGGGGGGCCCTTTTTCCTCTATCTGATGTGGAGGCGGCGTGGCCGGGCTTGAGGCCAAGGGGGTTGTGGGGCCCCATGCCCTTTTGGGGGTGGACCTGAGCGTAAGGCCGGGGGAGTGGGTGGCCCTCCTGGGCCCCAACGGGTCGGGCAAGAGCACCCTTCTTAGGGTGATGGCGGGGCTTCTTTGGCCCAAGGCCGGGGAGGTCCTTTTGGAGGGAAGGCCCCTTCGGGCCTATGGGGGCTATGTCCGGGGCCGGCTCCTCGCCTACCTGCCCCAAGGGGGGCCCTACCCCGAGGGGCTTTTGGTGGAGGAGGTGGTGCGCCTGGGAAGGCTTCCCCACCTGGGCCTTTGGGGGCGGGAGGGACGGGAGGATGTGGACGCGGTGGAGTGGGCCTTGGAGGTTACGGGGGCCTCCCGCTTCCGCGGCCGGTACCTGGGTAGCCTTTCCGGGGGGGAGCGCCAGCGCGTCCTTTTGGCACGGGCCCTGGCGGCCAGGCCGCGCTACCTCCTTCTGGACGAGCCCACCACCTTCCTGGACCTGGAATACCAGGGGGGGTTGCTGGCCCTCCTGCGGGGCTTGGCCGCCAAGGGAATGGGGATCCTCGCCGTCCTCCACGACCCTAACCAGGCGGCCCTGGCCGACCGGGTGGCGGTGCTCAAGGGGGGAAGGCTTTTGGCGGAGGGAAGGCCGGGGGCGGTTTTCACCGAGCCCTTTCTCCAAGGCCTCTATGGCCCTGGGGTTCGGGTGGCCCACCTCCTGGGGAGGCCCCATGTCTACCTGGACGGATAGGGCTAGGCTTTACGTCCGGGGCCGGGTCCTGCTCCTGGACCTTGGGGAGGAGGCAGCCTTTTACACGGAATCCGGGCCCAAGAGGGCCCGCTACCTCCTGGTGGGCCGCCTCTCCCCGCCCGAGCGCCTGCGGCTTGGCCTGCCCAGGGAAGGGGTTCTCCACTACCCTTTGCCGGTGGACCCCTTGGCCTTTGAGTGGGAGGGGGAGACCCTGGTCCTTCCTGGGCTCAGGGTGTACCTGGGAGGCCCGCCCCCCTTTGTGGAAACCCCTTACTACGCCTGGCGGCTATAGGGCTTGGGGCTGCTGGGCTTCCAGGTGGCCCGGAGAGGGTTGACGGGAAGGCGGGCCGCGGGGTAGGGTGAGCTTACCGACCGTTCGGTCGCCAAGCGCGGGAGGTGGCGGATGCGGCTTAAGGATAAGGCGGTGCTGATCACCGGGGCGGCCCATGGGATCGGCCGGGCCACCCTGGAGCTCTTTGCCCGGGAGGGGGCCAGGCTGGTGGCCTGCGATCTGGAGGAGGGGCCGCTAAGGGAAGCGGCGGAGGCCACGGGGGCCTTGGCGGTTCCCATGGATGTGGCCGACCCCCTTTCCGTAGCGAGGGGGTTTGCCCGGGCCCTCGAGGCCCTGGGGCGCCTGGACGGGGTGGTGCACTATGCGGGCATCACCCGGGACAATTTCCACTGGAAGATGCCCCTGGAGGACTGGGAGGCGGTGTTGCGGGTCAACCTCACGGGAAGCTTCCTGGTGGCCAAGGCGGCCTCCGAGGCCATGCGGGAGCGCAACCCGGGTTCCATCGTGCTCACCAGCTCCCGGGTGTACCTGGGCAACCTGGGGCAGGCCAACTACTCGGCCTCCAAGGCGGGGGTGGTGGGGCTCACCCGTACCCTGGCCCTGGAGCTCGGGCGGTACGGGATCCGGGTGAACGCCCTGGCCCCGGGGTTCATTGAGACCCGCATGACCGCCAAGGTGCCGGAGAAGGTGCGGGAGAAGGCCATCGCCGCCACGCCCTTGGGCCGCGCGGGCAAACCCATAGAGGTGGCCTACGCCGCCCTTTTCCTGGTCTCGGACGAGTCCAGCTTCATCACCGGCCAGGTGCTCTTCGTGGACGGGGGAAGGACCATCGGGGCGGCTCCCGCGTGAGGGCAAAAGGGCCATGAATGTTTCCCGGTTGGATGCCTTTTTGACCCGGCAGGTGGCCGAGGGCCTGCTTCCCGGATACGTGGCCCTGGTGGCCCGGGGGGGAGAGGTGGTCTACCAGGGGGTGGGAGGCCATCTGGACCCGGAAGGGGCCCTTCCCATGCGGGAGGACGCCCTTTTCCGCATTTACTCCCTGACCAAGCCCTGGGTTTCCGCCCTGGCCCTGACCTTTGTGGAGGAGGGGGTCCTTTCCCTCCTGGACCCGGTGGAGAAGTACCTGCCCGGCTTCTCCCGGCTTGCTGTGGGGCGGGAGGTGGGGGAGGAGGTGGCCCTCGAGCCCCTGAGGCGGCCCCTCACCGTCTACGACCTGCTGCGCCACACCGCGGGCTTCACCTACGGCGTCTTCTTCCGCTCCCCGGTGAAGCGGCTTTACCTAGAGGCGGGGGTGGACCGGTTTGACCTCTCCCGGGAGGCCTTCTTGGAGCGGCTCGCGGCTTTGCCCCTGCGCTTCCAGCCCGGGGAAGCCTTTGAGTACGGGCTTTCCACGGACGTGCTTGGGCACCTTTTGGAGGCGCTTTCGGGTGAAAGCCTGGCGGAGCTTTTGGAGAGGCGGGTGTTCGCTCCCTTGGGGATGCGGGATTCGGGCTTCCTGGCCAAGGACCCCGCCCGCTTGGCAAGGCCCTTTGCCCAGGACCCGGAAACGGGCAGGTCCATCCGCCTGATCCCGGTGGAGGCGGAGCCGCCCCGGTATGCGGGGGGCCTGGGCGGCGTCAGCACCGCCTGGGACTATCTGCGGTTCCTGGAGGCCCTGCGCACGGGACAGGGGTTCTTGCACCCCAGCCTTTGCCGCCTCATGACCCAGGACCACCTGGGCCCCCTTTACGAGGCCGGGTTGCGGCGGGGCCTGGAGTACGCTCCTGGGCCCGGCTACGGTTTCGGCCTGGGGGTGGCGGTGCGTCTGGGCCATGGGGGGCTAGCCCCGGGAAGCCCCGGGGACTTCTACTGGTGGGGGTTTGCCGGGACCTACTTCCTGGTGGACCCTGCCCAGGAACTGAGCGCCTTGCTCTTCACCCAGGCCCCCAGCCTCCTTTCCGTGCTGGAGCCGGAAAAGGCCCTGCACTCCCGGCTTGGGCAGCGGCTTGGCCTGGCCTTCCGCACCCTGGTTTACGGGGCCCTTTCCTGAAGGGCCACCACCCCCACCGCCTGGGCCAGCTCCTTGGGGAGGCGGAACACCTCCCCGGCCACCTCGACGCCCACCCCGTCCCCCGTTTCCATCACCCGGAGGACCTTTCCGGGAACCAGGCCCAGCTTGGCCAGGAGGTTGAGGGTACCCCGGTCCTGGGCCAGGGCCCGCACCACCCGGGCTTCCCCCAGGGGGGCCTGGGAGAGGGGGAGGGCGGGGGCTTCCGGCAGGTCCAGGTCCTTGGTGGGGATGGGGTCCCCGTGGGGGTCAAAGGGGGGGTGGCCCAAGAGCTCGGCGATCCTCTCCTCAAAGGCCTCGCTGATCACGTGCTCCAGCCTTTCCGCCTCCTGGTGGACCTCATCCCAACCGTAGCCCAGGGCCTGGTGGAGGTAGGCCTCGAGGAGCCGGTGGTGCCTTAGGACCTCCAAGGCCACCCGGCGCCCGGCCTCGGTGAGCCGGGCCCCCTGGTAGGGGGCGTGCTCCACCAGGCCCAGGGCGGTGAGCTTCTTGAGCATCTCCGTCACCGAGGGAGGTTTAACCCCTAGCCGCTCGGCCAAGGCCTGGGTGGGCACCGGGCCTTGCCTTTCCGCCTCCAGGAGGAAAAGGTGCTTCAGGTAGTCCTCCTGGGCCTCGGACAGGGGAGGGCGTCCCATCCCCCTCAAGGTAGCACGGAGGCCCGGGGCTAAAGGCGCGGCCCGGCCCAAGGGGGTGGTCCGAGCCCCAAAAGGCCCTTAAGCCCCATGGCGGCCTCCACCCCTTGGGTGCCGTAGTTGTTGTTGAAGATGACGAAGACCGTTTCCGCCCTTTCCGCCAGGGTGCGGGTGGCCTGGGCGAGGTCCTCCAGCTCCTCCGCCGAATAGCGCCAGTTGAAGCGCTCGTAGGGCTTGGCGTGGGGGCCCTTCCAGGTGTCGGCGTTCCGCCCGTGGCACCGGAGAACGGCCACGGGGTGGGTGGGCTCCAGCACCCGGGGCGGGGCCTCGGGGTGGGGCGGGGCGTCCACGCTCACGTGGATGAGGCCAAGCCGCTGAAGCTCCCGCTTCACGAAGCCCCAGGCCACGTACCACCTGGGGTTGCGAAACTCCACCGCCACCCAGTAACCCCTGGCCCTTTCCGCCAGGTGCTCCAGGTACTGGAAGCTCCGGGGCTTGGGCTCGGTCCAGGGGGGAAGGCCGAAGTGCAGGTAACCGAGCTTGCCCGCTTCCCGCAGGGGTTCCAGGGCGGCGAAGAAGCGGTTCCAGGCCTCCTCCACCACCTCCTTGGGCACCTCGCGCTGGGCCAGGTGTCCCTCCCTTCGGGGCAGGAGGGCGCGCAGGTCCTTGGGGAGGGCTTGGGCCTCGAGGCCGTGCCCCGTAAAGGCGGAAAAGGCCTTCACGTGGAAGAGGAAGCCCGCTGGTGTCCTCTCCGCCCACTTGGCCACCACCTCCCGCCGGGGCAGGGCGTAGAAGGTGCTGTCCACCTCCACGGTGTCAAAGTGCTCGGCGTAGTACCGGAGGCGCTTTTCCGGGTGGTGGCGCACCTCGGGCGGGTACCAACCGGAGGCCAGGAGGGTCTCGTCCGTCCAGCTGGCGGTGCCCACCCGGATTTCCGCCATGCCCCCAGTGTAGGCCCTACGGCCGGCTCACCAGAAGCCGAAGGGGCACCTCCACCCGCCTCTCCCCCTGCCAGGCCCTCACCCAAAGCCCCAGGCCCCACCAGCGCTCGCTTACGGGAAGGGCATGGGCCAGGAGGTCCGGGGTGAGGGTCAGGGTGCCTCGGAAAAGGCCCTCCCCGTCCCCTTCAGGGGCAAGGGGAAGGCCCTTCTCCCCGGGCAGGACCACCTCCACCCCCTCCGCGGGGAAATGGACCCGGACCTCCAGGGCCACCTCTCCCCCGGGATGGGCCCGGGGAGGCTGGAGGCGGGCTTCCAGGAGGGGACGCCCCTTGTCCACGGGCAGGAGCACCTCCTTCTGCCAGCCCTCCCCCCGTAGGCGGAGGCGGAGAGGCCCCTCGGCTTCCCAGGGCACCTGGAAGGCCAGGGAGTCCCCGAAGGGGCTTTCCCAAAGGAGGGCTTCCCCCTGGTAGACCTCTAGCCTCGCCCCGGAGGGGGCCCCTCGCAGGGCCAGGCGCACCACCTCCCCTGGGGCCGCCGCCTTGGGCTTTACCTCCACCTCGAGGGCCAAGGGGGCCTCCACCGCTTGCGCCAAAACCGGGAGGAAGCGCACCCTGGCCTCCACCCGTCCTAAGGGGGGAAGCTCCACCTCCACCGCCTCCCCCCGGGACCCCGGGAGGGCGTCTGGGAGGAGGCGGTACCTCCCTGGGGGTAGCAGGGCCTCCCCCCCGCAGGGCAGGAAGGTGCCCTGGGGGCCCAGGGCGTGGGCACCCCGTCCCTCCCCCTCGCAGGCCAGGGAGAGGAGGGCCCCCGGGGGCAGGGAGAGGCGCAGGGGCCCTCCCGGCCTGGCCTCGGCCTCCCCTGGGAAGGCCAAGGACCCCGGGGGTGGGAGGACCCGCACCCTGGCCCCGTTCCTGGGCAGGTACAGGCGGAACCGCCCTTTCCCGTCCGCCACCGCCGGGGCGTACCCTCCCGTTACCCTGGCCCCTGGGAGGGGCTTGCCCAGCACCTCCACCACCCCCTCCACCAAAAGCCAGTCCCCGCCCCCCAGGGCCAGGGAGACCTCCTGGGGCACGGGCAGGCTGAAGGCGTAGGCCCCGGAAAGCTCCCACCGGCTTCCCCCAGGGGCCAGACTCCCCGCAAGCCGCAAGGACCAAGGCCCCTCCCCGTAGGCAAGCCGCCCCTCCAGGGAAGCCCCGGCAGGGGAAAGCCCCGCCCCCCCTTGGAAGCCCAAACCCCCCATGCGTCCCTCCACGGAAAGGCCCAGGCCCAAGGAGGCCCCCAAGCCTCCCCGCAGGCTTAGGGTCGCTTCACCAAGGGGGAGGGAAACCCCGCCGGAAAGGCCCAAACCCCCTTGGCTCCAGATGGCCTCCGCGTGGTAGGGGAGTTCGCCTAATCGGCCATAGCCCAGGGCCCGCAGGCGAAAGTCCGGGTAGAGGAGGGCCTCCAGGGAAAACCCGGGGAAGCTCCCCCCAAGGGAAAGCCCTCCCTCCCAGGCCAGACGGTAGGCCCCTTCCCCGTGGGCGTACTCCAGGCGGAAGGAGGGGCTTCCGGCAAAGGCCCCCTGGAGGGAAAACCCCGGGCGGGCGTAGGCCCCCCTTAGGGCCTGGGGGGAGACCTCCAGGCGGTACACCTCCCCCCCTTGGCTCCACTCCCCCTCCAGGGCCCAAGGGTAGGCCAGGCGCAAGGAGAAGGGGCCTTCCCGGTACCGCACGGCCAAGGCGGGGAGGGTGGAGGCCTCCAGGGCGTAGGGGCCCAAGGCGAAGCTCCCCTTGGCCACCACCCCCCTTTCCGCCTCCACCCTCAGGGAGAGGCTCGCCTCCTTGGCCAGGGCCCCCTGCAGGGAGAAGCCCCCCCACGGCCCCGGAACCCCTCCCTCCAGGAGGCCCCGCAGGCGGTAGGGGGGCGGGCCTTCCTCCCCCTCCACCCGCACCAGGTACCGCCTTTCCTCCCCCCCGTGGGCGAGGACCAGGAGGAGTTCCCCAGGCTCCAGGAAAAGCCCTAGGGCCCGCTCCTCCCCGGGGGCCAGGGTGACCTCCTGGGCGGGGAAGAAGAGCTCGCTCTCCGGAGCAGGGGCCAGGCGCACCCTGAGGGGCACGTTCCCGCTATTTCTCAGGAGGATGTTCACGCTTCCCTGGGCCCGGGCGGGCACCTGGGCCTCGAGGCGCTCCACCCTGGGCACCTGCACCTCCTGGCAGGCCTCCTTCTCCCCTTGGCGGAGGCAGACGGGGTAGGTCCCCGGGGGCACCTTTAGGGGCACCTCCAGCACCGCCACCGCCAGCCCCGCCGCCCTCTCGGGGAGGAGGAGGGGGCGGAAGGGCCCCACGCTCCAGCTGAGGGGGCCTTCCGCTAGGCCGGGGAAGACCAGGGTGAGGGCCTGGCCTGGCTCCGCGGGGAGGGCCTTACCCAGGGCTAGGCCCAGGGCCAGGAGGAGAGGGAGAAGTAGGCGCATCTCAGTCGTTTCGCAGGCGGTAGGTGAGGGTTAGGGTGCCCCCTGCGGGAAGGGTAGGGAAGGAGGCGTTTGGGTCCAGCTCCAGGTAGAACCAGATCCAGAGGGTGGCGGTGGTATTTCTGGCGATGCTGGCCAGGCCCCAGTTGTCGGGCAGGTTCCCGATGCGGGTGGGGGAGGGGGCGTGGCTGGTGGCGTTTCCCGAGACCACTTGGACCTGCACCAGGAGGTGGGTGTTGGCCACCAGGGGAGGGGGAAGGCTTCCCGTGGGGCTGGAGATCCTGAGGCACCAGGTGGTGCCCGCCCCGCACTGGGTGCCTCCCCCACCCCCAATCCGTGGGGTGGTCACCCTGCACACCACCCGGTGGGGCTGGCTTCCCCCCACCACCCCCGTGGGGAGGAACCGGAGGGGGTTCCCCACGTCAAAGAGGTGGAGGTAGCCCGCCAGGTTGGCCACGGGGTAGCTTCCCACGAAGGTTAGGGGGCCGGGATCGGAGAAGTCAAAGCGCACGTCCGTGGCGTCGCACTGGAGGCGTTGGGCAAAGGCAGGCAGGAGAAGGAAGGCTAGGACCGCTAGGGCACGACCCATACCCCCTCCGTGGCGTAGCGCCCGTAGGCGCTTTGGAGCACCAGGACCACGCGGTAGCGCCCCGGGGGCAAGGGGCTTTCCGGCTCCAGGAAAAGCCTCCTCCCGCCCCCCGGCCAGATGGGGACCTCCTCCAGAAAGAGGCGGGCCACCTCCTTCCCCTCCCCGTCCAGGACCAGGACCTCCCCGCTCACCCGCTGGAGGACGTTGCCGGGGTTTTCCAGGACCACGGGCAAGGCCTTCCCTTCCCCCCCAAGCCCCGCCCGCAGGGAGGGGCGCTCCGTGCCCCTGAGGGTCACGTAGACCGCCAGGCCGATCTCCGGGCGCAGGGAGAGCCGGACCCCCCCTTGCCCCCCCGCCCGGGGCTGGGCGGTGAAGACCACTAGACAAGCCAGGGTCCCCTCCCCCGCCGGGGCCTTGCCCTCCAAGAGGACCTGCACCTCCCCTCCCCCGGGCACGGTGAAGGCAGAGGGCCGGACCTGGAGGGCCCGGCAGAGCTCATCCCCCGTGGTGAGCTCCTCCACGCCCCCGTCCTCCCGCACCCGGAAGGGGGAGAGGCGGACCGTGAGGGGCTCCTCCCGGGGGAGGCCGTTTCGGAGGGTGACGGGAAGGGTGAAGGCCTCGCCTGGGGCCAGGGAGAGCTCCACCCGGGCGGGGGAAAGGGTCAGGTTCACCTGGGCCAGGGAGAGGGGGAGGTGGGCGAAAAGAAGGATGATGGCTTTTCTCATGGTGCTCCGGACAAAGCGCCCCCAGGACGAGGGGGCGTCTGGGGGCGCTTTTATGCCTTGGGGTTTCCTAGGGGCTCGTGAGGGTGTAGTTGAGGGTGATCTGGCCGCTGTAGCCCGCCATGGAGATGTCGTCGTTGATGTCCATCTCCAGCAGATAGTAGAGCTTGTAGGTGGACTTGCCCTGCCCCCCGGAGCCGGCGTTGAAGAGGGTGAGGGGGCTCGAGGCGTTGACGGGCGTGGGCACGGAGGTCCAAGAGGCCCCCTTTCCGGAAACCTTCTCGGCGAATACCTTGACCCGGCCATTGTTCAGTGGGGCAGCTAGTGTGCCCCCAATGGAGGTGATGGCCACGGTCCACTGGGCCCGGTTGGAGCGAACGGTGGCGGTGGCCCAGTCGTTACCCCCGGTGCCGGTCACGCTGGTGGGGGCAAAGAGCTGGGTGCCCGTGGCGTTGTCAATGAAGTTGTCATAAGCGGCGAGGGAGGCCTTGGTGTAGGGGGTGCCGTTCACCGTCACGGTCTCCGTCCCGTTCAGGTTCTGGTCGCCGAAGTCGAAGAGGAAATCCGTGGCGTCGATCTGGAGGCTCAGGATGGAGGGGATGTTGACCGTCACCGTGTGGTTGTCGGTGGTCTGGGCCAGGGCCAGACCTGCCAAAAGGGCCATAAGTGCTACCAGCTTGCGCATCTTCCACCTCCAAAAAGGTTCGGGGCCGGTTGCGCCACTGGCTCGCCCTCCCCCCTTGGCGCCCATCTTGGGGTGTGAGGGTTCTACGCCTCCCCTACAGGTTCCATCTTAGCGTATGGTGTGAAAGCCGTGTGAAGGTTTTGCCCTTTGGGCATAGCACGAGGGGAATAGCCCCTCAGGATCTTTAGCCAGGGCCACGCTTTACCCGGGAAGGCCGTGGAACAATGAGGCCATGGAGCCTTTCTGGCCGAGGCCCAGGGTGGTGGTGAGCGCCTGTTTGGGCTTTGCCGCGGTGCGCTATTCAGGGGAGCTGATACCCGATCGGATGGTGGCTGCCTTGGGGAAGCATCTGGATTTTGTCCCCGTGTGTCCCGAGGTGGCCATCGGCCTGGGGGTGCCGAGGCCCCCGGTGCGCCTGGTGCGGGAAGGGGAGGGGGTGCGCATGGTCCAGCCCCTCACGGGGGAGGACCTAACCGAGAGGATGGAGGCCTTCAGCCAGGGGTTTCTCGCCTCCTTGGGGCAGGTGGAGGGGTTCATCCTGAAAAACCGCTCCCCCTCCTGCGCCCTCAAGGACGCCAAGGTGTACGCCTACCCCGATCGGGGAGGGGCGGTGGCCCGGGGGCCTGGGCTTTTTGCCCGGGCGGTGGAGGAGGCCTTTCCCCTCCTACCCAAGGAGGACGAAGGGCGGCTCACCAACGCCCGCCTTCGGGCCCACTTTCTCATGCGGATCTTTGCCCTGGCCCGGCTGCGGCGGGTGCAGGACCTCCCCGGCCTCATGGCCTTCCATGCCCGCTACAAGCTCCTCCTCCACGCCCATCACCAGGCGGAGGCCCGGGCCTTGGGCCGGCTCCTGGCGGAGGGGAAGGGCAGGCCCTTTGCGGAACTCCGCCAGGCCTACGAGGAGGGGTTTTTGCGGGCCACCCGGCTTCCCTTCCGCTTGCCCTCCATGGCGGATGCCCTCCTCCACGCCTTTGGCCACTTTAAGGGGATTCTTTCCCCCAAGGAAAAGGCCCATTTCCTGGACCTTCTCGCGGATTTCCGGGAGGAAAGGGTGCCCCTCGAGGCCCCCCTGGCCCTCCTCAGGTCCTGGGCCTTGCGCTTCGGGGAGGGCTACCTGGAGGGCCAGGCCCTCTTTGAGCCCTACCCCAGGGCCCTCATGGATCTGAGGACCACCTAGGCGGCCATGGCTCAATCCGCCCCCGGGCCTCCTTTGGGGTCCTGGCCCCGATGGCGAAGAGGGCGGTGCGCATCTCCATGAGGTAATCCTCCAGGAAGGCGGCCACGGCCTCCGGGCCCTCCAGGGCCGGCCTCAGGAGGGGCCTTGCCACCGCCACCAGGTCGGCGCCCAGGGCCAGGGCCTTCACCGCCTCCGTGCCCGTGTAGATCCCCCCGGAGGCGATGAGGGGCACCTCGGGGAGGACCTCCCGCACCTCCTGGATGGCCCTTGCCGTGGGGATGCCGATCTCGCAGAGCTCCGGGTGGCGCACCTCCCCATAGCGCACCCACTCCTCCACCCTGGCCCAGCTCGTCCCCCCGGCCCCGGCCACGTCCACCGCCGCCAGGGGGAGCCCCTTTAGGGCCAAGGCCGCCTCCCGGGAAAGCCCGTGGCCCACCTCCTTCACCAGCACGGGGAAGGGGAGGGGAAGAAGGGCTTGCAGGCGTTCCAAAAGCCCCCGGAAGTCCGTGTCCCCCCCTTGCACCGCCTCCTGCAGGGGGTTCACGTGCAGGGCCAAGGCGTCCGCCTCCAGCATCTCCACCAGGCGGAGGAGGTCGTCCCGGCCGTAGCGCCGGAGCTGGGCCAGGCCCAGGTTGGCGATGAGGAGTACCTTTGGGGCCACCTTGCGCACCCGGAAGCTCCGGAGGGCCTCGGGCCTTTCCAGGACGATGCGCCCTGAGCCCAGCATCATCCCCACCCCCAGGGTCTCCGCCGCCTCGGCCAGGGCCAGGTTGATCCGCTCGCCCATGGCCTCCCCCCCGGTCATGGCCCCGATGAGGAAGGGGGCCTTCAGGACCTTGCCCAAAAAGGGGGTGGTGAGGTCCACCTGGCCCAGGGCCAGGCCCGCCAGGGCCTGGTAGCGGAGGCGGTAGCCCTCGAGGCCCGTGGTGGTCCTCTGGTAGGCCACCTCGCCCTCCAGGCAGGCCTCCAGGTGCTTCCGCTTCCGCTTCAGGGTGCTCAAGGCGCGGCCTCCAGGAGGGCTTTGGGCGCCCGCTCCAGGCCCAGGTCGTGGGCGATGAGCCTGGCGGTCATCTTGGCGGACATCATCACGCTGGGAAGCCCCGCCCCCGGCTGGTAGCTCTGGCCCACCAGGTAGAGGCCCTTGACGTCCTCCGAGCGGTTGTGGGGCCGGAAAGAGGCCGTCTGCCAGAGCACGGGTTCGGGGCCGAAGGCGTTGCCCAGGTGGCTGTTCAGGGTCCATTGGAAGTAGTCCGGGGTGATGAAGTGGGTGTAGACCAGGCGGTCCATGAGCCCGGGCAGGTAGCCCGCCTCGTCCAGGTACCTCAGGGCCTTCTCCAGGTAGCGGGGCCCGAGCTCCCGCCAGTCCAGGCCGCTCCCGTTGTGGGGCACGGGCACCAGGGTGTAGGCGGCGTGGTGCCCCGGGGGGGCCAGGGAGGGGTCGGTGAGGGTGGGCAGGTGGAGGTAGTGGGCGAAGTCCTCAGGGAGGACCTTCCGCCCGAAGATGTCCTGCAGGAGCCCCTCGTAGCGCTCCGAGAGGAGGACGTTGTGGTGGCGGAGCCTTTCGCCCTCGTCCCCCCGGGCCCGGAAGCCGAAGTAGGCCACGAAGAGGCTCATGGAAAGCCGGGTGCGCCTAAGGCGCCAGTCGCCGTGCCAGCGTCGGTCCTCCGGGGCCAGGAGCTCCCCGTAGGTGTGCACGTAGTCGGCGTTGGAGACCACCAGGTCGGCGTCTAGGCGCTCGCCGCTTTCCAGGACCACCCCCACCGCCTTGCGGTTTCGGGTGAGGATGCGGCGCACGGGGGCCCCGTAGCGGATCCGCCCTCCCAGCTCCTCCAGCTTGCGCACCAGCCCCCGCACCAGGGCGCCCGTGCCCCCCATGGCGAAGTGCACCCCCCAGTGGCGCTCCACGAAGTGGATCATGGTGTAGATGGCGGGGACCGAGAGGGGGTTCCCGCCGATGAGGAGGCTTTCAAAGGAGAAGACCCGGCGCATCTTGGGGTTTTGGAAGTACTTCTTCACGAAGGAGAAGAGGGGGCGGACCGCATCCAGCCTGAGGAGGTCAGGGGCCACCTTGAGGAGGTCCAGGAGGCTTCCGAAGTGGGTGAAGCCCAGCTCCAAGAAGCCCCGCTGGAAGATGGCCCGGGCCGCCTCCTCAAAGCGGAGGTAGCCCTCCAGGTCCTCCGGGGCCAGGCGCCGGATCTCCCCGAGGAGGTGCTCCCGGTCGTTGTTGTAGTCAAAGTGGGTGCCGTCGGGGAAGTGGATGCGGTAGAAGGGGTCTAAGGGGACGATCTCCACGTACCGCGGGGTGTGCCGAAGGCCCTCCTCCTGGGGAAAGTCGGGGTAGAGCCGGGGCTCCCCGGGACGGGTGGCGAAGAGGTCCTCCAAAAACTGGGGCACGGTGATCACCGTGGGGCCCATGTCAAAGGTGAAGCCCTCCGCCCGGTGCACCCGGGCCCGGCCCCCGGGGCCGTCCAGCTTCTCCAGGACCAGGACCTCGAGGCCCATGGCCGCCAGGCGAATGGCGGCGGAAAGCCCGCCCACCCCGCTTCCAATGACGATGGCCCGCATGGAGGGGAGTTTACCAGGTGGGGCCAAGGGGGAAGTTGGGCCGGGCCCACACTGCCCTGGCCCTAAACCGCCCGCCCCTTCCACCGCTTGCCCGGGAGGAGGGCCCGGAGGTAGACGGGGAGGAGGAGGACCGGGGCCAAGGGGGTGAGGAGGGCCTGCCAGGGGGTTCCCCCCAGGGCCCTTTGGGCCACGAGGCGCTCCAGGAGCCCCAGCGCCCCCAGGTCCCAGCGCCCGAGGAGCCAGGGGAGGGTGTAGAGGGAAAGGTGGTAGAAGGCGCTTCCCAGGAGGACCGCGGGGTTCTTGAGGTGGATTTCCAGGAAGTTCTTGCTAAACCCCTCCACCACCTCCCGGTAGCTGCGGTACATCTCCACGGAAAAAAGGGCCGTGCCCAGGGCCAGGCGGAACCTATGCGCCCGCCTTGCCAGGGCCACGTCCTCCAGCACCTCGCCCCGTACCGCCTGGTGGCCTCCTTGGGCGAAGTAGGCCTCCCGGCGGAAGGCCAGCACCTGGCCGTTGGCCACCCGCAGGGCCTCCAGCAGGGGATGGGGCAGGAAGGAAAAGAGGCCCCCCATCACGAAGGGCACCGTGGCCGCCACCCAAAGCCCCTGGGCCTCCTGTTGGGGCAGGGCGGAGAGGAGATCCACCCCCTCCAGAGCCCCCAACAACCCCCCCAGGGCCCCCTCCCGCCAGCGCACGTCCGCGTCGGTGAAGACCAGGACCTCCCCCCGGGCCTCCTGGGCCAGCTGCCAGCAGGCCCAGTTCTTGCCGGTCCACCCCGGGGGGAGGGGCTTGCCCTTTAGGAGGCGGAAGCCCGGTTGGCCCCTTCCCAGCTCCAGGGCCACCTCCGCCGTTCCGTCCTCCGAGCCGTCGTCCAGGACCAGGACCTCCAGGGCGCCCTGCCGCAGGAGGGTGGGGAGGGTGCGCCTCAGGTTTTCCGCCTCGTTCCGGGCCGGGACCAGGAGGGAGACCGAGGGGTGGGCGGGGGTGGGCCTGGGCCCCAGGCGGGGGAAGCGGAGGAGGTTGTGGAGGAGGGCCAGCCAGCGCAGGAGGAGGAAGAGGAAGACCCCGAAGAAGAAGTCAAAGGCCTGGAAGGGGTTCATAGCCGCTTTAGGGCCTCCACCAGGGGGCGCACCCGCTCCTCCAGGCTCCGCCGCCCCCGTAGGACTTCCCGGAAGCCCTCGGGGACCTGGCGGGGGTGGGTCCGGGCCAGGAGGGCATCCAGGTGGGCCAGGAGTTCCCCCAGGGGCCTGGAGGGGTCGTCCCCCGGGGGGAGGGGTTCCCCCACCCAGAGGAAGGCCTCGGGGTGCTCAAAGCCCCTGAGGACCACCCGGCAGGCCACGGGGAGAAGGGGCACCCCGGCCCGGGCGGAGAGCCAGGCCGCCCCCGGGCGTAAGGGGCCCAGGGGGCCGGGGTAGCGCATCTCCCCCTCGGGGAAGACCGCCACCCACTCTTCCCGCCCTAGGCGGCGCAAGGCCTCCCGCACCCGCCCTGCCTCCAGGGCTCCCGCCAGGGCCAGGATGGGGAAGGCCCTCAGGTTCTCCTCCGCCACCAAGAGGCTCAAGGGGCGGCGGTGGCGCCTCCCCAGCAGCCAGACCAGGTGGCCGTCAAAGTAGCTGTGGTGGTTCATGATGAGGACCAGGGGACCGGGCGGCACCTCTCCCCTGAGGTAGACCCCCCGGAGGCTTCGCTGGAGGGAAGCCCAGAGTATGCCCTCCACCAGGGCTTTGAGCAGGCGGGCAAAGGGGCGTTTTGGGCTAAGCCTCATCGCAGGCGCCTCAGGGCCTCGGGGTGCCAGGCCAGGAGGAGGCCCTGCACCACCGCCAGGTTGGTGAAGAGGAAGAAGACCATCTCCTCCAGGGGCAGGCCGCAGGGCTTCACCCCCAGGGTGTAGGCCTCGGAGATCCACCAGATCCCCTCCCGGGCGATGGCCCAGAGGTCGGCGAACCAGAGGTAGAGGGTGGGGAGGAGGACCCCAAGGAGAAGAGGCCTGCGCCAGGCCAGGAGGAGATCCCCCCCGAAGGCCCACTGCAACAGGAAGACGGGGGAGAAGTAGGCCAGGATGAGGCCCAGGTAGAGGTAGGGGCCCCCCAGGGCCAGGAGCATCACGCCCGAGGCGGTCAGGAGGAGCCAGAAGCCTCCGCCCACCACCCGGGCGAGGCCCGGGCCCGGGCTTGGGGGCTCCCCCGCCAGGCGGAGGAGGAGGGCCCCGGTGAGGAGGGGCTGGAGGAGGAAGAAGAGGTATTCCTCCAGGGGCACGTACCCGATGCGGAAGAGGACCCGCCCCTCGGGGTAGCCCCAGACCCCCTTCCAGACCAGGTAGTTGTCCCAGGGGGTGGTGTAGAGGAGGGCGATGAGGGGCATGAGGAGGTAGGCGAGGCGCCTTGGAGGCCTGGGCCGGGCCCAGAGGAGGAGCAGGAGGAGGGGGGGCAGGAGGAAGACCAGGTGGAACTGCAGGTAGGTCATGCCCCCTCCAAGGTAACCCACAGGCCCCCTTGGGGCCGCAGGGTGACCCCGGCGTGCACTCGAGGCTCGGGAAGGGGGGCGAGGCGGAAGCGGCGGAAGAAGGCCATGAGGGCCACGGGGCCTTCCAGGAGGGCGAAGTCCCGCCCCAGGCAGAGCCTCTTGCCCAGGCCGAAGGGGAAGTACCGCCCGGAAGGGGTGCCCCTTTGCCCCAGGAAGCGCTCGGGCAGGAAGGCCTCCCCCTCGGGGAAGTAGAGGCGGTGGGTCACGTAGGGGGAGAGGACCAGGGTGGTTCCCGCGGGCACCCCTTCCTTCCCCAGGTCCCAGGGGGCCTCCGCCTTCCGGGTCAGGATCCAGGCGGGGGGGTAGAGCCTTAGGGCCTCCTGGAAGGCGGCCAGGGCGTGGGCCTCGCTTTGGGCCACCTTTTCCTGCCAGTCGGGCCTGTGGGAGAGGAGGTAGAGGGTCCAGGAGAGGGCGCTGGCCGTGGTCTCGTGCCCCGCCACCAGGAGGGTCTTGGCCTCGGCCAGGGCCCTCTTCCGGGGAAGGGAGGAGAGGGGGGGGGTTTGCAGGAGGGGGAGGGCCGCCGCCTCGAGGGCCTTTTTGTGCTTTTGGAAACGCACCTCCGCCAGGAGGTCCAGCCGGGAGAAGGGGTTTTGCATCCTGGCGATGATCCGTTCCAGGGCGGAAAGGGCCAGCTCGGCGATCCCCTCGGGGAGGGGCCGGCCCCAAAGGGCCCGGCCCAGGAAGCGCAGGGAGAGGTGGAGCATCTCCCGGTCCAAATCCCGCCTCTCCCCCGGCCTCCAGGGGGCGAAGAAGGCCTCGGCCTCCTCCTCGAGGGCCGGGCGGTAGGCGGCCACCGCCTTGGGCAGGAAGGGGTCCTTGAGGGCCTTGCGGGCCGCCTTGTAGGCCTCCCCCCAGTCGGTGAGGAGGCCCCGGCCCGTGAGCCGGGAGAGCTCCCGGTACTGGAAGGTGGCCTTCACGTCCGGCCCCAGGAGGACCCGCTCCACCCCTTCCGGGTCAAAGACCAGGTGGAGGGGCATCCCGGGGAGGGGGAGCCGCAGGCGGGGGAAGGCCCGGCCCCAGGAGAGGAGGGTGGCGAGGGGGTCTTCCCGGAGCCGCCTCAGGTCGGGCAGGGCCTCTTTGAGGTTCAAGGTGGCGGTCATGGGGCCATCTTAGCGGCGTACGAGGGGGCAGTAGCCCGTGCGGGCCATGAGGAAGGCCAGGAGGGTCTTTTCCTCCCGCAGCGAGGCCAGGAGGAGGAAAAGCGCCCCAAGCCCGTAGCGGAACCGGGTGATGGCCCTAAGGGTCCTCTGGGGGTCTTTCACCTGGAACATGCCCCAAGCCTACCCTGGGGACACCCCCCGGGGGTGTAGCCCGGCCTACCCTCGCACCAGCTTTTGGGCGAGGTCCAGGTAGCGCCTGCGGGCCTCGAGGAGGTCCACCACGGGGTCCTGGGGTTCATAGGAGGGGTACTCCGGCGCCCAGCGGCGGAGCCAGGTCCCCTCTGGGTCGTGCCGCTTGCCCTGCTCCACCAGGTTGAAGACCCGGAAGTAGGGGGCGGCGTCCACCCCCAGGCCCCCCGCCCACTGCCAGCCCTGGAGGTTCTGCGGGGTATCCCCGTCCAGGAGGAGGTTCTTGAAGAGGGCTTCCGCCTTCTGCCAGGGGAGGAGGAGGTACTTCACGGCAAACTGGGCCACCGCCATCCGCGCCCGGTTGGAGAGGAAGCCCGTGGCGTGGAGCTCCCGCATGGCGGCGTCCACCAGGGGCACCCCCGTCTTGCCCAAGTACCAGGCGGAAAGGAGTTCCTCGTCCTCCTGCCAGGGCAGCGAGGCGAAGCGGGGATCCAGGGGGTGTTCCCGCATCCCGGGGAAGTGGTAGAGGAGGTGGTAGGAAAAGTCCCGCCAGAGGAGCTCCGCCACCCACTTCCTGGCCCCCTCCCCGCCCCGCCTGAGGGCCTCCCAGGCGGCCTGGCGGGGGGAGAGGACCCCCAGGGTGAGGTAGGGGGAAAGCCGCGACCCCCCCGCCCCGTCCAGCCGGTCCCGCTCCTCGTGGTAGCGGGGAAGCCCCTCCTCCAGGAAGCGGATGAGGCGCCTCCAGGCTGCCTCCTCCCCGGGCTCGGGCAGGGGCACGCCGGCGGCCTCCTCCGGCACCTCCCCTTCCTCCGGGGCCCGGGGCAGGGCCTCAGGGGCGGGGAGGGGTGGGTCCACCCCCCGGAGGTTCCGGCTGAAGGGGGTGTAGACCCGGTAGGCCCTGGGGAGGTCCGGGGGGATGAGGTGGGGGGCGGGAAGGAGGTGGAGGGGGACGGGGAGGGCCTCCTCCACCCGGGCGTCCCGGTGGCGCCCATAGGGGGTGTAGCTCCTGAGGGCGTAGACCCCCTTGGCCTTGAGGGCCCGGGCCGCCTCGGGCACCTTTTCCCAAGGGAGGCCCTGGAGCACCCAAAGGGCCCCGCCCCGCTCCCGGTAGGCCCGCCTCAGGGCCCGCACGTTGGCCAAAAACCACGCCCGCCTCCTGGGGCTCGCCTGGGCGAGGTTGTTGGGGTCCAGCACCACCAGGCCCACCGCTGGGCCCTGGGCCAGGGCCTCGAGGAGGGCTGGGTGGTCGGCAAGCCGCAGGTCCGCCCGATGCCAAACCACGTACATGGCAGGAGCGTACCGGGCTAGGGCCTCAGGCTTCCGTAGCCGGAAGCCCGGTTTGGGAAAGCCGCAGGGCCCGCGGGAGGAGGCGGAGGCGCTCCCAGGCCCTGAGGTGGGCCCGCTGGTTCAGGTTGTCGTAGCCCATGAGCCGGAGCTTGTCCAGGATGCCCTGGTACTGCAAGGCGGCCAAGGCGATGGCCGCCCGGCCCACCCTTAGCCCCGGAAGGCCTTTCAGCCCCTCGCGGTAGAGCTCCCGGGCCCGCCTCTCCAGGTGGGCCATGAGGGCCCGGTACTCGGGGGTGACCCTGCCCTCTTCCAGGTGGGCAAGGCGCACCCCGTAGCGCTCCAAAAGCTCCTGGGGCAGGTACACCCGCCCCCTTTCCAGGTCCTCCCCCACGTCCCGCAGGATGTTGGTGAGCTGCATGGCCTGGCCCAGGAGGATGGCCTTCGCCTCCACCTCCTTCCCCCCGCCCGCGATGGGGGCGATCATCCGCCCCACGGTGCCCGCCACCTGGTAGCAGTAGGTGAGAAGTTCCGCCTCCGTTTCCAGGCGCACGGGGCCCAGGTCCCGCTCAAAGCCCTGGCGCATGTCCCAGAAGGCCTCCTGGGGGATGGGCCAGCGCTCCAGGGCCCAGGCCAGGCCCTTCTCCCATGCCTCCCGCGGGCGCCTTTCGTAGGCCCGCTCTACTCCCTCCCACCAGGCCACTAGGGCCGCAAAGCCTCCGTCGGGGCCGTCCACCGCCTCGTCCCCCAGGCGGCAGGCGGCGTACACCGCCCAGGCTCCCTTGCGCTCGGTGGGAGGGAAGAGGAGGCTTCCCAGATAGAAGGTGGTGGAATGGCGGCGGATAATTTCCACGAGGGGCTTCCAGTCGGGTTCCATGTTAAAGGCATTTTAAGTCCTCGGGTATGGGGGAGTTTTGTCCCGGGCACACTCTAAACCTGTACACAAGCTTGACAAAACTTGTTCACTTTTGTACCCTAAGGGCATGACCCGGCCTGGGGTGTACAGCATCGCCGAGGTGGAGGCCATGACCGGCTTCTCCGCCGAGGTCCTTAGGCAGTGGGAGAGGCGCTACGGCTTCCCCAAGCCGGAAAGGACGCCGGGCGGGCACCGCCTTTACCGGGAGGAGGACGTGGAGGCCCTCAAGGTGATCCGTCGCTGGCTGGAGGAAGGGGCCAGTCCCCAGGTGGCCATCCGCCGCTACCTGGCGCAGGAGGCGCGGCCGGAAGGGCTTCCCCAGGAGCTCCTTTCCGCCCTCCTGGCGGCGGACCTGCCCCGGGCGGAGGCCCTCTTCCGCCGCTCGGTCAAGCTCTGGGGCCCCGAGGGGGCCCTGCGGGGGGCCTTGGTGCCGGTGTTGAAGGAGGTGGGGGAGGCCTGGCACCGGGGGGAGGTGAACGTGGCCCAGGAACACCTGGCGACCCAGTTCCTGCGCTCCCGCCTGCAAGAGCTCTTGGACCTGGCGGGTTACCCCCGGGGGGCCCCCATCCTGGTGACCACCCCCCCTGGGGAGCGGCACGAGCTCGGGGCCATGCTGGCCGCTTACTACCTGAGGCGGCGGGGGTTTCCGGCCCTGTACCTGGGGCCCGACACCCCCCTTCCGGACCTGGAGGGCCTCGCCCGGGAGCTGGGGGCCCAGGCGGTGGTGCTTTCCGTCCTGTTCCCAGAAACCCTCAAAGCCCTTCCCGAGGGCTCCCTGAGGGGCCTTGCCCCCAGGGTCTTCCTGGGCGGCCAGGGGGCGGATGCCGAGACCGCCCGTCGTCTTGGGGCGGTCTATGCGCCGGATCTGGAGGCCTTGCTCAAGGCGTTGGAGGAGGGAGCATGAAGAGGTTTAACCGCAAAGAGGTGGTGTTTTTGGCCGGTGACCGGGCGGACACCCTGTACCGGTTGCAGACGGGTCTGGTGCGCATCGTGGAGCTCCTTTCCGATGGGCGCACCCTCACCCTCAGGCACGTCCTTCCCGGGGATTACTTTGGGGAGGAGGCCCTGGAGGGTAAGCGCTACCGCTACGCCGCCGAGGCCATGACCGAGGTGGTGGTGGAAGGGCTGGACCCTAGAACCATGAGCCATGAGGCCCTGCACCAGGTGGTTCGGAATCTGGCCCGGCAGATGCGCCGGGTCCAGGCCTACGAAACCCACCTGCAGACGGGGGAGCTTAGGGCACGCATCGCCCGCTACCTCCTCTTCCTGGCCGATACCCCGGCTTCCTACCGGGACGAGCGGGGCCTGTACGTGACCGCCTCCCACGAGGAGATCGCAGACGCCACCGCCTCCACCCGGGAGTCGGTGTCCAAGATCCTCTCCGACCTGCGCCGGGAGGGCCTCATCGACACCGCCTACCGCAAGGTGTACCTTTTGGACTTGAAAGCCCTGGAGCAGGAAGCGGAGGGCTTTCTGGAAGCCGCCTAGATGCGTGTCTTGGTGGTTGGAGGCACCGGGTTTGTGGGCCGCCACGTGGTGGCCCGGTTGCTCCAGGGGGGGCACACCCCCCTGGTCCTTTCCCGCACGCCCGGGGAACTTCCCAAAGGCGCCCTCCACCTCCTGGGGGACATCACCCGTGAGGTTCCCTCCCTTCATGGGGTGGAGGCGGCCATCTACCTGGCGGGGATCATCCGGGAAAGGGGCCAGACCTTCCGGGCGGTGCACGTGGAGGGGGTGCGGAACCTCCTGCAGGCCTTGAAACAGGCGGGGGTGGGCCGGGTGCTCCACATGTCCGCCCTGGGGGCGAGGCGGGGCACGGGAAGCCGCTACTACGAGACCAAGGCGGAGGGCGAGGAGCTGGTGCGGAGTAGCGGCCTGAGCTATGCCATCTTCCGCCCAAGCCTCATCTTCGGCCCGGGGGACGAGTTCTTCGGCGGGGTGCTCCGGGGCTTGGTCTGCGCCCCCTTGCCCTTCGTGCCCCTCATCGGGGACGGCCGCTTTCCCTTCCGCCCCGTCCACGTGGGGGATGTAGCCGAGGCCTTTGTCCAGGCCTTGGAGCGGGGCCTCGAGGGGACCTTTGACCTGGTGGGGCCCAGGGAGTACACCTTTCGCCAGCTCCTGGAGCTCACCATGGAGGTCCTGGGGCGGCGGAAGCCCTTCTTGCCCATCCCCCTCGGCCTCATGGACCTGCTGGTGCCCCTCCTTTCCCTGCTTCCCTTTGCCCCCCTCACCCGGGACCAGTACCTGATGCTGAAAGGGGGGAACACCGCCCCCTTTCCCGAAGCCCTAAGGGACCTCCTCCCGGCCCCCAAGGCCCTGGAGGAGGTCCTCCCCACCTACCTCAGGTGCTAGGCAGGCTCTTTTGGGGCCAGTTTTCCACCTCCAGGCGGCAGGCGGGGCGGAGGCGAACCCCCAGGGCCGTGCCCAGGAGGGCGAAGACCCCCCAGAGGGGCCCGTGGAGGCTGAAGGAGGCCGTGCCCCCCAGGTAGGCCCCGATGTTGCACCCCCCCGCCAGCCGGGCCCCATAGCCCATGAGCACCCCCCCCAGGAAGACCCCCAGGTGGGTGGCGAGGGGGATGCGCCTTAGGTCCCTAAAGCGGAGCGCCCCGCCCAGGCCCGCCCCCAGGAAGGCCCCCAGGAAAAGGCCGAAGTTGGTGACGCTGGTGGGGTCCTTGAGAAGGCTTTCCCCAAGCCTCTCGGCGAAGGCGGGGTTGTGGAAAAGGGCCCAGTCCAAAACGGGCAGGCCCAAGGCCTGGGCCAGCTTGCCCCCCCAGAGGGCGAAGGCCGCGGTTACCCCCCAAGGCCGCCCCAGCAGGAGGAGGATCAGGAGGCTGCCCACCGCGAGCACGGCGGCGCCTCCCGCCAGGCTCCAGGGGCCAAAGAGGGGATGGGTGGCCTCCTTGCGGAAGAGGGGTTCCACCCTGCCCGTGCGCCGCCTCTCCACCGCCCACACCAGCAGGTAGAGGAAGCCCAGGAGCCCCAGCCAAAGGGCTAGGCCCAGATAAGGGGAGGGGAACCAGGTGAGGGCGCTCCCCGGGGCCCAGGCGGGCAGGGCCTGCCAGAAGGGCAGGTGGAAGACCCCGAGGAGGGAGCCCACCATGAAGCCCAGGAGGACCAAAACCCCCCGGGTGTCGCCGCTCCCCGTGTGGTACAGGGTGCCGGAGGCGCACCCGTCCCCAAGCTGCATGCCGACGCCGAAGAGGAAAGCCCCCACCAGGAGGGCCAATCCCACGGGCACCGCGAAGCCCTGCACCGCCTGGCCGAAGGCCTCCCCCTGCACCAGGAAGGGGAAGAAGAGGAGGCACGCCAAGGCGAAGAGGAGGAAGTGGGCCCTGAGGAGCCTGCTTTCCCCCGTGAGGAGGAAGCGGCGGAAGCCCGAGGCGAAGCCGAACTTGGCGTGGAAGAGGGCCAGGCCCAGGAGGACCGCCACCCAGAAGGCCAGGAGCAGCCGGGTTCCTGAGGCCTGGTGGACCGTGTAGGAGAGCGCCAGGGCCAGGAGGGCGAAGACCAGGAGGGGCAAGGCTTGGGGTCGGACCGTCCCGTCCATGCCCCTCATAGTACCTATGAGCCTGTAAAAGTCAAGGGTATTTTTCCGCCCAGGGGGTGCGGGAAGGCTGCCCGGGGCAGCCCCCCTCCTTCCCCTTGGCCTCCACCATCACGTCCGCGGGGGCGGGCAAGGCCCCAAGAAGCCCCTCCCAGTCCGCCTCGGCCACGGCGAAGGCGTGGGCCCCGGGGCGCCTCGAGGGGTCTTGGCTCGCCAGGTGCACCTTGGGCTTCCCCCGCCAGGTGGGGAAGGCCAGGCCTAGGGCCTCCCCCAGGGAAAGCCGCCCTGGGTTCAGGGCGTGGTGCAGGGTGTCCACCACCGCGGGCACCCCCAGGGCCTCGGCGGCCCTTAACACCTCCTCCACGCCCCAAAGGCGCTCGTCGTTTTCCACGGCCAGGTGGCGGAGCACCCCCTTCTCCCCCCTAAGGTTTTCCACGAAGCGGCGAAGGGCCTTTTCCCGATCCCCGTGGGTTCCCCCCAGGTGAAGCACCAGGACCCCGTCCTCCGCGCCCAAAAGCTCCAAGACCCGGGCGGAGTAGCGCAGCTCCGCCAGGGAGCGTTCCACCACCTGGGGGTTTGGGCTTCCCGGGTTCACGTAGGGCCCGGGGTGCATGGAAAGCCTCTGGCCCAGGGCCCGGGCCAGGGCCCCAAGCCGCCGGAGCTCCTCCCCATGGGCCTTGGCCCAGTCGTAGGGGAAATGGGGATGGGAGGCGAAGGGCACCAGGTGCTGGCCGATGCGGAAGAGGCCGAAGCCCGCCTCCCGGTTCCAGCGGAGGATGCGCTCCAGGTCCTTCAGGTTCTCCGCCACCTTGGCCCGGACCCTTTCCTCCGTAAGGGAGGCCAGGCGGAGGGTGTGGTTGGTGCTGGCCCTGAGGGTCAGGTTCTCGCAGGGGTAGCCCAGGCGGATCATCGGCGCACCCTGGCCTCCAGGTAGACCTCCACCTCGTCCCGCACCTCCAGGAAGAGGAAACGGGGGCGCTCCAGGTCCCATTCGGAGAAACGGGTGCGGAAGCTTCCGCGGAAAAGCCCGTTGGCCGGGTCTCCCAGGAGCTCCCCCTCAACCCGTACGGGCCGCCGCTTCCCCGCTAGCTCCAGCTCCCCTTCCACCACGAAGCGGCTTCCCTCAAAGCGGGCCCTTTGGGGGTAGAGGCAGGCCCGGGGGTGGTCCTTGGCCCTGAGGATCTCCAGGGCCTTCTTGTCCCGCTCCGCGATCCCCGAGTCCCAGGCCGCCTGCTCCAGGCAGACCCGGCCCGAGGCCCGCTCCCCGTCCCACAGGACCTCCCCCCGGGCGGTGGGGTTTTTGGCCTCCCAGCTCCCCAGGGTGTAGAAGCCCCGGTAGCGGGCCTCCCCCTCCACCCGGTAGGGGGCTTGGGCCAGGGCCAAAAGGGGGAGGAGAAAGGGGAGAAGCCGCCTCAAGGCCTAAACCTCCAGCGCTCGCCCAAGGTGGCGTAATCCCGAAAGCCCAGGAAGAGGATGGGCCGCTCCTTGGCCTGGGGGGACCCCTCCACGTGGACCACGTCCCCCAGGAAGAGGGCGTGGTCCCCCTCCAGGGGGAGCTCCGCCACCCGGAGTTCGTACACCGCCAAGGCCTTCTCCGGGACCCAGGTGTGCCCAAGCCTCCGCGCGGGGCGGAGGGCCACCCCCAGCCTTTCCGCCTTGCGCACCCTCCGCCCCGAAAGGTAACCGGAGCGCACCACCCAGCCCCGTTCCTCCCAGGGGAGAAAGGCGAGGGCGGCCTCCCCCAGGGCCCGGAGGAGGGTGAGGGTGTGGTTTTCCCGGTCCATGGCGAAGAGGAAGCGTGGCGGGTTCTTGGACACGGGGGTCCACCAGGCCAGGGGCATGAAGTTCTCCCCCACGGAGAGGAGGGCGAGGCGCATGGGGTAGAAGAAGGCCCGATAGGGGGCTTGAGGGGTTTCCTGCGCCATGGCCTAAAGCTCCAACACCTCAGGGGGAGGTTCCCTGAGGACGCCTTCCAGCACCCGCCTTGCCGCCTCCTCCGGGGCAAGGGCCCCCTTGGGGGGGCCCCCAAGGGGGGTCCAAAGCCCCGTGGCCACCGCGGGGAGGCGCACCAGCACCAGGCGCACATCCTGGCGCCGCAGCTCCTTGCGGGCCACCTCAAGGTAGGCCTCCAGGGCGGCCTTCGCCGCGGCGTAAGCCCCGAAGCCCGGCACCCGCACGTAGGCGGGGTAGGCGCCGAAGAAGACCGCCCGGGCCCCTGGGCGGAAGCGGGCGTATTTGAGGGCGAAGGCGGCGGTGAGGAGGTGGGCGGCAAGCATCCCCTCGAGCCCATCCCGCCCCACCTCCTGCACCCCTGCCCGCCCTGCCCGGCCCACCGCGTGGAGGAGGAGGTCCAAGGGGCCTGCCTCCTCCAGGAGGGCCTTGGCCTCCAGCTCGTCCTCGAGGTCCGCGGGAAGGGCCTTGCCCCCCACCTCCGCTGCCAGGGCGCGGAGGGGCTCGGCCCGGCGCCCAGAAAGGAAGGGCTCTTCCCCCCGGAGGAGCCGGGAGAGGGCCTTACCCAGGCCCCCGGTGGCGCCCAGCACCAAAACCCGCATGCCTGAAAACTACGCCCTTTCCAGGAGGAGCTTTGTAGCCCAAGGAAACGTGGGCCCGCAAGGGGCCCAAGGGCGGGCCTGCCCCTTTAGGCCTAGGCGGCCTTGGTTTCGGCTCCGAAGCCCTCCTCGAGGCTCTTGGCCCGGGCGATGGCGAAGACCAGGGGCCGTAGATGGGCTTGGCGATCAGGTCGGCCAGGCTGTAGCCCATCTGGATGGCCACCCCCTGGCCTTGGCCCTCTACCCCTTCTTCCGCGACCCCCTGGCCGCCTACATGGGGGCGGTCTTTGCCCTCACCCTGCCCCACGCCTTGGCCATGGAGGCCTGGCTGCGGCGGCCTCCGCCTCCCGCACGATGGCCCGCGCCAGGCGCCCTTCCCCTCCCACCATCTTGGCTTGGGCTAAGGTCCGCCCATGGCTTTCCGGATAGCCTAGCTCCCGTGCGCGCGGTGGTGGTGGGGGCGGGCATCGGGGGGCTGGTGGCGGCCAGGCTCCTCCAGGGGGCGGGGTGGGAGGTGGTGGTCCTCGAGGCCCACACCTACCCGGGGGGCCTGGCGGGGAGCTTTCTCCACCGGGGCTTCCTCTTCCCCGCGGGGGCCACCCTCCTTTCGGGCTTTGCCCCCGGGGGGCCCCTGGCCCTCCTGGAGGACCTCCTGGGCCTCCGCCTTCCCGTGGAGCCTTACCCTCAGGGCTTCCCCCTCATGGAGGTCCTCCTCCCCCGGGGAAGGCTCCTTCGCCCCGTGGGGCGGGAGGCGGAGGGGGAGGTCCAGCGGGACTTCTTCGGGCCGCGGGTCCTCCCCTTCTGGCGCTGGCAGGGGGAGCGGGCCGGGAGGCTCAAGGCCCTGGCCTCCCGGCTCCCCTGGCCCCCGGAGAGGGAGGAGGTCCCCGCCCTCCTCCGCCTTTTCCCCGAGCTTCTCCCCCTGCTTCCCGACCTCTTCCGCCGGGTCTCCCGCCTGGCCCCGGAAGACCCCGATTTCCGCCTCTTCCTCCGGGCCCAGCTCCTTATCGCCGCCCAGACGGAGGACCCCTACGCCCTCTACGCCGCCTTGGCCTTGGACCTGCCCCACCTGGGGCCCGTGCGGGTCCTGGGCGGGGTGGGGGCGGTGGCCCGGGCCTTGGCCGAGGGCCTGGAGGTCCGCTACCGGGCCCGGGCCACCCGGCTCCTCCTGCGGGAGGGGCGGGCGTATGGGGTGGAGGTGGCCTATGGGGGGAGGAGGCGGGGGGAGAGGGAGGTGGTTCGGGGAGACCTCTTCCTCCTCAACGTCCCGCCCGAACCCCTCCTGGGCCTGCCCGAGGGGGCACCGGAGGACGCCTGGGGGGCCTTTGCCCTCTATGGGGTCCTGCCCTTCCGGGTGGACCCTCCCTTCTACCGGCAAAACGCCCGGGAGCGCCCCTTCGCCTTCCTCTCCCTGTTCCCGGAAGGGGAAAAGACCGTCTTCGCCCTTTCCCTTCACACCCCCTTGGCCCTTTGGGAAGGGCTTCCTTTGGAGGCGTACCGGGCCCTCAAGGCCCGCTGGCAGGAAAAGGCCCTGGCCCTGGGGGAGGCCCTCCTCTCAGGCCTCAAGGAGGCGGAGCTCCTCTTCGCCGCCACCCCCCGCACCTACCGCCGCTTCGCGGGGCGGCCCTGGGTGGGGGGGTACCCCCAGACCCACCCCTTCCGCTTCCCCCGGGTGCGCCTCCTGGCCAACGTCCTCCGGGTGGGGGGGGGGTCTTTCCCGGGCAGAGCGTCCCCGCCGCCGTCCTTTCCGGTCTGCGGGCGGCGCGGCTGGCCTGCTGGGGCCTAAAGGGTCCTTGGGCGGGGCAAATGTGAGCTACGCCCTTGTGGGCGGGCGGCTCAACCCTACCTACTGGTAGGTATGGACACCCGGACCCGCATCCTCCAAGCGGCCCGCCGGGCCTTTGCGGAGCGGGGCTATGCCGCCACCCGTTTGGACGAGCTGGCGGCTGAACTGGGCCTCACCAAGGGGGCCTTTTACCACCACTTCCCCAACAAGCGGGCCCTCCTGGAAGCCCTCCTTGCCGAGTCCCGCGCCCAGGCCCGGGCGGCCCTGGAAGGGCCCGGCTCCCTGGAGGAGCGCCTTTTGGGCTATGCCCTGGCCTACCGGGAGGGCGTGGAGCCCTTGGCGGCCTTGGCCACGGCCCAGGGGGGGAGAGGGGGGGAGGAGGAGGCCCGGCTTTTGGCCAAGGAGGCCATGCGCCGGGAGATGGCCTATCTGGAGGCCTTTTTTGAGGCGCGCTTTCCCGGGAGGGGCCGCTCCCTGGCCGCCCTTTTCAGCTCCATGGTCCACGGGGCCCACATGCTGGAGCGGCACCTGGGGGGGTACCGGGCGGAGGCCCTTCTGGGGGAGTGGATCCGGGTGTTCGTCAAGGGTTTGTCCGAAGGGGAGGAAGAGGCATGAAGCAGCTCATGGCGGCGGTGTTGGCGTTGGGTTCGGCCTTGGCCCTGAGCCCTGAGGAGGTGTGGCGGGCCCTCGAGGCCCACGCCAAGGTGGCGGGCTACCTGGTCCAGGCCCGCCAGGGCCCGGTGGTCTACCAGGTGGCCTTCCGGCGCCCTTGGGTGCGCATTGACTGGCTGGAGGGTCCCGAGTACCTCAAGGGCAGCGCCTTGGTTACCGATGGGCAACGGGCCTGGAGCAAGGGGCCCAAGGGCCCCTGGCAGGAGGGTAGGGCCATGCCCCCCGAGGATCCCCTACAGCTTCTCTTCACCGGCTTTCCGGAGGTGCAGCGGGACTACGTGGTGCGTGACCCTGAGGAGGAGGGGGGTCTTTGGCGCTTCCTCCTTGCCCGGAAGACCCCGCCCAAGGACGAGCGCCAGCCCGCGGCCTGGCGCATCACCCTGAACCCCAAGGGGCACCTGCCCTTCCGCTACGAGGTGCTTTCCCCCTCGGGTAAGGTCCTGTCCCAGGTGGAGTACGTGAAGCTGGATCTG
This sequence comes from Thermus amyloliquefaciens, assembly GCF_000744885.1. NCBI lineage: Bacteria > Thermotogati > Deinococcota > Deinococci > Thermales > Thermaceae > Thermus > Thermus amyloliquefaciens. The sequence goes on along the minus strand of NZ_JQMV01000003.1, from coordinate 1,197,204 downwards.
AAGGTGCCTCCCCAGAGCCTTTTTGAGGTGAAGCCGTGAGCGGCCGGCTCCTTTTGGCCCTGATGCTGGGCGTCTTCATGGGCGCCCTGGACAACTCCATCCTGGCACCCGCTTTGCCCGCCATCGCCGAGGACCTGGGGACGGGGGTGGACCGGATCACCCTGGCCTTCTCCATCTACACCGTGTTCTACGCGGTGGCCGTGCCCATCCTGGGCAGGCTTTCCGACCTCTTGGGCTACGGGCGGGTGTACGGGGTTTCCATGGCCCTTTTCGCCGGAGGGAGCGCTTTGGCGGCCCTTTCCCAGAGCCTGGAGATGCTGGTGGCGGCCCGCGTGGTCCAGGCGGTGGGCGCGGGGGGGCTTTTCCCCGTGGCCCAGGCCATCGTGGGGGTGGTGGCCCCGGAGGAGCGGCGGGGGGCTTACCTGGGCCAGATCCTGGGGGTCTTTGCCCTGGGCAACGTGCTGGGGCCGAACCTGGGCGGGTTCATCGTGGAGCGGGCTTCCTGGCACTGGGTGTTCTGGATCAACGTGCCCATCGGGGTCTTGGGGGTTCTGCTCCTGGCGGGGATGGCCCTTCCCCGGCCCACCGGCCGGGCCCCCCTGGACCTGGTGGGGGGCGGCTTGGTGGCCCTCACCTTTGGGAGCCTGGTCCTAGGCATTCAGGGGCTGGAGCGGCTGGAGGACCTGGGCTTCCTTTCCCCGCGCATCGGGGGCCTCTTCCTCCTGGCCCTCCTGGCAGGCCTGGCCTTGATCTTCTACGAAAGGCGGCACCCAGCCCCCCTCCTGGACGTGCGCCTGGCCCTCTCACCCCCCTTCTTGCCCCTTTGGCTGGTGTCCACCCTGGTGGGCTACGCCCTCCTGGGAGGGATCGTTTTCGCCCCCCTTTACGCCCAGGTGGCCTTCTTCCTTTCCCCCTTCGCCTCCGGGGCCATCCTCAACGCCCTGGCCCTGGCCCTGGGCGGGGTGAGCGGGGCGGCGGGGGCCATGGTGGGCCGGGTGGGGGGCAAGCGGCTGGTGGTCCTGGGGATGGGCCTCACCGCCTTGGGCCTTCTGGTGATGGCCTACCTGGCCAGCGCCCTCTGGCTTCTCGTCCTGGGGCTTTTCCTCTTGGGTACGGGGCTTGGCCTGGTGCAGGGTCCGCTCTCCTACCTGGCCTTGGGCCTGGCGCCTCGAGGGAGCCAAGGGCAGGTTTCCAGCCTGGTCTCCCTCACCCGTAGCCTAGGGGCGGCTGCGGGGATCACCGTCTCGGGGGTCCTCCTGGCCCGTAGAAGCCAGGAGCTGGCCTCCCTCACCGCCGGGGGGCCGGGGGGTTTTCTGGGGGCACGGGCAACCTGGCCGAGGCCCCGGCCTTCGTGAAGAGCCTGCTCCAGGGCACCCTGGGGGAGGGGGTGTTGGACGGCTGGCGGCTCGCCTTCCTCGCCGCTTTGCTGGGCTTTGCGGCCGCTTTCCTCCTGCGGGAGGCTTCCCGGAACCCCACGGAGGCCAAGGTGGGGGCTAAGGGCTGAAGGGGTGTGCTTTCCTGTGGGGCGCCCTTAGGGGCGCCCCAACACGTATTCCCGGATGGCCCGGGCGGTGTACCCGTGCCGCTCCGTGAGGAGGTCCAGGTGGGTGAGGCCGGGGAGGACCAGGGCCCGGCCGGGGGTTTGGGGAAAGACCTCCCCCAGGCGGAAGCCTTCGGGTTGCGCCACCAGCCCCCGCCCCGCCCCCAGGGCCAGGACGGGGTAGGGGAGGGGGCGGGGCCTGAGGTCCGGGGCCACCAAGGGGTACCCCGCCACCTCCAGGAGGAGGCGGTAAGGGAAGTACCACTCGGAAAACCCGGTCTCGGGCCGGGCGAAGGCCCTTAAGAAAGCCCTCGGGTCCGTGGCCTCCCCGGTGTCCCGCCACTCCACCAGCCTGCCCCTTGGTCCCCGCACGGTGAGGACCAGGCGCCCCTGGAGGAGGCCCAGGAGGCTCAGGCCCTCCCGGGCCCAGGCCCGGCCCACGCTGACGCTAAAGATGGGGAAAAGGCTGTAGTGGTCGTCCACCCGGAGGAGGGCCTGGGCCTCCCGGGTGGCCCGGTAGGGGCCGTGGGGCACGGGCTCGGAGGGACGCCGGGCCGCCAGGAAGGCCTCGGCCTCCGCCAGGGCCAGGTCCCTAGGCCCGAGGAAGGGGAGGCGGAAGACGGGGTCGGCCCGGCCCTGGAACAGCTCCTCCAGCCCGGGGACGCGGCCGAAAGGGGTGGTATACCCCTGCTCCAGGGCTTCCCGGGAGAGGGGTTGCGGCTGGAGGGCCCCGTCCAGGAGGACCAGGCCCCTGAGCTTCTCCCCGTGGCGGAAGGCGTAGAGGGTGGCCAGGCTCGCCCCCAGGGAGTGGCCCGCCAGGACCACGGGGGCCCTTTGCCGGGCGGCCTCCACCGCCAGGTCCAGATCCCTTAGGTGCACCTCCAGGCCCCAGGCGCGTAAGGGGGAGGGGTCGGGCTCGGGGAGGTTTTGGTAGTAGGCCAGGGGGTCTTGGGCCAGGAAGCCCCGGCGGTCCTCCAGGCCGTTGGCCCGCCGCTCCCAGGCCCAGACCTCCAGCCAGGGGGCCTCCCGCCGCAGGTGCTCCGCCAGGAGGGCGAAGTTGGTGCTCCCCCCGAGGAGGCCCGGCACCAGGAGGAGGACCGCCCTCGGGGCCTCCGCCGGGTAGACCAGGGCGTAGCTCCGGTCCAGCTCCGGCCAGCCCGTGGGGGCCCCGGGCAGGGCCCGGTACTCCTGGGCCAGGGCGAGCCCCAGGAAGAGAAGGGGAAGGGCGCGCATGCCCCCATCCTGCCAGAGGGGGCGGAAGGGGTTTGCGGGGGGGCTTACAGGCCCTCGAGAGCCTCGGGGCCCAGGGCCCGGGCCCGCTCCAGGACCCGCATCCGCCCCTGGAACTGCCCCGTGCTTGGCCTCCTCCAGGAGGAAGGTGGTGAGGTACATCTCCTCCTCCAGACGCCCCTCCCGGGCCACCCGGGCCACCAGGGGCAGGAGGTCCAAGGTCACCGCCTCCTCTCCCCCCAAAAACAGGCTCGCCAGACGCAGGAGGAGGTCCTGCCCCTCAGGGGGGAGGCGGAGGAAGGCCTCCCGGTCCTCCCGGAAGTCCAGGGCGGCGGGGTCCCAGAAAAGCCGCTTGGCCTTGTGGTAGAGCCGGAGGGGAAAACCCTCACGAAGGCCCTCTTCCACGGTGCGGAAACCCGGGTGCATGTGCCTCCTTGCAAGGGGATTCTACCTCAGCCAGGAGGAGGCCGAGCCCCCCGAACCCCTCCAGCCTTCCCCGGAAACCCGCCCCCTTCATCAGGGCCAGGACCTCCTCCGCCCGGGGCCGCCAAAGGCCCCAGGAGGGCCCTGGCCCCAAGAGGAGCATCCCGAAAAGACGCCCTCCCGGCCGGAGCACCCGGCGGGCCTCCTGGGCCGCCCGCAAGGGATCGGGGAACTCGTTCCAGGTGGGGCCGATGGCCACGCCGCCAAAGGCCCCTTCCCGGAAAGGCAGGGCTTCCCCGTGGCCCAAAAGGTAAGGGCCCGGCCGCCTGTGGCGGGCCACCCGGAGGAAGGCGGGGGAGGGGTCCAGGCCCACCGCCCTCTCCCCCAGGGCCTCCCGGTAGACCCCGGTCCCCGTGCCCACGTCCAAAAAAGGCCCACCGGTGGGCAGGAGCCAGTCCCGTAGGCGGACGAGCTCCTCCGCGAAGGGGAGCCCTTTCCCGGAGAGAAGGCCGGTGGAGCGCCGCCGCCAGGCGTCGTAGAGGAGGGGGATGGGGGGAAGGCGGTTCGCCAGCCAGAGGTGGGGCCGCTCCCGCCCCGCGCGAAGGTCCAGAAGGCCTCCCCGGAAGGGGTAGCGGGCCCCGCAGCCGGGGCAGCGGGCCTCCCCCGCCACCTCCAGCCCCCCCCGGCACCGGGGGCAGGCCAGGAGGGGGGGGAGCCAAGGGGGCATGGGTCCCTTCACCTTTCCGAGGAAGGGGCCCCCCGGACGGGCCGGGGGGCCCTACGCCTTCCCCTTACCGGTTTCCACCGAGGGCGGCCGCGTCCACCACCGGCACCACGGTGAGGGTCCCTGCTTTGACGCTTCCCACCGCAAAGACGGTGTAGGTCTTGCCGCTTTCCAGAACCACCCCGGGAAGCTCCAGGGCCACGGTGCTCGTTCCCGCCACCCGGACCTCGAGGTCATACCGCCCCGCGGGCACCACCAGGTACTGGCCCGCCCGGGGGAAGGGGAGGTTGCCGAAGAGCACCGGGCCCCCCTTCACCGCCACGTCCACCGCTGGGGCGTCGGGGGAGGTGTGCACCACCCGCACCCGCGCGTAGCCCGCCCTCGGGAAGAGACCCGCCAAGGCGTCCACGTACACCTGGGGTCGGATCTGGGCCAGGAAACCGGTGGCGGCCACGGTGTAGTAGACCCCCTCCCGCAGGTCCAGCTCGGCGTCCATGACCACGGGGGCGTCCTGCCCTGCGGGCACCACCTGGACCCGCACCTTCGCCGCGGGGAGGGCCAGGTAGGGGGTCACCTCCTTGAAGGCCAGGCCCGTGATGGCCCGCTGGCCGTTCACCAGCACGTCTACCGCCGGGGCGTCAGGGGAAAGGTGCGCCACCCGCACCAGGGCCCCTTGGGCCAGGGCCAAGCCGCCCACCGCCAACGCCAAAAAAAGACCGATCCACCTTTTCATCCTTTCGCCTCCCAAGGGGAAGCGTACGGGGGATTTCCTTGTAAAACTTTTGTCCAGGATACGAAGATTTCGCGAACCCCCTCCTCGAGCTTCCGGGGGCCTTACGGGGCCAGGCCCAGGGCGTGCCCCAGGTCAAAGGCCAGGAGGAACCCCCCTGGGCCAGGATGGCCAGGCCGAAGCTCCGGTGGGAGGCCGTGCGCCCCCGGAGGAAGAGGAGGGCTCCGGCCAGGAGGTAGAGGAGGTCCAGCCCCGCGTTCGCGAGGAGGATCTCCCGCAGGTTCCCCGGGGCCTCCCGTCCCAGGGCGCTCATCGGCAGCGGTTGAAGCGGGGGTCCAGGCCGCCGCCTCCTGCCTTAGGCCCCTCCAGCCCGGGGGCAGGGGGAGGGGGGTCTCTCCCCCAAGCCCCGGTCCCCGAAGCCAGAGGGTGGGGCGGAAGCCCTCGAGGCAGCCCGCCCCCACGAAGGGGGAGGCCCTAAAGGGGAAGCCCTCCGGCACCTCCAGGTGGAAGAAGGCCCACCCCTTGTTGTGGGGTGGCCTAGAGGGGCTTGGTCCCCTGAAGCCGGGCGTAAAAGGCGTGGGTCAGGGCGATGGCCAGGGCGTCCGCCAGGTGGCTAGGCTTGGGGGCTTCCTTGAGGCCCAGGATGCCCCGCACCATCAGGGCCACCTCCTCCTTGCCCGCATGCCCGTGCCCGGCCAGGGCCTGCTTCACCTGCATGGGGCCGTAGGCAAAGACCGGCACCCCCGCCTCAAAGGCCGCCACCAGCACCGCCCCCAGGGCCCAGCCCACCTTGTAGGCCAGCTCGTTTTGCCGGTAGAAAAACTGTTCCTCCACCGCCAAGGCCTCCGGGCGAAAGCGAAGGAGGGCCTCCTTGACCCGGGCGTGGATGCGCCCCACCCGTTCCTGCGCGGGCTCCTTGTGGGAGGTCTTCACCACCTCCCCATGGAGGAGGCGGGCCTTGAGGCTTCCTTTGGCCTCCACCTCCACCACCCCCAGGCCCAGATGGGTGATGCCGGGGTCTATGCCCAAAACCACCATGCCCTAGGGGCCCTAGTTGCCCCTTCTGGGGGGGTAGTCCGCATCCCCGTAGCGGATAAAGGCGGGGATGTCAAAGTTGTAGGGATCGGCATGGGTGGGGAAGTCCACCGGCCGAAGCGGCTTGGGCACCACGGTGCTTTCCCCAAAGCCTGCGGCGATCAGGATCACCCTGAGCTCGTCCTGGGCCCGGTCATCGTAGGTGACCCCGTAGAGGATGTCCACGTCCTCGTTGCCCGTGGCCTCCCGTACCCGTTCCACCACCTCGGCGGCCTCCATGAGGGAGAGGTCCTCGGAGCCCACCACGTTGAGGAGAAGCCGCCTGGCCCCCTCTATGGAGCGCTCCAGGAGGGGGCTATGGGTGGCGGTCTTGGCGGCCTCCTCCACCCGGTTTTCCCCACGACCTGCCCCGATGCCCATGAGCACCTGGCCGGCCCCCTCCAGCAGGGTCTTCACGTCGGCGAAGTCCACGTTGATGAGGCCTGGGAGGTTGATGACGTCGGTGATGCCCTTCACCCCGTGGTAAAGGACCCGGTCGGCGATGAGGAAGGCATCCTTGAGGCTTACCTTTTTGTCCACCGCGGAGAGGAGGCGGTCGTTTTGCACCACCACCATGGCATCCACCCGTTCCCTAAGGCGCTTGATGCCCTCCTCGGCGGCCTTTAGGCGCTTGGGGCCTTCAAAGCTGAAGGGGCGGGTCACCACGGCCACGGTGAGGGCCCCTAGGCGCTTGGCCACCTCCGCCACCACCGGGGCGCTTCCCGTTCCCGTGCCGCCCCCCATGCCGGCGGTGATAAAAACCAGGTCGGCCCCTTCCAGGGCCTCGGCGATGAGGTCCTCGGCCTCGAGGGCCGCCTTCTCCCCGATCTCGGGGTTGGCCCCAGCCCCCAGGCCCCGGGTGAGCTTCTCCCCCAGCTGGATGCGCACGTCCGCCAGGCTCTTGGCCAGGACCTGGGCGTCGGTGTTGGCGGCGATGAACTCCACCCCCACAAGCCCCGCCTCAATCATGCGGTTCACCGCGTTGTTCCCCGCGCCCCCGAGACCGATGACCTTGATGACGGCTCCTTCCATCTTCCCCTCCTCTTCCCCAAACGCAATCAGAATAGGTTATTGAGAATTTCCTTGATCCGCGCCCAAAGGCCCTCGCCCTTCACCTTTTCCTCTCGCTTTTCCCTTCTTTCCCTGGCCCTTCTGGGTTCGGGTGCGGGGATGGGCAGGAGGGCGGCGTAACGAACCAGGCCCACGGCGGTGGCATGGCCAGGGGTGGCCACCACGTCGGTGAGGCCGGAGACCCCATGGGGCTTGCCCACCCTTGCGGGAAGGCCATACTGCTGCCTGGTCAGGAGGTCAAAGCCCCGCAGGAGGGCGCCTCCCCCGGTGAGGATGACCCGGTTCACCTTGATCTCCAAGGGGCCCACGGCCTCGTCCACCGACTGGCGGGCCAGGTGCAGGATCTCCCGCAGACGGGGGCGGATGATCCGGGCCAGTTCGGGAGCGGGCACCTCCCCCAAGGACCCGCTTTCCTGGTTGATCTCCAAGACCAACTCGGGATCCGCAAGCTCGGGTAGGGCGGCCCCGTACTTGCGCTTCACCCTTTCCGCCTCTTCAAAGGGGATCTTCAGGAGCTGGGCGATGTCCTGGGTCACGTGGTCCCCGCCCAAGGGCAAAACGGAGGAGTGGGCCAGACGGCCCTCGCGGAAAACCGCCACCTCGGTGGTTCCCCCGCCCACATCCAGGAGGAGGACGGTCATGTGCTCCTCCTCGGGGGCGAGCACCCCGAGGCCGCTGGCCAGGGGCTGGGCCACCAAGGCCTCGATCTCCAGCCCCGCGTCCTCCACCGCCCGGCGCAGGTTGGCCAAGGGCCCGCGCCCCGCGGCCACCAGGTGGACGTCCACCTCGAGGCGCACCCCCGCCATGCCCACGGGGTCGCGGATGCCCTCCTGGCCGTCCACCTTAAACTCCAAGGGAAGGGCGTGAAGGAGCTCCAGCTCGGCGTCAAAGGGATACGCCTTGGCCTGCTCAATGGCCCGCTCCACATCGGCCGCGCCGATGCTCTGGCCCCGGCGGATGGCCGCCAGGCCGTGGCTGGTCACGCTTTTGAGGTGGGGGCCTCCCACCCCCAGGATGACCCGCTCCACCTTGACCCCCGCCACCCGTTCCGCCTGGTGCACGCTTTGGCGGATGGCCTCCGTGGTGCGCTCCAGGTTGACCACCACGCCCCGCTTCAAGCCCTGGGAGGGAACGGTGCCCTCGCCGATGATGTCCAAAACGCCATCGGGGGCCAGCTCCCCGATCACGGTGGTGACCTTGGTGGTGCCGACGTCCAATCCAGCGATAATCATGGGCTTATGCTCACCCCCCAAGAATACAGGTAAACCTTCCCCTTGGGTACACCTGCCTGGGCATACTCTACTAGAAGCCGGGCCTCCGGGGCAAAGGCCACGCCTTGGGGCGTTTCCACCCAAAACCCGGCGGGCGTGTAGCGCAGCCGGGTGGCCTCGGGGTAGGCGCGGGCCAGGGCCAGGAGGTCTTGGACGGGCAGAGGGCCTTGGCCCTCCACCCTCGGCCCCTTGGCCACCCCTGCCCCTTTGGGAAGCACCGTCCCGTCGGTGGCCAGGGCGTTGCCGTCCGCCAGGGGAAGGAAGGGTTCCCGCTCCCTAAGGACCAGGCGGACCTCCCCCACCCGGGGCTTTTCCAGCCGGGCTTCCGCCACCCAGGGATCCTGACGCAGGGCCTTCAAGCGGCCATCCCCCACCCAAAGCCAGGGTTCGCCGGGGTAGAGCTGGGTGCGGTTCAGGATCTCCTCCTTTGGGAGGTGGCGGTGGCCTTCCACCACCACGGTTTCCACGGGGAAGAGCACCAGGCTGGCCACGTAGAGGGTGGCGGCGAGGAGAAGGGCCAGCACCAGTCTCATCCCCATCATCCTAATCCCTCAGCGTGAAAAATCGGATAAGGCTACGGCCATACCTCCCACTCCAGTTCCAGGGGCAACTCCTCCCGGATGCGCCTGACGAGTTCCAACACGTCCCTGGCGGTGGCCTGTCCGAGGTTAACGATAAAGTTTCCGTGTTCCAGGGATACCATGGCGTCGCCCACCCTTAAGCCTTTAAACCCCCTTTCGTCGATGAGCCGGCCCGCCGAGTGGCCCGGCGGGTTTTTAAAGGCGCAGCCGGCGCTTTTGCGCTTGGGTTGGCCCTTTCTGGCGGCGTCCACCTCGGCCATGCGCCGCCTGATCTCCTCCAAGGGGCGCTCCTTGAGCTTGAGGCGCACCCGGGTCACGATCCCCCCGGGGGGAAGCTGGCTTTGCCGGTAGCCGAAGCCCAGTTCCTGGGGAAGGTAGATGTGGAACCGGCCATCGTGGAAGATCTCCACCGCCTCGAGGGCATCCGCCATCTCCCCGAACCGCGTCCCCGCGTTCATCTTGACCGCACCCCCCACCTGGGCGGGGATGCCCAGGAGGCCCTCGAGGCCGGAAAGCCCCTGGCGGGCCGCCTCCTGCACCAGGAGGGGGAGGAGGACCCCTGCCCCCACCCAGCCCCGCAGGTGGTAGGTGGCGAACTCGCCCGAGAGGCGGATCACCCTTTCGGGCACCCCCTCGTCCATCACCAGGAGGTTGGAGCCGTTTCCCAGGACCCGGTAGGGGGCCTCCGTGGCCTTTTGCAGGTCCTTAGGGGTTTCCACGGTCCAAAGCTCCGCCGGGCCTCCCACCCCTAAGGTGGTGTAATCCTTGAGGAGCACCCGCTCAACCTTCATGAACCAGCCTCCACGCCAGCTCCGTTACGTCCCCTGCGCCCACGGTGAGCCAAAGGTCGTCTGGGGTGGCGGTGGCCCTGGCGTAGGCCAAGGCCTCCTCCTTTTCCAGGAGGCGGGCCGGTTTCCCCAGGGCCAAAAGCCCCTCGGCGATCCTTCGCGAAAGGGCCTCGGGGGCAATCTCCGCCCTTTCCCCTGCGGTATAGACGGGGAGAACCACCACCTCGTGCGCCGAGGAGAGGGCCTCCACGAAGCCTTCCCAAAGCTCCAGGGTCCGGAGGAGGCGGTGGGGCTGGAAGAGCACCCTGACCCGGCGGCCCAGGAGGTGGGCGGTGGCCAGGGTGGCCTTGACCTCCGTGGGGTGGTGGGCGTAGTCGTCCACCACCCAGGCGCCCCGCACCTCCCCCACCTTTTGGAAGCGGCGCCCCACGCCCGGAAAGCGGGCGAGGCCCTGGAGGATGGCCAAAGGCTCCACCCCGAAGCTTAGGGCGGCCAGGGAGGCGGCCAGGGCGTTTTGCACGTTGTGGGCACCCGGGACCAGCAACCGCACCTCCCCCAGGGGCTGGCCTTGGTACACCAGCCGGAAGCGGCTTCCCGTGGGGCCCAGCTCAATGCCCTCGGCCCAAAGATCCCCTCCCTCGCCAAAGAGCCTCCTGGGGAGGCCCTGGGAAAGCCTTAGGAGCCTGGGGTCAGAGGTGGGGACCACCACCGCCTTGGCCCGGCGCAGAAACCCCCGCATGGCCTCCTCCAACTCCTCCAGGCTTGCGTGGTAGTTGGGGGCCCTTTGCCCGGCGGGGGCGATGTGGTCCGCCTCCAGGTTGGTGGCCACCGCCACCTCCACCCGCACCTCCTGGAAGAGGGGGTCGGACTCGTCCACCTCCGCCAGGCGGGGGCCAAGGCCGAAGCGGGCGTTGCCGCCCAGGAGGGAAAGCTCACCCCCGAGGAGCACCCAAGGGTCTAGCCCCGCGGCCAGGAGGATGCTGGCCAGCATCCCCGTGGTGGTGGTCTTGCCGTGGGTGCCGGTGACGCCCAAGGAGGGTTTTTGCCCAAGCAGGTGGGCCAATAGTTCCATCCTGCGCAACACCCGCATCCCCCTGCGCCGGGCCTCGGCCACCTCCGGGTGGTCCGGGGGAATGGGGGTGGGGACCACCAGGGTATCCTCCCCCTGGAGGTGGGCGGGATCATGCCCCCTGTGAACCGGTACCCCCAGGCTTTCCGCCCGCCGGCCGGGGGCCAGGTCGCACCCGGTTACCTCAATGCCTTCCCCCAGGAGGAGGCGGGCCAAGGCGCTCATGCCCACCCCCTCGAGGCCCATGACGTGCACCCGTTTCATAGGAGTTCCTCCAACCAATCCGCCAGCCTTCCCGCCGCCCCCTCGGGGGAGAACCGGGCTATGCCCTCCCGGTAGGGCTCGGGGCGGGACAGGATCCTCTCCACCTGCTCGGCCAGCCGGGCCAGTTCCCCAAGCTCCGCCCCACCTCCCTTTTGGTAGGCCTGGGCGTTGGCCGCCTGGGCGCCCCCGTCCAGGCTGGGGGGAAGGGGAAACAGCAGGGCGGGCAGGTGGTGGTAGGCGGCCTCCGCCAGGGTGCCCGCCCCGGCCCGGGCCAGGAGGAGGTCCGCGGCGCTCATGGCCAGGGGGGCGTCCACGAAGCCCGCAATCCGGTAGCGGTCTTCTTCCAGATGCCGGTAACGCTCCACCCAGCGCTCCCCCACCTGGTGGAGCACGGGGAGGCCCAGGGGTTTGAGGAGGGGGGGAAGCTTTTCGTTGAGCTCCAGGCTCCCCTGGCTTCCCCCGAGGACGAGGAGCAAGGGCTGCTCGGGGGGGAGGCCGAGCCGGGCCCGGGCTTCGGCCTTGGGGTAGCGCACCTCCCGCACCGGGTAGCCGGTAACCCGGGCCTTGCGGGCAAGCCCTAAGGCCAGGGTGACCGGCACGGAGAGGGCCAGGCCCCGGGCCAAGGGGGCGAGGAGCCTTATGGCCAGGCCCAGTTTGGCGTTTTGCTCGTGAAGGAGGAGGGGAACCCCCCGGAGTGCCCCCGCCAGGGCTCCGGGAAACCCGGCGTACCCTCCGGTGGAGAGGATGGCCCCGGGCCTTTCCCGGCCCAGAAGCCTCCAGGCGGCCTGGAGGCCTTGGAGGAGCTTTTGGGCCTCCTGGGGCCGGAAGGTGCTGCGGTCCAGCTTGCCTGCGGGGATCAGGGCGTGGGGAATGGAGGTTTGCGGCAGGAGGCGGGCCTCGAGGCCCCCTTGGCTTCCCAGGTAGAAGACCTCCCGGCCCCGCCTCCTCAGCTCCTCCGCCACCGCCAAGGCGGGGAAAAGGTGCCCCCCGGTTCCGCCCCCGGTCAGGAGGACCACGGTTGCACCTCCTTCCTGGGCACCTCCCGGGCCAGGCGCATCAGCGCGCCCACGGCGAAGCCGCTGACCAAAAGGGAGCTTCCCCCATACGACACCAGGGGAAGCGGAACCCCCGTGACCGGCAGAAAGCCCACGGTCACCCCGATGTTGAGGGCGGCCTGCAGGGTGAGGTAAAGGGTGAGGCCGAGGGCCACCAGCCCCAAGGGCCCGGGGAGCTTGAGGGCCACGGAGAGGCCCCGCGCGAAGAGGAGGGCGTAAAGCAAAAGGACCATGAGCCCCCCCAGCCAGCCCGTGGCGAAGACCACGCTGGCGAAGACCATATCGTTGTGGGCCTCGGGCAGGTGGGGCAGGTCGCCAGAGGGCCCCTGGCCAAAGGGTCCGGCCAGGATCAAGGCCTTCTGGGCCTGCAGGACCTGGTAGGCGGTCTGGGTGGGGCTGGCTTCTCCTTGAAGATAATCCAGAAAGTTCGTGAAGCGTTCGGAGACGTAGCGGAAACGGGCGAAGTACACCCCGGAAAAGGGAGCCAGGGCCAAGGCCCCCGCCAGGCTCACCATGATGAGCCGCCGCCAGGGCACCCCCGCCAGGATGAAGAGGAGGCCGGCCAGGGTCACCAGGAAGAGGGCGGTGGCAAAATCGGGTTCCACCAGCACCAGCCCCGCGGTGAGGCCCACCAGGGCTGCGGCCCCCACGATGGGGTAGTCGTTTCCCTTCCGCCCCACGAAGGAGGCCAGGTAGAAGACCAGGGCCACCTTGGCCAGCTCCGAGGGCTGGAAGTTCAGGGGTCCCAGGTCCAGCCACCGCCGCACCCCGCCCGGCCCATTCCCCACGGCAAGCACCAGGAGGAGAAGGCCCAAGGTGATGAGTAGGAGGAGGCGGGCATGGCGGAGGAGCCTTCCAGGGGGCAAAAGGAAGCCGAGGCCCATGGCCAGGAGGGCCGAGCCGATGCGAAGCAGGTGGTCAGGGAGAAGGCCCGGCTCCGCCACCCCCACCCCAAGGAGGCCGAAGGCCATGAGGAGGAGGCTACTCAGGAGGAGGGTGGGGTCCATGGCTCACCTCCCAAAGCATAGACCGCCTCCCGGAAAGCCTGGGCGCGGTCCTGGTAGTCCCTAAACTGGTCAAAGCTGGCCGCCAGGGGAGCCAAAAGGACGCTTCCCCGCTCCAGGCGCTTTAGGGCCTCGGCCACCGCTTCCCGTAAGGCTGCCCGGCCGTCCCTGTGGGGCAGGACCACCACCTCCACCCCACCCCCCAGGGCCTCGGCCAACCGGGCCCCGTCCCTGCCGATGGCCAGAACCACCCGCACCCGGCGGAGAAGGGGGAGGAGGGGTTCCAGCTCGGCGCCCTTATCCTCCCCCCCCAGGATCCAGGCGATGGGGGCTGGGGCGGCTTTCAAGGCCGCGGCCACGGAGGGGGTGCGGGTGGCGATGGAATCGTCGATGAAGACCACCTCCCCCTTGCGGGCGAAGATCTGGAAGCGGTGGGGAGGGGAGGGGAGGGTTTTGAGGCTTTTGCGTAGGGCTGGGGTGTGCAAGGGACGGCCCACGAGCTCCAGGTAGGCCCGGGTGGCCTCGAGGGCCGCCCTTTGGTTGGTCTCCCTGGGGGAGTTTCCGGGGGTAAAGGGGTAGAGCCGGGCGGGGGAGCCCAGGGCTGCCTGCCGCACCTTGGGGTCTTCTTGGTTGTACACCAAGGCGTCCTCGGGGGTAAGGTTCTTGAGGAGGTTCAGCTTGGCCTGATGGTAGGCCTCCACGCTCCCGTGCCGGTCCAGGTGGTCCACCCCCAGGTTGAGGAGGACCGCCACCCGGGGGCGGAAGGCATGGATCCTTTCCAACTGGAAGCTGGAAAGCTCAGCCACCGCCACCTCGGCCTCGTCCACCACGCTCACCAAGGGGGGGTCCACGTTCCCCCCTTCCCGGGCCTTCAGGCCCTGCCCCCGTAGGAGATGGGCGATGAAGAGGGTGGTGGAGGTCTTGCCGGCGGTGCCGGTGACGCCAATGATGGGGGTGGGGGAAAGGCGGTAGGCCAGTTCCGCTTCCCCCAGGATCCGGGCCCCGCGGGCCCTCAGGGCTTGCAGGTGGGGGTGGGAAAGGGGCACCCCGGGGGCGGCCACCACCTCCTGGTACTCCCCCTCCAGCTTCCAATCCGGGGCAAAGCCCAGGCCCAGGGCCTCCTCCACCTCCTCTGCCCGGGGCCGGTCGTCGTAGAAGCGGGCCTCGAGGCCCCGGCTTTTCAGGAAGCGCAGCACCCCAAGCCCGCTTCGCCCAAGCCCGTAGACCAGGATCATGCCCCACCTCCCAGGCCGAAGGCCAAGGCGGTGGCCAAGGCGGTGAGGACGGCGAAGCGGAAGACGATCTTGGCTTCCTCCCAGCCGGAGAGCTCCAGGTGGTGGTGCAAGGGGCTCATGCGCAGCAGGCGCCTTCCCGTTTTGCGGAAGTACAGGACCTGGGCCACCACGGATAGCACCTCCAAGACGGGAACAATGGCCGCCAAGGGCAAAAGCCAAAGCTTGCCCGTGAGGGCGAAAAGCCCCGCCACCATAGCCCCCAGGGCCTGGCTGCCCGTGTCCCCCATGAAGACTTTGGCCCGGGGGGCGTTGTGCCACAGGAAGCCCAGGAGGCCTCCCAGGAGGGTTTGGGCGAAGGGGTAGGGGTAGAAGGGAAGGAGGAGGAGGGCGGCCACGCTGGCCAGGAGCCCGTCCAGGCCGTCGGTGAAGTTGAAGGCGTTGGCCGCGCCCACCACCGCCAGCAGGATGAGGAGCACGTCCAAAAGGGGCCAGGGGGTGTAGGCCACCTGCCGCACCGCCCAAAGGGCGAAGACCAGGCCCATGAGGGTCTGCAGGGCCAGCTTCTCGCGGGCCCTTAGGGGCCGGGCGAGGCTTCCCCCCAGGTCGTCCAAAAACCCCAGGAGGGCAAAGCCCAGGCCCAAGAGCCAAAGCCCCAGGAACCCGTCCCTTCCCATGAACCCGTAGGCCAGGAAGGCGGCCAAGAGGAAGGCCACCCCTCCCATGCTGGGGGTACCCTCCTTGGCCAGGTGGGTCTTTGGGCCGTCAGTGCGCACCCTTTTGCCCAGGCCCAGGCTTTTCATGAACACGATCCAAACCGCCGTGAGGAACCAGGAGAGGAGGAGGGCTAGGGCCATACCACCTCCTTGCAGGAGGCCGTCCGCAGGCCGGGGACCAGGTAGAGGGTCTCCTCCCAGGCGGCGAAGTCTTGGGCTGTGGCCAGGGGCTTCGCCCCCTCGGGCCGGATCACGTGGACCCGGTCGCCCAGGAGGGCCACCACCCCGCAGGTCCCCGCCTGGGCCTTGCGGGCAGGGTGGGGGAGGGGGAGGCTGGGCCCCTCAGGGTAGAAGTAGGCCTCCTCTCCCAGGGCCACCACCCACCCCTCCCAGGCCACCACTTGCTGGAAGGCGCCTTGCCTGAGGCGTTTTCCTTCCCGGTAGAGGCCGTCTTTCCCCACCCAGAAGAGCCCTGCTTCTGTCCAGATGGCATCCCGTGCGGGATAGGGAAGGAGGTCGCCCCCCGCATACACCGCTTCCCCCAGGCCCACCACCCCCTTTCCCCCCGAGGCCCTGAGGAAGCGGGGCATCCCGGGCAGGGGAAGGCTTTCCCACTGGCCATCCCAATAGCGCAGGAGCTGGTAGGGGTAGGCGGCGAAGAGGCTGGAGGCGTCCGCATCCAAGAAGAGGGGGGTTCCGGGTAGGGCCACCTGGAACCGGCCCGTGACCAGCCCCCCTTGGGCAAACCCCCCGGGGTAGGGGAGGACCGCGGCTGGAGCCTGCAGGGGGGCACAGGCGGGAAGGAGGGTTAGGGGGGCCAAGGCTAGCCAGCGTCCCATAGTTCCAAAATCCTTTCCAGACCGATGCCCCTCGAGGCCTTCAGGTACACCAGGTCCCCGGGTTGCACCCTCTCCTTGAGCCAGAGGAGCGCCTCCTGGAGGGTTTCCACCCCTTCGCCGCCCAGGGCCGCCTGGGCCTTGGCGTAGCGTCCCACGTAAAGGGGGCTAAGGCCAAGCCGCGAGGCCTCCTCGGCCACCTCCAGGTGGAGCCTCAGGGCTTCCTCGCCCAATTCCAGCATCTCCCCCAGCACCGCCCACTTGCGCCCGGGCTGGGCGGCGAGCCAGGCCAGCCCCGCCCGCACCGAGAGGGGGTTGGCGTTGTAGGCATCGTTCAAAAACACCACCCCCTCCTTCTCGCGCCGCTCCATCCGTCCAGGGGGGAGGACCAGGTGGGCGATGCCCTCGGCCACCTCCTCGGTATCCCGGCCCAGGATCTCCGCCACGCCTAGAGCGGCCAGGGCGGCCAAGGCCGGGCCCATGCCGGGATAGGGCACCCGCACCTCCCGGGAGCCGTAGCGGAAACGGCTTTCCGTGGGGAGAAGCCGCAGGTCCTCTCCCCGGAAGGTGGCCTCGCCAAAGCCGTAGGTGGGAAGGCCCTGGCCCAGGCCGAAGCGCCCCAAGACCTCGGCCGCCTGGAGGCTCACCAACGCCTGGGGGGCAAGGAGGAGGCCCGCCTCCTCCCGCACCACCCCCTCGAGGTTCCCAAAGGCCAACAGGTGTTCCTCCCCCAAGGCGGTGAGCACCGCAAGGTGGGGCTTGGCCAGGCCCATGAGTTCGGCCATCTCCCCCACCCGGTCCACCCCCAGCTCCACCACGCACCCAGGGGCCTTGGGGTCAAGCCCCAGGAAAAAGCGGGCCAGGGGAGGGGCGGTGTTCTGGTTCCCCTGGGGTGCGGGGAGGCCGAGGGCCTGGGCGATGGCCTCCTTGGTGGTGGTTTTGCCGGAGCTTCCCCCCACGGCCACCACCGTCCCCGGAAAGAGGCCCCGCAACCCTTCCCCCAGGGCCAAAAGGGCCCGGTAGGTGTCCTTCACCTCCACCGTGGCCGGTCCGGGTTGGTCGGAGAGGACCAGGTGGGCCCCTCTGGCCAAAGCCTCGCCCACGAACGCCCGGCCGTGGGTCTGCCTTCCCGGCAGGGCCACAAAAAGGCTTCCCGGTTGGACCTCCCGGCTATCCCAACGGAGGTCGTGGACGGGCCTTCCCCCGGGGTGAAGCCTTCCCCCCGTGGCCCTGGCCACCCACTCCGGCGTTACTTCCCTAACATGACCAACATACACAAGCCACTCACCGCCCTTCAGCATAGGGGGGTACGCCGCTATACGCCAAGAGCCCGGCGGCCACCTCCCGGAAGATGGGGGCGGCCACTTGGCTGCCGTGGATCTCCCCCTTGGGGTGGTGGATGGCCACCACCACGGTGTAAAGGGGCTGGTCCCCGGGTACAAAACCGGCAAACCAGGCGGTAAAGACCTCCTGGGAATAGCGGCCCTTCACCACCACCTGGGCGGTGCCGGTCTTGCCCGCCAGGGGGTAGCCGGCCAGCTGGGCCCTGGGGGCAAGCCCCTGGTGCAGGGCCTGGCGGATGGCCTCGGCCGTGGCCTGGGAAAAGACCCGTTCGGACCGGGCTTCCTGGTGGGTGAAAAGCCGAGGGGGGCGGTAGGTGCCGTCCACCAGGGCGTTGAAGGCGGCGGCCAGGTGCAAGGGGGTTACCAGAAACCCCTGGCCGAAGGTGTGGTTGGCGTAGGCGGCGGGGCTCCAGGTCTGAGGGGGGTTCACCACCGGGGCGGCCACCCTTACCCCGGGAAGGGGGGTGGGATCGGTGAGGTGGAGCCGTTCCATGTATTGGTGGAAAACCCGCTTGGGCAGGGCTTCGGCCAGCAGGCTGATGCCCACGTTGGAGGAGTAGCGAAGCACCTCGGCCAGGGTGAGGACGGGGGGGTGGGGGATGGCGTCCCGGATGGTCCATCCGTCCACCACCCGGCGCATGGGGGCCTCCACCCGGGTGGTGAGGCTGGCCGCCCCTTCCTCCAGCAGCATGGCGGCAGTGAGGGCCTTCATGGTGGAGCCGGGCTCCAAGGGTACCAAAAAGGCGTGGTTACGCCAGGAGATGTCCTGGCGGGGGTCCCGCCTGGGGGCCAGGGGGTCAAAGGCCGGGCCGTTGGCCACGGCCCGGAGGTTACCTTCCCTGTCCAGGACGAGCAGGGTGCCAAAGGCCCCCCGGCTTCGCGCCAGCCCTTCCCATAGCGCCCTTTCCGCCATGGCCTGGACCCAGGGGTCCAGGGTGAGGGTGAAGGAGCGGCCCGCCTCGAGGGCCGCGTTCAAATCCCGCTCCAGCCCCTCCAAGCCCCGGCCCGAGCCCCGCTCCCCAAAGCCCAAAAGCTGGCTGGCGCTCGTCCCCAAGGGGTAGTAGCGTCCCCCCTCGAGGCTTACGGCCAAGGGGGTACCGTCTTGGGCGTAGAGGGTGCCCCTAGGCGCCGGGGCCGGAGGGGGGGCCCTGAGGATCCTGGGCGGATGGGTGACCAGGCTATAAAGCCCTAGGGCGAAGAGGAAAAGCCAGAGGCCCAAGCCGAAAAAGACCCAGGAGACGCGGCCTAAGCCCAGGGTCACCTTACCCACCTCCCCTCGCTCATGGGCACGAACCCCACCCTCTTGGCCCAGGAGAGCACCCGGTGGGGCAGGGTGGCCCGCCACCTTTCCTTGAGCAGGGCTTCCTCCTGCAGGCGCAACCGGGCGATCTCCGCCTCCATCCAGGCCAGGTGCGCCTTTTCCAGCTGGTTGCGGTGGCCCAGGGTGAAGACCAGGAGGAGGGCCAAGAGGTAAAGGAGGCCGAAGCGAAGGGCTGTGCTCCCGTTTCCTGGGCGGCGCATCAGGCCACCTCCTTTTCCCCTGCCCGGAGCTTGGCGCTGCGGGACCGGGGGTTCCTGGCGAGCTCTTCCGGGCTTGGGATGATGGGCTTCTTGGTGAGCACCTTTAGGTGGCTTTCCTTCAGGAAGCGCTTCACCAGGCGGTCTTCTAATGAGTGGAAGGTGATGACCACAAGCCGCCCCCCGGGGGCCAAAACCTCCTCCGCTTGCCTGAGGAAGTCCTCCAGGGCCCCAAGCTCGTCGTTCACGTACATGCGGATGGCCTGGAAGGTCTTACGGGCGGGGTGGCCCGCCTTGCGGAAGCCCACGGCCTGCCGCACCACCTCGGCGAGCTCCAAGGTGGTGCGGATGGGGGCTTTTCGCCTCCTTTCCACGATGGCCTTGGCGATGCGGTAGGCCTGCTTCTCCTCCCCCAGGTCCCGCAGGATGCGGTAGAGGTCCTCCAAGGGCAGGGTGTTCACCACCTCGTAGGCGGTGGGGCCTTCCTCCCCCATGCGCATATCCAGGGGACCTTCCTTTTGGTAGCTGAAGCCCCGCTTGGGGTCTTCCAGGTGGAAGCTGCTCACCCCCAGGTCGGCCAGGATGCCCGCCACCTGGCTAACCCCGGCCTCCTGGAGGACCTCCTTCAGGTGGCGGAAGTTGCGCTGAAAGACCCTAAGCCCAGGAAGGTGGAGGGCCTCAGCCCGGGCCACGGCCTCAGGGTCCTGGTCCAGGCCGATGACCAGGCCTCCCTGTTCCAAGATGCCCTTGGTATGCCCGGCGCCTCCCAAGGTGGCGTCCACGTACACCCCTCCTGGGCGGACCTGGAGGAGGTCTAGGACCTCCTCGTAGAGAACGGGAATATGCTCGGTAATGGCGTCCATAATCTCCTATCCGATGAGCCCCTTGAGGGCCTCGGGGGCCGGGGGGTTTTGCATGATCTCCTCAATGGTCTTCCACCAGCGTTCCTGGCTCCAGATCTCCAGCCTTCCCGGGGCCCCGGCGATCACCACCTCCCCCCCTTCCTGGAGGCCGGCGAACTGGCGGAGGGGAGGGGGAATCAGGACCCGGGAGGCGTTGTCCATGCGGGTTTTGTGGGCCCCGGAGTAGAAGAAGCGCACGAAGGCCCGGGCCTGGGCGTCGGTGAGGGGGAGGTTGACCAGCTGCTCCTCAATCTTCCGCCAGCGGTCCGAGGGGAAGACGTAAAGGCACCCCTCCATCCCCCGGGTGAGCACCAGGCCGTCCTCGAGGAAATCCCGGAAGGGGCCGGGGATCACCACCCGCCCCTTGTCGTCCAGGCTGTACTGGTATTCGCCGAAGGGCATTTCCCACCTGGTCCCACCCTCTGGGGCTGGCGGGGATTGGGCATCCGCTCTAGAGCCTTACCCGCAGAGGAGCTCTTGCCAGGGAGTATAGCACGGATTCCCCACAGTTTTCCACCAGCTCCCACCTATGTCCCACTCTTTTCCCACCCTTGCGGCAAAGAAAAACCCCAAGCCGAGGCTTGGGGAGTCCCAGGACAGGGCGTAAGCCGGGTTCTGTTTTCGGCGGTCATCTCTCTGGGACCACGGTCGCCCGTGGCCTCAAGCGGCCCATCCCAGGGGTTATGGCGGGCCGGGCAAGCCCTTCCCCTCTACTGGGCCTTGCACCGGGTGGGGTTTGCCGTGCCGCCCCTGTTTCCAGGAGGCGCGGTGGGCTCTTACCCCACCGTTTCACCCTTGCCCGCACCAGGCCTTGCCTGGCCGCTGGCGGTCTCTTCTCTGTGGCACTTTCCGTCGGGTTACCCCGCCCAGCCGTTAGCTGGCACCCTGCCCTATGGTGCCCGGACTTTCCTCACCCGAGGGGGTCGTCCCCCGGGCGCGACCGCCCCCCTGTCCTGGGGCATCCCCCATTTTAGCCTGGTTTTGGGGTAAAGTGAAGGAGTGCGGGTTCCCTGGTATTGGCCCTTGGTGCTCCTTTTCCTGGCCTTGGTGGGGCTTGGGGTTTTGGGGGTGCTCTGGCTTTTTATGGCCCTGGCCGTGGGCATCGGGATAGCTGGGGTGGCCTTTGAGCGCCTCCGCCGAAGGCTCTTCGGCCCCAGGTGGCGGCGTCTGCCCCCGCCCTAGGCTTGCGGCAAGCCCGGGTGGGGGTTAAACTAGAAGGCGGTTTTGCGCACGGCCAAGACCGTGCGGAAGGAGGCGAAACGTGAAGGAAGGCATCCACCCCAAGCTGGTTCCCGCCCGCATCATCTGCGGCTGCGGCAACGTCATCCACACCTATTCCACCCGGCCCGAGATCCACGTGGAGGTTTGCAGCCACTGCCACCCCTTCTACACGGGGCAGCAGCGCTTCGTGGACACGGAAGGCCGCGTGGAGCGCTTCCAGCGCCGCTACGGAAACGCTTACCGCAAGGGGAAGTAGAGGGTCTAGGAGGTTTAGGGGGTGGGGTCTTTAGGGCCTCGCCCCCCTTGCCCATTTGGGCCACGGGTTTCCAGGCTGGTCGTACCCGCGGGCCAGGGGGAAGCCTCCCCTCCCGGGCCCTCAGGCATTCCCCAAACCCCGCCCAGGGGCTTCAGGGGTTTGGGGGGTAGGCCTTTGGGTAGAATCCGGGGCAGGATGCCTCCGGTACTGCACCGCCAAGGTTGGCTTGAGGTGATCGCCGGGCCCATGTTCTCCGGCAAGAGCGAGGAGCTCATCCGCAGGGTCAAACGGGCCCTCATCGCCCGGCAGCGGGTTTTGGTGTTCAAGCCCAGGCTGGATACCCGTTACCACGAAAGCCAGGTGGTGAGCCACGATGGCCAGCGGGTGGAGGCCATCCCCGTGGGCGAGGCCCGGGAAATAGAGGCCTACCTCTCCCCCTTGCCCCAGGTGGTGGCGGTGGACGAGGTGCAGTTTCTGGATGCCGGCCTTTTGCCCTTGGCGGAGGGGCTGGCCCGGCAGGGGGTGCGGGTGATCCTGGCGGGGCTGGACCTGGACTTCCGGGGCGAGCCCTTTGGCCTCATGCCGGAGCTTTTGGCCCGGGCGGAGTTCGTGGAGAAGCTCACCGCCATCTGCGCCCAGTGCGGAGCCCCCGCCACCCGCACCCAGCGCTTGGTGAACGGAAGGCCCGCCCGCTACACGGACCCCGTCATCCTGGTGGGGGCCAAGGAGCACTACGAACCCAGGTGCCGGGCCTGCCACCAGGTGCTTCACTGAGAGAGGGGCAGAGGGGCCCCCTTGCGTTTCCTGAACCGCACCTCCAATACGCCCTGGCGCAGGCTGGCCTGGGCGGTACCCTCCTCCACGGGGCCGGGTAGGTCCAGGGTGCGGCGGAAGGTGCCCATGGGCCTTTCCTCCAGCAAGTAAACCCCGGGCAAGGGGTGGCGGACGCCCGCCAGGGTGATGCGGCTTCCCTCCTCCAGAAGCTCGAGGTCCTCGGGGCGGACCCCGGGGAGGTCCACCAGCAGGATGTAATGCTCCTCGTCCTCGAGGAGGTCCACCCTGGGGGTCCAGGCGGCGGGTTCCTCCCCGGTGAGTTGGTAGGCCAGCTCGGCGATGCGCTCTTGCAGCTCTTTTAGCTTACGCAGGGTCTCCAGGCGGTCTAACCGTTCCAGCATGCCCTTAGCATAAGGGATGTGGAGACGATCCCCGTCCTGGCGGGCCCCACGGGAAGCGGGAAGACCCTCCTGGCCATGAGGCTGGGGGAGGAGCTTCCCCTCGAGGTGGTCTCCGCCGACGCCACCATGGTCTACCGGGGGCTGGACATCGGCACGGACAAGCCCACCCTGGAGGAGAGGCGGAGGGTGCCCCACCACCTGGTGGATATCCTGGACCCCTCGGAGGCCTTGAGCGTGGTGCGCTGGGTGGAGCTGGCCGAGGCGGCCATCGCCGATATCCTGGCCCGGGGGGGTGTCCCCTTGGTGGTGGGGGGGACGGGGTACTACATCCGGGCCCTTTCCCAAGGGCTTCCCACCCTGCCGCCGCCCGATCCCCAGGTCCAGGCGGCCCTTTGGCGGGAGCTGGAGGAAAGGGGGCTTGAGGCCCTGGCGGCCGAGCTTCACCGGGTGAGCCCAGGGGATGCCCTCCGGGTGGGGGGGAACCCCAGGCGGCTGGTGCGGGCCCTGGAGGTGGTGAGGCGCACGGGCATACCCCCCGCCCGCTTTCCCCTTCGCCCGCCCCGGTTCGCCTACAGGAAGCTGGTCCTCTGGCCCGAGCGCCCCTGGCTCTTCCCCAAGCTGGAGGAGAGGGCCAGGCGCCAGTTCGCCCAGGGCCTGGTGGAGGAGGTGAGGGCCCTTTTGGAGCGGTACCCCACCATGCCCACCGCCCTCCAGGCCATCGGCTACAAGGAGGTGGTGGGGTACCTGAAGGGGGAGTATGGCCTAGCGGAGGCCTTGGCCCGGGATATCCAGGCGGTGAAGGCGTACGCCAAGAGGCAGTACACCTGGTTTCGGCGCGAGCCTGGGGACGTCACCTACCTGCCGAGGGGCGGGGAGGAGGCTTACCTGGGCTTTCGCGACTGGCTCAACCTGCACTTCGGGCTATAGTAGGGGCATGTTGGCCCACGAGATCCGCGCCAAGGTGGCGCAAGGGGAGGTCTCCCCCTTGGAGGTGGCCCAGGTTTACCTGGAGCGGATCCGTTCCTTGGACCCGGGACTGGGAGCCTTCCTTACCGTGAACGAGGGGGTCCTGGAGGAGGCCCGTACCCTGGACCCAAGCCTTCCCCTGGCCGGGCTTCCCGTGGCCGTCAAGGACAACATCGTCACCAAGGGGATGCGGACCACAGCGGGAAGCCGCCTTTTGGAGGGCTTTCTACCCCCTTATGAGGCCACGGCGGTGGCCCGGCTAAAGGCCCTTGGCGCCTTGGTCATTGGCAAAACCAACCTGGACGAGTTCGGAATGGGTTCCTCCACCGAGCATTCCGCCTTCTTCCCCAGCAGGAACCCCTTTGACCCTACCCGGGTGCCCGGTGGTTCCAGCGGGGGAAGCGCGGTGGCGGTGGCGGCGGATCTGGCCCCCTTGGCCCTGGGCTCGGACACCGGGGGAAGCGTGCGCCAGCCTGCGGCCTTCTGTGGGGTTTACGGCCTTAAGCCCACCTACGGCCGGGTAAGCCGTTATGGCCTCATCGCCTACGCCTCGAGCCTGGACCAGATCGGTCCCCTGGCCCGTTCGGTGCAGGACCTGGCCCTCCTCATGGACGCCATCTCGGGCCCCGATCCCTTGGACGCCACCAGCCTGGACCTCAGGCCCAGGTTCCAGGAGGCCCTGGTGGAGCCCCTTCCCCCCCTGCGCCTGGGGGTGGTGCGGGAGGGGCTTTCCGGGAATAGCCCCGGGGTGGAGGCGGCCTTGGAGGGGGCCTTGGCGGTTTTCCAGGGCCTTGGGCTTTCCCTGAAGGAGGTTTCCTGGCCCTCCCTGCCCCTGGCCCTCAACGCCTACTACATCCTGGCCCCCGCGGAGGCCAGCTCCAACCTGGCCCGCTACGACGGGACCCTTTACGGGTTCCGGGCGGAGGGGGAGGAGCTTTGGCGGGTGGTGGAGGAGACCCGGGCCCGGTTTGGCCTCGAGGTCAAGCGCCGCATCCTGGTGGGCACCTTCGTGCTCTCCAGCGGCTACTACGAGGCCTATTACGGCCGGGCCCAGGCCTTCCGCAGGCGGCTTAAGGCGGAGGCCCAGGCCCTTTTCCAGGAGGTGGACCTCCTCCTTCTTCCCACCACCCCCCACCCCGCCTTCCCCCTGGGGGGGAGGCCCGATCCCCTGGCCATGTACCGCGAGGACCTCTACACCGTGGGGGCTAACCTGGCGGGCCTTCCCGCCTTATCCTTCCCCGCGGGCTTTGAGGATGGCCTTCCCCTGGGCCTTCAGCTTTTCGCCCCCTGGGGCAGGGACGAGCTCCTCCTGCAGGCGGCCTTGGCTTTTGAGAGGGCCACGGACCGGGCCTTCCTCCGCACCCCCTTGGGCGAGGCTTTCTAGTGGACGCCTTCTTCCGCCACCGCATGGCCACCCGCCTGGCGCGCAGGCTTCGGGCCGAGGGCAGGCCCTTGCCCCTTCCCCTCCTGGGGGAGGCCCTGGGGCTCAGGGGCCCGGTGGAGCCGGTGGTGCGGCCCCTTTTGGATGGGCGCTTCCGTTTGGGGGAGGAGGTGGGGCTTTGGGAGTGGCACTACCCTTTTCCCCCTCCTGGGGAGGCGGTGGTGGTCCTGGATCTGGAGACCACGGGGCTTTCCCCAGGCCTCAACGAGGTGATTGAGCTGGGCCTGGTGCGGCTGGAGCAGGGGGAGCGCAAAAGCTTTGCGAGCCTGGTACGCCCAAGCCGCCCTCCCAGCCCCTTCATTGAGCGGCTTACCGGGATCCGCGCCTGGGAGCTGGAGGGGGCCCCTTCCCTGGAGGAAGTTCTGGAGCAGGCCTACCCCCTCCTGCAAGGGGCCACCTTGGTGATCCAAAACGCCAGCTTTGACCTGGGCTTCTTGCGGCCCGCCTTGGAGGGCATGGGCTATGCCCTAAGGAACCCTGTGGTGGACACCATCCGCCTGGCCAAAAGGGCCATGCCTGGCCTTAGGCGCTACGGCCTGGACGCCCTTTCCCAGGTCTTGGAGCTTCCCCCTAGGGAAGCCCACCGGGCCCTGGGGGATGTGGAGCGCACCCTTGCCGTGGCCTATGAGGTGTATTATATGCTCACTTCAGGGATCCCCCGTCCCTTGGCGGACCTCGGGAGGTGATATGACCGCACGCTATGTTCTCACCAGCACCTGTATTCAAACGGGCACCATGGCCTTAACCGTTTCCCTTCGTCAGCACCTCCTCGGCAGGGAGCGGGTGCGCTTCGTGGACGAGGATGGGGAGGTGTACGAGGGGGAGGTGGACTGGAAGCAGGGGGTGGTGCGGGGGCTTTTGCCCTACTACCAGAAACGCCGCCTTGCGGTGAACGAGACCATCCTCCTCCACTTCCGCGGCGAGGAGGTGGAACTCAAGGCCGCTCCCAGGGGCTTGCCCCGGTCGGGGCTGGGGGAGTCCAGGGAAGCGGCCCCCTCCGAGAGGCGGGAAGCAAGGCCAGGGGCTTCCGGGAAGGAGGCCAAGGAGATGGGGGATCCCAAGCCGGAGAAGCGGCGGGTGCGGGTGACCCCCTATCCCCGGGAGGTGCTCTTCCCCAACGAGCCGCAAAGGGGCTTGGAGCCTCCGGGGGTGACCGAGGAGTTGCGGCGGCTTGGTTTCCTCCTGGAGGGAGGCCCCCCCTGGGTGTACAAGGCCCCCTTAGGGCGCCGCCAGGTGCGCCTTGTCCTGCTGCGTCTTGGGGAGGGGGAGCCCAGCCTGCTCAAGTCCTACCGCCAGCAAGGGGCGTACGTGGCCATCCTGGCGCCGGAGTCCCAAAGGGAAGGGGTGCCGGAAGGGGTGGGGTACCTCTCCCCGGAGGCGGTGAGCCGCCTGGTGCGCCTTAAGGCCCGCTTTCCCCTTTCCCCCTTGGACCTGGAGGATCTGTTGAGGGAGGGGGTTGTGGACCTCGAGGCGGTGGAGGCCCTGGAGGACCGGTTGGTGGCGGAGCTTTCCGAGCGCGGAGCCTTCGCCGCCTTCCTCCTTTTGCTCTCCCGGAGGTCCATGGGGGAGGTGTTCCTGCTGGCGGATTTGGAGGCGGAGGCCCTGGAGGAGGGCCTCATCCCCGAGGTGGTGCGCCAGGGGGTGGAGGTGCTTTCCCAGCCCCCCTTCCTCCTGCTCAAGCGCCTTTCCCCAGGGGAGTTCCTCCTCCGACAGGGGGTGGAGGAGGCGCTTTCCGACCTCCAGGCTTTCGCCGAGGGATTGAAGGGCCGGCTCAGCCGTGTCCGTGGGGTTTTTTGACGGGGCTGGCCTCGCCCAGGGCCAGGTCTAGGCTTTGCCGGGCCCTCTCCTTTAGGGCGGCCACCTTTTCCCAGTCGGGGTAGCGGCCGTACATGGCGGCCTTGGAAAGCTTGATGGGGTCGCCGGGGAGCTCCTGGTAGTAGGCGCCGGTTTCCTTGGCGAAGGCGGCCACCTTGGGGTCGTAGGAAAGGGCGGCAAAGGGGGTGCCGGCGGCGGCCGCCAGGATCAGGCCATGCAGGCGCATGGAGATCACGTACCCCGCCTGGGCCGCCAGGTAAAGGACCCGCCTGGGGTCCGAGGTGGCCTCGATGCGGTGGAGGTAGAACACCTTGGCCGCCTCGTCGTCGTAGCCGGGTTGGAGCAAAAGGACCAGCACCCTTTTCCCCTCGTGCACCAGGTGGTTGGCGGTGATGTAGAGGTTTTTGAGGGCCTCGGGGTCTACCCCGGCTCGGGGGATCACCAGGACCAGGTCCTCCTCCCGCTTGACCGGGGGTGGGGTGAGGAGGAGGGCGGGATCGGCCCCCAGGATGGGGGATAGGCCCAGG
This sequence comes from Thermus amyloliquefaciens, assembly GCF_000744885.1. Taxonomy (NCBI): domain Bacteria; kingdom Thermotogati; phylum Deinococcota; class Deinococci; order Thermales; family Thermaceae; genus Thermus; species Thermus amyloliquefaciens. The sequence continues at coordinate 1,170,432 of NZ_JQMV01000003.1, read as the reverse complement.
CGCTTGGCGTATTCCCAGGAGTCCTGGTCGCGAAGGATGAGGGGTACCCCCCGGAGGGCCCGCTTCACCTGGGTTTCCCCCCAGGGGCTCAGGGGGCCGAGGGACTGGTTGAAGACCACCACCTTCTTGCGGAAAAAGCGGGCGGCCCGGAGCACGGACAGGTAGTAGAGAAGGCTCAGGGAGCTGGTGGCGTCCTGCAAAAGCCCCCCGCCGCCCAAAAGCCAAAGGTCCGCCTGGAGAAGGGCCAGGGGGTTCAGGCGATGGGCGGCCCGGATGCCGTGCTCCTTGGCGGTCTGCTTGGGGTCGCCGGAAAGGGCCAGGACCTGGTGCCCCCGGGCCTTCAGCTCCCGGGCGATGGCCTCGAGGATGGCCTCGTCCCCCGCGTTCTTGAACCCGTAGTACCCCGCTACCCCAACCACCATGCCCGCAGCCTCCTTACCAGCATAACCCCAAGAAGCCCTAGGAGGAGGCCCAAGAGGGCTCCGTTCACCACCCGGAAGAAGGAGATGATAAGGGGCGTGTGGAAGTGGCTGAAGGTGTTGAGGATGGAGGCGACCCCAAGGGCTGCCAGGAAGAGAAGGCTGTTTTGAACCCACCGGGGCCAGGGGAGGAGGAGGGCCAGGGGGAAAAGGGCGTGCCCAAAGACCTCCTTGAAGCGAGGGCGCACCATGAGGTCTTGGAGCAGGCTTCTCAGCTTAAGCTCCAGCTCCGGCACCAAGGGGGCTTCGTTGCCCCGGCGCAGAAGGGCGAGGACGAGGAGGAGGAGGGCCAAGGCGGCGAGGGCCACCTCCCCCAGGCGCAAGGGGTGGTGGAAAAGCCGGGTGAGGGTGTCCCGGAAGTCCCGCCCCAGGAAGCTCAGGGCCACCAGGAGGGGGGGTATCAGGAGGGTGAGGGAGACCCCGCGGAAGGCCTCCAGGCCCAGGACCGTCTCCGGGGTGGAGCCCAGGGCCGAGAGGAAGACCGCCCCTGCTAGGGCGTAGCCCAGGGTGCGCCCCCACATCCATAGGCCGTTCCTGGGGCCGAGGAAGCCCAAGACGGGGAAGACCAAGGCGGCGAGCAGGGCCCCCGCCTGGCTTCCCGCGTAGCCCAGGGCCAGGAGGAGGAGGAAAAAGGCCACCAGGGGCCCGTAGACGGGAAGCCCCAGGGCCAGGAGGAGGAGCCCCGAGGCCACCCCCACCCAGGCGGCATGGCGAAGGGGGCTTGGGGCGAATCCCCGAACCTTGGGTTGGCCCAGGGGGATGTGGCTGGCCTCTAGGCCCGCCAGGATCCCCTTGAGGAAGCGTTCCGTGTCCTGGCGGTAGGGGTAGGGCCGGAGGTAGAGGAGCTGGTGGCCCCGTTCCCGGGCGGCCAGCACGTACTTGTCCGCGGCCTCCTCGGGGGACAGGGTGAGTTGCCACTCGTAGCGCAGGCTGAAGAGCCTAAGGAGGCCCTTCTCCCGGTAGGCGGTGAGCCCCGGCTGGGGCGTTCCCTCAATGAGGGCCACGGGGACCGGGACGAGCGCCTTCGCTTCCTCCAGGCGGTAAGGGTGGCCCAGGGCCTCGAGGCCAGCGAAGGCCACCGCCTCCGCCTCCTGGGGGACGATGGGCAAGGAGGGGTCCAGGCGCCGGTGGCGCTGGTTGATGGGGCGCACCGCCACCCAGAAGCCCGCCTCCTTGGCGGCCCGGATCTCCTCCAGGGGATAAAAGGCGGGAAAGGCCTGGACATCCAAGGGGAAGCCCAGCCAGGGGCCAAGCCGTTCGGTGGGCAGGTGGTAGGCTTGGGCCAGGTAGTCCACAAGCCAGGGCTCTCCCTTGAGGTAGAACCAGCCGGGTTTGGCGGGCAAACCGGCCTCCAGGAGCTCCCTTCCGCTTCGGTAGACGAGGGCCCCTTGGCTTACCCAGTCCTTGACAAAACGCTCCGGGAAGGCCACACCCCCCACCCCCAAGGCCCGGTAGGCCTCGAGCACCTCCAGGAGGCTTTTCCCTTGGCTTTGGGCTTCTTCCCGCACCGCCTCCGCGTCCATCACCAGCACCACGGGGCCGGGGCGCTCGGCCTGGAGCCGGGGTTTGAGGGCCAGGAGGGAGGGGATGAGGGCCAGCAGGAGGAGGGCGTTGAGAAGGGGTTTCATAGGTCCTCCAGGGAGGTTGGGTAGCGCCAGGGCTGGATCGGGGAGCGGGTTAGGTGGGCTCTGCTGCCGGCGTTTCCGTTGGCAATGCCTCCAATAAAGGGCTTATCCCGTCGGCTCACCCTTCCATGATAAAGGGCGGGGAAGGCCTCCCCGCCCTTTCTCCTTCCCGGCGCTAGCGGGCCACGGTAGCCTTTTCCTGGGCGTGGCCGATGGTCTTGTCGCTTTCCACCTCAAAGGCGTGGAGGCGGGAGGTGTCGGCGAGAAGCTCCACCCGGTCCCCGGGCTGGGCTTGCCTAGTAAATCGCCTTGTACCCCCCCTGAGGGGGAAGCAGGGTGAGCAGGATGCGCAGGCCGTAGGCAAGGAACTCCATAAAGGCCCGCCACATGGCCGTATGCGGTTTCCGCTCCTGCAAATAACCCCTCCGCAAACGCGTCTTCATCCCCCCAAACACCCCCTCCACCACCCCTCGCCTCCGATACACCTCCCCGTCCCACCTCGCCGCTACCTCCCGCCGCACCTCATCCCGCACCTCTCCCCCTCCCCGCAGCCGGATCAGGGGCCACACCCCAAGCCCTCGCACCACCTCCCACACCTCCCTCCCGTCAAAGCCCGCGTCCCCCAAAAGCACCCCGCCCCCCAGCCCAAACCGCAGGAGCACCCCCGCCCCAAGCCTCGGGTCAGGGGCATACGCCCGCCCCACCCCGCCCCCCCAAGGGGCCAAAAGCTTCTGCCCCCTCCTCCACCGCACCAGGGCCAAAAGCCGGCTGTGCCCCCGCATCCGCCGCTCCTCCTGCCCCCTGCGCCAGCGCAGCACCGTGTCTTTGCTACGGTAGGCCAGCCCCGTGCTGTCCATCAAGAAAAGGGGGGTTCCCCTTCCTCTTGGGGAAGCCGGGCTTCCACTTCCTGTACCAGCCGTTCCAGCAGCGCCTGCAGCACCTCTTCGTTCAGGTGTTTCTGTGCATAGGCGGCCAGGGCCTGGTGGGAGGGGAAGGGGCCCTCTAGGAGGTCCTGGAGATGGGCCTCTGTGGCTCGGTAGGTGAGACCGTAGAAGGCGCGGAAGAGGAGGAGGGCCAGGTACAGGGCATGGGTGTAGCGCCAGGGTCTGCCGCGGTGGCCTTTGGGGGTGGGTGGGGCCACCTCTTGGGCCAGGTACAGGCAGAGCTCCAGGACTTCCTTGGGCCTCGGTTCCCTTCGGACGAAACCGCGCTTGCCCATCTCGGGAAATGCATAACTCAAGAGGGCTTGCAAGGCAAGCCCCCCCGGGCTTGACGGGGGCGTGGCCGTCCACCTTGGCCACCAACACCGTGCCGTCCACGCTCACGTGGATCTCCGTCTCCGCACCCAGGGGCTCGGCCACCTCCACCTCGCCCCGGATGACGTTCTCCTCCTCGGGAATCACCGTGTAGCCCTTCAGGCCCAGGTGCTCGGGGCGGATGCCCATCCAGACCTCCTTGCCCCCGTGGGGCCTTAGGGCCTGGGCCAGGACGGGGTTGGCCCGGATCCGGAAACCCGGGGCCGCCAGGTACACCTTATCCCCTTGCACCTCCACCCCGGCCCGGATGAAGTTCATGGCGGGGCTTCCGATGAAGCCCGCCACGAAGCGGTTGACGGGGAAGTCGTAGAGGTTTAGGGGGGTGTCCACCTGCTGGACCTCCCCGTCCTTCATGACCACGATGCGGTGGCCCAAGGTCATGGCCTCCACCTGGTCGTGGGTCACGTAGATGGTGGTGACCCCAAGCCGCCTTTGCAGCTTGGCGATCTCGGCGCGCATCTCCACCCGGAGCTTGGCGTCCAGGTTGGAAAGGGGTTCGTCCATGAGGAAGACCTTGGGCTCGCGCACGATGGCCCGGCCCATGGCCACGCGCTGGCGCTGGCCGCCGGAAAGCTCCCGGGGCTTACGGTTCAGGAGGTGCTCGATCTTGAGGATGCGGGCGGCCTCCTTCACCCGCCGGTCGATTTCGTCCTTGGGGTAGCGCCTCAGGCGCAGGCCGAAGGCCATGTTCTCATAGACGTTCATGTGGGGGTAGAGGGCGTAGTTTTGGAAGACCATGGCGATGTCCCGGTCCTTGGGGGGCACGTCGTTCACCAGGCGATCGCCGATGTAGATGTGGCCCTCGGAGACCTCCTCGAGGCCAGCGATCATGCGCAGGGTGGTGGTCTTGCCGCAGCCCGAGGGCCCCACGAAGACCACGAACTCCCCGTCCTCGGTCTCCAGGTTGAAGTCCTTGACCGCCACCACCTTGCCGAAGCGCTTCCAAACGTGCTCCAGCCTAACCTTGGCCATGCTTTACCTCCTAGGCCCCGCGCTTTGAGCCCGCAATGCAGCCCTTCGGGCTGACCTTGGCCCATCGGGGGTTCGCAGGCATTATATACCGCCTTGGCTTTGGGCTTTGGAAGCCTTGGCGGTTGCCGCCAAAGGAAGGGCGGGGCTCCAGGGCTTTTTTGGGTCCAGGGACCGCAAGAGGGCTTCTTCAAGCCCGGGTTTTTTCACAGGGTTTTCATGGGGAGGATGTAGCCTGGTTCTTGGTCCGGGAAGTGGACCCAATCTGGCATTTAAAGACGTGTACGGAGGTGCGTATGTTGAAGGGTTTTAGGGATTTCCTCCTGCGGGGCAACGTGGTGGACCTGGCGGTGGCCGTGATCATCGGCGGGGCCTTTGGCCAGGTGGTGAACTCCTTGGTGGCGGATGTGCTGACCCCCTTGATCGGGGCCTTGGGGGGGGCGCCGGATTTCTCCGCCATCAAGCTGGGGCCCATCGCCCTGGGGAAGTTCATCAATGCGGTGGTGAACTTCCTGGTGGTGGGAGCGGCGCTTTACTTCCTGGTGGTGGCGCCCATGCAGGAGCTGGAGAAGCGGCGTAAAAAGGCCGAGGAGGCGGCCCCGCCCCCACCCCCTGAGCCCCCGGAGGAGGTCAAGCTTCTTCGGGAGATTCTCTCGGAGTTGCGGCGTAGGGCCTGAGCCGGTTCCAAAGGAAAAGCGCCAGGTACCCCAGGCCGATTTCCGGCCTGGGGTTTTCCGTCACGCTGAGGGCAAAGGCGTGGAACAAGAGGCTTTCCAGGGCGTGGCGGGGGGAGTGCAGGAAAAGGGCCCTTAGGGCAGGGCCCTGCCGCCAGGCAAGAAGCCCCAGGTAGGGGAGGTAAGGCCAGGGGCCGGTGGGGAGCCCCAAGGCGGAAAGGCCCAGGGCGGTGAAGGCCAGGCCCCGGAGGAAGGGCAGGGGGTCTCGGGAGAGGGGATGGAGCGCATCCCAGGGAAGGGTTTCCTCCCCTGGCCAGGGAGCCTTGAGGAGCAGAAGCCTTTTGCCCTCGTGGCCCCCCAGGTAGGTGTGGGGGTGGGGGGCCACGCCCAGGGGAAGGAGGCGGCCTGGGAGTTCCTGAAGGGCCTGGTACATGAAGGGGTCCAGGGGGAGGCCGTCCACCAGGAACCAGGTGTGGGGTCTTCCGGAAAGGAGGAAGCCCAAGGCCGTTTCCACCTTGTGCCCCTTGTGGGCCAGGATTCCCGGCCAGGCCTCGGGGGGCTCGCGAAGGAGCTCCTTCTGCCAGGAGGGGGTGGGTTTCAGGGGATGGGTGTGGAGGTGAAAGCGGACCTCCACCGCCTCTCCCGCCTTTAGGGAAAAGCGGGCCAATAGGTTACCCCCGGTCTCATGGAGGGCTTCCGCGCGCCGGGATAGGGAGAGGTCGGAGATGGTTTGGCCGGGAAGATCCTGGGGTAGGGGAAGGAGGTGTTCCCCTGGCGAAGGAGCCCGGAAGAGGAGGCGGAAGCGGGGCATAGCCTGAGGGCCCATGGTACCACCTTGGGGCTTGACGGGGACGGCCTCGAGGCCTAACATGGCCATATGTTGCTTTTGGCATATGTACAAAAGGAGGTGTATGCCAAGCGCCCTACACCGCTATAAGGCCGCCTTTTTCAAGGCCCTGGCCCATCCCTTACGCCTGGCCATCCTGGACGCTTTAAGGGAAGGCGAAAGGAGCGTGTCCGCCCTCCAGCGGGAGCTTGGGGTGGAGCAGTCCTTGCTCTCTAGGCAGCTTGCCCTGCTCCGGGAGCGGGGCTTGGTGGAGGCCAGGCGGGAGGGGCAGATGGTCTACTACCGCACCCGGGATCCGGAGGTCTACGCCTTCTTGGACCTGGGGCGGCGGATCTTTGAACGCCACCTCGAGGCGGAGAGGGAGCGCCTGGACTCCCTAAGGGAGGAAGCATGAGCCCCCTTTGGACCTTCTTGCCCTTGGGCTTGGCCCTGGTTTTCGCTGCAACCCCCTGGCGTTTTGGGGGGCTTTCCCTCTCCCTGGGTTTGGCGGGCCTGGCGTGGGTGGCGCTGGGGGGGTGGGTTGGGCTTGGGGATGGGGCGCTCCTTACCTCTACCTCCTCCTCCTGGGAGCCCTGACCCTGGGCCTGGTTCCCTACCTTCCCCCCTATCTAGCCCATCACCCCCGTAAGGCGCACCTCTATGGCCTTCTTTTTCCCCTTTTCCTGGCGACCATGGCGGGGGTGGCCCTGGCCTCCCCAGGGTTCGGCTTCCTCTTCTTGTGGGAGGGGATGGCCCTTTTGGGCTACCTGCTGATCGCCCTCGAGGGGCCGGGCGCCCTGGTGGGGGCCCGGGCCTTTTTCCTGGCGAGCCGGCTTTCCGGCATTGGGCTTTACCTGGCCTTCCTGGGGCACGGATACCTGGGGACCGATTGGGTCTGGGCGGGGCTTCTTTTGGGCTTTGGGGTGAAGGCGGCCCTCTTCCCCTTTCACGCCTGGTTGCCCCAAGCCCACCCGGTGGCCATCAGCCCGGTCTCGGCCCTGCTTTCTGGGGCCATGACCAAACTGGGCCTTCTGGGGTTGTACCAGTCCCAGTACTGGTTTGGTCCACCCCCGCCTTGGGTGGGATGGGCCTTGGTTCTTTTGGGGCTTTTGGGCGCGGTGTATGCCCTGGTGCGGGGTCTGGGGGAGGAGGACCTGAAGGGGGCTTTGGCCTATTCCAGCGTGGAAAACCTGGGCCTCATGCTTTCCGCTTTGGGGGCGTATTTTCTTAAGCCTTCCCCCTTGCTCTTGGGGGCCTTCTTCCTCCACCAGGTGGCCCATGCCCTGTTCAAAGGGCTTCTTTTCCTGGGGGCAGGCGCCCTGGAGGAGCGGCGAATTTCCCACCTGGGTGGGCTTTTCCGCAAGGCCCCTGAGCTTGGAGCCCTGGCCTTGTGGGGCATGGGGGTGGGGGCGGGCCTGCCTCCGGGTCCGGTTTTTCTGGCGGAGTGGCAGCTTTACCAAGGCTTTTTGCAGGGGACTTTCTTGGTGCCCTTGGCCGCCGGGGCCTTGGCTTTGGTGGGGGCCTTGGCCCTTTACTTTTACGTGCGCCTTTTCGGGCTGGCCTTTTTGGGGTTGCCTCGAGGCGAGGCGGGGCTCTTTTGGACCAAGGGGATGCGCCTGGGGCTTGGCACCTTGGCAGGGCTTCTCCTCCTTTTGGCCTTGGCCCCTGGGGTGGTGTTGGACCCCCTGAGGGTCCCCACCTACCCCAACGGGCTTCTCTTGGTCCTCCTTGGCCTTTTGGCCGGTGCATTCTACCGTGGGGTTCAGCGGATGCCCCATCGGGCCTACGGCACCTGGGACTGCGGCTTCCAGCCCCTGACCCCCAGGATGCAACCCAACGGCCTGGGTTTTGCCGAACCGGCCTTGCGCCTTTTCCCCTTTCTTCGCCTCCGGGTGGGGGAGTACCCCCGCTTGGAGGAACCCCTGGCCGGGGTATACGCCCTCCTGGGGCGGGCCTATGGCCGGCTTGCGGCCTTGGTGCAGACCCTTCAGTCGGGAAGCCTGCACCTTTACCTTCTCCTGCAGCTCCTTGCCCTGGTGGTGGTGCTGGGGGTGGTTTTGCTATGACGGCACTCTTGGCCCTCCTTTTGGCTCCCCTCTTCTCGGGAACCCTCAAGTGGTTGAAGGCCAGGCTTACCCATCGGCAGGGGCCCAGCCCCCTCCTGGAATACCGGAACCTGGCCAAGCTCGGGCGTAAGGTCTGGGTGGCGCCTTACCCCACCACCCCCCTTTTCCTCCTCGGGCCCATCATGGCCCTACTGGGGGCCCTGGGCGCCTTGGCCTTGTTGCCCGTGCTTCCCGGTTTGGCCTTTAAAGGGGATTTTCTCCTCGCCCTCTACCTGCTGGGCTTGGGCCGCTTTTTTCAAATGTTGGCCGCTTTGGATGCGGGTAGCGCTTTTGGAGCCCAGGGAAGTTACCGGGAGGGTGTGGTCACGGTGTTAGCGGAACCGGGCACCCTCATGGCCTTGGCGGGGGTGGTCCTTCTGGGGGAGGGGTTTTCCCTGAGCGGCCTGCCCCAACTTGGGGTGGAAAACAGCTTGGTGTTGCTGCTGGCCCTGGCCTCCTTGGCCCTGGCCCTCCTGGCCGAGGGAGCCAGGATGCCGGTGGACGACCCCACCACGCACCTGGAGCTCACCATGATCCACGAGGCCCAGCTCCTGGACCATAGCGGGCCCCTTCTGGCCTTGTACGAGCTGGCCGGCTCGCTGAAGATGCTCTTTTACGCCGGCTTGATGTCCTTGTTGTTGCCGGGGCCTAAGCCCCTGGTCTTCCTGGGGGTGGTGGGGGCCTGGATCTTGGCGCTGGCTTACCTGGAGACCTACGGGGTAAAGCTTCGCTACCTCCGGCTTCCCGACTTTCTCTCCTACAACACCCTTTTCGGGGTGTTGGCGCTTTTGGGGGCGATATGGCGCTTCTAACCTTGGTCTTAGCCGTTCTGGCCACAGGCTTCCTGATGGTGAGCCGCCGTAGCCTGGACGCCATCATCCGGCTCTACGCCCTGCAGAACATCCTCTTGGCCTTGGTTTCCTTTGAGCTTGCGGGAGGTGAGGCGCACTTCATCTTGGCGGGCCTAGCCCTCTTCGCCGTGAAGGGGGTCCTGATACCCTGGTACCTGTTCTGGCTTGTAGACCGCCTCGAGGTGAGCCACGAGGTGGAGGGGTACTTGTCCGTTTCCCTCTCCCTCCTTTTGGCGGGGCTTCTCACCGCCTTGGCCTTCCGGGTGGGCGAGGCCTTTGTCCTCCCCGAGGCTCCCTTGCCCCAGGGGGTGCCCGTGGCCTTGGCCCTGGTCCTTTTGGGGATTCTTTCCATGGTGAGCCGAAAAAAGGCGATCAGCCAGGTTTTGGGTTTTCTGGCGCTAGAGAATGGGGTTTTCCTCATGGCCCTTTCGGAGAGCCACGGCCTTCCCCTTTTCGTGGAGTTGGGGGTGGCCTTGGATGCTTTTGCCGCCGTGTTCTTGGCGGGGATCCTTATCTTCCGCATCAAGGGTGAGATGGGGCACGTGGACACGGCGAGGATGCGTTCCTTAAGGGGGTAGGGGTGCTGTACCTTCTGGTTTTCTTGCCCTTGTTGGTCTTCTTGGCCCGCAGGGAAACCCCCCTGCTGGTGCGGCTTTCCGTTTTGGTTCCCGTTCTGAGCTTGCTCCTTGCCCCTTTCCTCCTGGGCAGGGCGGCGGGCCCTTTCCGATTGGATGGGGTAGGGCTCTTTTACCTCCTCCTGACGGACCTGATCTACGGGTTGGTGGCCCTGTTTGCCCGGGGCTACTTTCCCCGGGAGGAGGCCTGGCGGTTCTATTGGGCGGGTGCCCTTTTCCTGGCCTCGGCCCACGGGGCTTACCTGGCCCACAACCTGGGGATGCTTTGGGTGTTTGTGGAGGGCAGCACCCTGGCCTCGGCCCTTCTGGTCTACCACAAGGGCGGGGCAAGGGCCCTCGAGGCCACCTGGAAATACCTCATGCTGGGCAGTGTGGGCATCGCCATGGGGCTCATCGGGGTCATCCTGGTGTACGCCCTGGTGGGTGGGGCCACCTTGGACTGGGGGGAAGTCCGGTCCCTGGTGGCGACGGCCAATCCCGAGGGGCTTAAGGTGGCCTTCGCCCTCCTCCTGGTGGGCTTCGGTACCAAGGTGGGGCTTTTCCCCATGCAGGCCTGGCTCCCGGATGCCCATGCCGAGGCCCCGGGGCCGGCCTCTGCGCTTCTTTCGGGAACCCTGCTCAACGTGGCCTTTTACGCCCTGTTGCGCTACACCGCCCTCATGCAGGCGGCGGGGCTTTTCCCCTTTGCCTCTGGCCTCCTTTTGGCCTTCGGGTTATTGAGCCTGGTGTTTGCCGCCCTTTTCCTATTTGGCCAAAAGGAGTACAAGAGGCTTCTGGCCTATTCCAGCATGGAGCACATGGGCCTTGCTGTGTTTGCCCTGGGCCTGGGCCTTCCCTGGCTTGCCCTTTTTCACACCCTGGCCCACTCTTTGAGCAAGACCTTGGCGTTTTTGGGAGCCAGTGGGATTCTGGCCCTAAGCCATGCCAAGGAGGTGGGGCGGGTAGGGGGCTTGGTCCTGCATACCCCTGCCTTAGGGGTGCCCTTCGTCCTCTCCCTGGCGGCCCTGGGGGGGCTTCCGCCCTTTCCCCTGTTTTTCGCCGAGTTCAAGGCGGTGGAGGTGGCCATGCAATGGCCCTGGCTGGGGGTTAGCTATCTGGTGGGGCTCGGGCTGGCCTTTGCGGGCCTCCTTTATCCCATGGCCCAGATGGGGTTTGGCCAGGGCAAGCCCATAGGGGGAAGGGGATGGGACCTTTGGCTGCTTTGGCTTTTGCTTTTTCTGCTGCTTCTTCTTGGGGTCTTTCCCCCGGTGGGGGTGTTTAAGGCGCTGGAGGTGGTGCTGTGGAGGCTGTGAAGGAGGCCCTGCAGGAGGGCAGGCCCGTGGCCTATTTCCCCTACGGCGAGGGGGCGCTTTTGCTGGTGGAGCGCCAGCGGGGCCTCGAGGCCTTTCCCCTGGGCCAGGGGAGGCGTTTGCCCAGCCTGGCCTCGGAGTTTCCCGCCCTGGATTGGTTTGAACGGGCCCTTTGGGAAAGGGGTTGGCAGTTGGTGGGGCATTCCGGGCTAAAGCCTTTAAGGCGGCACGACCTTGCCTATGCCTTCCGGGAGTTTCCCCATCTGCACGAGGTGCCGGTGGGGCCGGTGCATGCAGGGATCATTGAGCCCGGCCACTTTCGCTTTAGCGTCCTTGGGGAGCGGATCCTTAACCTGGAGATCCGCCTGGGCTACCAGCACCGGGGCCTCCTCGGGATCATGCCGGGAAAGGGTCCGGAGGCGGCCCTGCTCCTGGCCGAGCGGGCGGGGAGCGAGCCTGTGGCCCACGCCCTGGCCTTTGCGGAGGCTTGGGAGGGGGCGCTAGGGGTTGAGGTGCCTCCCCGCGCGCGGTACCTGCGTCGGGCGGCCTTGGAGCTGGAGCGGGCTTTCGGTCACCTGGGCCGCCTGGCGGGCCTTTTCACCGATATCGGCTATGCCTATGGGGCCACCCAGGTGGGTCGGGTGCGGGCCCTGCTCCAAGGGGAGATAGACCGCCTGACCGGCCACCGCTACGGCCGCAACTTCATCCGGGTGGGGGGGGTGTGGCGGGAGGGTGGGCCGGACCTCGAGGCCCTCTCCCGGTACAAAAGGGAGCTGGCTTGGCTGTTGCCCCGGCTTCTTAAGCACCCCCAGGTCCTGGACCGCATGCGCTACGTGGGGGTGGTGCGGCGGGTGGAGGCGCTGGCCTTGGGCTTCGTGGGGCCCACGGCCCGGGCGAGTGGGGTGGTACGGGACCTGCGGCAGGACGATGCCCTCTACCCGGCCTTTGTCCCCGTGGTGCGCCAGGGGGGGGATGTCCTTTCCCGGGCCCAGGTGTACGCGGAGGAGGCCCTGCAGGCCTTGGAGCTTGCCCAGCGCTTTCTGCGGCAACGCCCCGAAGGGCCTCTGGCGGTGGAGGTGGAAGCCGGGGACGGGGAGGGTATGGCCCGGGTGGAGGCGGGCCGGGGGGAGGTGTTTTGGTTCGTCCGGCTGGAGGGGGGCAGGGTGGTCCAGGCGGAGGGGGTGGACCCCAGTTTCAAGAACTGGCGGGCCCTGGAGCTGGCGGTGCGGGGGGAAGGCCTGCCCGACTTCCCTCTTTGCAACAAGTCCTTTGACCTCTCCTATGCGGGGAACGATCTTTAGGGGGTAGGATGATTTTGCGCACGTTCAGGATGGGGGTTTTGGCCCGGGCCCTTGAGGAGATCCTCCAGGTGCCCCCGCATGCCTTTGGGTATCCTCTTTTGAAACCCCAGGGGCTTTCCCAGGAAGCCCGGGAGGGCCTGGTGAAGGTCTGCCCCAGCGGGGCCTTCTTTGAAGAAGAAGGGGTTTTTGGTCTGGACCTGGCCCGCTGCGTGGGGTGTGGGAGGTGCGCCCTTGGGTACCCGGAGGCCGTGGGGGAGATGAAGACCCTGGAGGTGGCCGTGACCCGAAGGGAGGACCTAATCCAGCGGGTGGACCTGGAACGGGGGGTCTTCCTGGACCCCGGTCCCCCGCCCCCACCCCGTCCCGAGCTGGCCCTCCCCACCTTGGCCTTCCGCGAGGTGAGCGCCGGGGACACGGGCCTAACCGATTCCGAGATCGCCCTTTTGGGAAATCCCTTTAACGATATGGGCCGCTTTGGCTTCCAGGTGGTGGCCTCACCGCGCCATGGCGATGTCCTTCTGGTCACCGGTCCCGTGAGCCGGAACATGGCCAAGGCCCTGGAACGCACCTACCAGGCCATGCCGGAGCCCAAAGGGGTGGTGGCCGTAGGTAACGAGGCCATAGCCGGCGGGGTTTTTGCGGAGAGCCGGGAGGTGCTGGGGGGCGTGGATAAGGTGCTGCCCGTGGATGTCTACGTGCCCGGGGACCCCCCGAGGCCGGGGGCTATTCTCCATGGGCTTTTGCTCCTTGCAGGGCGGGTGGTCCAGCGCCTGGTGGGGGGAGTGGTCCGCTAAACTTTTCCCATGGAGTGGCTCCTTACCCCTGGACCCGTCCGGCTTCACCCCAAGGCCCTGGAAGCCCTTTCCCGTCCCCAGCTCCACCACCGTACGGAGCCGGCCCGGGAACTCTTCCTCAGGGCCAGGACCCTCCTCCAGCAGGCCTTCCAGACGCAAGGGGAGGTCCTCCTCCTCACGGGAAGCGGCACCCTGGCCATGGAGGCCTTGGTCCTCAACCTCTTTGCGCCTGGGGAAAGGGTTTTGGTCCCGGTTTACGGGAAGTTTTCCGAGCGCTTCGCCGAGATCGCCGAAAGCGCCGGGCTTCAGGTGGATCGCCTCCTCCTTCCTTACGGGGAGGTTCCCGGCCCGGAAGGGGTGGCCAGGCCGGGCTACCGGGGGCTTCTTTTGGTCCACTCGGAAACCTCCACCGGGGCCCTGGTGGACCTGCCCGCCCTGGCCAAGGCCTTTAGGGAGGCCAACCCCGAGGGTCTGGTGGGCGCCGACATGGTGACCAGCTTGTTGGTGCGGGAGGTGGCCCTCGAGGCCTGGGGGGTGGACGCGGCCGTTTCGGGTAGCCAGAAGGGCCTCATGTGCCCTCCCGGCCTGGGGGTTGTGGCCCTGGGCCCCAGGGCCTTGGAGCGCCTGAGGCCCCGGGGCTACTACCTGAACCTCGTCCGGGAGCTTAAGGCCCAGCGGGAAGGGGAGAGCGCCTGGACCCCAGCCATCAACCTGGTGGGGGCGGTGGCGGCGGTTTTGGAGGAGGTGTTGCCCAAGCTTCCCGAACACCTGGCCCTCAAGGCCTGGCAGAACGATCTTCTCTACCGGGTTGGGGCGGAGCTGGGGTTGAGGCCGGTGCCCAGGGTGCCAAGCCCGGCGGTGGCGGCCTTTTACCTGCCCCAGGGGGTTCCCTACCGGGCGGTGAAGGAGGCCTTCGCCAGGAGGCAGGCGGTGATCGCCGGGGGGCAGGGGCCTTTGCGGGGGAGCATCTTCCGCCTTTCCCTCATGGGCCACTACGACCGCTATGAGGCCTTGGGGGTGGCGGCCCTTTTCAGGGAAGCCCTTGCCGATATTCTTCCAGCTTCCTGAGCATCTCCTCCCGGGTGTAGACCGCCCTGGCCCCGCCCACCAGCTTGGGGCGGGTCTTGGCGGCAAGGAGCACGGCTTCCCCGAGCTTGCGCAGGGAAAGCCTAAGGGGCACGGCCACGGGGCGGAGGTGCATGCCGATGAGGACCCCGCCGATATCCATCCCCCCATGGGCCTGGGCCTTTAGGGATTCCACCATCACGGGCTCTTTGAAGCGAAGGAAGGCGGCCGTGGCCAGGCTTCCCCCCGCCTTGGGGTGGGGGAAGACGGTGACCTCCTCCAGGCCGTAGGCCCGGGCGGCCTCCCTTTCCACCGCCAGGGCCCGGTTCAGGTGCTCGCATCCCTGGACCGCCACCCACACCCCCCGTTCCAGGAGGGGGGGAAGGAGCCCCTCCAGGATGGCCTCGGCCACCTCGAGGCTCGGCCTCGAGCCCACCTTTTCCCCCAGGACCTCGCTGGTGGACCCTCCCAGGACGAAGAGGCTTCCCCGGTGCATTGGGAAGAGGTCCAGAAACTCCAAAACCGCCCTTTCCGCCGCCTTGCGGATGCCCTCCATACCCTAAGCCTACCCCTCCCGGCTGGGGCGGCGCATCCCCTTGCGCCAGACTGGCCCCGGGCCTTAACCCCAAAGGAGGTCCAGCACGATGAAGAGGAACATCCCCAGGCTCACCCCCACGTTGGCCTGGAAGAAGGCCAGGTCCACCCGGCTTAGGTCCTCGGGGCGCACCAGTTGGTGCTCGTAGAGGAGGAGCCCTCCCACCAAGAGGAGGCCCAGGAAGTAGAAGCTTCCCGCCCCGTAGCTGAGCCCCGCCAGGAGGAAGGCCAGCCAGGCGAGGAAATGGGTGGCCCGGGCTATCCTAAGGGCCGCGGGGATCCCGAAGCGGGCCGGGATGCTCTGGATCCCGTAGGCGCGGTCAAAGGCGTAGTCCTGGGTGGCGTAGAGGATGTCAAACCCGGCGATCCAAAGCCCCACCGCTGCCCAAAGCCAGTAGGCGGTGGGATGGAAGCTCCCCGTGACGGCGATCCAGCCCCCGGCGGCGGCGGCCCCGATGGTGAGGCCCAGCACGTAGTGGCAAAGCCAGGTGAAGCGCTTGGTGTAGCTGTAGACGGTGAGGAAGAAGACCGCCACCGGAAGGAGGCGGGCGGTGAGGGGGTTGAGGGATAGCCCAGCGAGGGTCAAAAGGAGGAGGCCCACCAGGGCCAAAAAAAGGGTTTCCCAGGGCTTGACCAGCCCTTGGGGCAGGTGCCGGTTCTGGGTGCGGGGGTTTAGGGCGTCGATCCGCCAGTCTATGAGGCGGTTCAAGGCCATGGCCATGGTCCGGGCCCCCACCATGGCCAGGGTGACCAGGAAAAAGGTGGCCCATCCGGGCCAACCCCCCGCCGCCAGGAGCATCCCCCCGTAGGCGAAGGGGAGGGCGAAGAGGGTGTGTTCAAAGCGGATCAGGTCCAGGTAAAGCCGAAGCCGCCTCATCCTCGCCGCACCTCGAGGATCCGGTTCTGTTCGTCCACCAGGACCACGGTGGGCCGGAGGTTCCTGGCCTCCTCTTCCTCAAAGACCCCGTAGGCCACCAGGATCACCAGGTCCCCCGGGTGCACCAGGTGGGCCGCGGCCCCGTTGATCCCCACCACCCCCGAGCCCCTCTCCCCGGGAAGGGCGTAGGTGGTGAGCCGGGCGCCGTTGGTGATGTCGTAGATGTCCACTTGCTCGTAGGGCAGGATGCCGGCGGCATCCAGGAGGTCCTGGTCCACGGTCACCGAACCCACGTAGTGCAGGTCGGCCTGGGTTACCCTGGCCCTGTGGATCTTGGCGTGAAACATCACCCTTCTCACAAAAGCCAAGTCTATCCCTCCCCGGCCTCCTGGGGAAGCGACCCCTCCACGAAGAGGGTCTTGGCGTGGGTGTAGAGCACCTGGCCTGGGGCGGCCTTGCGCGGTCGCCAGACGTGTTTCTTGCGGGTGTAGTCCACGGGGACCTGGCTTTCCCCCCGGGCCTTGGAGTGGTAGGCGGCAAGCCTGGCGGCAAAGAGGAGGTCCTCCAGGGGCGGGCTCTTTCCCTCCGCCTTTAGGATCACGTGGCTTCCCGGCACCCCTTGGGCGTGGAACCAGAGGTCCTCGGAATGGGCGGTGCGGGTGAGGAGGTCGTTTTCCTTGGCGTTTCTGCCCACCAGGACCAGGAACCCGGAAGGGGAGGTGTAGCGGAGGCCCAGCCTGGGCCCCTTTTCCCCCTCGGGGCGCCGGGAGAGGGTGAGGAGCTCCCCAAGCTCAGCCCTCTCCACTCTCTGGATCTCCTCCTCCAGGGCTTGGAGCTGGTCCTGGAGTTTGGGGATCAGGGTGAGTGCCCGTTCTGCCAGCCCCTCGAGGCGGCGCGCCCTTTCGTATAACCTCTGGGCGTTCTCCTGGGGCGAGAGGGCGGGGTCCAAGGGGATTTCCACCGGCCTTCCCTCAAAATCCTCCAGCACTGCCTTTTCCGCTCCCCTGGGTACCTCCTTAAGCCGGGCCAGGAGGAGGTCGGCCTGCCTGCGCAGGCCTTCCGCTTCCCCTAGCCTTTCTATGGCCCGTTCCTGGTCCATAAGCCTGGCGCGGAGGGTCTTCTCCTCCCGTCTAAGGGCCTCCAGGAGGGGTTTTCTTAGGGCTTCTTTTTCCTCCTCCAGCCACTTGGCCCGAAGTTCCTGGGAGAGGGTCGTGCCCACGGAGGGGTTGGCCACCAGGTCCCGAACCGCTTCGTAAAGCCTCTTTAGGGCCTCCTCCCCCAGGGGGGTTTCCGGGGTCAGGCCGGCCCTTTTCGCCAACTCCCGCATGAGTTCCAGGCCTATCCCGTCCACATGGCGCACCACCTCCTTCAGGGGTTTCCCCAGGAGGATGCGGAGGTCTTCTGGGCTAAGGGTGCGGGGGTCCAGCTTCTCGTAAGGGGGTGGGGGCACGTAGGGAAGGCCTGGCCTCAGCTCCCGGTAGCGGTTCACCTCCCGGCCGATGGGCCGATCCACCCCCAGGATGAGGCCCTTTTCGTTCAGGAGGAGGAGGTTGGCGTTGCGTCCCGTGGCCTCGAGGACCAGGGTGGAGGGCGGGGTGTCCACAAACCCCTTCTCCCCGCCGAAGTGGAAAAACACCACCCGGTCCAGCTTGAGTTGCTCCGCCGCCAGCAAGGGGCCTTTGAGCCGGGCCTGGAGCTGGCGTTGGAAAGGGGTTTTGGCCTCCCCCAAGAGGGTCCCCTCCTCCAGGGCCAGGCTGGGGGAGGGGGGGCGGTAGCGGAGCACCAGGTTGGCGATGCGGCCCGTCTTTCCCTTCAGGAGCAGGGCCAGGCTTCCCTCCTCGGGGAAGGCCAGCCCCAGGTTGGCGGCGGGGAGCTCCCCCTTGAGCTCCCGCAAGAAGGCATGTATCAGGAGACCTTCCATTTTCTGAAGGCTACCAGAAAGGCGGTGTGCCCCACCTGCTGGAAGCGGGGATGGGCCACGGGAAGCCGTACCTCCCACTCCCTCCAGGCCACCTCCAGGACCCGTTCCAGCCTGAGGGGCAGGCCCTCGGCCCTTTGCACCAGCTCTAAAACCTGGGTGATGTTGGGAAGGTAGGCCACCAGGAAGCGGTCCGGCAAAAGGGCTTCCGTGGCCTTGGCCAGCACCTTCCAGGGTTCCATGAGGTCCAGGGCTACCCCGTGGAAGCTCTCCCTTTCCAGGGGGGCCTCCTCCAGGCTCCCCAGGTGGAAGCGCACGTTCTCCACCTGCCAGAAGGCCCGCACGTTGGCCTCCGCCTGGGCCAGGTGCTGGGGGCGCTTCTCGTAGCTTTCCACGAGCCCCATGGGCCCCACCGCCCGGGCCAGGAAGAGGGTGAGCCCCCCGGAGCCCGTGCCCGCCTCGAGGACCCGCATCCCCGGGGCCAGGTCCAGAAGGGTCACCATGGCGCTGGCGTCCTTGGGGTAGGTGGGGGTGGCGCTTCGCCGCATGTGAAGGAGGTACTCCTCCAGGGTGGGCCGGTGGACGGAGAGGGCCTCCCCCAGGTGGGTGTAGACCCTTCCCCCGGGGCCGGCCTGCAGGATGGCCTCGTGGGGCACGGTGCCCCGGTGGTGGTGGAAGACCCCCCCTTCCTTGAGGCGGATCAGGAAGGCGCGGCCTTTGGCGTCCTTAAGAAGGAAGAGCTCACCTTCCATCCCGACCACTTTAGCGGGCCAGGGCCAGATAGTCCAGGAGCCTCCCCAGGTCAAAGGGGTCCGGAACCCGGTAGGGGCCCACGAAGGCGGAGGGGGTTCCCCTTAGCCCCAGGCGGAGGGCCAAGGCCCGCTCCGCCTCCACCCGGGCGGCCACCTGGGGGTCCTTGAGGCAGGCGGCGAAGGCCTGCGGGTCCAGGGAAAGGGTGCGGGCCAGGCCCAGGTAGTCCCCAAGCCGGCCCTGCATCAAGAGGTCGTGGTAGGGCCAGAAGGCGCCTTGCGCCCCGGCGCACTCCGCGGCGATGGCGGCAGGGAGGGCCTGGGGGTGGATCTCCTTTAGGGGGAAGTGGCGGTAGCTGATCCGAAGCTCCCCCTTGAGGGCCCGGGGTTTCAGCTGGGGGAGCACCTCGCGGGCCAGGCGCTGGCAGAAGGGGCACTGGAAGTCCGAGAAGATGCGGAGCACAGGGCCCCTTTCCCCCAGCACCCAGCGGTCCTCGCCCAGGGCCGTTTCCTGGATTTCCCTGGGGCCTATCCGGGCCCGCAGGGGTTCCGTGAGCGCAAGGTCCAGGAGAAAGGCCTCTCCCAGGCTCAGGCTGACCCGTTGCCCTTTGAGGTTCCCGGCGTTCTTGGCCATCCACTCCTGAAGAGGGGCGGCGAAGGCCATGCCCGTGGCCCTCTCCGCCAACCGGCCCAGGAAGGCGGCGTCCAGGGGCCCGGTGTAGCCCACCGCCAGGAGGCGGCCATTTTTCTCCTCCACCTGGAGCTGGCTTCCCGGAGGGGGTAGGATGCCCTGGAGAAAGCCCCCCGCCGGCTTGCCGATCTGGGCCAAGCCCGCCCCCATGAGGAGGAGAAGGGCCCAGCTCCTCATACCTTGAAAAACCCCTCCACCGGGAGGACAAAGACCACCGCCCCCCCCACCTGCACCTCCACCGGCTGCGCCAGGAAGGGGTCAGGGGCCTCGGAGAGGGGGAAGCCCCTGGTGACCAGGCGGGTGCGGGTGCGGCATTTTTCCCGGATGAGCTCGAGGACCTCGGGGACCCTATCGTCCTCCACCCCGATCAGCAAGGTGGTGTTGCCCTCCCGCAAGAAGCCGCCGGTGGAGGCCAGCTTGGTGGACTGAAGGCCCCGCTCCAGAAGGGCCTTGGTGAGGCCTGGGGCGTCCGTATCCTGCACGATGGCCACGATGAGCTTCATTGGCCCTCATTGTACACTGGGGGGCTTGCAGGTGCCCCAAAAAAGCTTTGGCCATGCTTATTCCCTGCCTCTTCGTCACGGGCGAAGTCCGCATCTGGCGGCAAGCCCCACCTAGGCTTGCTGCAGGAGGCCGTGCCACTCCTGTAGGCTTCTGGCCTCGGGTGCCCTTTCCCGGGCCTTCAGGATGGCCTTTAGGCTCCACCAGGCACCCTCCAGGGTGGTGATGAAGGGAAGCCCCTTCTCCACGGCCCGCCTCAGCTCGGGATGGGGGGTGGGGCAGATGAGGAGGTCGTAGGCTTCCTGGGAGAGGGTGAAGCCGGCCTCCAGGTAGGCTTGGCGCACCTCCGCCAGCCTGGCCCGTTCCCCTTCGGGAAGCCCTTCCTCCAGGAAGCGGACCCTCCCGGAGAGGGGAAGCCTTTGGCCCGCCCCCAGTTGCGCCTTGTAGTAGGCCAGGTAAGGGTCCTGGTCCAGGCCCATGCTCTCCCCGGTGGAGCGCATCTCGGGGCCCAGGACCGGGATCACCCCCGGGAATTTGAGCCAGGGGATGACCACCTCCTTCACCGCATAGTAGGGAGGGACGGGGTCCAGGTCCCGCACCCCCAGTTCCCGCAGGCTTTTGCCCACGGCGATGAGGGCGGCCAGCTTGGCCAGGGGGATGCCGATGGCCTTGGAGACGAAGGGCACGGTGCGGCTGGCCCGGGGGTTGGCCTCGAGGATATACACCTCCTCCCCCAGGACCGCATACTGCACGTTGAGAAGCCCCTTTACCCCCAGGGCCAGGGCCAGCTTCCGGGTGTAGGCCCGCACCCTCTCCAAGGCGGTGGGGGAGAGGTGCACGGGGGGCAGCACCGTGGCGGAGTCCCCGGAGTGCACCCCGGCCCGCTCCACGTGCTCCATGATCCCGGCGATCAGCACCTCTTCCCCGTCGGAAAGGGCGTCCACATCCAGCTCCAGGGCCCCTTCCAGGTACCGGTCCAGGAGGATGGAGGGTTTGTCCTGCAAGGGCTCGTAGACCTCCTCCAGGTACCGCTTCAGTTCCCCCCGGCTCTTTAGCACCCGCATGGCCCGGCCCCCCAGCACGTAGCTGGGCCGGGCCAGGAGGGGGAAGCCCACCTCCTCGGCAAGCCTCAAGGCCTCCTCGGGGGTGGCCGCCACCCGGCCCTCGGGCTGAGGGATGCCCAGGTTCTGGCAAAGCCGGTTGAACTCTTGGCGGTCCTCCGCCTTGTGGATGGCGGCGAAGGGGGTGCCGAGAAGCCGTACCCCAGCCTCTTCCAGGCCCTTGGCCAGCTTCAGGGGGGTCTGGCCGCCCAGGGTGGCGATGACCCCGAGGGGCTTCTCGTGCTCCACCAGGTTCAGGACGTCCTCCAGGGTCAGGGGCTCAAAGTAGAGGCGGTCGGCGGTGTCGTAGTCGGTGGAAACCGTCTCGGGGTTGGAGTTCACCATGATGGTCTCGTACCCCGCCTCCTTGAGGGCCCAAACCGCATGCACCGTGGCGTAGTCAAACTCCACCCCCTGGCCGATCCTTATGGGCCCCGAGCCCAGGATCACCACCTTGGGCTTCTGGGTGGGCCAGACCTCGTCCTCCAGCTCGTAGGTGGAGTAGTGGTAAGGGGTGTAGGCCTCAAACTCCGCGGCGCAGGTGTCCACGGTCTTGTAGACGGGGGTTACCCCCAGGGCCTTCCGCTCCTGGCGGATTTCCTGCTCCCCCTTGCCCAGGAGCTCGCCCATGCGGGCGTCGGGGAGGCCCAGGCCCTTGTAGAAGCGCCACTCCTCCCGGTCCGCGGGAGGGTTGGCCTGGAGCCAGGCCTCGGCCTGCACGATTTCCTGGATCTGGTGGAGAAACCAGGGGTCAATGCGGGTGGCCTGGTGGAGGTCCTCTATGGGCATGCCCCGCCGCAGGAGTTCCATGACCGCATAGATGCGGTCGGGGTTCGGGTAGAGCTTTTTCTCCAGATCCCCCGTGCGCACCTGGGCCAGGGCCCTCACGTCCCGCTCCAGGCCCCTTAGGGCCTTCATGAGGGCCTCCTTGAAGGTGCGGCCGATGGCCATCACCTCCCCCACGGACCGCATCTGGGTGCCCAGCTCGTCCTTGAGTTCCCCCAGGGTGTTGGGGAGGTCCCTGAA
This sequence comes from Thermus amyloliquefaciens, assembly GCF_000744885.1. NCBI lineage: Bacteria > Thermotogati > Deinococcota > Deinococci > Thermales > Thermaceae > Thermus > Thermus amyloliquefaciens. The sequence goes on along the minus strand of NZ_JQMV01000003.1, from coordinate 1,149,047 downwards.
CTTCTCAAAGGCAAAGCGGGGGATCTTCACCACCACGTAGTCAATGGTGGGTTCAAAGGAGGCCGGGGTCTTGCGGGTGATGTCGTTGGGGAGCTCGTCCAAGCGGTAGCCCACCGCCAGAAGGGCCGCGATCTTGGCGATGGGGAAGCCCGTGGCCTTGGAGGCCAAGGCGCTGGAGCGGGAGACCCGGGGGTTCATCTCGATGACCACCTGGCGGCCCGTCTTGGGGTCCACGGCGAACTGGATGTTGGAGCCCCCGGTGTCCACCCCGATCTCCCGGATCACCGCCCTGGCGGCGTCCCGCATCCTTTGGTATTCCACATCGGAAAGGGTTTGGGCTGGCGCCACGGTGATGGAGTCCCCGGTGTGGACCCCCATGGGGTCCACGTTTTCGATGCTGGTGATGATGACCACGGTGTCCGCATGGTCCCGCATCACCTCCAGCTCAAACTCCTTCCAGCCCAAAACCGATTCCTCCACCAAGGCGGTGTGCACCGGGGAGAGGAGGAGCCCCCGGCCCAGGACCTCCTTGAGCTCCGCCTCGTTGCGGGCGATGCCGCCCCCGGTGCCTCCCAGGGTGAAGGAGGGGCGGACCACCACGGGGTAGCCCACCTCCCGGGCGAAGTGGAGGCCCTCCTCCACGCTGGACACCATCTCCCCTCGAGGCACCTCGAGGCCGATCTTCCGCATGGCCTTTTGGAACTCTTCCCGGTCCTCGCCCTTCCTTATGGCCTCCGCCTTGGCCCCGATGAGCTCCACCCCATAGCGGGCCAGGATGCCCTCCTCGTGGAGGGCCATGGAGAGGTTTAAGGCGGTTTGGCCTCCTAAGGTGGGCAGGAGGGCGTCGGGGCGCTCCTTGGCGATCACCCTTTCCAGGTACTCCAGGGTCAGGGGTTCCAGGTAGGTGCGCTCGGCCAGCTCGGGGTCGGTCATGATGGTGGCGGGGTTGGAGTTGACCAGGATGGCCTCGTACCCCGCCCCCCTTAGGGCCTTCACCGCCTGGGTGCCCGAGTAGTCAAACTCCGCGGCCTGGCCAATGGTGATGGGCCCGGAACCGATGATGAGGATTTTCTTCAGGTCTCTTCTCGGCGGCATCGCGTACCCAATGGGCGAGGATAACATATTTGCCCCGGGTTGTGGGAGGAGCCCCCCGCTTCTTATGCAGAACTCCCGGGATGTTTTGCATAACTTTGCGCAAGGCCCTCGAGGCCCCGCCTGATCCTGGTACAATCAGGGGTATGCGGAGGGTCAAACCCCAGGACCTGCCCGCCCTCTTGGACCAGGGGGTGAAGGTGGTGGACGTCCGCCCCGCGGATAAGCGTCGCACCCCCCTGCCCTTTGCGGCGGAGTGGGTGCCCTTGGAGAAGATCCAGTCGGGGGAGCACCGCCTGCCCAGGGTTCCCCTCCTCCTGGTGTGCGAGAAGGGGCTTATCAGCCAGGTGGCGGCCTTGTACCTGGAGGCGGAAGGGTATGAGGCCATGAGCCTCGAGGGGGGGCTTCAGGCCTTGACGGAGGGTACCTAGCTCCTTAGAATGGCGGATGCTGAGCGTGGTGAGCGTAGCTCAGCTGGTCAGAGCACCGGACTGTGGATCCGGGGGTCGTGGGTTCAAGTCCCATCGCTCACCCCAACACCACCACCCCGCAAGGGGTGGTATTTTAAGGGGGGGCCTCGCCCTCCTTGCGCGAGGATGGCGGAACCGGTAGACGCGCCGGACTTAGGATCCGGTGGGGTAACCCGTGCGGGTTCAAGTCCCGCTCCTCGCACCACCTGGGCGGGGCCCCCTTGTTAGTGAGGTGAGGCGTGGCGGAGATCCTGGAGCGTTCCGGTTACTTGGTGAAGGTCCGCGTGGAGGTGCCCGCGGAGGAGGTTAGGCGGCGCTACGAGGACCTGCTCAGGGACGTGGCCAAGCGGGTGAGGATCCCGGGTTTCCGCCCGGGCAAGGCGCCCCTGAAGGTGGTGGAGGCCCGCTTGGGCCGCGAGGAGCTTTTGGAGGACCTCAAGGAGCGGTTGGTGGAGACCACCTACCCTGAGGCCGTGCGGGAGCTGGGCCTTCTGCCGGTGGCCGCCCGGGTGGTGGAGCAGGAGCTCACCGAGGGGGAGGGCTTCCGCTACGTGGCCGAGGTGGAGAACTACCCGGAGGTGAAGCTCCCCGACTGGCGGGGCTTTGAACTCCAGGTGGCCGCCCCCGAGGTCACGGAGGAGATGGTGGATAAGGCCCTGGAGGAGCTCCGCCACCGCTACGCCGAACTCGTTCCCGTGGATCGGGAGGCCCAGGAAAAGGACCACGTTTTCGTGCGCACCGAGGAGGGGGCGGAGTTCCCCATTGACCTCTCCAAGGCCCTGCCCCATGTGCGGGAGGCCCTTTTGGGCAGGCGGGCCGGAGAGGTGGTCATGGTCCCGGTATTGAACGAGAAGGGGGAGAAGGTGCGGGAGGTGCGCACGGAGGTCCTGGAGGTGAAGACCCTCGAGCTCCCCGAGCTGGATGAGGAGTTCGCCAAGACCCTGGAGGCGGAAAGCCTGGAGGAGCTGAGGGCAAAGGTGCGCGAAAGCCTCAAGCGCCAGGCGGAGCGGGAGTACCAGGAGGCGCGGGAGCGGGCCTTCTTGGAGAAGTTGGCCGAGGGGCTGGAGGCGGAGATCCCCCCTTCCATGCTGGAGGCGGAGGAACGCCACCTCCTCGAGCACCTGGCGGAGGACCTGGCCGCCCAGGGGATCCCCCTCGAGGCCTACCTCAAGGCCCTGGAGGAGAAAGGGGAGTTGGCCAAGTTCTGGGAGGACCTGAGGCAGGAGGTCCTCAAGCGGGTGAGGCGCTCCTTGGCCAAGGAGCGTTTGGCGGAGGAGCTCAAGCCCGAGGTCACCGAGGAGGAATGGGAGGCTTACCTCCAGGCGGTGGCCCGGTCCTACGGGGTCTCCCTGCAGGAGCTGAGGCGGGAGTTTGGGGAAAGGGGTTTAGCCCGCCTGAGGGCGGCTTACCTTCAGGACAAGGCCGTCAAGGAGGCCTTGTCTAAGCTCTTGTAGGTGCGCCATGGTGGCCCAGGGGGGTTTTCCCCCTGGGCCTGCCGCTACAATGAGGACTGGTATGGTCATACCCTACGTCATAGAGCAGACCGCCCGCGGCGAGCGGGTCTACGACATCTACTCCCGGCTACTCAAGGATCGCATCATCTTCCTGGGAACCCCCATAGACTCCCAGGTGGCCAATACCATCGTGGCCCAGCTGCTTTTCCTGGATGCCCAGAACCCCAATCAGGAGATCCGCCTCTACATCAACTCCCCCGGGGGCGAGGTGGATGCCGGGCTGGCCATCTACGACACCATGCAGTTCGTAAGGGCCCCGGTCTCCACCATCGTCATCGGCATGGCGGCCAGCATGGCCGCGGTGATCCTGGCCGCCGGGGAGAAGGGCCGGCGTTACGCCCTGCCCCACTCCAAGGTCATGATCCATCAGCCCTGGGGCGGGGTGCGGGGTACGGCCAGCGACATCGCCATCCAGGCCCAGGAGATCTTGAAGGCCAAGAAGCTTTTGAACGAGATCCTGGCCAAGCACACCGGCCAGCCCCTGGAGAAGGTGGAGAAGGACACCGACCGGGACTACTACCTTTCCGCCCAGGAGGCCTTGGAGTACGGCCTGATCGACCAGGTGGTGACCCGTGAGGAAGCCTAGACCTCACTGCAGCTTTTGCGGTCTGCGCCCTCCGGAAACGGGGCGGCTTTTGGAAAGCCCCATCGCCGAGGTCTACATCTGCGAGGACTGCGTGGAGCGGGCCCAGGAACTCCTGCGCCAGGAGAAGCGGGGGCCCAAGGGGCCCACGCGCCTTCCCAGGCCCCAGGAGATCAAGGCCCATCTGGACCAGTACGTGGTGGGGCAGGAGGCGGCCAAGAGGGCCTTGAGCGTGGCCGTCTACAACCACTACAAGCGCCTCCTCCACCCGGAGGCGGAGATCGGCAAGGCCAACATCCTCCTCATCGGGCCCACGGGCACGGGCAAGACCCTACTGGCGGAAACCCTGGCCCGCTTCTTGGACGTGCCCTTCGCCATCGCCGACGCCACCACCCTGACCGAGGCGGGCTACGTGGGCGAGGACGTGGAGAACGTCATCCTCCGCCTCCTGCAGAACGCGGACTTTGACGTGGAGCGGGCGGAGATGGGCATCGTCTACATTGACGAGATCGACAAGATCGCCCGGAAGTCGGAAAACCCCTCCTTGACCCGGGATGTTTCCGGGGAAGGTGTGCAGCAGGCCCTTCTGAAGATCATTGAGGGGACCATCGCCAACGTGCCTCCCCAGGGGGGGCGCAAGCACCCGCACCAGGAGTTCATCCCGGTGAACACCAAGAACATCCTCTTCATCCTGGGCGGGGCCTTTGAGGGCCTGGAGAACATCGTCAAGGCCCGCACCGAGCGCACCACCATCGGCTTCACCCGCACCCAGAGCAAGGAGGAGCCCCTGGAGGTCATCCCCGAGGACCTGGTGAAGTTCGGCATGATCCCCGAGTTTGTGGGCCGGGCCCCCCTCATCGTCCAGCTCCACCCCCTCACGGAGGACGACCTGGTGCGCATCCTCACCGAGCCCAAAAACGCCTTGGTGAAACAGTACCAGGAGCTTTTGCGCATGGAGGGGATTGAGCTTCGCTTCACCCAGGCGGCCCTGAAGGAGATCGCCCGCAGGGCCCTGAAGCGGGGCACCGGGGCGCGGGGCCTGAGGGCCATCCTGGAGAAGACCATGGTGGACCTGATGTTTGAGGCCCCGGGAAGCGGGGTGAGGGAACTGGTCCTGGACCTTCCCCACCTAGACCAGCCCCTGAAGGCCCTCGAGGAGGCCAAGCTCCGCCAGGCTTCCTAAGGGCCCCGTCGTGGCGCAAGCCACGAGGGGGGCCCCTAGAAAGGCTTTGGGCATCGCCCTTCTTCCCGCCCGTTGCGGCAACCTCCATGCCTCGGCACCGAGGCCCTCATCCCCCGCCCAGGCGGGCCACCAGCTCCTCCTTCAGGGCAAAGAGCCTTTCCGTGAGGGAAACGTGGTAAATGTGGGGGTTCACCAGGCGGCGCACCCCGGGGTCCAGGCGCTCCACGTCCCTTCGCCGCCTTTCCTGGAGGACTTCCAGGGGTAGCGGCGGGAAGAGGCGCTTTCCCCGGTAGGCCTCCTCCAGGAGGGGCTCGAGGGTGAACTCCCCGGGGCGGAGGGTGCGGCGCTTGGTGGGGTCCGTGGGGTGGCGGAGAGAAAGGGGTTGGTTCTCCCGGACCTCCTCGTCAAAGGTGGCCAGGAGGTCGGCGGTGGCCAGGCCCCGATGGTCGTATACCCGGTAGACCCTCTTGTGCCCCGGGTTCAGCACCTTTTCCAAGGAGTCCGAGATCTTGATGGCCGGGGCCCAGGTGCCGTTTTCCCGGATGGCCACCAGCTTGTAGACCCCCCCTAGGGCCGGGGAGCCCCAGGAAACCACCATGCGGGTCCCCACCCCGTAGACCAGGCGCTTGAGGAGGCGGTCGGGGTCCACCCCGTACCGGGGGGCTTCCTCCTGGATCTGGCTCTTGATCTGCCAGATGACCAGCTCGTCCAGATCCCCGGAAAGGACGATGAGGGTTTCCGGGAAGCCCGCCTTGTCCAACTCCCTGGCCACCTGGATGGAAAGGTAGGCCAGGTCCCCGGAGTCGATGCGCACCCCCACCGGCTTGTGCCCCTTGCGCCGCAACCGCTCAAAGACCCGTAGGGCGTTGGGAAGGCCCGAGTCCAAGGTGTCCACGGTGTCCAAAAGGAGGATGGTGTCGTCGGGGAAGACCTCGGCGAAGGCCTGGAAGGCCTCCTCCTCGGAATGCCCCAGGGCCAAGAAGGCCTGGACCATGCTGTGGGCGTGGGTCCCGGAGGAGGGAAGCCCCAGGAGGTGGGAGAGGCTCACGGCGCTGCTGCGGTTGGCCCCCCCGATGAGGCTTGCCCGGGTGGCGGCCTCCCCACCCTTCGCGGGGGCGCGGCGGAGGCCGAACTCCAGCACCAGCGCCTCCCCCGCCGCTTCCCGCACCCGGCTGGCCTTGGTGGCGATGAGGGTCTCGTAGTTGATGCGGTTCAAAAGGGCGGTTTCCAGGAGCTGGGCCTGGAGGAGGGGGCCCTCCACGCTGATGAGGGGCACCTGGGGGTGGGCCACCCGCCCCTCGGGGAGGGCCCGGAGGGTGAGGCCCGAGAAGCCCCCCATCTCCCGCAGGTAGCGGAGGTAGTCCTCGCCGAAAAGGGGCTTGCCGCTTCGGCTTTTGAGGGCGCGGAGGGCGGCGATCTCCTCTTCGCCGAAGCGGGCCCCTTCCATCCAGGAGAGGAGGGGGTCCAGGCCGGCGAAAACGGTGTAGCCCGCCTGGTGGGCCCCATAGTCCGGGTTTTTGCGGTAGAAGGCCTCAAAGAGGGCCTCCCTCTCGTGGAGGCCGAGCCTAAAGTAAACCTGGCCCATGGTGAGCTGGTAAAGGTCGGTGTAGAGGATGCCGAAGGGGTCCATGGGCCTAGCATAGCCCCCCTCTTTTGGCTACACTAGCGGGATATGGTGGAGGTCCACACCTGTAGCCCCGGCTGCCGCCACCACCTGGGGGGGGCGGGTTGGGGGGAGGCCCCCTTGGTGCGGCTTGGGTACAACAAGGAGGCCAGGGCGGAAAAGTTCCCCTACCTGAAGGCCCTTATGCAAAGACCTTTGGTCTTTGACGGGGCCATGGGCACCGAGTTGCAAAAGAGGGAACTCTCCCCGGAGGATTACGGCGGGGAGGCGTATTTTGGTTGCCCTGAGGTGCTGAACCGCACCCGCCCGGAGGTGGTCCAGGAGATCCACCGGGCCTACCTCGAGGCCGGCGCCGAGGTCATCGAGACCAACACCTTCGGCTGCCTGCGCCACGTCCTGGCGGAGTACGGCCTGGAAGGGGAGGCGGAGGCGCTGGCCTACTTGGGGGCGAGGATCGCCCGGGAGGCGGCGGACCCCTACGGGGCCTTCGTGGCCGGGGCCTTGGGGCCGGGCACCAAGCTCATCTCCCTGGGCCAGATCTCCTGGGACGAGCTCTTCGCCGCCTACAAGGAGGCGGTGCGGGGGCTTCTCAAGGGCGGGGTGGACCTCATCCTCCTGGAGACCGCCCAGGACATCTTGCAGGTGCGCTGTGCCGTTTTGGCAGCCCGGGAGGCCATGGCGGAGGTGGGCCGGGAGGTGCCCTTGCAGGTGCAGGTGACCATGGAGGCCACGGGCACCATGCTGGTGGGCACGGACGAGGGGGCGGCCTTGGCCGCCCTGGAGAGCCTGCCCATCGACGTGGTGGGCATGAACTGCGCCACCGGCCCCGACCTCATGGACGCCAAGATCCGCTACTTCGCCGAGAACAGCACCCGCTTCGTGAGCTGCCTGCCCAATGCGGGCCTGCCTCGGAACGAGGGGGGGAGGGTGGTCTATGACCTCACCCCGGAGGAGCTCGCCCGCTGGCACCTGAAGTTCGTCACCGAGTACGGGGTGAACGCCGTGGGGGGGTGTTGCGGTACGGGGCCGGAGCACATCCGCAAGGTGGCGGAGGCCCTAAGGGGAAAGCCGGCCCCCCCGCGGCCTAGGGTTTTCCCACCCCAGGTGGCTTCCTTGTACCAGGCGGTTTCCCTGCGCCAGGAGGCGAGCCTTTTCCTTGTAGGGGAGCGCCTGAACGCCACCGGGAGCAAGCGCTTCCGGGAGATGCTCTTTGCCCGGGATTTGGAGGGGATCCTCTCCCTGGCCCGCGAGCAGGTGGAGGAGGGAGCCCACGCCCTGGACCTCTCCGTGGCCTGGACGGGGCGGGACGAGCTTGAAGACCTGGCTTGGCTCCTTCCCCACCTGGCCACCGCGGTCACCGTGCCCTTCATGGTGGACTCCACCTCCCCTGAGGCCATGGAACTTGCCCTTAAGCACCTCCCCGGCAGGCTCCTCCTGAACTCCGCCAACCTGGAGGACGGCCTGGAGAAGTTTGACCGGGTGGCCTCCTTGGCCAAGGCCCACGGGGCGGCCTTGGTGGTCCTCACCATTGACGAAAGGGGTATGGCCAAGACCCGGGAGGAGAAGGTCAGGGTGGCCCTGCGCATGTACGAGCGCCTCACCCTGCACCACGGCTTCCGCCCCGAGGACCTCCTCTTTGACCTCCTCACCTTCCCCATCACCCAAGGGGATGAGGAAAGCCGCCCCTTGGCCAAGGAGACCCTTTTGGCCATGGAGGAGCTACGGGAAAGGCTCCCGGGGGTGGGGTTCATCCTGGGGGTTTCCAACGTCTCCTTCGGGCTCAAACCCCGGGCCCGGCGGGTGCTCAACTCGGTGTTCCTGGACGAGGCCCGCAAGCGGGGTCTTACCGCCGCCATCGTGGATGCGGGCAAGATCCTGCCCATTTCCCAGATCCCCGAGGAGGCCTATGCCCTCGCCCTAGACCTCATCCACGACCGGAGAGGGGAGGGCTACGACCCCCTCTTCGCCTTCATGGCCTACTTTGAGACCCACCAGGGGGAGTTTGCCGCCAAGGAGGACGCCTTCTTGGCCCTGCCCCTTTTGGAGAGGCTGAAGCGCCGGGTGGTGGAGGGGAGGAAAGGGGGCTTGGAGGCGGATCTGGAGGAGGCCCTGAGGGCCGGTCACAAGCCCTTGGACCTCATCAACGGCCCCCTCCTTGCCGGCATGAAGGAGGTGGGGGAGCTCTTTGGGGCGGGAAAGATGCAACTGCCCTTCGTCCTTCAGGCCGCCGAGGTGATGAAGCGGGCCGTGGCCTTCCTGGAGCCCCACATGGAGCGGCGGGGCGAGGGCCGGGGGAAGATGGTTTTGGCCACGGTCAAGGGGGATGTCCACGACATCGGCAAGAACCTGGTGGACATCATCCTCACCAACAACGGCTACCAGGTGATCAACCTGGGCATCAAGGTGCCCATCGAGGAGATCCTGAAGGCGGTGGAGGCGCACCGGCCCCATGCGGTGGGCATGTCCGGCCTTCTGGTCAAGAGCACCGTGGTCATGAAGGAAAACCTGGAGTACATGCGGGATAGGGGGTATACCCTGCCCGTGATCCTTGGGGGGGCGGCCCTCACCCGGGCTTACGTGGAGGAGCTTAAGGCCATTTACCCCAACGTTTACTACGCCGAGGATGCCTTTGAGGGCCTTAGGCTCATGGAGGCCATCGTTGGCGGGGAGGCCTCCCCGGTCCCGAAGGGGGCGCAAAGGTCCCGGCCGGAGGCCCCCAGGGGGGTGGCCCGCTCCCAACCCGTGGGGGAAGCCCCCGCGGTCCCCCGCCCTCCCTTCTTCGGGGTGCGGGTGGAGGAGGGGTTGGACCTGGCCACCATCGCCCATTACGTGAACAAACTGGCCCTTTTCCGCGGCCAGTGGGGGTATAGCCGCAAGGGGATGAGCCGGGAGGCGTGGCAGGCCCTGGTGGAGCGGGAGGCGGAGCCCGTATTCCGCAGGCTTCTCAAGGAGGCCCTGGAGGAAGGGTGGCTCAGGCCCAAGGTGCTCTACGGCTTCTTCCCCGTGGCCCGGGAGGGGGAGGAGGTTTGGGTGTTCTCCCCCGAAACCGGGGAGGTTTTGGAGCGCTTCGCCTTCCCTCGGCAGAGGGGCGGGGGCCTGAGCCTGGTGGATTACTTCCGCCCCCGCTTTGCCCCTCCCTTGGGGGACGAGGAGGGGTGGCTTCCTGCCTACGAAGCGGGGGCCAGGGACGTCCTGGGGGTGCAGCTCGTTACCATGGGGGAGGAGCCTTCTAAGAAGGCCAAGGCGCTTTTTGAGGCCGGGGCCTACCAGGAGTACCTTTTCGTGCACGGGTTCAGCGTGGAGATGACCGAGGCCTTGGCGGAATACTGGCACAAGCGGATGCGGCAGATGTGGGGCATTGCCGGCAAGGACGCCACCGAGATCCGCAAGCTTTTCCAGCAGGGCTACCAGGGGGCCCGCTACTCCTTCGGCTACCCCGCCTGCCCCGACCTGGCCGACCAGGCCAAGCTGGACCGGCTCATGGACTTCTCCCGCATCGGGGTGCGCCTCACGGAGAACTTCCAGCTGGACCCGGAGCACAGCACCAGCGCCCTCGTGGTCCACCACCCGGAGGCCCGGTACTTCAGCGTGGACTAAGACCCCACGGGAAGGCCCCCACCGCCTTCGGGCGGAGCCTCAGGGCCGGGTGAGGAGGGTTCCGCAGTTGCCCACCACCACGAACCTTCCTCCGCCGTGGGCAATGCCCTCGGGTTCGTTGCCGAGAGGATGGGCCTCGTCCCAAGTGAGGCCGTCTTCGGAAAAGGCCACGAGCCCCTCTCCCGGGCTAGGATGCCCCACCAGGGCGAAGCGCCCATCGCCATGGGCCACGCTGGGGAGATGTTTGGGCAGGTGCCGGGTGTTGGCCTCCTCCCAGTCCCAGCCCTTCCGGGCCACCAGGACCGAGCCGTGGCCGCTGGCGAGGAAGCGCCCTCGGCCGAAGGCCAGACCCTTGAGCCAGGGGCGTCCCAGGGAGAGCACCTTTTCCCAGCGCAGGCCGTCTTTAGAGGCGTAGAGGCTTCCCCTTTCCCCCGCCGCCAAAAAGGTCCCCTGCCCATGGGCCACCCCCAGCAGGGTTTCCTCCTCGGGCAGGGGAAAGGCTTCCCAGGCCTTCCCGTCCCGGGAAAGGAGCAGGGCCTCTCCCACCGCCACGAAGCGGTCTTCGCCGTAGGCCACCCCAAAAAGCCTCTTTCGCACGGGGATTTCCCTTTGCCACCACTCCTTGCCATCGGCCGAGGAGAGGAGGATGCCCTCTCCCACCGCCACGTACCCCTTCCCGCCCCAGCCCACGCCGAGGAGCCAGGCGGGCGTCCGGGCCTCGAGGGTCCAGGCGGTGCCCTCTGGGGAGAAAAGGACGACCCCCATGGGCCCCTCGTGCCCCACGGCCACGAAGCCCTGGGGCCCAAAGGCCACGCTCCAAAGCTGTTGTCCGGTGCCGGGGTGGACGGGCTTCCAGGTAAAGCCCTCCTCGGAGGTGTAGAGGGCCAGGCCCCAGCCCACCGCCACGAAGCGGCTTCCGTTCCAGGCCACTCCCGTGAGGAAGGGGGCCCCCTCCAGGACCGCCTTGTGCCAGCGGATGCCGTCGGGGGAGGTCAGGACGGTGCCCTGTTCCCCCACCGCCACCCATAGCCGGCCGCTGTGGGCCACGCTGAAGAGGCCTTTCCATGTGCCCGAAACCTGGGGGTGCCAACTCTGCCCGTCTGGCGAGGTGAGGATGAGGCCGCCCCAGCCTACGGCCACCCAGAGGCCTTGGGCGAAGGCTACGGCGTTGAGGATGTCCGGGGCCGAGAGCGCCCTAAAGCGCTTCCCGTCTTGGGAAACCAGGATGACGTGGTCGCCCACCGCCACGAAGCGGCCTTGGGCATAGGCCACGTCCCAGAGGTTGCCATCCATCCCCAGGGGTACGGGTTCCCAGGCCGCGCCGTCCTCGGAGGTCAGCACCAGCCCTTCCATGCCCACGGCCACGTAGCGCCCCCTCCCATAGGCCACGCCCCAAAGACCCCTGGTGTCCCCCACCTTTGCCGCCTCCAGGGGACCCCCAGGGGCTCCCTGCAAAACCGTGGCCTTGCCCCCCACCACCACCTGCCGCCCATCCCCCAGGGCCGAGGCGGTGAGGGCCTCGAGGGTGGGTGTGGCCACCTGGCGCCAGGAGAGGCCGTCCGGGCTTTCCAGGAGGAGGCCGTGCCAGCCGGTGGCCACAAAGCGGTCCCCCTGCCAGGAAACGTGCAGCAAGGGGGTTGAGCGCACCGACCAGCCCGCGGCAAGCCCTCGCAAGGCCAAACCAGGGATCTGCGAGGCCTCCAACATGGCGCCTCCTTGTCCGGAGTCTAAGGGACGGAGGTTTTCGCAACAAGCCCCCACCTTCCGCCCGGGAAGGCGATCGGGGTTGCCGGTATACTTGGCCCCGTGCTGGGCCTTTACCACGCGGCCAGGGCCCTGGGGATGCGCCCGGCGCTGCTGGAGTCCCTGGGGCCGAGGACCCCCTTTGCCCGGCTCTCCCTCCTGGGGGTGCGCCCAGAGCACCGCCTCGAGGTCCTGGAGGGCCGCCTCTACCTGGACGGCCGGCGGGTGGGGGAGGCCTTGGACCTCTTCCGCCACCTGGAAAGGGGCCTGGGTAGGGGCTTTTTCCCGGCATGGATCGGCTTTTTCGCCTACGAGTTCGCCCGCCACCTGGGCCTGCCCACCCACGAGCCCCTGCCGGGCCTTCCGGAGGCCGCCTTTTACTACTACCCCGAGGGCTTCGCCCTCCTGGGGGGAGGGTTGGTGGCCACCCCTCCTTCCCCCTAAGGCCCTTCCCTATACCCCCCTCCCTTGCCCCACCACCCCCTGGTCTCCGACTTCCCCAAGGAGGCCTTCCTGAGGGGGGTTGGGGAGGTCCAGGAGAGGATCCGCGCGGGGGTGGTCTACCAGGTGAACCTCTCCCACCGCTTCCGCCTCCTGGGCCCCATGGACCCCTCCTCCTCTACGCCCGGCTCCGGGCCCTGAACCCTTCCCCCTTCATGGGGCTTCTGGAGGGGGAGGGCTGGGCGGTGGTCTCGGGAAGCCCGGAGCGGCTCTTCCAGAAAACGGGGCCCGGGTCCTGGCCGGCCCATCGCCGGGACCCGGCCCCGGGGGCGGACGGAGGCGGAGGACCTGGACCTGGAAAGGGATCTTTTGGCCTCCCCCAAGGAGCGGGCGGAGCACGCCATGCTGGTGGACCTCCTCCGCAACGACCTGGCCAGGGTGGCCCTTCCGGGGACCGTGCGGGTGCGGGAGCTTTTCACCGTGGAGCGCTACGCCCACGTGATGCACCTGGTCTCCGAGGTGGAGGGCCACACCCGGGCCTCCTTGGGGGAGGTGTTCCGGAGCCTCTTCCCCGGGGGCACCATCACCGGGGCCCCCAAGGGCACGGTGATGGCGGCCATCCGCGAGCTGGAGCCTGTGCCCCGGGGGGCCTACACCGGGAGCCTGGGGTACGTCTCGGGCCGAGGGGCGGACTTCAACATCCTCATCCGCTCCTTCCAGCGGGTGGGGGAGGAGGTGCTCTTTTCCGCGGGGGCGGGGATCGTCATCGCCTCCGACGCCGAGGCCGAGTACCAAGAGACCCTGCACAAGGCGGAAAGCCTCCTCCTGGCCCTGGAACGGGGCCGCCCGGGCCGGAGGCCGGAACCGCCCAAGGCCACCGCCGCCTGGAGCCCGCCCCCACCCCCTAGGCGGGTGCGGGCCCGGGTCCTCTTCCTGGAGAACCGGGACTCCTTCAGCTACAACCTGGTGGACTACCTGAGCGCCCTGGGGGCGGAGGTCTTGGTGGTGGACCAGGAGGAGGCGCCTAGCCTCCAGGGCTTCAGCCACCTGGTGGTGGGGCCTGGGCCCAAGGACCCCTTCACCGCGGGGCGGGTTCTGGAATGGACCCGAAGGGCCTTGGGGGAGGGCCTTCCCTTTCTGGGGGTTTGTTTGGGCCACCAAGCCCTGGGGGTGGCCTTGGGGGCGGAGCTCTACCGGGAGGCCCCCGTGCACGGGGAGGCGCATCCCATTTTCCACGGGGGGGAGGCCCTCTTTGCGGGCCTGCCCAACCCCCTCCCCTTTGCCCGTTACCACTCCTTGGCCCTGAGGGGCCTTCCCCAGGGGGTACGCCTCCTGGCCTGGACGGGGGATGGGGTCCCCATGGCCATCTGGGACGGCAGGCGGGCCTATGGCGTCCAGTTCCACCCGGAGAGTATCCTGTCCCCGTGGGGGATGGAGCTTTTGGCCAGGTTCCTGGAGGGGGCCTGAGGCGGGTCCTCCTGAAGGGGGAGCCCTTCAGCGAGCCCCTTCCGGAAGGGTTTTTGTACCACGGGCTGAGCGTCTTCACCACCTTGCGGGTGGAGGGCGGGGAGGCCCTGTGGCTGGAGGACCACCTCCACCGCCTGCGCCGGCACGCCTTGGCCTTGGGGCTTCCCTATCCGGGGGATGGGGTGTTCCTGAAGGACCTCGAGGCCCTTAAAAAGGAGCTTTCCCCCTTCCCCTGCCTTCGCCTCCGTTTCACCGTGGGGGAGGGGGTTTGGCTTTCCGAGGCCCGGCCCTATACCCCTCTTCCCTTGGCCGCCTACCAAGAGGGGGTGCGGGTTCTCCTGACCCCCTACCGGGTGCATCCGGACCTGTGCCGCTTCAAGACCGGGAACTACCTGCCCTACCGCCTGGCCCAGAGGGAGGCGGAGGGTCAGGGGGCCTTCGAGGGGCTTTTGCAGGATGGGGAGGGCTACGTGGTGGACGGAAGCCGCACCAGCCCCCTCCTCTACCGGGATGGGGTGCTCTTGCTGTTGGAGGGGGGCCTCGAGGGCATCACCCGCAGGAAGGTGGCCGAGGCCGCCCGGGAACTGGGCCTTCGGGTGCAGGAGGCGCGCCTTTACCCCTGGGAGCTCCCCCTGGCCGAGCCGCCACCCCTTCCCCCGAGGCTGGCCCTGCGCCGTGGCCGGGAGGGGGAAGGGGTTAGGGGAACCCTGCTCCTGGCGGGAAGCGGGGTGGGGCTTTTGCCCGTGGGGCCGCTTCCCGAGGCCTTGGCCCCCTTGGTGGAGCGCTTCCTTCCCGCCTGCTATACTGAATAGCGGTACCTCCAGCCCATCCCCATGGGCTGGTGCCCCTTTTTACGCGGAGGGAAGGGATGAAGAAGCCGGTTTACCTGACCCCGGAAGGCTTTAGGCGCCTTCAGGAGGAACTGCATCACCTGAAAACCACCAAGCGGCAGGAGATTTCCGCCGACTTTGAACAGGCCTTGGAGGAAGGGGACCTGAGGGAGAACGCGGGCTACGACGAGGCGCGCCGGGCCATGTGGCAGAACGAGGCCCGGATCGCCCAGCTGGAGGACCTCCTGGCCCGGGCGGTGGTGGTGGAGGGGAATGGCTCCTACGACCAGGTGGCCTTGGGCTGCCAGGTGGAGCTGGAAACCGAGTCCGGGGAAAGGCTCTCTTTGGCCATCGTGGGGAGCCACGAGGCCGACATTTTCAGCGGCAAGATCTCCGACGAGTCCCCCCTGGGCCAGGCGCTTTTGGGCAAGAAGGTGGGGGACGTGGTGGAGATCCGGGGCAAGAAGGGGGCCCAGGTCTACACCATCCTGGAGATCAAGCCCCTATAGCTTCGCGGTGAGCGCGGATGCGGTCTTCAGGGGGCCTAGGGCCTCCTCCGCGTGGTGTTTCAGGGCGAGGAGGAGCCTTTCCAAGGGAGCCTCTTCCAGATAGGGAAGGGCCTCGCTGCCCGGGAGGTGGAGGATGGCCCTGAGGGCTTCCACCCCCTTTTCCCCCAGGTAGACGCCCTTGTCCCCAAGGCGGCCCGCCTCCAGGTGTAAACCCGGCCCCAAAAGGTTGGGACCCAGGCCTCCCGCCTTCACCACCCGCCAGCCCGCCCACACCAGGGGCAGAAGGGGCCTGGGGTGTTTGGCGATGCCCCGCAGGCCCGAGATGAACACGGGGTAGATCCTGGGGGCGGCCTCGGGGGAGGCCAGGCGGTAGGAGAGTTCCGCCAGAAAAGAGGCCAGCAGGAAGCGCTGGGGTTCCTCGAGGCCGTGTAGCCTTCCGAGAAGCTCCGCCTGGGTGAGGGTGGGAAGGCCCTCCCCCTTGGCGTAAACCTGGAAGCGCACGTGGTGGAAGAGGGACAACCTCCCCGAGCGTCCCGAGGGCCGCACCCCCTTGCGGGCCACGGCCTCGAGGCTCCCTTGAGGGGTCAGGAAACGCAGGAGGAGATCCCCTTGGGGTAGGGCCTTACGCCCCACCACCACCCCTTCCTCCAGGCGGTAGCGCTCCACCTTTATCAGTGTATGCTTAAGGTATGGAACGGACCCTGCGGGATGCCTTGGAGTGGGTGGTCTTGGGGCTACTGGTGGTGGTAGGGGTGCTTCTCGCCCTATGGGTGGGCGGATGGGTGTTCTCCTTTCTGGGCCGGGTGCTCTTGGCGCTTTCCGGCTTGATCTGGGAACTTTTGAAGTTCGCTATCCCCTTGCTGATCCTGGCGGCCATCGGCTACGGGGTGGTGTACTTCCTGCAGAAGCGAACCGCCTAGGTGGGCCCTCCCTGGTGGCGCAAGCCACCCCGGGGTATCCGGGCCCAGCCCCTACCCAAGGGGCTGGGTTTTCCCTTGGCGCGCGGATACCCCTAAAATGGGTGCCCTCGGGGGTGGGGGCCTTAGGGGAGCTCCAGGCCAAGGGCTACGCCTACATCAAGGTGGGCTGACCCGCAAGAAGCCCGCATGGGTGCGTATAATGCCCCCATGCGGGTCCTTTTCATCGGCGACGTGATGGCCGAGCCCGGCCTAAGGGCGGTGAGCCTCCACCTGCCGGATATCCGGGATCAGTACGATCTGGTCATAGCCAACGGGGAGAACGCCGCCAAGGGCAAGGGGCTGGACCGCCGTTCCTACCGCATCCTGCGCGAGGCGGGGGTGGATTTGGTTTCCCTGGGCAACCACGCCTGGGACCACAAGGAGGTCTACGACCTTTTGGAGAGGGAACCGGTGGTCCGGGCCCTCAACTACCCCCCGGGTACCCCAGGGCGGGGCTGGTGGCGGCTAAGCGCAGGGGGGGAGAGCCTCCTTTTTGTGCAGGTGATGGGCCGCATCTTCATGGATCCCCTGGACGATCCCTTCCGCGCCCTGGATGCCCTTTTGGCCCAGGAAAGCGCGGATTACATCCTGGTGGAGGTGCACGCCGAGGCCACCAGCGAGAAGATGGCCCTGGCCCACTACCTGGATGGCCGGGTTACCGCCGTGCTGGGCACCCACACCCACGTGCCCACCCTGGACGCCATGCGCCTGCCCAAGGGAACCCTGTACCAAACCGATGTGGGCATGACCGGCACCTACGAGTCCATCATCGGGGGGGAGGTGGAGACCTTTTTGGCCCGCTTTCTCACGGGTAGGCCCCAGCCCTTTAGGGCGGCCCAGGGAAAGGCCCGCTTCCACGCCACGGAGCTGGTTCTGGAGGGGGGCAAGGGGGCTTCCATAGGCCCTTACGTGTGGGAGGAGCCTTGACGCGGGGAAAGGAGGACTCCTTTGAACTGTTGCGGGCGGAGGTGGACCTTTTGGGCCGCCTTCTGGGGGAGGCCATTCGGGCGGTCTCGGGGGAGCGGTTTTTCGCCCTGGTGGAGGAGGTGCGCCTCCTTGCCAAGGCCCGGCGGCAAGGGGACGAGGGGGCGAGCGCCCTCCTCCTAAAGCGGGTGGAGGGGCTTTCCCTGGAGGAGGCGGAGGCCCTGGTGCGGGCCTTTACCCATTACTTCCACCTGGTGAACCTGGCGGAGGAAAGGCACCGGGTGCGGGTAAACCGGCTCAGGGCCCAGGCGGAAACCCCGGAAAACCCCAGGCCCGAGGGCTTCCTGGCCCTAGCCCAGGCCCTGAAGGAAAGGGGGCTTTCCCTCGAGGCGGTGGAGGCCCACCTGAACCGCCTGGAGCTATGGCTCACCTTCACCGCCCATCCCACCGAGACCCGCCGGCGGACCCTAAGGTATCATCTGGAAAGGCTACAAGAGGAGCTGGAGGCCCAGGACCAGGCCCGTTTGGCGGCCAGGGTGGCCCTGCTTTACGCCACCGAGGAGGTGCGCAAGGCCAGGCCCGCGGTGGAGGACGAGATCAAGGGGGGGCTTTACTACCTGCCCACCACCCTCTGGCGGGCGGTGCCCAGGTTGGTGGAGGGCCTCGAGGCGGCCCTGGAGCAGGTGTATGGCCGACGGCCCCGCCTGAAGAGCCCGGTGCGCTTTAGGAGCTGGATCGGGGGCGACCGGGATGGCAACCCCTTCGTCACCCCAGAGGTGACCGCCTTCGCCGGCCGCTACGCCCGCCAGGTGGCCCGGGAACGGTTCTTACAGGAGCTGGAGAACCTGGTGCGGGACCTCTCGCTCTCCGAAACCAAGGTGCCGGCCCCCCGGGGGATCCGGGAGGGGGGAGAGGGGGTGGAACGCTTTCCCGGCGAACCCTACCGCCGCTTCTTTGCCCAGCTTTACGCCCGGCTGGAAAGGGAAGAGGTGAGCACCGAGGAGCTTTTGAGGGCCCTGCGGATGGCGGAGGAGGGGTTGGCCACGGTGGGCCTAGGGCAGGTGGCCCATTCCTTTTTCCGCCCCCTCGAGGTCCGCCTTCTCGCCTTCGGCCTGGAGCTTGCCCCCTTGGACCTGAGGGAGGAGTCCCAGAAGCTCCTGGAGGCTGTCCATGAGCTTCTGGCCGTGGGGGGTGTCCATCCTGGCTTCCTCTCCCTTTCCCCGGAGGAGAGGGAGGCGCTGCTCACCAGGGAGCTGGCCAGCGCCCGGCCCCTACTGCCCGTGGGGGAGGAGCCCAAAACCCAGGCCTTGCGGGTGGCCCTGGGGGCCCTTAGGGCCTGGCGGGACAAGGGGGCCCACGTGGTTTCCATGACCCACCATCCGGCGGACATCCTGGCGGTGTTCCTCCTGGCGCGGGAGGTGGGGCTTTACCGCCCCGGGCGCGCCCTGCCCTTTGACGTGGTGCCCCTCTTTGAGACCCTGGAGGATCTACGCCGGGCCCCGGAGGTGGTCCGCCGCCTCCTGAACAACCCCGTGTTCGCGGCCCATGCCCGGGAGCGGGGCGGCGTGGAGGTCATGATCGGCTACTCCGATTCCAACAAGGATGCGGGCTTTTTGGCCGCCAACCTGGCCCTGTATGAGGTCCAGGAGGCCTTGGCCCAGGTGGGGGAGGAGGTGGGCCTGCCCATTTTCTTCTTCCACGGGCGGGGCACCTCCACCGCCCGGGGGGGTGGGCCCGCGGGCCGGGCCATCGCCAGCCTCCCTCCCCGGAGCGTGGGCCACCGCATCCGGCTCACGGAGCAAGGGGAGGCCCTGGCGGACCGGTACAGCCATCCCGAGCTGGCCGTGCGCCACCTGGAGCAGCTTCTCTTCCACTTCGCCCAGGCGGCCTTAGGGGAGGGGGTGGAACCCAAACCCGAGTGGCGGGAGGCCCTCTGGCGGGCGGGGGAGGAGAGCGTGCGCCGCTACCGGGCCCTTTTGGCCCAGGAGGGCTTCTTTCCCTTCTTTGAAGCCCTCACCCCCATCCGGGAGATCGGGGAACTCCCCATCGCCAGCCGCCCCGTCTACCGGCACGGCCGGGTGCGGGAGATCCGGGACCTCCGGGCCATCCCCTGGGTGATGGCCTGGACCCAGGTGCGCCTTCTCCTCCCCGGGTGGTATGGGCTCAGCGCCCTGGAGATCCTGCCCCTGGACCTCCTAAGGCGCATGTACCGGGACTGGCCTTTCTTTGCCACCACTTTGGAAAGCGCTGCCATGGCCTTGGCCAAGGCGGACGTGAGGGTGGCGGCCTTGTACCTGCGCCTGGTGCCGGAAAGGCTCCATCCTCTTTTCCACGGCATCGCCCAGGAGTACCAGAGGACGGTGGCGCTTCTGGAGAGCATCTTCCAGGCCCCCCTCCTCCACAACCAACGGACCTTGGAGCGGCAGATCGCCCTGCGCAACCCCTACGTGGACCCCATCAACTTTGTCCAGGTGGAGCTCCTCCGCCGCTACCGCGCCCCTGGGGGCCGGGAGGACGAGGCCTTGAAGAAGGCCCTTCTCCTCTCCCTCCTGGGGGTGGCGGCGGGCCTCCGAAACGCGGGGTAAGATGGTGGCCGATGGAGCTCGGCCAGCATCCTGACCAGCGGGTGGGGGTCTTCGTGGACACCCAGAACCTCTACCACTCTGCCCGGGACTACTACGAGCGCAACGTGAACTTTGAGAGCCTCCTCCGCTTTGCCGTGGGGGGGAGGCGCCTGGTGCGGGCCACCGCCTATGTGGTGGAGAAGGAGGGGGACACCTCCGCCTGGCCCTTCATTTACAAGCTTTCCACCATCGGTTACCGCGTGCGGCGCATGTACCTCACGGTGAAGGAGCTGGGCGAGGGAGGGAGGCCCATTTACGAGGGCAACTGGGACATGGGCATCGCCGCGGACATGGTGCGGCTCATGCCCTACCTGGACGTGGTGGTCCTGGGAAGCGGGGATGGGGATTTTGTGGAGATCCTCGAGGTTCTCATGGAGCGGGGCATCCGGGTGGAGGTGATCGCCTTCCGGGAGACCACGGCCCAGAAGCTGATTGACGCCGTGGACCGCTTCGTGCACCTTCCGGAGATCCCTGGGGCCTTCATGGAGCCCAAAAACCCCGAGCGATGAACCTGGAGGCTTTTGACTACCACCTCCCCCCGGAGCTCATCGCCCAGGAGGGGGTGGAGCCCCGGGATTGGGCCCGGATGCTGGTGGTCCACCGGGAGGGGCCTTTTGCGGTGGCGCACCGCCAGGTGCGGGACTTGCCTGAGTACCTCCTGCCGGGGGATGTCCTGGTCTTCAACGAGAGCAAGGTGATCCCCGCCCGCCTCCTGGCCCGAAGGCCCACGGGGGGCAGGGTGGAGGTGCTCTTGGTGCGGGAGCGGGCCCCGGGGCTTTGGGAGGCCCTGGTGGGGCCGGCCCGGAAGGCTAAGCCCGGCACCCGGCTCCGCTTCCTTTCCCCTCGGGACCTGCAGGAGGTTCCGGGCCTGGAGGCGGAGGTGGTGGGGATGGAGGGGGAGGGGGTGCGGCTCCTTCGCTTCCAGGGGGACCTCTTGGCCCACCTGGAGGAGGTGGGAGAGGTGCCCCTGCCCCCCTACATCAGGGCCAAAATCCCTCCGGAACGCTACCAGACCGTGTACGCCAACCGCCCGGGTTCCGTGGCCGCCCCTACCGCTGGCCTCCACTTCACCCCGGAGCTCCTCCTTCGCCTAAGGGGGATGGGGGTGGAGCTTCGCTTCCTCACCCTGCACGTGGGCCCTGGCACCTTCCGTCCGGTGAAGGGGGACCCGGAAAAGCACGAGATGCACCCCGAGCCCTACGAGATCCCCGAGGAAACCGCGGAAGCCATCAACCGCGCCAAGGAGGAGGGCCGGCGGGTGGTGGCGGTGGGCACCACCGTGGTCCGGGCCTTGGAAAGCGCCTACCGGGAGGGGGAGGGGGTGGTGCCGGGGGCGGGGGAGACCCGGCTATTCATCCGCCCGCCCTACACCTTCCGGGCGATTGACGCCCTATTCACCAACTTCCACCTGCCCCGCTCCACCCTCCTCATGCTGGTGGCGGCCTTTTTGGGCTACGAAAAGACCATGGAGGCCTACCGGCTTGCGGTGGCGGAGCGGTACCGCTTCTACTCCTTAGGGGATGCCATGCTCATCCTCTAGGGAGCTCCTCAAAGACGTTGGTCCAGACGTTCAGCACCTGCCCGCCGCCCGAGGTCTCGCCGGTGGGGATGGTCTTCACCACCTCGAGGCGGGCCATGTCCAACTTGTAAAGGTTCCCGTCGGCGTTGGACAGGTAGCCGTAGCGGCCATCCGGGGTAAAGGCCACGTGCCCCATGCGCCCCTTGCCCACCACCAGGTCTTTCACGGTGCGCAGGCCCACCAGGTCAAGGATGGTGATCACGTTGTTGCCGTAGTTGGTTACCACGGCCCGGCGTCCGTCGGGGGTGTTGTAGGTATGCCCCACCCCGGTGCTGGCGCAGGTGAGCCGATGGACGAGCCGCTTGGTAACGGTGGAGAAGATGGCCACCTCCCGGCCCTTGAGGTTGTTGCCCGGCCCCCGGTTCAGGGCCAGGAAGAAGCGGCCGTCCTGGGTAAAGTTCCCGTGGTGGGCTTCCACGGCCTCTTCCCCTATGAGGGGCATGTCCATGCGGTGGGTGATGGGCCTCCCCGGGCGGGTCAGGTCGTATACGGCGATGCCAGGGCGTACCTTGTCGTTGCCCTCGTGCACCAACCAAAGCTCCTTCCCGTTGGGGCTCACCACTGGGTAGTGGGGAACGCTGGGGGCGGGGTGGGTTTCCACCTCCCAGGTCTGGGTGTCCACCACCACCAGCCGGTCGTCCACCCGGTCCATGGAGAAGAAGTACCGCCCGTCCAGGCTCCAGGCGTTGTGCATGGAGGTCACCCCCTTGGGCGCGTTGTTTACGGGAATCTCAATGACCTTGTGCAGGCTGTCGTCCTCCACCCGGAGGAAGGCCAAACGTAGCTTCCCCTCGGTGAGGCCCCAGTGGTCCACGCCCACCAGGGTGCCTTGGGGGTTCACCAGACCGTGCTTGGGGCGGTTGCCCGTTTCCAGGACCTTGGCCACTTGGCGCCTTTCCAGGTCCAGGACCACCACGCGGGTCTCCCCCTCCCCAGCCCCAGAGACGTAGACCTTGCGGGCATCCGGGGTCATGCTCCCCAAGGTGGCGCCCTTGGCCGTGGGGAGGGTGGCCACCACCTCGTCGGAGCGGGTGTCCACCAAGAAGGCCTTGGCGTTGGCGTTCAGGTAGACCACGTAAGGGGACCACACCGGTGCCGGGGCGGACTGGCTCGCCGCGCGGGAGACCACGCCGTAGGCCAAAAGGGCCGCACCTTGCTTAAGAAGCGTTCTCCGGTCTGTTTTCATATGCCCTCCCTGTTTGAACCCCCAGTCTATACCGTTGAACATAAAGTGCACAGGGGTATATGGATAAGTTTCTTGTTATGTAAGCGCCCCTGTGTGCCTCAGGGTGCCTTAGGCTAAAGGCTTCGTCCGCGACCGACATGCTGGGAAAAAGGGCAATTCCCAAAGCCTTTCTGGGTGGTCTGTCTTGGCCCATGCCCCAATGGGGGGGCTAGGGGAGGGCGGGCCTGCGGCTGGCCCGGAGGAGGTCCAGGGCTAGCGCCTCGATCCTTTCCCGCAGGAAAAGGGGCTTGAGCCACGCATCCGGGATGGCCTTCTTGCCGTGGTAGGCGCCCGCCAGCTGGCCATAGACCGCGCCCACGGTGTCCGCGTCCCCGCCCAGGTTCACCGCCCGGAGCATGCCCTCCTGGAAGGAGGAGGTGGTGGCGAAGGCGTAAAGGGCGGCCTCGAGGGTCGCCGGGGCGTACCCTGACCCCTCCTTGGGCTCATGCCAGAAGCTTCCCTCCACCACCCGGCGCACCGCGGGGTGGAGCTCCCAGGAAAGGAGGGGTTTCATCTCCAGGAGCTCCTCCTTGGGGACCCCCTCCAGGGCCCCCTTCAGGAGCCAGGCCAGGACCGCCGTGGCCTCCAGGGCCTCCCTGGCCCCGTGGGTGGTGCGGGCCGAGAGGTGGGCCAGGTCTAGGAGTCCGGGGCTTTGGCGGTAGGCCAGGACCAAGGGGGCTAGGCGCATGAGGGGGCCGTTGCCTGCCCCCTCCTCGTCCCCACAGAAGGGGTCCCTTGTGCGGGCGAAGCGCTCCAGGGCGCGCCGGGTAGCGTTCCCGATGCCCAAGGGGTAGCCCTTGGCGCTCAAGTAGCCCTCCCGGTACCAACGCAGGTAGCGTTCCATCTGGTCCTGGGGATCAAATCCCCTTTCCAGGAGGCTTTCCGCCAGGCAAAGGGCCATGCTGGTGTCGTCGGTCCAGGCCCCCGGGGGGAGGTGGTGGGGTCCGCCCCCTTCCATGCCTGCCACCAGGGGAAAGCTCCCTTTGGGCCGGAACTCCACCTGGGCCCCCAGGGCGTCCCCCACGGCCAGGCCCAGCATGGCCCCTAGGTAGCGGTCCTGGAGTCCCTGCAACTCCTCCACCCAGGCCTGGGCTTCCCTGGGGCCCAGGAGGGTGGGGCGGCGGGCGGGGGCGAACCAGGCGAGGAGGGAGGGAAGGTCCTCGAGGCCCGGGCCTTCCCCCAGGAGGAGCTTATGGTCCCCATCGGCCAGCCACACCATGCCCAAGAGGTTCCCTTCCGCCCAGGTTCCTGGGGGGAGGGGGTGGCCCAGGTACACCGCGTCCACCTCCTCCCCGTCCGCGGGGTTGATCAGGCCGGGGATGAGGCCGTAGTTCACCGGGGCGGGCTCCTCCTCCCCCACCAGCTGGAGCCCCTCCTCCTTCCAGGCGTAGCGGAGGGGGCTTCCCTTGCTCCATTCCACCACCATGCGTAGGCGCATCGTCCTAAAGAAGCAAGCGGGCCACCGAAAGGTAGATGAGGAGGCCCGAGATGTCCGAAAGGGTGGCCACCAAGGGGTTGGAAACCAGGGCCGGGTCCACCCCGAGGCGCCTGAGCACCACCGGGAGCATGGCGCCCACCATGTTGGCAAAGAACACCAGGAGGAAGAGGGCCAAGCCCACCACTGGGGCCAGGAACGCATTGCCGTCTAGGAAAACCTTACCCAGCAGTAAAAGGGCCAGGGTGAGGCCCAATAGGACCCCCACCGTCCCCTCCTTGAGGAGGACCCGCCGCCAGTCCTTCAGGTCCAGGTCCCGGGTGGCCAGGGCGCGGATGATGAGGGTGGCGGACTGGTTCCCGGTGTTGCCCCCGGTGCCCAAGAGTACGGGCACGTAGAAGGCCAAGGCGGTGGCGGCGTGGAGAAGGTCTTCAAACCCCTGCAGGATGGAGCTGGTGATCATGCCGGTCAGGATGAGGATCACCAGCCAGCGCACCCGCGCCAGCCATAGGGCGATGGGGGAGGCTTGGCTGTAGACCAGGTCCGGTACGTCCACCGCGGCCAGCCGGTGGATGTCCTCGGTGGCCTCCTCTTCCAAGACGTCCAGCACGTCGTCCACCGTGACGATGCCCACCAGGCGGCCCTCCTCGTCCACCACGGGCAGGACGGTGAAGTCGTAGTCGGCCATGAGGCGGGCCACCTCTTCCTGGTCCGTGTCCGTGCGCACGTGGACCACCTTGGGGTTCATGATCTCCGCCACCTTGGTCTTGGGGTCGGAGACGATCAGGTCCCGCAGGGACAAAACCCCTTTGAGGCGCTCTTTTTCGTCCACCACGTAGATGTAGTAGATGGTTTCCGCATCGGGGGCCGCCCGGCGCAGGAAGCGGATGACCTCCTCCACGGTCATGTCCTCCCGCACCGCCACGTACTCGGGGGTCATGAGGCCCCCCGCCTCGTCCTCCTCGTACCGGGTGAGCTCCTCCACCTCGGCCCGGGTTTCGGGGTCCAGGGCCTCCTTCAGGCGGCGGAACAACACCGGGTCCTCCTCCTCCACCGCCTGGAGGGCGTCGGCCAGGTCGTCCAGGGAGAGCTCCTCCAGGAGTTCCTGCACCCGCCAGGGGGGGAGGGTTTTGAGGTACTCCGCCTGCGCCTCCGCGGGGAGGTTGGCGAAAACCTCCGCCGCCCGGTCCTTGGGGAGGAGGGTGAGGACCACGTAGCGGTGTTCCCCCTCGAGGTCATCCCACACGGCCAGGAGGTCCTGGGGATGGGTTTCCTCCAGGAGCCCCTTCAGCTTCAGGGTGTCGCCTTCTTGCAGGGCTTGGCGTAGGGGAGAAAGGGTGGTCTCCACAGGCGGCCTCCTTTCCCGCTGAAGGCCGCCTGGGGCGGCCTTCAGGGCCTAGGACTCGAGGGCAAAGCCCCTAACATACCTTTCTTAGCCTAGGGGTCCCGGTCCGGCCCGTCAACCGTGCCCACTAGAAATGTGGGAAAAATTGAGGTTGACACGCTCAAGGGGTGTGCCCTATCCTAAGGCCCGGCCTGGTGGCCGGGAGGCGCATGTTTGCCAAGCTAGCGGGGAGACTGCAGGAGGCCATTGACCGCCTAAGGGGCCGGGGCCGCATCACCGAGGAGGACCTGAGGGCCACCCTCAGGGAGATCCGTCGGGCCCTTATGGAGGCCGACGTGAACCTGGAGGTGGCCAAGGCCTTTGTGGAAAGCGTCCGGGAAAAGGCCCTGGGCCAGAAGGTCCTGGAGAGCCTGACCCCGGCGGAGGTGGTCCTGGCCACGGTCTACGAGGCCCTGAAGGAGGCCCTGGGGGGCGAGCCCCGTTTCCCCACCCTGAAGGACCAGAACCTCTGGTTCCTGGTGGGCCTGCAAGGCTCCGGCAAGACCACCACCGCGGCCAAGCTGGCCCTCTTCTACAAGGGCAAGGGGCGGAGGCCCCTCCTGGTGGCCGCCGATACCCAGCGCCCTGCTGCCCGGGAGCAACTCCGCCTCCTGGGGGAGAAGGTGGGGGTGCCCGTCCTGGAGGTGATGGACGGGGAAAGCCCCGAGTCCATCCGCCGCCGGGTGGGGGAGAAGGCCAGGGTGGAGGCGCGGGACCTCATCCTGGTGGACACCGCGGGACGCCTGCAGATCGACGAGCCCCTCATGGCCGAGCTGGCCCGCCTCAAGGAGGCCATGAACCCCGACCAGGTGCTTCTGGTCCTGGACGCCATGACGGGCCAGGAGGCCCTGGGGGTGGCCAAGGCCTTTGACGAGAGGGTGGGGGTCACGGGCCTCATCCTCACCAAGCTGGACGGGGATGCCCGGGGCGGGGCGGCGCTTTCCGCCCGGCACGTGACGGGGAAGCCCATCTACTTCGCCGGGGTTTCCGAGCGCCCCGAGGGCCTGGAGCCTTTCTATCCGGACCGCTTGGCGAGCCGGATCCTGGGCATGGGGGACGTGGCCACCTTGGCGGAAAGGGTGAGGGCGGCGGGCCTCGAGGCGGAGGCCCCCAAGCCCGCCAAGGAGCTCACCCTGGAGGACTTCCTCAAGCAGATGCAAAACCTGAAGCGCCTGGGTTCCTTCTCGGAGCTCCTGGCCATGCTGCCTGGGGTGGGCAAGGCCTTGCCGGCAGGGGTTCAGGTGGACGACAAGGCCCTGAAGCGCCTTGAGGCCATTGTCCTTTCCATGACCCCCGAGGAACGGAAAGACCCCCGGATCCTAAACGCCTCGCGGCGCAAGCGCATCGCCAAAGGAAGCGGCACCAGCGTGCAGGAGATCAACCGCTTCATCAAGGCCTTTGAGGAAACCAAGGCCCTAATGAAGTCCCTGGAGAAGAACAAGGGCCGGGGACTCATGGGAATGTTCAGGAGGTAAGGAAGAATGGTCAAGATCCGGCTTTCTCGCTTTGGCTCCAAGCACAACCCCCATTACCGCATCGTGGTGACCGACAGCCGTAGGAAGCGCGATGGGGCGTACATTGAAAAGATCGGTTACTACGACCCCCGCAAGACCACCCCGGAGTGGCTCAAGGTGGACGTGGAACGGGCCAGGTACTGGCTCTCCGTGGGGGCCCAGCCCACGGACACCGCCCGGAGGCTTCTCCGGGAGGCGGGGGTTTTCCGGAAGGAAGGCTAAGGCCTAGGCCGTGCGGACGGCGCCGGTGCGCTTTGTCGCCCGGCGCCTTTGCCTTAGCATGGAGCCATGAAGGACCTGGTGGAGTACCTGGCCAAGAGCGTGGTGGACCAGCCGGAGCGGGTTCGGGTGCAGGAGAGGCGCACCCGCGAGGGGCCGGTGTACGTGGTGGAGGTGGCCCCTGAGGACAAGGGCCGGCTTATCGGCAAGCAGGGCCGGGTGATCGAGTCCATCCGTACCCTGGTGCGGGCCTACGCCAAGCGCAAGGTGGGGGTGGAGGTGCGCTAAAGGTGGCATAATGGGAGGGGATGCGCCTGGTGGAGATCGGCCGGTTTGGTGCCCCTTATGCCCTACGGGGGGGTCTGAAGTTCCGCGGTGAGCCCGTGGTGGCTCACCTGGAACGCGTGTACGTGGAGGGGCATGGCTGGCGGGCCCTGGAGGATTTCTACCAGGTGGGGGATGAGCTGGTGGTCCACCTGGTGGGGGTTTCCAGCCGGGAGCTGGCCGAGCCCTTGGTGGGCCTCCGGGTGTACGCTGAGGTGGAGGAGCTTCCGCCCCTCGAGGAGGGCCAGTACTACTACTTTGCCCTCATCGGCCTTCCCGTTTACGTGGGGGGCGTGAAGGTGGGGGAGGTGGTGGACATCCTGGACGCGGGGGCTCAGGATGTCCTGGTGATCCGCGGGACCGGGGAAAGGCTTCGCGACCAAAGGGAGCGGCTGGTTCCCTTGCAGGCCCCTTACGTGCGGGTGGGGGTGGAGGGCATCCACGTGGAGCCCATCCCCGGCCTCTTTGACTGAATGCGCTACAGCATCCTTACCCTTTTCCCCGGGCTCATACGCCCGTGGCTTTCGGAATCCCTCCTGAAAAAGGCCCAGGAGCGGGGCCTTCTCCAGGTGGAGGTGGTGGACCTCAGGGCCTTTGGTTTGGGGCGGCACCGCACCGTGGACGACACCCCTTATGGCGGCGGGGCGGGGATGGTGATCCGCCCCGACGTGGCGGTGGCGGCCTTGGAAACGGTCCTCCCCGCGGACGAGGTGATCCTCCTCTCCCCGGCGGGGGAGCCCTTTACCCAAAGGGTGGCGGAGGAACTGGCCCAGAAAGAGCACCTGGTGCTCCTTTCCGGGCGTTACGAGGGGTTTGACGCCCGGGTGGAGGCCTTTGTGACCCGCACCCTGAGCATCGGGGACTTTGTGCTCATGGGGGGGGAGGTGGCGGCCTTGGCGGTGCTGGAGGCCACCGCCCGGCTCATCCCTGGGGTGATCGGGGATCCGGAAAGCCACCGGAGGGATTCCTTCGTCCGCGGGCTTCTGGACCACCCCCACTACACCCGACCGCCGGTGTTCCGGGGGCTTGGGGTGCCCGAGGTGCTCCTTTCGGGAAACCACCCGGAGGTGGATCGCTGGCGCAGGCGGGAAGCCTTGCGGAAGACCCTTGCCGTGAGGCCGGAGCTGGTGCGGGAGGCAAGGCTTGGGCCCCTCGAGGTCCTCTGGCTTGCGGAAATGGACCGGGAGGGCTAGACTAGAGGCTGTTGCCCATGAACCCCTAGGGGTTCCTCTGGGGAGGGAGGAGAACATGAACCGTGGAGCGCTGCTTAAAGTGGTGGAGGCCAAGTATACCCGCACCGACCTTCCCGAGTTCCGGCCCGGCGATACCGTGCGGGTGGCCTACCGGGTGAAGGAGGGCAACCGCACCCGGGTGCAGAACTTTGAGGGCATCGTCATCAAGGTTAAGCGGAACGGTTACAACAGCAGCTTCACCGTGCGCAAGGTGAGCTATGGGGTAGGGGTGGAGCGCATCTTCCCCCTGCACTCCCCCCTTATTGAGCGGATAGAGATCGTCCAGCGGGGCCGGGCCCGGCGGGCCAAGCTTTACTTCATCCGTGGGCTTCCCGAAAGGGAGATCCGCCGCAAGCTCCGCGCCGACCGCAAGCGCATCGGCCAGGACCAGGAGATGGCCAAGGCCGCCAAGGAGACCGCCATGGCCGAGGCCGCCGAACCTGCCCAAGGGGAGTCCAGCGCCGAGTAGCCCTTACCCAGCGCCGGGGGGCGGGCCAATCCGCCCCTCGGTTTCGCTTAGGAACCCCAGGGCCCTAGCCCTTTCCAGGGCCTCCACCCGGTTTCGGGCGAGCAACTTACCGTAGAGGCTTTCCAAATGGTCTTTCACCGTATCCGGGGAAAGGCCAAGGGCCTTGGCCATCTCCTTCACGGAAAGCCCCCGGGCCAGAAGGCGGAGCACCTCCTCCTCCCTGGGGGTCAGGGTGGGGAGGTCAGGGGGCGTGAGGCCTTCTTCCCCCCGGGCCACGCGCAGGAGGCGCCTTTTCAGCTCGGGGGCCGAGAGCTCCTTGGAAAAGTAGGCGTTGGCCCCGGCGAGGTGGGCTTCCCGCACCAAGGCGGGCTCCTGGTAGGTGGTGAGGAGGGCGATGAGGCCTTGGTAACCCGCTTGGCGGAGCCTTCTCGTGCAGGCCAACCCGTCCAATACCGGCATCCTTAGGTCCAGGAGCACGGCTTCCGGTTGCAGGGCCAGGGTCTTGTCCAGGGCTTCTTGCCCGTCCTGGGCCTCGGCCACCACCACCAGGCCTTCCCCCTCGAGGCCCGCCCTAAGCCCCAGGCGGAAGAGGGGGTGGTCGTCGGCAATCAGGATGCGGAGGCCAGGTTCTGGGTTTCCCATCCCTCCC
Source organism: Thermus amyloliquefaciens (assembly GCF_000744885.1). Taxonomy (NCBI): domain Bacteria; kingdom Thermotogati; phylum Deinococcota; class Deinococci; order Thermales; family Thermaceae; genus Thermus; species Thermus amyloliquefaciens. Next base: position 1,119,457 of record NZ_JQMV01000003.1, on the reverse strand, counting down.
CTTAGCATAGGCCCACCGCGGACGGGCCTAACCAACGCCTATACTGGGGCCATGCCCTTGACCCTGAACGACCTGGCGACCCTTTCTGGCCGGGCTTCAGAGGCCCTGCTTCGCGAGGAGGTGGAGGAAACGGGCCTGGCCCCCGAGGTGATCCTGGATAAGCTTCGCGAGCGCCTGGGCGTCATGCGGGATTCCATCCGGAGGGGCCTAGCCTCGGATGCCCCCAGCGTGGCGGGGATGGTGGGTAAGAACGCCAAGACCCTGTGGGAGGCTCCCAATCCCTTGCGGGACCCCCTCCTGAAGCGGGTTCAGGCCTACGCCATGGCGGTCAATGAGGAGAACGCCCGCATGGGCCGGATCGTGGCCGCCCCCACCGCGGGCAGCGCCGGGACCCTGCCGGGGGCCCTTTTGGGGGTGGCGGACCATCTGGGTATCCCCGATGAGGCCCTCCTCATGCCCATGGTCCTGGCCGCCGGGGTGGCCAAGATCATCAGCCGCCAGATCTACATCGCCGGGGCCAGCGGGGGGTGCCAAGCGGAGATCGGTTCTTCCGCGGCCATGGCGGCGGCCGCCGTGACCGAACTGCTCGGGGGGAGCCCGGAGGCCTGCGCCCATGCGGCCGCCTTGGCCCTGCAGAACACCCTGGGCCTGGTGTGCGATCCCGTGGGAGGGTTCGTGGAGGTGCCTTGCGTGATGCGCAACGGCTTTTACGCCGTTCATGCGGTGAGCGCCGCCTCCATGGCCCTGGCGGGGATCAGGAGCGTGATCCCTCCCGATGAGGTGATCCTGGCCATGGCGGGTATCGGCCGCCTCCTGCCCTTGGAGCTAAAGGAAACGGGCCTGGGGGGCTTGGCGGACACCCCCACGGGGCGCCGGCTTGCCGCCCAGGCCCTGGGGCGGGTTTCCGAGGATTGAGGCAAGGAGGCCAAGGGGGGAGGCCCCAGGGAGGGGGTCCTACTCCTCCCCTTTGGCCACCGGAACCCCCACCAGGTTGCCCCACTCCGTCCAGGAGCCGTCGTAGTTCTTCACGCGGGGGTAACCCAGAAGGTACTTGAGGACAAACCAGGAGTGGCTGGAGCGCTCGGCGATCCGGCAGTAGACCACCACGTCCTTGTCCGGGGTGACCCCCAGGGGGAGGTACAGGGCCTTGAGCTCCTCGGCGCTCTTAAAGGTGCCGTCGGGGTTCACCGCCTTGGCCCAGGGGATGTTCTTGGCCCCCGGGATGTGGCCGGCCCTTAGGGCCCCCTCCTGGGGGTAGCCGGGCATGTGGGTGAGCTCCCCCCGGTACTCCTCGGGGCTGCGCACGTCCACCAGGGCCCCCTTGCCCTCCTTGACCTTGAGGATGTGTTTCAGCACCTCGTCCCGGTAGGCGCGGATGGACTCGTCCCGGTACGGTACCCGGTAGGTGCTCCTGGGGTAGGAGGGCACCTCGGTGGTGAGGGGGCGTCCCTCCTCCACCCACTTCTGCCGCCCCCCGTTCATGAGGCGCACATCCTGGTGGCCGTTGTACTTGAAGAACCAGAAGGCGTAGGCGGCCCACCAGTTGTTCTTATCCCCGTAGAGGACCACGGTGGTGTCGTTGGCGATGCCAAGCCTTTCCATGAGGCTGGCAAAACCCTCTTCATCCACGAAATCCCGCACCACGGGGTCCCAAAAGTCCCTTTGCCAGTCCACCTTTTGGGCCCCGGGGATGTGGCCGGTGTCATAGAGGAGGATGTCCTCGTCCACCTCGAGGATCCGCACCTGGGGATCCTCGAGGTGCTCCTGAACCCAGTCTGTGCTCACCAGTACCTCAGGATGGGCGTACCCCATACCTCTCCTCCCGAGGCCAACATACCCATGAGCGCAAAAGAGTAAAGGAACCTGGCCCACATTTGGCAACAAGGCCTGGGCTTGCCTAGTAAATCGCCTTGTACCCCCCCTGAGGGGGAAGCAGGGTGAGCAGGATGCGCAGGCCGTAGGCAAGGAACTCCATAAAGGCCCGCCACATGGCCGTATGCGGTTTCCGCTCCTGCAAATAACCCCTCCGCAAACGCGTCTTCATCCCCCCAAACACCCCCTCCACCACCCCTCGCCTCCGATACACCTCCCCGTCCCACCTCGCCGCTACCTCCCGCCGCACCTCATCCCGCACCTCTCCCCCTCCCCGCAGCCGGATCAGGGGCCACACCCCAAGCCCTCGCACCACCTCCCACACCTCCCTCCCGTCAAAGCCCGCGTCCCCCAAAAGCACCCCGCCCCCCAGCCCAAACCGCAGGAGCACCCCCGCCCCAAGCCTCGGGTCAGGGGCATACGCCCGCCCCACCCCGCCCCCCCAAGGGACCAAAAGCTTCTGCCCCCTCCTCCACCGCACCAGGGCCAAAAGCCGGCTGTGCCCCCGCATCCGCCGCTCCTCCTGCCCCCTGCGCCAGCGCAGCACCGTGTCTTTGCTACGGTAGGCCAGCCCCGTGCTGTCCATCAAGAAAAGGGGGGTTCCCCTTCCTCTTGGGGAAGCCGGGCTTCCACTTCCTGTACCAGCCGTTCCAGCAGCGCCTGCAGCACCTCTTCGTTCAGGTGTTTCTGTGCATAGGCGGCCAGGGCCTGGTGGGAGGGGAAGGGGCCCTCTAGGAGGTCCTGGAGATGGGCCTCTGTGGCTCGGTAGGTGAGGCCGTAGAAGGCGCGGAAGAGGAGGAGGGCCAGGTACAGGGCATGGGTGTAGCGCCAGGGTCTGCCGCGGTGGCCTTTGGGGGTGGGTGGGGCCACCTCTTGGGCCAGGTACAGGCAGAGCTCCAGGACTTCCTTGGGCCTCGGTTCCCTTCGGACGAAGCCGCGCTTGCCCATCTCGGGAAATGCATAACTCAAGAGGGCTTGCAAGGCAAGCCCACAAGGCCTTGCTGAGGGGGCAGGCGTCTGGTATAAAGGTACCTGCGGGGAGTAGCCGCCCCCGAAGGGGGCCAGCCGGTCGTCAGTACGGGAACCTTCCCCGGTCGGCTGGGGCGCCTAAGGGCGCATGGCGAGACCACCTGTACGGGTGGCCTCGGTTTTTGCTACTCTGCCCGCGGAGGTGGAGCATGGAGATGTTGGCGATTTTGCTCATGGTGCTGGTGTTCGTGGCCAGCGTGGCGATCCAAGGGGGGTTGCAGGCCACCTTTGCCCGTTTTAGCCGGGTGGCCAACAGCCGGGGCCTCACGGGGGCCCAGGTGGCCCGGGCCATCCTGGATGCTCACGGCCTCACCCAGGTGCGGGTGGAGCCCGTGCCCGGGGCCCTCACGGACCACTACGACCCCCACGCCAAGGCGGTGCGGCTTTCCGAGGCCAACTACGCCTCCCCGAGCCTGGCGGCCTTGGCCGTGGCGGCCCACGAGGTGGGGCATGCGGTGCAGGATGCCCAAGGGTATGCTTGGCTTCGGGTAAGGGCCAGCCTGCTTCCCGCCGCCAGCCTGGGTTCTAACTTTGGGCCCTTACTGGTGGTTTTGGGCTTGGGCATGGGGGCCCTGGGTTTGGCCAAGCTGGGCCTTTACCTCTACCTGGCGGTGGCCCTCTTCCAGTTCATCACCCTGCCCGTGGAGTTTGACGCCTCTCGCAGGGCCCTGGAGTTTCTGAGGCGCATGGGTTTCCTTTCCCCTCAGGAGATGGCCCCTGCCCGCCAGGTGCTGACCTGGGCCGCCCTCACCTATGTGGCCGCCTTGGCCAGCTCCTTGGCCAGCATCCTCTACTACGCCAGCCTCCTCATGGGCCGGAGGGAGGAGTAGATGCCTCTCCTTCTTTGCCCCAACTGCCAGGTGGGGATGCGGGAGGTGGAAAGGCGGGGGGTGGTCCTGGATGTCTGTCCCCAGTGCGGGGGCGTCTGGCTGGATAGGGGGGAGCTGGAGAAGCTCTTGGCGGAGGCCAAGGAGGCCAATCGGGCCCACGAGGAGAAGTGGGGAACCTACCCCCACGGGGAGGGGAAGCCCTACCGCAAGAAGAAGGGCTTCCTGGAGATTTTTGACCTCTTTGATTAGGCCCTGAGGCAAACCCCCCCGGGGGGTTCTACCCCGGGGGGGTGGGATTTTCCTACTCCGCCTTCTTCAGGCGCAGATACCAGCGCTTGTACTCCGTGTACTCGCCCTTCTTGGCCTCGTCGGCCTTCAGCTCCTCCAAGGTGGCCGGGGGCTTGACGATGCCCGGGTGGCCGGGTTGCCAGTCGGCGGGGGTGTTCAGGCCCGTGCGGTCGGTGAACTGGAGGGCGCGGATGAAGCGGAGGATCCCGTGGTTAGCGGTGGTCTCCAGAGCCTCCGATGGTTCCCCGTTCCAGCCGGGAGCGGAGCTTGGCCAGATTGCCTTGGGCCACCTCCTCCAGGCTCGCCCCCAGGTCGGTGGCCAGCTGGGCCACATACCAAAGCAAGTCCCCTAGCTCAGCCAAAAGGTCCTGCCGTGAGGCCGGGTCCAGGGTTCCCCCGTGGTCCCTAAGCACCTTCTTCACCTTGTTGGCCAGTTCCCCTGCTTCGCCCACCAGGCCTAAGGTGGGGTACAGGATCCGGTAGGCCTCCGGGTAAAGGGCGGTCTTCTTGGCCTCCTGCTGGTACTCATTCAGGGTCATGGACCACCTCCTTGCGGATGGAGTAGACCCGGCTTACGCCTCCTTGGGCGGTGATCCCGTAGAGGGCGTGGCAGGCCTCCATGGTGCGCTTTTGATGGGTGACCAGGATGAACTGCTTACCGGAGTTGAGGAAGCGGGTGAAGCGGATGAGGTTGGCCTCGTCCAGGGCGGCGTCCACCTCGTCCAGCACGGCCAAGGGTAAGCCGCCTTGGAGTTCGCCCAGGGAGAAGAGGAAGGCCAGGGCCCCCAGGGTCTTTTCCCCCAGGGAGAGGAGGCGGAGGTCTTGGGTGCGCTTTCCCGCCGGGACCACCACCAGCCTCAGTCCTGGCCCCTCCCGCTTCACCTCGGCCCGGGCGCCCAGGAGGGTCAGGGCGTATTTCTGGAAGGCGCTTTGGAAAACCTGGTAGCTTTCCTTCAGCCTTTCCCCGTAGGCTTTTTCCACCGCCTTGGCCTCGGCCTCGAGGCGGAGGAGGGCCTCCGTGGCCTCTTGCACCTCCTTTTCCTGGGCCTCGAGGCGGGCCTCCAGCTGCGCCAGCTCCCGTTCCGCCAGGGCGTTTACCGGCCCCAAGGCCGCCCGCTCCCGCTCCACCTGGGCCAACCTGGCCTGGAGGGCCCTGGGGGTGCCGGGCACCCGGTTCAGGGGGGGAAGGGAGGCCCTTTCCTGGCCCAGTTCCTCCAGCAGGGCTTCCCGGCGGGCCAGGAGCAGGCGGAGGTTTTCCCGCTCGCTGGCGAGGGCGTTGGCCCGGGTAAGGGCCCGGGTCTGCTGGTCCTGGAGCCTCTCCCTTTCCCTGCGAACGGCTTTAAGCCGCTCCTCCAGCTCCTGGGCCCTGGCCAAAAGGGGCTCGGTGCGGACCAGCTTGTCCTCGAGCTCCTCCATCCTGGCCTGAAGGCGGCGCACTTCCTCCTGGGATGCCTCCCAAGCCTGCCGGGCCTGGAAGAGAAGGCGCCAGCGCTCGTGGGCCTCCGCCTGGGCCAGGGCTTCCTCAAGCCTCTTGCCTTCCTCCGCCAGGGCGTGGAGCCGGGCCTCCTCCCAGGTTTCCTGCGGGGGGGTGGGGGCTCGGGAGCTGGGGGCAGGGGGGAGCGGAGACGGCCCTGCAGGGCCCCCACCTGGGCCCGCACCTCCTCCAGGAGGCGGTAGGGGGGCAAGGAGGCCAGGGCCTGTTCCAGGGAGGCCATCTCCGCCTTAAGCTGGTGCTCTTCCTCTTCCAGATCCTCCAGGCGCCGCCTCAAAAGAAGGGTCTCCCCGCCTCCCTTTAGGCGTCCGCCGGTTAGGGCCCCCAGGCGCTCCAGGACCTCGCCCTCGCGGGTGACCAGCCTTTCCCGGCCTCCCGCCTTTCGGTAGGCCAGGGCCGAGTCCAGATCCGCGAAGACCAGGGTATCCCCCAGGAGGGCCAGAAGGACCCTTTCCTCCGCCAGGCCTGGATGCCGGAGCCGGGCCAGGCGGAAGGCTGGCCCCAAAAGGCCAGGCGCCGGAGGGGGGAGGGGAGGGGGTGGGGGGGACAGGAGGGTGAGGGGCAGGAAGGTGGCCCGGCCCCCTTCCCGTTTCAGGAGGGCGATGGCGGCCTTGGCCGCCTCCTCGTCCTGGGTGAGCACCCATTGGAGCCGGGGGCCCAGGGCCACCTCCAGGGCCACCTCCAGCCCCGGTTCGGGCCGCACCAGGTCCGCCACCACCCCCAGCACCCCGGGGAGTTTCCGCACCCTTCGGGGCCCCTCGTGCAGGTCGCTGCCCGTTTCCAGAAGGCGCCTGAGCCGCTCGGCCTCCCTTAGGGCCCCCTGGGCTTGGGCGCGCAGGTCGGCGAGGCGGGTCTCCAGGCGCCTTCGTTCGGCCATCTGGGCCTGAAGGCCCTCCATTTCCTCCTGCTTGCGGGCCAGTTCCTCCGCCAAGCGCTGGCGTTCCGCCAGGGCCTCCTGGTAGGCCCTCAGGCGCTCCTCGTAGCGGGCGGCCTCGGCCGCATGGCGGCGGAGGGCCTCCTCGTGGCGTTTTTTGGCGGCGAGAAGGCGGGCTTCCTCCTCCTTCAACGCCTTCAGCTTTGCGCGCAGCTCCTGAAGGGGCCTTGGAGGAGGGGGAACCGGGGGCCGGGGTCGGGGGCGGGGGGCGGTCCAGGGCCTGCTGTAACCGGGTGAGCTCCTTAAGCTCCCGGGCAAACCCCTCCCGTTCCTTTAGGTGGAGGCGCACCGCCTCCAGCTCCTGGCGCAGGGTTTCCTCTTCCTCCGCCAGGGCCAGGCGCTTTGCCTCCAGGGCCTCCCGCTCCCGCCGCAGGGCCTCCTCCTCCTGGGCCAGGGCGCGAAGCCGCATTTCTGCCCGCTCCATTTCGGCCCGGGCTTCCTCCATGCGGGCCTCCAGGAGGCTCACCCTAAGGGTGAGGGCCTCGAGGTCCAGGGCCCGGGCCCGGTTTGCCCGCTCCGCCTCCCTCCTAAGCCCTTCCCACTGGGCCTTGAGCTCCTTTAGCTCCTGCTCGCGGCTTTCCAGGAGGCGGCTTGCCTCTTGCAGCTCCCTCTCGGCTACCCGGGCCGCTTCCGCCACCGGCCTCAGTCCGGCGGCCTCCTCCAGGTGAGCCAGCAGGACCTCTGCGGGGGCCTCCAGAAGGGCGGCCACCTCCCCTTGGCCCACGATGGCGTATCCCCCACGGCCCAGGCCCGTGCCCGCAAGGTGGAGGGCCAGGGCCTTGGCGCTTAGGGGGCGGCCGTTCACCCGGAAAAGGGAGCGCTCCCCCTCGATGCGCCGTTCCACGGTGAGCCTTTCCCGGCCCCGGGAAAGCTCCAGGCGCACCTCCGCCATGGCCTGGGGGGGGCGTCCCTCCCCCCCGTGGAAGAGGAAGGCGCCAAGCTCCTGCCCGCGCAGCTCCTGAGCCCGGGCCCCGGTCACGAAGCGCAGGGCCTCCACCAGGTTGCTCTTGCCCGAGCCGTTGGGCCCGATGATGCCGGTGATGGGGTCGGGAAAGTCCAAGGCGGTGCGCTCCGCAAAGGACTTGAACCCCTGTAGGACCAAGCGGTCAATGCGCCAGGCTTCTTGTTCCCTCATGGCAGGCGATAGGGTTGGCTTAGGTCCAAATGGGCCAGCCCCGGCTTCGGTTCCCCCTCCACCAGGAAGCGCACCTCCTCGGCCTGCGGAAAGGTGGCCAGGAGGGTGTAGGCCAGGCTGTAGAGGCGGAGGGCTTCCTGGCTAGCGTCTAGACCCCGGACGAAATCCGCGGGAAGGTCCACCACGAGGCGCCCGGCCATCCGGTAGAGGGCCCGGGGTCTGGGGGCACCCAGGGCCTCGGCCCAGGTGGCCAGAACCTTGCTCTCCGGCGTATCCCCCGGGCCTAGCTCCAGGGTGCGGGTTTCCTTCAGGAGGCCTTGAGGGGGGTTGGGAAGGTAAAGGATCGCGGGCAGGCTGCTTGCGGCCTGGGCCTCCTCCGAGGGCAAGGGCAGGGCGGAGGAGGCCTGGGGACCTGAGCTTTGCCAGTAGACCATCGCCCCCAGGACGAAGAAGGCCAGGCCAAGGAGGTTCCAGAAGGTCAAAAGTCGGCGCATGGCTACTCCAAGTAGGTGCGGATGGCCTGGGCGATGGCCTCCGCCACCTGGTTGCGGGCCTCAGGGGTCTTTAGCCGCTCCACCCCCACCTCCAGGAGCACCCCTGCCCCGGGGATATCCGTGAGGGCGTAGGGGCCCTCGGCCCGGGCCAGCACGATGCCCAGGGCGGAGAAGGCCTTTTCCAGGGCCTCGGCTAGGCGTCCTGGGTCCCCGGCGTAGACCTTCAACAAGGCGGCTTGCTCCGCCGGGGCCGTGGCCAGGAGGGCCGCGGCGTTTTGGGCGAGGGGGGAGGTGCGGGCCTTGGGCAGGTAGAGGTTGACCGCGCTCCCCTGGGTCGCGTGCAGGGAGACCATCACCGAGGCGGTCTGCGCCTGGGCCAGGCGGGCCTCGAGGGGCACGTACTGGTCCCCTTGCCGAGTGAGCCTGGCGTTGGCCACGCGGGAGGCCACCCTCTTGGCCAGGTCCAGGGTGAGGTCCTTTTCCGCGAGCCCCCCCGCGGAAATGCCTGGGTCCTGCCCCCCGTGCCCCGGGTCCAGGAGCACCGTGGGCCTAGGTTTGGCCGGGGAACCCCACTCCAGGACCACCTGGCCCCCGCCAGGGTAGTAAAGCTGGGCGGGCGGGCTTTCCAGGGCCAGGCGAAGCCCTTGGGCCTCCTGGCTGAGGCCCGCCCCTTCCCCCTGGGCCAGGAGGAAGAGGACGCTGTTGCCCTCCACCAGGGCGTTCACCTCCCGGGAGAAGCGCAGGACCACCCGGTCTGGCCCCCGCGCCATGCCGAGAAGACGGGCCCAGGGAAGGCGGAGGAGGATGCCCTCCTGGGCCCGGTACTCCAGGCCCAAGGCCTCGCTCAGGGGCCTCAAGGGGACGAGGACCTCCGGCCCCCGCTTCCAGGCGGCTTGCCGGGCCGCGGCCTGGGCCTCGTTTTCCACCAGGGGGAAGGCCTTGTAGCGGCTTCCCAGGCCCAGGGCCACCTGGCCTTCCCCTTGCCAAAGGGCAAGCCCCAGGCCCCGGGCGAGAAGGCCCACCTCCCCATAGGCCACGCCCCGCCCCCCCGGGTAAAGGGCCTGCCCCACCTCTCCCCCCACCAAAAGGGGCCTTGGGGCCTGGGCCAGGGCGAAAAGGAGAAGGAAGGCCAAGGCAAACCTCATAGCTCCTCCAGGGCGCGGCGCACCGCCCGCTTCTTGTCGTCTTCCTTCCTCTGATAGGCCTTTTTCCCCCGGGCTAAGCCCAGAAGCACCTTGGCGTAGCCCCGTTCGTTGAAGTAGATCCTTAAGGGTACCAGGGTGAGGCCCTTCTGCTCCACCTTGCCCCTAAGCCGGTTCAGCTCGTGGCGGTGGAGGAGAAGCTTGCGTTTCCTGCGGGGGTCCACATTGGTGTAGGAGCCTTTTTCGTAGGGGGCAATATAGAGATTTTCTAGAAAGAGCTCGCCGTTTTCAAACTTGGCGAAGCTCCCCGTGAAGTCCACCTTGCCGGCCCGCAAGGACTTGACCTCGGTGCCCTTAAGGACGAGCCCCGCCTCGTAGGTTTCCAGGATCTCGTAGTCGTGCCGTGCCCGGCGGTTCTCCAGCACGAAGGCATCTTACCAGAGGCGGTAAGCCTCGGGCCGCCGGTGGCGGAGGAGGGGGTAGCGGGCGCGGTACCCCCTCCAGCCTGGCGCACCCGAGGAGCCAGGGCCCGAAGAAGCTCCGAGAGGCTTTCCCGTTTGGCGATATGCCCTAGGGCCAGCCGCACCCTAACGCCTTCCCAGCCCCTTCCAGGCGGAGGGCAGAAGCAAAGCCGCCACCACCGCCTTCACCAGGTCCCCAGGGATGAAGGGGAAAAGCCCCATGGCCAGAAGGGCGCCCGTTCCGGCGAACTTGCCCGCCCCCATGAGCCAAGCGGCGAGCCAGGGAAGCCCCACCAGGTAGAGCAGGGCGTTTCCCGCAAGCATGGCCAGAAGGGTTCCCAGGAAGTTCCGGTCCAGGCCGAACCGTTCCACCAAAAACCCCACCAGGCCTGCGGCCAAGGGGAAGGCCAGAAGAAAGCCCCCGGTGGGGCCCAGGATCTTGGCCAGGCCGCCCGTTCCCCCAGCGAAGACGGGTAGCCCCATGGCCCCTTCCGCCAGGTAGGCCAAGAGGGCCAAGAACCCCAGGCGGCTTCCCAAGGCGGCGCCCACCAGGAGGACCGCCAGGGTCTGTCCCGTGATGGGCACGGGGGTGAAGGGCAGGGGGAGGCTGATTCTGGCGGCCAAGGCCACCAGGAGGCTACCCCCCAGGACCAGGGCCAGGTCCCGGGCCAGGGTGCGGTGGGGCCAGAGGGTTTTGACCAGGGGTGGATAGGGAAGGGCCTCGGTTTTCATCGCGTTTACCTCCTGGACCACACAGGTGGTCGTCAACAAGACTATGGGGTGGGGGTTGACGAGTCAAGGGGGAGGGTTCGCTTAAGCCAAGAGCCATCTATCACTTATGATCTTGCCGGTATACTGAAGCCATAGCTCTTAACCCCTGCCGCAAGGGGGGCAAGGAGCCATGCTGGGAGGTAAGCTATGAAGGTAGGCATCAACGGGTTTGGCAGAATCGGCCGCCAGGTTTTTCGCATTCTCCATGGGCGGGGCGTGGAGGTGGCCCTCATCAACGACCTCACCGACAACAAGACCCTGGCCCATCTTTTGAAGTACGATTCCGTCTACCGCCGCTTCCCCGGGGAGGTGGGGTACGACGACGAGAACATTTACGTGGACGGCAAGGCCATCCGGGCCACGGCCATCAAGGACCCCAAGGAGATCCCCTGGGGGCGCTTGGGCGTGGACGTGGTGGTGGAGTCCACGGGGGTGTTCACCGATGCCGAGAAGGCCAAGGCCCACCTCGAGGCGGGGGCCAAGAAGGTCATCATCACCGCCCCGGCCAAGGGGGAGGACATCACCATCGTCATGGGGGTGAACCACGAGCAGTACGACCCCCAGAGGCACCACATCCTCTCCAACGCCTCCTGCACCACCAACTCCCTGGCCCCGGTGATGAAGGTGCTGGAGGAGGCCTTTGGCGTGGAGAAGGCCCTCATGACCACCGTTCACTCCTACACCAACGACCAGCGGGTCCTGGACCTGCCCCACAAGGACCTGCGCCGGGCGCGGGCGGCGGCCATCAACATCATCCCCACCACCACCGGGGCCGCCAAGGCCACCGCCTTGGTGCTTCCCTCCCTCAAGGGGCGTTTTGACGGGACCGCCCTAAGGGTGCCCACGGCCACGGGAAGCATCTCGGACATCACCGCCCTGCTCCGGCGGGAAGTGACCGCCGAGGAGGTGAACGCTGCCCTCAAGGCGGCCGCCCAGGGGCCCCTGAAGGGCATCCTGGCCTACACCGAGGACGAGATCGTGCTCCAGGACATCGTCATGGACCCCCACTCCTCCATCGTGGACGGCAAGCTCACCAAGGCCCTGGGCAACCTGGTGAAGGTCTTCGCCTGGTACGACAACGAGTGGGGCTACGCCAACCGGGTGGCCGACCTGGTGGAGATGGTGCTCAAGAAGGGGGTTTAGATGCGTACCCTGAAGGACCTCGAGGCCCGGGGCAAGCGGGTTTTGGTCCGGGTGGACTACAACGTGCCCCTGAAGGACGGGGCGGTGGAGGACGAGACCCGCATCGTGGAGAGCCTCCCCACCCTGCGCCACCTCCTGGCCCAGGGGGCTTCCTTGGTCCTCCTCTCCCACCTGGGGCGGCCCAAGGGGCCGGATCCGAAGTACTCCTTGGCCCCGGTGGCGGAGGCCTTGGGGCGGCACCTTCCCGGGGTGCGCTTCGTTCCCTTCCCCCCGGGCTCGGAGGAGGCCTATGCCGCGGTCCAGGGGCTTGGGGCAGGCCAGGTGGCCGTGTTGGAAAACGTCCGCTTTGAGCCGGGCGAGGAAAAAAACGACCCGGACCTCGCCGCCCGCTACGCCCGGCTAGGGGAGGCCTTCGTCCTGGACGCCTTCGGGAGCGCCCACCGCGCCCACGCCAGCGTGGTGGGGGTGGCCAGGCTCCTCCCCTCCTTCGCGGGCTTGCTGATGGAGAAGGAGGTGAGGGCGCTTTCCCGCCTTCTTCACGCCCCGGAGAAGCCCTATGCCGTGGTCATCGGTGGGGCCAAGGTTTCGGACAAGATCGGGGTGATGGAGAACCTCTTGCCCCGCATCGACCGCCTTTTGATCGGGGGGGCCATGGCCTTTACCTTCCTCAAGGCCCTGGGGGGCGAGGTGGGGAGGAGCCTGGTGGAGGAGGACCGCCTGGATCTGGCAAAAGACCTCCTTCGGCGGGCGGAGTCCTTAGGGGTGAAGGTCCACCTGCCCGTGGACGTGGTGGCGGCGGAGCGGATTGAGCCCGGGGTGGAGAATAGGGTCTTCCCCGCGGACGCCATCCCCGTGCCCTACATGGGGTTGGACATCGGGCCCAGGACCCAGGAGGCCTTCGCCGAGGCCCTAAAGGGCTCCAGGACGGTCTTTTGGAACGGGCCCATGGGGGTCTTTGAGGTGCCCCCCTTTGACGAGGGCACCCTGGCGGTGGGGCGTGCGGTGGCGGCCTTGGAGGGGGCCTTCACCGTGGTGGGCGGGGGCAATTCCGTGGCGGCGGTGAACCGCCTGGGCCTCAAGGAGCGCTTTAGCCACGTGTCCACCGGGGGTGGGGCGAGCCTGGAGTACCTGGAGAAGGGCACCCTCCCCGGCCTCGAGGTCTTGGAATAAGGAGGTCCCTTCCGGCCCCGCCCTCACGGGCGGGGTTTTCCTAGTAGGATGGCGGCATGCGCAGGGTTTTGGTGGCAGGAAACTGGAAGATGCACAAGGTGCCCTCGGAGGCCCGGGTCTGGTTTGCCGAGCTGAAAAGGCTCCTTCCCCCTCTGCAGGCCGAGGTGGCGGTCTTGCCCGCCTTTCCCATGCTCCCCGCGGCCAAGGAGGTGTTTTCGGGGAGCCAGGTGGCCTACGGGGCCCAGGACGTTTCCCCCCATCGGGAAGGGGCCTACACGGGGGAGGTCTCCGCCCGGATGCTCAAGGACCTGGGCTGCCGTTACGCCATCGTGGGGCACTCGGAAAGGCGGCGCTACCACCGCGAGACGGACGCCCTGGTGGCGGAGAAGGCCAAGAGGCTTCTGGAGGAGGGCATCACCCCCATCCTCTGCGTGGGGGAGCCCTTGGAGGTGCGGGAAAGGGGGGAGGCGGTGCCCTACACCCTGGCGCAGCTTAGGGGGAGCCTCGAGGGGGTGGAGCCCGAGGGCCCCGAGCGCCTGGTCATCGCCTACGAGCCCGTCTGGGCCATCGGCACAGGGAAAAACGCCACCCCTGAGGACGCCGAGGCCATGCACCAGGCCATCCGCCAGGCCCTGGCGGAGCGCTATGGGGAGGCCTTCGCCGGGCGGGTGAGGATCCTCTACGGGGGGAGCGTGAACCCCAGGAACTTCGCCGACCTCCTCTCCATGCCCAACGTGGACGGGGGGCTGGTGGGCGGGGCCAGCCTGGAGCTGGAAAGCTTTTTAAGCCTCCTTAGGATCGCCGGTTGAGGCGAGGGGGGCTTTGGGCTACCCTTTACCTATGCGGCTTCATCCCCGCACCCAGGCGGCCCGGGAAAGCATCTTCCCCAAGATGAGCGGGCTTGCGGCCAGGCTCCAGGCGGTGAACCTGGGCCAGGGGTTTCCCTCCAACCCCCCGCCCCCCTTCCTCCTGGAGGCGGTGGCCAGGGCCCTGGGTCGCCATGACCAGTACGCTCCCCCCGCGGGGCTTCCTGCCCTCCGGGAGGCCCTGGCGGAGGAGTTTGGGGTGGAGCCCGACAACGTGGTGGTCACCTCCGGGGCCACGGAGGCCATCCACGTGCTGGTGCAAAGCCTGGTGGGCCCGGGGGACGAGCTGGTGGTCCTGGAGCCCTTCTTTGACGTGTACCTGCCCGATGCCTTCCTGGCGGGGGCCGAGGCCCGGTTGGTGCGGCTTGAGCTTGGGGAGCAGGGCTTCCGCCTGGACCCCTTGGCCCTGGAGGGGGCCATCACCCCCCGCACCCGGGCCCTCCTCCTCAACGCCCCCATGAACCCCACGGGCCTGGTCTTCCGGGAGGAGGAGTTGAGGGGGATAGCGGACCTCGCCCGGAGGCACGACCTCTTCCTGATCTCCGACGAGGTCTACGACGAGCTCTACTTTGGGGAAAGGCCGCCCCGCTTAAGGGCCTTCGCCCCCGAGCGCACCTTCACCGTGGGAAGCGCGGGGAAGCGCCTCGAGGCCACGGGCTACCGCGTGGGCTGGATCGTGGGGCCCAAGGAATACATGCCCATCCTGGCGGGGATGCGCCAGTGGACGAGCTTCTCCGCCCCAAGCCCCCTGCAGGCGGGGGTGGCGGAGGCCCTGAGGGTGGCCCGGCGGGAGGGCTTCTACGAGGCCTTGCGGGAGAGCTACCGGAAACGGCGGGACCTGCTCCTCTTTGGGCTCAGGAGTCTGGGCCTGCGGGCCTACGAGCCCCAGGGCACCTACTTCCTCATGGCGGAGCTTCCGGGATGGGACGCCTTCCGGTTGCTGGAGGCGGCCCGGGTGGCCCTGATCCCGGCCTCGGCCTTCTACCGGGAGGACCCGCCTTTTTACCTCTTCCGCTTTGCCTTCTGCAAAAGCGAAGAAGAGCTCTCCCTGGCCCTGGAGCGCCTGGCCCCTGTGGTAAACTCCCCAGCGTGAAGCCCAAAGTGGTCCAGTACCTGGACAAGGGGGAGTTTCCCCTAAGCGAGGGGGAAGCCCTCGCCCTTTACCGGGCCATGCGCCGGGCCCGGTTTTTTGACGAGAAGGCCCTGACCCTCCAGCGCCAGGGGCGGCTAGGGGTCTACGCCCCCTTCATGGGGCAGGAGGCGGCCCAGGTGGGGGTCGCCCTGGCCTTGGGGGAGAAGGATTTCGTGGTGCCCAGCTACCGGGAGTCCGCCATGCTCCTTACCCGGGGGCTTCCCATCCACACCCTGCTCCTCTACTGGCGGGCCCATCCCGCGGGCTGGGGCTTCCCCGAGGGGGTGCGGGCGGTGAACCCCTACATCCCCATCGCCACCCAGATCCCCCAGGCGGTGGGCCTGGCCCTGGCCGGGCGTTACCGGGGGGAGGACTGGGTGGTGGCCACCTCCATCGGGGACGGCGGGACCAGCGAGGGGGACTTCCACGAGGGGCTCAACTTCGCCGCGGTCTTTGACGCTCCCGTGGTCTTCCTGGTGCAGAACAACCAGTACGCCATCAGCGTGCCCAGGGCCAAGCAGATGCGGGTGGATTACATCGCCCGGCGGGCCGAGGGCTACGGCATGCCCGGGGTGGTGGTGGACGGCAACGACGCCCTGGCCGTCTACCTGGAGGCCAAAAAGGCGGTGGAGAGGGCGCGGAAGGGGGAGGGCCCCACCCTCCTCGAGGCCCTCACCTACCGCCTGGCCCCCCACACCACCTCCGACGACCCCAGCCGCTACCGCACCCGGGAGGAGGAGGAGGCCTGGCGGGCCAAGGACCCGCTCCTGCGCCTGCGTAAGGCCCTGGAGGCGCGGGGGCTTTGGGACGAGGAGCGGGAAAGGGGGCTCCTTGCCGAGCTGGAGGCGGAGTTCGCCCGGGAGCTCGCCCTGGCGGACAGCGCCCGCGAGCCCCGGCCCGAGGAGATCGTGGAGCACGTCTATGCGGCGATGGGCCCCGACCAAAGGCGGGCCTGGGAAGCCCTGCGGCAGGGGAAACACGTGGAGGAGGTATGGTAACCGAAAAGGCCCGCGTGCTGAACCTGGTCCAGGCCATCAACGAGGCCCTGGACCTGGCCCTGGCTCGGGATGAGCGGGTGTTGGTCTTCGGGGAGGACGTGGGGCGGCTTGGGGGGGTTTTTCGGGTCACGGAGGGCCTCCAGGCCAAATACGGGGAGAGGCGGGTCTTTGATACCCCCTTGGCGGAAAGCGGCATCCTGGGCCTGGCCATCGGCCTGGCCATGGGGGGGATGCGGCCCGTGGCCGAGATCCAGTTCGCGGGCTTCCTTTACCCCGCCCTGGACCAGATCCTCTCCCACCTGGGCCGCTGGCGCCACCGTTCCCGGGGGCGGGTGGGCCTGCCGGTGGTGGTGCGGGCCCCCTACGGCGGGGGCGTGCACACCCCCGAGCAGCACGCGGACTCCCCCGAGGCCCTCCTCTGCCACACCCCTGGGGTGAAGGTGGTGATCCCCTCCAGCCCCGAAAGGGCCAAGGGGCTTCTCCTTTCCGCCATCGAGGACGAGGACCCGGTCTTCTTCCTGGAGGCCATCAAGCTCTACCGGGGCTCCCGGGCCGAGGTGCCGGAAGGGTATTACACCCTGCCCCTGGGCCGGGCCCGGGTGGTGCGGGAGGGGGGCGCGGCCACCCTCATCGGCTACGGGGGCATGGTGGAGGTGATGCTGGAGGCGGCGGAGGTGGCGGCCAAGGAGGGGGTGGAGGTCATGGTGGTGGACCTGGAGACCCTGGTCCCCTTGGACGAGGAGACCCTCCTTTGGGCGGTGCGGGAGACGGGAAGGGCGGTGGTGGTCTACGAGGCCATGCGCACCGGGGGCTTTGGGGCCGAGATCGCCGCCCGGATCGCCGAGGGGGCCATAGACCACCTCCAGGCCCCGGTGGTGCGGGTGGCGGGGTACGACGCCCCCTACCCCCCCTTCAGCGCCATAGAGCACCACTACCGCCCCAGTGCCCGCCGGGTCCTCGCCGCCTTGCGCCGGGTCCTGACCCATTGAGCCGCGGCCCGTGCCCGGCGGGCCTCGAGGCGGGAAGGGCTCGGTGTAGAGTGAGAGGCATGGAGAGGCCCATCTCCGAGCGGCTTTTTTCCGAAGCCCAAAGGCATATCCCCGGCGGGGTTTCCAGCCCCGTGCGGGCCTTTAAGGCGGTGGGGGGCACCCCTCCCTTCCTGGTGCGGGGGGAGGGGGCCTACGTGTGGGATGCCGACGGGAACCGCTACCTGGACTACGTCCTGAGCTGGGGCCCCCTCATCCTGGGCCACGCCCACCCCGAGGTGGTGCAGAGGGTCCAGGAGGTGGCCGCCCAGGGCCTCACCTTCGGGGCCCCTCACCCTTTGGAGGTGGAGCTGGCCAAGGCGGTGAAGCGGGCCTACCCTGGGCTAGAGCTGGTGCGCTTTGTCAGCTCGGGGACCGAGGCCACCATGAGCGCCCTGCGCCTGGCCCGGGGGTACACGGGCAGGAAGTACATCGTCAAGTTCCGCGGCAACTACCACGGGCATGCGGACGGCCTCCTGGTGGAGGCGGGAAGCGGGGCCCTCACCCTGGGGGTGCCCTCCAGCGCCGGGGTGCCCCAGGAGTACGCCCAGCTCACCCTGGTCCTGGAGTACAACGACCCCGAGGGGCTTAGGGCCCTCCTGAGGGCGCGGGGGGAGGAGGTGGCGGCCATCATCTTTGAGCCGGTGGTGGGCAACGCCGGGGTCCTCTTGCCCACCCAGGACTTCCTGAAGGCGCTGCACGAGGCCAAGGATTATGGCGTCCTCCTCATCGCCGACGAGGTGATGACGGGCTTCCGCCTGGCCTTTGGCGGGGCCACGGAGCGGCTTGGCCTGGAGCCTGACCTCATCACCCTGGGCAAGGTCCTGGGGGGAGGGCTTCCCGCCGCCGCCTACGGGGGAAGGCGGGAGATCATGGAGAAGGTGGCCCCCTTGGGCCCCGTGTACCAGGCGGGGACCCTTTCGGGGAATCCTTTGGCCATGGCCTCGGGCCTGGCCACCCTGGAGATCCTGGAGAGGAACCCCGGCCACTACGCCCGCCTGGAGGAGGTGGGGGCAAGGCTGGAGGCGGGGCTACGGGAAGTCCTCTCCCGAAAGGGCATCCCCCATGCGGTGAACCGCATGGGCTCCATGCTCACCGTCTTCTTCACGGAGGGGCCGGTGCGCACCTTCGCCGAGGCGAAGCGCACCGACACCGAGCTCTTCAAGCGCTTCTTCCACGGCCTTTTGCACCGGGGCGTGTACTGGCCGCCCTCCAACTTTGAGGCGGCCTTCCTCTCCGTGGCCCACGGGGAGGAGGAGGTGGCCCTGACCCTCGAGGCCCTGGAAAAGGCCCTCTAGCCCATGACCCTGAGGGAACCCATCTGCGCCATCGCCACCCCCCCGGGGAAGGGGGCCATAGGGGTGGTGCGCCTCTCCGGGGAAGGGGCCTTGGAGGTGGCAAGCCGGGTGTGGCGGGGGAAGGACCCGAGGGGGCTTGGGGGTGGGCGGTTCACCCTGGGGGAGGTGGTGGACCCGGAAACCGGGGAGGTCTTGGACCAGGCCCTTCTCCTGGTCTTCCGGGCCCCCCGCTCCTACACGGGGGAGGATGCCTGCGAGTTCCAGACCCACGGCTCCCCGGCGGTGCTCCGGCGGGTTCTGGAGGCCCTGGTGAAGGCCGGGGCCCGCCTGGCCGGTCCCGGGGAGTTCACCTTCCGGGCCTACATGAACGGGAAGCTGGACCTGGCCCAGGCGGAGGCGGTCTTGGCCCTGGTGGAGGCGGAAGGGGACCTGGCCCGCCGCCAGGCCCTGAGGAGCCTCGAGGGGGGGTTCTCCCGGAGGATCGCCGCCTTGGAGGACCGGCTCCTCTCCCTTCTGGCCCACATCCAAGCCCTTTTGGACTACCCCGAGGAGGGGGTGGAGCCCCTGGAGGCCCGGCGGGTCATCGGGGAGGTCCTTAAAGAGGTGGAGGCCCTCCTGGCCCAGGCCCGCTCCTCCCGCCTGGCGCAAAGGGGAGCCCGGCTCGCCCTGATCGGGGCCCCCAACGCCGGGAAAAGCTCCCTCCTAAACGCCCTTTTGGGCTACGAGCGGGCCCTGGTGTCCCCCATCCCCGGCACCACCCGGGACTACCTGGAGGCGCCCTTGGAGCTCTTTGGCATCCCCCTCTTGGCGGTGGACACCGCGGGGATCCGGGACACCTCGGACCCCCTGGAGCGGGCGGGGGTGGAGCGGGCCCTGCGGATCGCCCAGGAGGCGGATTTGGTGCTCTACGTGGCCGACCGCTCCGCCCCCAAGCCTTCCCCCCCTCCCTTGCCCCCTAGGAGCCTAAAGGTGGCCACCAAGGCCGACCTTCCCCCCCTTTGGGAGGACCCGGGGTTTATCCCCGTGTCCAGCGTGACGGGGGAGGGCCTGGAGCGGCTGAAGGAGGCCATCCGGGAGGTGCTTTTGGGCAAGGAGGAAGGGGAGTACCTCCTCAGCGAACGGCAGCTCGAGGCCCTCCATCGCGCCAGGGAAAGGCTTCGGGAGGCCCTCTGCCTTCCCGAGGACCTCATGGGGATGGCCCTAGAGGAGGCCCTCAGGGCCTTGGCCTCCTTAAGGGGCAGGCGGGAGGTTTCCGAGGAGGTGGTGGCCCGGATCTTTGAGCGCTTCTGCGTGGGCAAATGAGGCCCCTCAGGGCAGGAAGGCGTCCAGGATGGCCTCCACCTGGTCGGTCTCAATCAGGAAGGCGTCGTGGCCGTGGGGGCTTCGGATCTCCCGGTACCGGCCCCCGCTAAGCCGGGCCACCTGCCGCACCTCCTCCGCGGGGTAGAGGAGGTCGGTGTCGATGCCCACAAACAGGGAGGGCAGGGGCTTCAGCCGCTTGAGGGCCTCCTCCACCCCACCCCTTCCCCGGCCCACGTCGTGGGTGTCCATGGCCCGGGAGAGGACCAGGTAGCTTTCCGCGTGGAAGCGCTTTAGGAACTTCTCCCCCTGGTGGTCCAAATAGGTCTCCCCCTTTTCGGGTTCCTGGCCCCAGCGGGCCTCAAAGCCCCTGGGCGCCCGGTAGCTCATCATGGCGATGCCCCGGGCCAGGGCCATGCCCCGGGGGGCGGGATGGCCCAAGTGGTACTCGGGGTCTAAGAGGATGGCCTGGCGGCTTAGGTGGTTGAAGGCCCGGGCCCAGGGCCCATGCCTGGCGGGGGCGGCCAGGACCACCAGCTTCTTGACCCTCTCCGGGTACATGAGGGCGAACTCCAAGGCCACCATCCCCCCAAGGCTCCCCCCGATGACCACCGCCTTCTCCACCCCCAGGTGGTCCAGAAGCCTCGCCTGGGCCCGGGCCAGGTCGCGGATGGTGAGGGGGGGGAAGCCCTGGCCGTAGGGCCTCCCCGTGCGGGGGTCGGGGGAGAGGGGCCCCGTGGAGCCGTAGCAGCTTCCCAAGTGGTTGGCGGAGATCACGTAGTAAAGGGCCGGGTCCAGGATGCGCCCCGGGCCCACCAGGGAGTCCCACCACCCTTGCCGGCCAAAGGCCCTCTCCAGGGGGGAGAGGCTTTGGAAGGTGGCCTCGTCGTAGGTGCCCGCCAGGTGGGCGCTGCCGGTGAGGGCGTGGAAGACCAAGACGGCGTTGTCCCTTAGGCGGGAGAGCCTCCCGTAGGTTTCAAAGCGGAGGCGCACCTCCGGCAGGAACCCGCCCAGCTCCGTGTAGAACCCCTCCCGCCTGGGGAAAAGCACCGCGGTCCGGGGTTTGGGCGGGGGGATGGAGAGGGGGGAGCGGGGGGGCTTGAGGATGAGGGCCTCGTGCTCCCCCCAGGTTTCCAGGGCGATCTCGCTCATCGGAGGGCCTCCTTAAGCTCCGCCTTCAGGTCCTCCACGTGCTCGAGGCCCACGCTGAGGCGCACCATCTCCGGGCTGACCCCGGCCAGGGCCTGCTCCTCCTCTGAGAGCTGGGAGTGGGTGGTGGAGGCGGGGTGGATGGCCAGGGTGCGGGTATCCCCCACGTTGGCCAGGTGGGAGATGAGGCGAAGGCGGGAGATGAAGCGCTTGGCGGCCTCGTACCCTCCCTTAAGGCCAAAGGTGAGGACGGCCCCGGGTTTCCCCCGGAAGTACTTCTGGGCGCGGGCGTGGTGGGGGTGTTCCGGAAGCCCGGGGTAGTTCACCCAGGCCACCTCTGGCTGTTCCCGTAGCCAGTGGGCCAGGTGCAGGGTGTTTTCCACGTGGCGCTCGGCCCTTAGGGAGAGGGTTTCCATCCCGAGGAGCACCACCCAGGCCTCAAAGGGGCCCAGGGCCTGGCCCTGGTCGCGTAGCCCATCCACCCGGGCCTTTACGATGAAGGCCAGGTCCCCGAAGGCTTCCACCAGCCTGAGGCCGTGGTAGCCGGGCTGGGGTTCGGTGAGGAGGGGATAGCGGCCATTGTCCCAAGGGAAGTTCCCCCCGTCCACGATGCCCCCGGCGATCACCGCCCCGTGCCCGCCCACCCACTTGGTGAGGGAATGGGTCACCAGGGCGGCCCCCCATTCCAGGGGCCTCAGGAGGTAGCCCCCCATGCCGAAGGTGTTGTCCACGATGAGGGCCACCCCCACCTCCCGGGCGGCCTGGGCCAGGGCCTCGAGGTCCGGGAGGTTCAGGGCGGGGTTGCCGATGGACTCCACCCACCAGGCCCTGGTCCTTTCGTCGGTGAGGGCCAAAAACTCCTCCGGGCGTTCCTCGCGGGAGGTGAAGCGCACCTCAATCCCAAGCCGCCTCAGGGTGACCTTGAACTGGTTGAAGGTTCCCCCGTAAAGGTTCGGGGTGGAGACGATGTTATCCCCCGCCTGGGCCAAGGTGGTGAGGGCCAGGAACTGGGCGGCGTGGCCCGAGGAGGTGGCCAGGGCCGCCTTGCCCCCCTCGAGGGCCGCCAGGCGCTTTTCCAGCACCTCCACCGTGGGGTTCATGATCCGGGAGTAGATGTTCCCGAACTCCTTCAGGGCGAAGAGATGGGCGGCGTGTTCCGGGCTCTTGAAGACGTAGCTGGTGGTGGGGTAGATGGGTACCTGACGGCTCAGCGTGGTGGGCTCGGGTTCGTAGCCGGCGTGGAGCTGCAGGGTTTCAAAGCGCATCCTTGGCCTCCTTTCCAAGAACCCGCCGGGGGCGCTTGGAAGGGGCCAATAAGAAGGCCCCTTCCAGCAAGAGGCACCGTTCTCTCGCCTGGAAGGGGTTGGGCGTGGCGCTTACCCCCCTCTCTTATCGTCCCCGGGTGTTTCCCCCACCCGGGCCGGCCTTGGCACCAGCCCCACCCGCATCCGGTTATGGGACGGAAGGGGTGGGAGGTTGCCGCGGTTTCACAGGGCCGTACCCTCCACCGCTCTGGATAAGAGAACGGGCTGGTTTTCGCCGCGCCCCGGCGCGGTTAAGGGTTAGTGTAGGAGGAGGGCTCCTTTCCGTCAACCCTTTGACCTTTTGGCCCTCCTCCCCTATACTGGACTCCGCTACGGGGAGTAGCGCAGCCCGGTAGCGCACCTCGTTCGGGACGAGGGGGTCGCTGGTTCAAATCCAGTCTCCCCGACCAGAGGGCCGGCCTTAGGGCCGGCTTTTCGTATACTCCTGCCGTGGGCTTTCTGGCGGGCCTCGCCCTTTTGCTTTTGGGGCTCCACCTCATTGGGGAGGGGCTTGCCTCCCTAAAGGGAAAGCGGTACCTGCTGGCGCGGGCCTTTTCCAGACCGGGGGGCCTTTTGCTCTCCGGCTTCCTGTTGGGGCTCCTTTCGGGTAGCGGGACGGGCCTCTCCCTCCTGGCCCTGGGGCTTTGGGAAGGGGGGATCCTTCTCCTGGGGCAGGCCGCCCTCCTTTCCCTGGCGGCCACCGCCGGGGCTTCCGCCTGGGTAGGGGTGGTGGCCCTGGCCCAGAGGGAGGTGGCCGAGGGGTTTTTGGTCCTCGGCCTTCCGCTTTTCCTTTTCCAGGGAAGCCGGGGTGGGGGGCTGGTTCTCCTGGGACTCGGCCTCCTTTTCCTGGGCTTTTTGGAGATGGGCCAAGGGGCTAAGGCCGTTGCGCCCCTTCTGGGCCTTTGGGATCCGGGTCCTTGGGCCTTGTACCTGGTGGGGATCCTCCTGGCCTTCTTCCTGGGGACCGCCAACGGGGTGGCGGCTTTGGCCTTGGCCCTGGCGCCCCTCTTAGGGCTTCAGGGAAGCATGGCCCTGGCCCTGGGGGCCGGGGTGGGGGTTTCCGGGGCCCTCTTCCTGGCGGCCCTAGGGGGCAGGCGGGAGGGGTGGGCCCTGGGGGCGGTGCTTTTGGGGCACCGGTTTCTCCTCTCCCTGCCCTTTTTGCTCTGGCTTGGGCGGCTGGAGGGGGTGGGGGTGGTGGGGCTCCACCTCCTAAGCCACGGGGCCTACGCCTTGGCCTTCCTCCCCTTGCAAGGGCATTACCTGCGCCTGGCCGACCGGCTTTTTCCCCGTCGCACCGTGAGCCCCAAATACCTCTCCCTCGAGGCTTTGGAAACCCCCAGCCTGGCCTACGCCCTGGTGCAACGGGAGCTGGGCCGGGTGGCGGATGCGGTGCGGAACATGCTGGCGCTGGCGGTGCGCATCCTGGCCCAGGAGGAGGGCGGCGAGGCGGAGCTTTCGGCCCTGGAGGAAAAGGTGGACCGGCTTACCCGGGAGGTGGTCCTCTACACCGCCGAGCTTTCCACCCGTACCCGGGACGAGCGGGCGGTTCGCTTCTTCGTGGCGGCCTCGGAGCTTGAGCACCTGGGGGATCTGGTGCGCCGGGTGGTGCGGCAGGCGGAGAAGCTTTGGGCCCAGGGCCTCACCTTTAGCCCTGAGGGCAAGGAGGACCTCCTGGAGGCGGGAAGGCTGGTGCTGGGCCGCTTGGAGCGCATGGCCGCGGCCTTGGCCACGGGGGACAAGGCCTTAGCGGAGGGGGTTTTGGCCGAGGAAGGGGAGGTGGGGGCTTTCCTGGATCGTCTGCGGCGGGCGCACCTGAGCCGTTTGGAAAGCGGCCGGGCGGAGAGCCGGGCCACCACCTTGGCCCACCTGGATCTCCTCATCACCCTGGAGGAGGTTTCCAACGGGGTGGACAGGCTTTGCCGCTTGGTCCGGGAGCTTTAAGCTAAGAGGCGTGGTGAGGATCCTGGGCGGCAAGGCCAAGGGGGTGCCCCTGAAGGTGCCGGCTTCGGCCCGGCCCTCCCCGGTGCGCCTGAGAAAGGCCCTTTTTGACTACCTGCGCCTCCGCTACCCCAAGCGGGGCCGGTTTCTGGACCTGTATGCGGGGAGCGGGGCGGTGGGCCTCGAGGCGGCCAGCGAGGGCTTTGAGGCCACCCTGGTGGAGAAGGACCAGGAGGCGGTGGCCCTTCTTAAGGAAAACCTCCGCCGCACGGGGCTAAGGGCCCGGATCGTGCCCCTTCCCGTGGAGGTCTTCCTCCCCGAGGCCAAGGCCCGGGGCGAACGCTACACCGTGGCCTTCATGGCCCCGCCCTACCCCATGGACCTGGTCCAGGCCTTCCAGGCCCTTTTGGAAAGCGGCCTGGTGGAGAAGGGAGGGCTTTACATCCTGCAACACCCCAAGGACCTGCACCTTCCCTTCGGGGAGCGGCGGGTTTACGGGGAAAACGCCCTCACCCTGGTGGAGGCTTAGATGCACGTGGTCTATCCGGGAAGCTTTGACCCCTTGACCAATGGCCATCTGGACGTGATCCAGCGGGCAAGCCGCCTCTTTGACCGGGTCACGGTGGCGGTGTTGGAAAACCCCAACAAGCGGGGGCAGTACCTCTTCACCGCTGAGGAGCGGCTGCAAATCGTGCGGGAGGCCACCGCCCACCTGCCCAACGTGGAGGCCCACACCTTTTCTGGCCTCTTGGTGGATTTCGTCAGGCGGGTGGGGGCACAGGCCATCGTCAAGGGCCTAAGGGCGGTTTCCGACTACGAGTACGAGCTCCAGATGGCCCATCTAAACCGCCAGCTCCTGCCGGGCTTGGAAACCCTTTTCATCCTGGCCGCCACCCGGTACTCCTTCGTGTCCAGCACCATGGTGAAGGAGATCGCCCGCTACGGGGGGGATGTCTCCAAGCTGGTGCCTCCCGCCACCCTAAGGGCCCTCAAGGCCAGGTTCGGCCAGGGGTAAAATCCCCTTGGAGGTTGCCATGAAGGCTTTCCCCAGCAAGTATGGAAATGCTTTGGAGTTGGGCCACCTGATCGGGGGGGAGGAGGTCTTTGAAGGGAAGGTCTTGGAGAGGCGGAATCCCTCGGACCTCGAGGACCTGGTGGCCCGCTTCCCCGAGGGCACCAAGGAAACCCTAAGGAAGGCGGCTTTTAAGGCGCGGGAGGCCTTTAGGGAGTGGAGCCAGACCCCGGCGCCCGTGCGGGGGCAGGTGCTTTTCAACCTGGCCAAGATCCTGGAGCGGGAGAAGCCCACCCTGACCCGGCTCATGGTGCGGGAGGTGGGGAAGACCTTCAAGGAGGCGGGCGGGGACGTGCAGGAGGCCATCGACACCGCCCTCTTCTTCGCCTCCGAGGGCCGGAGGCTTTACGGCCAGACCGTGCCCAGCGAGATGCGAAACAAGGAGCTCTTCACCTTCCGCAGGCCCCTCGGGGTGGTGGGGATGATCACCGCCGGGAACTTCCCCATCGCCGTGCCCAGCTGGAAGCTGATCCCGGCGGTCCTGACGGGCAACACGGTGGTCTGGAAACCCTCCGATGACTCCCCCGTCCTTTCCTATGTCTTCGTCAAGCTCTTTGAGGAGGCGGGCCTGCCCCCTGGGGTGATCAACGTGGTCTTTGGGGGCGGGAAGGACTCCACGGGCCAGTGGCTGGTGGAGCTTATGGACGAGGGCCTCCTCAACAAGTTCGCCTTCACCGGGAGCACCAAGGTGGGGCGCTGGATCGGGGAGGTGGCGGGCCGGAACCTGATCCGGCCCACCCTGGAGCTGGGGGGCAAGAACCCCCTGGTGGTCATGCGGGATGCGGACCTGGACCTGGCGGTGGAAGGGGCCTGGTGGAGCGCCTTCGCCACCGGGGGCCAGCGGTGCACCTCCGCGGGCAACATCATCGTGGACGCCCCCATCTACGAGGAGTTCAAAAGGCGCTTCCTGGAAAGGACCGAGGCCACGGTGGTGGGGAACCCCCTTCTGCACCCCGAGGTCACCTATGGCCCCTTCATCAACGAGCGCCTGTTCGCGCGATGGCTGGAGCACTACACCTGGGGGCGGGAGGATGGGGCCACCTTGCTCTTCGGCCAGGGCCGGATCACCCGGGAAAACCCCTACCCCCGGTTCCTGGGGGACCCGGAGGCGGGGCTTTTCGGCTGGCCCACGGTCTGGGAGGCCCGGCCCGGCATGCGCCAGTTTGGGGAGGAGATCTTCGGCCCCACCATCAACCTGGTCAAGGTGGACGGCATCGAGGAGGCCATAGAGGTGGCCAACAGCACCCCTTACGGCCTTTCCAGCGCCATCTACACCCACCACCGCCACTGGGCCTACCTCTTCAAGGTGGGGATCCGGGCGGGGATGACCAGCATCAACAACGCCACCGTGGGCGCGGAGGCCCACCTGCCCTTCGGGGGGGTGAAGGCCAGCGGCAACGGGGCCCGGGAGTCGGGGATCTGGGTCCTCGAGGAGTACACCTACTGGCACGCGGTGAACGAGGAGTACTCGGGCAGGCTCCAGCTGGCCCAGATGGACACGGGCTACGTGAGCCCCAAGGCGCCCACGCCTTGGGAGGAGGTGTTGGGATGAGGGCGCTGGGTCTCCTCTTCCTACTCCTTCCGGCCCTGGCCCAGACCCTCGCCCCGGCCTTTCAACTGGACTGCCGCTTCCGGGGAGAGGCCAGGCCCGCCCAGGTCTTCTGGGACAGTAGCCTCTTGGGGACCTGCCCCCTCGAGGTCCAGGCCGCCCCGGGCCGCCACCTTCTCCGCCTGCGCCTCGAGGAGCCTGGGGGGACCTACCTGGCCTACGAGGCCCGGGTGGAGGTGGGGGAAGGGGGCCTGGGGGCCTTCACCGCCGAACTCCTGCGCTATGACCCCCAGGGGGAAGCCCTTAAGGGAGGAAAGGGCTTGGTCTACGCCTTGGCCTACGGTCCCCAGGGGGTCTTGGCCCTGGGGGATGAGGCCGGGCAGGTCCGCTTCCTCCCCCCGGGTCGCCCCCCCCTGGACCTCAAGGGGCACGCCTCCTACGTGCGCGACCTGGCCTTCAGCCCCGACGGCCGCTACCTCGCCTCGGCCTCGGGGGATGGGACGCTGCGCCTTTACGATGCCCAGGGCCGTTTCCTCCGGGCTTTGGGCAAGGGGCCGGCTTTCCTCAAGGTGGGCTTTGACTCAAGGGGCCGCCTCTTCGGCCTCCAGCTCCGCGGAAACCTCACCCTGTTTGACCCTGCCACGGGAAAGGTCCTGGCCACTCGCTCCTTAAGCCCTTACCTCTTCTCCGCAGCCCAAAGCCCCGGGGGGAGGGTTCTCGGCTTGGGGCTTTCCGTGGGCCGGGTGGAGGTGTGGGACCTCACCCTCCCAGGGAAGCGGGGGGAGATCCGGGTCCCGGGAGGGCCGGTCTACGCCCTGGCCTTCCGCCCCGACGGCCGCTACCTCGCCGTGGCTTCGGCGGACGGGGGGGTGAGGCTTTTGGACCTCCTGGCCCCGGGCGGGCCTGAACCCCGGCTCCTCTACGCCCACAAGGACCTGACCTTGAGCCTGGCCTTCAGTCCGGACGGCCGTTACCTAGCCTCCGGAGGGCAGGACCGGGAGGTGCGCCTCTACGACCTCGAGGCGGGCCTTTTGGAGCGGGTTTACGTGGGGCATACCGGTCCGGTGTACGGGCTGGATTTCCACCCCCAAACCCCCACCTTGGCCACAAGTGGGGGGGAAGGTCGGGTCCTCCTCTTCCGTCTGCCCTAGGCCTACTGGCCCGCCTCCACCGCCTGGGCCTGGGCTGCCCAGCGCTCGGCCTCGGCCCGGTCCCCGCGCTGGTTGGCGTAGAAGGCCAGGGTCCGGGCCACCTTGGCCGCCGCCTGCCTGGCGGCCTCGTCCCAGGTGCCCCCCTTTTCCCGATAGTTCATCCAGGCCTCCCAGGCGCGGATGGCCCACTGGGTCTCGGTGTAGATCTCGGCCAAAAGACGGAGGGCCCGGAGGTCGTTGGGGTTTTGCTTCGCCAGGGCCTCCGCGGCCTCCAAGGCCCGCTTCCAGGGCGCGAGGTCCACGAATCCTACGGGGTAGGCCTTCCGGGCTTCCTGCCGCAGGGCCTCCACCCTTTCCAGGGTGAGGCCCCCCGCATGCTGGGCCACTCCTAGGCTGAGAAGCGCCGCTATCCCCCAAGCCAGATATGCCTTTTTCATCCTGCACCTCCCTTTTTAGGGTACGCCCAAGGGGCCAGGGTGTCAAGGCTCATTGGGCGCTTTCCAGATCGGGCCTAAGCCGCACCGCCTCCCTTAAGTACACGTGGCGCACCTGGTCCTGGGGGGTGTCGGTGTTCCAAAGGGCCAGGACCCGGATCACCCGGGGCAGGCTTCCCGGCACCGGCACCTCCCGGGCGGAGAGGAGAGGCACCCGGTGCATGCCGATCTGGCGGGCGGCCTCGGCGGGGAAGGCGGAGCACAGGTCCTCCGTAACCGTGAAGATGATGGCCGCCAGCTCCTCGTGGCTTTGGATGCCGTTTGCCTCCAGCATTTTGAGGAGGAGCTCACGGGTGGCCTGGTGGATGGCCTCCGGCGTGTCCTCCTCCACGGTGATGGCGCCTCGGATGCCCCGGACCATAGTTGGGCCCCATGCTAAGGGGTTTTATCCCGTGGGGCAAGGAGGGTAGGCTAGGGAGCATGAACCTCATGGCGGTGTTCGCCCATCCCGACGATGAGATTGGGGCTGCGGGCACCTTGGCCCTTCACGCCCGGCGGGGGGACCGGGTGCTGTTGGTTTGGATGACAAGGGGGGAGCTGGCCAGCCAGTTCGGGGCCATGGCGGAGGCCCAGGTGGCGGAGATACGGGAGGGGCACGGGGCCCACGTGGCCCGGATGATCGGGGCCGAGTACCGCTTTCTCCCCTTTCGCGACACCTTTCTCACGGGGAGCAGGGAGGAGGCCCTGGCCTTGGCCCGGATCATGGCCGAGTTCCAGCCCGATGCGGTGGTCACCTGGGACCCCTTGGACGTCCACCCGGACCACAGGGCCACGCACCAGGCGGTCCTGTCCGCCCTGAAGTTCTGCCGCATCCCCAAACTCGTGGGGGAAGCGCACCGCAAGCCGGTCCGTCTCTACCACTACCCCCGCAGGGAGCTGGCCAGGCCGTGGCTTTACGTGGATACCACCGCCACCCAGGAGGTGGCGGAGGCGGTCTTTGCCTTTTACCAGGAGTTCTACCGCTGGCCCTTTACCCTGGAGGAGTTTCGCGCCCGCCGGCGGCTTCGGGGTCAGGAGGCGGGGGTTCCCTTTGCGGAGGCGTTTCAGACGGAGTCCTTGCCGGCGTGGCCTGCGCTTCCCTGACCCCCTCCGTGGGGTTGTGGGCGGGGGTGAGGACGTAGGCCAAGAGCACCGCGGGCAGGACCAGGGGTAAGGTGGCGTACCCGCCCCACTCCGCCGCCAAAACGGTGGCGGCGAAGGGGGCGCGGGCCACCCCTGCCAGCACCGCCACGCTTCCCGCCAAGGCCAGGGTTTCCGGGGGTAGGGCCAAGGGGCCTGGCAGGTGGGCCAGGAAGGCTCCCAGGAGCCCTCCCAGGACCAGGGCCGGGGTGTAGGGGCCCCCGTAGGCCCGTACCCCGCCCGCCAGGAGGAGGAGAAGGAGCTTGGCGAAGAGCAAGGAGAGCACAGCCAGGGGAGGCAGGAGGGGGGTGGTGGCCACGGCCACCCAGCCCAGGCCGCTCCCCAAGGCCTCGGGCAGGAAGAGGAGCGAAAGGGCTAAGGCCAGGCCCAGGAGGGCGTGCCGCCCGGGATAGGGGAGGGGGCGGAGGCGGTCCTCCAGCAGGCGGGACCCCTCCAGCCATAAGGCGGCCAGGGCGGCGGCCGCCAGCCCCACCAAGGCGCCCGCGGGAAGGGCACCCAGGTCCACCTGGACCTGGAAGAAAAGCAGGGGCGCGTAGCCGTAGAAGGCCCCGTAGACGGCAAAACCGGCCAAGGCCCCGATCAGGGCTGGGGTCAGGGCCCGGGCCTCGAGGAGCAGGCTCCGGTAGAGGATCTCCGTGGCCAAGAGGGCCCCGGCCACGGGGGCGTGGAGGCTGGCCCCAAGCCCGGCGGCCAGCCCGGCGAAGGCCAGCCCGCCGCCCAGGCGGGGGAAACGGCGGTCCAGGCCCCGGCCAAGCCAAAGCCCCAGCACCCCAAAGGGACCTTCCCGCCCCATGGGGGAGTAGAGGGAGAGCTGGAGCGTCCCCCCCAAAACCGCCCGCAGGTGGGCCAAGGGGGGGCTTGGCCGGTCCTCCCGGGCCTGGAGCAGGAGCGCGGCAAGCCCCTGCCCCGTTCCCAAGAAGCTGGTGAGGGCGAAGAGCAGGGGAAGGAGGAAGGCCAGGGGCCAGAGGGAAGGCCCCGTGAAGACCTGGACCAATCCCCCTTCCCCTGGGGGCTCGGGGGCCAGGTAGCCAAAGAAAAGGCCAAACGCCTCGGTCAAAACCCGAAGGAGGCCATTCCACAGGGCCACCCCCAGGCCGGCCAGGGCCCCGGTGAAGGCGCTGTAGAGGATGAGGGGGCCGGTGTGCCGGATCTCCTCATCCCAAAGGGAGGGGAGGCTGAGCTGGGGGCCGCGGCCCAGGGGGCGCATCAGAGGGAGTGTACCAGACGGGCGGGGCTTCCCCGGGTCAGGCGGGGGGTGGGAAGGCCCAAGGCCCGGTACCCTCCCCGGGTCAGGGCCCGCACCAGGAGCCTGGGCTCCGCCTTCCCCCAGAGGAACAGGGCCTCGCCCTTCACGTCCAGGTCGGGGCTGCTGGCCCGGGAGTCGGTGCCCAGGGCCACCTCCACCCCGTGGCGGGCGTAGAGGGCCAGGGGGGGCTCGCCCACCCCTAGCCCGGCGTTGGAGCGCGGGCACAGGACCACCTTGGTGCCCGTCTCCGCCAAGAGCCTCACCTCCTCCTCGTCCACCTGCACTCCGTGCACCAGGAGGGTGCTGGGCCCCAGGACCCCCAGGGCGTGGAGGTAGCGCACGGGGCTGAGGCCCGGGGGCGTCCAGGGGGTTTGGCTAAAGCGGCGGTGGACCTCGGCCAAGGGGCCTTCCCCCCTTAGGAGGAAGGCCACCTCCTCGGGGCTTTCCCCCGCGTGGACCATGAGGGGAAGGCCTTCGGCCTTGGCGTACTGGGCAAGCCTCCTCAGGAGGGGGGCGCTCACGGAGTAGGGGGCGTGGGGGGAGAGGCCCACCCTCACCCGGCCCTCCTTCCTCCTCCAGGCCTCCACCCTGGCCCGCACCCTTTGGAAGACCTCCTCCGCCACGCTGGGGTCCGGGGCGAAGACCTCGTAGAAGGCCACCCCGGGCAGGGGGCTTTCCTCCAGGAGGAAGTCCATCACCTCCTCGTGGAACACGATGTCGGCAAAGGCCCCCACCCCGGAGGCCAGAAGCTCCTCCAGGCCCCTCCGCGCCGCCTCCAGGCCCCGCTTGGCGCGGTGGGCCACCACGTGGGGGATGAAGCCGGAGAAGGGGCCCCGGTAGAGGGGGTGGAGGGAGAGGTCCAGGTGGGTGTGGGCGTTCACCGGGGGAGGGAAGAGGGCCTTTCCCTTGGGCACCACCTCCGCCTCGGGGAAGCGGCGCCTCAGCTCCTCCAGGGGGCCTTGGCCTACCACGTGCTTCCCCTGCACGGCGATGGCCCCCCGGAGCATGGGGGTGCCGAAGCCCGTGTAGACCACCTCGGCGGTCCAGAGCTCAGTCCTTAGCCAGAACATACCGGTTGGGTCCCCGCGCGAAGTCCACCGCCCGGTAGCCCCGGGCGAAGTAGTGGCCCAGGACCTGGCGGCTGTGCTCCCGCCAGCGGAGGGCGAGGTTTGGGTCCTCCCGCAGGATCCGCCCCCAGTCCTCGGGGATCTGGAAGAGGAGGCGGGGGGCCTCCAGGTCCAGCCGGGCCTCGAGGGGCACCTCCCCCTCCACCCGGTTGGCCTGGGGGAGGCCGTCCACCTGGGGCTCCTTGGGGGGGTCGTAGAGGCGGGCGTAGACCCGCTCGGCCAAAAGCTCCCACTCCGCCAGGAGCCGGTCCGAGGGGGCCCCGGCGTTGATGCCCGTCATGGGCCCGTAGTGGTCGGGAAGGTAGGTTTTGGCGGTGGCCCCAAGCTTCCTCAGGTTGAAGTTGGCGTTCACCCCCCTCAAGGGGTCAAAGGTCCAGACCACCCTCCTGATCCCCCGGGCCAGGCACCAGTCCCGCTGGAAGCGCTTGAGGAGAAGGGCGGCCCCCGTGCCCCGGTAGGCCTCCAGCACCCCCAGCATGTGGGAGTGTTGCAGGGTGGGGTCTTTGGTGGGGAACCCGAAGACGAAGCCCACCAGCCTCCCCTCCACAAACGCCCCCGCCACCAGCCCCCCCTCGTCCTGGACCGCGATGAGGAGGCCCCTGGGCACCAGGTCGCTTTCCGCGCGGCCCCAGACCTCCCGCTGGAGCTCCACCACGGCCTCCATCTCCTGGGGGCCCCTTAGCTCGCGGACACGTACCTCTGCCATAGGGTGATCCGCTCCACGAGGGGAAGCTTCAGGTGCACCCCGATGCCGGGCCCTTCCGGCACGGGCATGAGGCCCTCCTGGGCCTCGAGGGCCTCCTCCACCAGGTCCTCCTCCCAGTAGCGGCTGCTGGAGCTCACGTCCCCGGGCTTGGTGAAGCCGGGCAGGGTGGCCAGGTGCAGGTTGTGGGCCCTTCCCACCCCCGCCTCCAGCATCCCCCCCATCCAAAGGGGGATCCCGGCGCTTTGCGCCAGGGCGTGGACCTTGAGGCTTTCCCCGTGGCCCCCAAGCCGGGCGGGCTTGATGTTGAAGACCCGGCCTGCCCCAAGCTCTATGGCCTTCCTGGCCTTTTCCGCGGAGGTGAGGCTCTCGTCCAGGCAGATGGGGGTGGCCAGTTCCCGCCCGAGCTTGGCGTGGTCCAGGAGGTCGTCGTAGCCCAGGGGTTGCTCAAGGTAATCCAAAAAGAGCTCGTCCAGCCGCCTGAGCCGGGGGAAGTCCGAAAGGCGGTAGGCGCTGTTGGCGTCCGCGGTGAGGGTGGCCTCGGGGAAGGCCTGGCGCACCGCCTTCAGCACCTCGTAGTCCCACCCGGGCTTGATCTTGAGCTTGATGCGCCGGTAGCCCTGGGCGAGGTGCCGCTCCACCGCCTTTAGGGTTTCCGCCACCGAGGGCTGGATGCCCAGGGAAACCCCCACCTCCACCTCCTGCCGCACCCCGCCCAGCACCTGCCACAGGGGCTTGCCCAGGCCCTTGGCAAAGAGGTCCCAGAAGGCCATCTCCAGCACCGCCTTGGCCATGGGGTTGCCCCGGAAGGGGGCGAGGGCTTGGCCCAGGGCCTCAGGGTTGGGAAAGTCCTTCCCCAGCACCTGGGGCAGGAAGACCTCCTCCAACAGGTAACGGGCCCCCGCCACCGTCTCCTCCCGGTAGAGGGGTAACCTTTCCATCACCCCTTCCCCCAGGCCCTCCAGGCCCTCCCCGAAGAGCCTCAAGAGGAGGATGGTCCTCCTCGTCTGCACCCCGAAGCTGGTCTCAAAGCGGAACCTCAGGGGTAGCTCCAGGATGCGAAGCTCAGCCGCCTCTATGCGCACGGTTCCAACACCTCCTTGCCCATGTAGGGCACCAAGGCCTTGGGCACCCGCACCCGCCCGTCGGGAAGCTGGTGGTTTTCCAAAAGCATCACCAGGATCCTGGGGGTGGCCAGGGCGGTGTTGTTCAGGGTGTAGGCGTACTGCACCCTGCCCTCCCGGTCCCGGTAGCGGAGGTCCGCCCGCCGGGCCTGCCAGTCCAAAAGGGCCGAGCAGGAATGGGTTTCCCGGTAACGCCCCTCCGAGGGGACAAAGACCTCCAGGTCCACCTGCCGCCACTTCCCCGGGCCCATGTCCCCGGTGGAGACCTCCAGGAGGCGGTAAGGGAGTTCCAGAAGGTTTAGGATCTCCTCGGCGTTCGCCAAAAGCTCCTGGAAGGCCTGGTCGGAGGCCTCGAGGCTGGCCTCGGTGAGGACGTACTGCTCCACCTTGTGGAACTGGTGCACCCGCATGAGGCCCCGCACGTCCTTGCCAAAGCTTCCCGCCTCCGAGCGGAAGGCGGGGGCGTAGCCCGCATAGCGCTTGGGCAGTTCCTCGGCCCTGAGGATCTCCCCCATGTGCAGGGCGTTGAGCACCACCTCCGCGGTGCCCGTGAGGTAGAGGTCCGTGCCCGCGATGGGCCAGACCTGGTCCCGGGCGGCGGGGAAGTGGCCGGTGCCCACGAAGGCCTTCTCCCGGGCGTAGGAGGGGAGGGTGAGGGGGGTGTAGCCCTTGGCCGCCATGAAGTCCATGGCGAAGCGGATCAGGGCCAGCTCATAGAGGGCCAGGTCCCCCCGTAGGGCATAGGTGCGGCTTCCGGAAACCTGGCTGATCCGGGGCTCCCACCAGCCGTTTTTCTCCAGGAGGCTCACGTGGTCCAAGGGGGGGAAGGGAAACTCCGGGGGGGTGCCCACCCGCTTGATCTCCACGTTGGCGGAGTCGTCCGGCCCCACCGGGGCCCCGGGCCAAGGGGGGAGGGGGACCTGGAGGAGGAGCTCCCAAAGCCGGGCCTCCTTTTCCCGCAGGGCCTCCTCCACCCCCTTGGCCTCCTCCGCCAGGGCCTTGCCCTGGGCGATGAGGGCGGGTCTGGCCTCCGGGGGCGCCTTGGGCACCTCCTTGGCGATGCGGTTGCGCTCGGTCTGTAGGTCCTGGAGCCTTTGCTTGAGGCCCTGCACCTCCCGGTCCAGGGCCAGAAGCTCGTCCAGGTCCAGGGCCACCCCCTTGAGGGCGATGGCCCGGCGGAAGGTCTCGGGCTCGAGGCGGAGACGCTTCAGGTCCACCATGGCTACTCCAGCACCTTGGGCACCCGGAAAAACCCCTCCTCCGCCTCCGGGGCCAGCTTGAGGGCTTCCCCTTGGGGGAGGGAAGGGAGGGGCTCGTCCTCCCGCAGGCGGCCCGTGGCCGCTTCCTCCTCGAGGTCCTCCCCCTGGGGCAGGGCGTCCACGAACTCCAGGATGCGCCCTAGGTCCGCTAGAAGGAGGGCCTCCTCCTCGGGGGAAAGCCGGATTTTGGCAAGGCTTTCCAACTTGCGTAGAAGCTCCGGGGATAGCTCCATGCCCCGCATTTTACCGAAAGCCCTCAGTGCCCAAGCTTAGGGGTTGCCGCAAGGGCCTTCGCCCAGGACCCCTAGGGGGCGAACA
Organism: Thermus amyloliquefaciens; assembly: GCF_000744885.1. Taxonomy (NCBI): domain Bacteria; kingdom Thermotogati; phylum Deinococcota; class Deinococci; order Thermales; family Thermaceae; genus Thermus; species Thermus amyloliquefaciens. Next base: position 1,084,504 of record NZ_JQMV01000003.1, on the reverse strand, counting down.
AAGGCCCTGCCCCAGGTTTTTCTGGGGCGCACGCCTCGAGGGGGTGCTTAGGAGAGCCATTCGGCCAGGGCCCAGACCAAGGGGGCCAGGAGGAGGGCGGGGAGAAAGGAGCCCACCCGCACCTTGCTGAGGCCCAGGAGGTTGATCCCCACCCCCAGGACCATGAGCCCCCCCACCCCCGTCACCAGGAGGACCCGGGGGTCCGTTCCAGGGTCCGGTAGGGCTTGGGCCAGGGTGCCGGCCAGGAGCGCCACCCCCCCTTGGTAGAGGAGGATCACCAGCACGCTGAAGCCCACCCCCACCCCGAAGGAGCTGGTGAGGGCGATGGCGGAGAGGCCGTCCAGGGTGGCCTTGAGGAGAAGCAGGCTGGCATCCCCCGTGAGGCCGTTCTGGATGGACCCCAAAAGGGTCATGGGGCCCACGCAGAAGAGGAGGCTGGCCGCCACGAAGCCTTCGGTGAAGCTTCCCCCGCCCCTCACCGCCCGCTTGATCTTCTCCCCCAGGCCCTCGAGGCCCTCCTCCACCCGCCACCACTCCCCCACGATCCCCCCCAGGACCAAGGCCACGAGCCCCAAAACCACCCCGTCCAGTGCCCCCCCCTTGGCCTTGCCCAAGGCCCCCGCCATGGAAAGCCCGATGAAGAGGGTGGTGAGCCCCACCCCCTGGACCATGATGCGGGCCATGCCTTCGGGAAGCCTTCCCCGCAGGGCCAGGCCCAGGGCTGTTCCCAGGGTTACCGTGAGGGCGTTTGCCAGGGTGCCGGAGAGCTTTTCCAGAAGGCTCGGCTCCATGCAAGGCATTCTACCCAAGCTCCGGCACTTGTGGGGGCCTTTGCCTTTGAGAAAGTGAACCCATATAAGGGATAGCTTCTTTCACACCGTTTTCACAGGGTGTTGGCATCTTGGCAACAGGGAGGTGGGTATGCGCAAAGCGTCGGTAGTCCTCGCGTTCTTGGCCCTGGTCCTGGCCTTGGCCCAGGCCCTCAGCCTGGACCTTAGGCCGTACCGGGTCCAGGTGGTGGAGGGCAAGGAGGTCTACGAGGAGAACCCCTTAAGCGTCAAGCCGGGGGATGTTCTGGAGTGGCGCCTGGTGGCAGAAAACCGCTCCCAGGGCACCCTGCGGCAGGTGGTCTTGGTGATTCCCATCCCCAAGGAAACCTTTTACTTGGAAGGAAGCGCCAAGCCCTTGGTCCTCGGCTCGGTTACCGTCCGCCCGGAGTTCAGCTTTGATGGGGGGAAGACCTTCGGCTTCCCGCCCCTCAAAAAGCGGGTCCGGGTGGTGGAAAACGGAAAGGAGGTGGAAAAGGAGGTAGAGGTAAAGCCCGAAGAGTACACGCACGCAAGGTGGGTTGTCCCTGAGGTACCCAAGGGGACCAAGGTTCAGGTTTCCCTGCGCACAGCAGTGAAGTAAAGCAAGGAGGTTAGAGCATGAAGGGAATAGAAAGGCTTTTGGTCTTGCTCCTGGTCCTGGCCATGGGACTGGTCTTGGCCGCGGGTACCCCGGCGGGCACCGCCATCCAAAACCAGGCCAGCGCCAGCTACATTGACTCTGCCGGCCAGCCCAGGACCACCACGTCCAACCTGGTCACCACCATCGTCCAACAGGTCTACAGCTTTACCATCACGCCAAACGGCACCGAGACCAACCCGGGCCAGGTCCGAAGCGCCCTTCCCGGCGGGCAGGTGCTCTTCCAGTACACCGTCACCAACACCGGAAACGGCACCGACACCATCAACCTGAGCACCGTCCAGGGGACGGGCGATAACTTTGACCTTACCAACATCCAGATCTACCTGGACCCCAACTGCAACGGCAACGTAGACGCGGGCGAATCCCCCATCACCAGCGTCACCCTGGCCGCGGACGCCTCGGCCTGCGTGATCGTGGCGGCCACGGTGCCCTCCTCGGCGCAAAACGGCCAGTACGGCAACCTCAACCTGGCGGGCACCTCCAGCGGGAATCCCAGCGTCCAGGACAACGACAACTGGGCCCGCGCCAGCGTCACCACCGCCGCTGCCTTCACCGCCTTCAAGGCGGCTAGCCCCTCCGGGAGCGTCCAGCCGGGCGGCACCATCACCTACACCATCTCCGGCAGCAACACAGGGGGTAGCGCCGCTTACGGGATTCCCGTCACCGTGGACGGCACGTCCAAGACGGGCATCCTCATTGAGGACACCATTCCGAGCGGCCTTAAGGTGAGCGCCATGCCCACGGGCTCTGCGGGGGCTGGAAGCATCCGCTACGTCTACTACGATGGCACCAGCTGGGTGACCCTCAACTCCAGCCTGCTTCCCATCACCGGCGACGGCACCAAGAAGATCGGCATGCTGATTGAGGGTACCGGCGCCTTCTTCCCGCAAGGGGCCCAGTACAGCTTCAGCTTCCAGGCTCAGGTTCCTGCCAACGCCCCTGCGGGGACGAGCTACCCCAACGCCGCCACGGTGCGGTTTGACGCCAACGGGGATGGCGACGCCAACGATCCCGGGGAAACCATTCAGACCAACACCACCACCAACACCGTGGCCGCCACCTACCAGCCCGTGGTGGGCTACCCCGGGACGGTGACCCTGGGCAACGAGACCCAGACCGTGCCTAGCGCCTATGCCGGCGGGACGGTGAGCTTCACCAACGTGGTGCGTAACGGCGGCAACGCCCCCGACAGCTTCACCCTCACCCTCACCCTCACCTCGCCGGAGTTCACCTTCCCTCTGGGGACCACCTGCGCCATCTACGCCGCGGACGGCATCACCCCCATCTCGGGCCCCATTGGTCCCTTGGCCCCTGGGGCTACCCAGAACGTGGTGGTGAAGTGCCAGCTTCCCGCTAACTACTACGAGTCCCCTGTGGACGGACCCAACACCACCTACACGGTGGAACTTAAGGCCACCAGCGTGAACGACCCCAGCAAGTCGGACGTCACCACGGATAAGCTGGTGGACATCCTGCCGGGCTACGCGGTGGACCTGGCAGCCAAAGGGTACTCTAACGACGGCAACGCCGGAAACGACAACCCCGCAGGCCAATCCGCCAACCCCGGCCAGACCGTCTACTTCCCCTTGGAGCTCACCAACACCGGTAAGAACCCCGACACCTACAACCTGAGCGCCAACGTGCCCTCCGGTTGGAGCGTGGTCTTCTACCCCGACACGAACTGCGACGGCACCCCTGATGGCGCCCCCGTGACCAACGTGGGCCCGGTGAACCCTGACGAGAAGAAGTGCTTCGTGGCCGCGGTCAGCGTGCCGCAAGGGGCGGCGCCTGGTACGCAGAACGTGAGCTTCACCGCCACCAGCACCAGCGATCCCAACATCTCTGACACCGTCTCCAGCACGGTCACCGTGAACCTGGTGGCCCAAGTGGCCTTGGATCCTGACCGCCAGGGCACCGTAACCAGCCCGGGCACCCTGGTGTACACCCACACCCTGATCAACAACTCCAACGCTCCGGCGACCTGCACCATCTCTGGTAGTGGCGGGGCCTACGGCTGGGTCTACCAGTACTCCACCGATGGCGCCAACTGGTCTAGCTCCTTGAATAACGTAAACGTGGGCCCCAACGGCGGTACCGCCACCATCTACGTCCGGGTTCAGGTGCCCGCGGGCGAGCCCATCGGCCGGGTGGACGTGAACACCGTGTCGGCCAGCTGTGCGGTGGGTGCGGGTTCGGCCTCCGACTCTGCCACCGAGACCACCACGGTGGTGGGCGGGGAGCTCAGGCTGGAGAAGACGGTGGATAAGGCCACCGCTTACCCCGGCGAGACCCTCACCTACACCATCACCGCCACCAACATCGGCACGGGTGACCTGAAGAAGGTCATCGTCACGGACCCCCTGCCCGCCTACACGGACTTCGTGAGCGCCTCCGCCACCATCTCGGGCTTCCCCGCCGGGGCCAAGGTGCTCTACTCCACGGACGGCACCACCTGGAGCCCCACGCCCCCCACTTCCTTGCCCGCGGGTGGAAGCCTCTACGTGGCGGTGGACACGAACGGCGATAACACCATCACCGACGCCGACGTCATGCCCCCTGCGGCCAGCATCGTCATCACCTTCCAGGTGCAGGTGCGGTAGCCCTTGACCCCCGCCCCGGGGCTTCCCGGGGCGGGGCCCCCTAAGGGGGGGCGGAAAAAAAGAGAAGAATTTTCAGAGGCTTTTTAACGCGTTTTTGACAGCGTGCGCGGAGGATGGAGGCAGAGGAGAGGGGTGAAGGAGGTAGAGAAGGTGAGGGTGGCAAAAAGGCTGAAAACCTTAGTCCTGGGAATGCTGCTTAGCCTCCCCACCTTGGGCTTGGCCATGACCCCTGCCGGCACGGTGATCCGCAACCAAGCCGCGGCCTGGGTGGGTCCTGAGCGCTACCTTTCCAACGTGGCGGAGACCGTGGTCCGCCCCCTCTGCCTTCCCTCCCTTACCCCAAACGGCACCCCCGTGCTTCCCGGCCAAGAGGCGGGCATAAGCCCTGGGGGGTACGCCTACCTGCCCTACGCGCTAACCAATGCCGGGAACGCCACCTTTACCTTCTCCTTGGGGCATGCCCTAGGCCCCCGGGACTGGGAGCCGGAGGCGGTGGCCCTGTTCCCTGACCAGGACGCGGATGGCCTTCCCGATACCGCCACCCCTTTAGCCCAGGCCACCTTGGCCATGGGAGAAACCCTCCGCCTGGTCTTGGCCGTAAAAGCCCCGGCCGCCGCCACGGGCACCCTGCTCCTTACCCCCGTGGCCCGCTGCCCCGACGGACGGGAGGACGCCGACAACTATGCCCGCCTTACCCTTACCTCCGGGCCAGCCCTGGCGGTGGAGAAGGAGATGCCCCCGAGGGCCTTGCCCGGGGAGGAGGTCACGGTTCGCCTACGGGTGCGCAACCTGGGAACGGCCACGGCCCTGAACGTGATCCTTACCGATGAGCCCCTCCCCCTGCCCTTTGTCCCCGGCACGGCCCAGGCCCCTAAGGGCCGGGTGGAGTACTCCGACGGTGTCGGTTGGAGCCCAAGCGAACCCCCGGGGGTGAAGGGGATTCGCCTGGTGCTGGACCGGCTTTTGGTGGGGGAGGAGGCCACCCTGACCTTCCGCCTGCGGGTGCCCCCCGGTACGCCTCCGGGGCGGGTGGAAAACCTGGCCCGGGCGGAGGGGCCTGGGGGCCCGGCGGAGGGAAGGGCCACCTTAGAGGTACTTCCCTTGTACCAGCACCACCTGGGCCCCTTCCGCAACCCCCGGGCCCTTCCCGGTGGGGAAGGCTCCGCGGACGACCAGCAACAAGGCCTGGGCTTGGCGGGGCAACCCCTTTGCTTCCCCCACACCCTCGAGAACGCCGGCACGGTGCAGGATGCCTATGACCTCCTTCTGGAGGGCCTTCCCGCAGGGGTGGGCTACTCGCTGGTGGGGATGGACGGCGCCCCCCTGGCCCAGCCCCTGGTCTTGGGTCCTGGGGAGCAGGTGGACTTCCAGGTGTGCTACCTCTTTCCTGACGCCGGTGCCTTCCAGGTGCGGCTGGTGGCCGTTTCCAGGGGCACCGGGGCCAGGAACGCCACGGTGGACGCCGTGCAGGTGGCGCCCGCTGGGGCCTTGAGCCTCTTCAAGGAGGCAGATCCCCCTTCGGGAACCACCCTAAGGGTGGGGGAGGAGATCACCTACACCCTGCGGGTGTCTAACGGCTTTGCCCCCCTCACCCAAGGGGTGGTGGAGGATGCCCTAAGCCCCCACGTGGAGTTCGTTTCCGCCTCCCACGGGGGGGTTTACGACCCCGGGGGGCACAGGGTGGTCTGGCACCTGGATGCGCTACCCCAAGGGGATACGGTCCTCACCCTGAGGGTGAGGGTGCGGGCCGCGGTCCCCGACGATACCCTCGTGGAGAACGCCTTCTCCTTCAAGTCCCGGGAAACCCCCAACCCCATCCTCTCCAACACCACAAGGCACCCCGTTTTCAGCGTGAACCTGCTCTTGAAGAAGGAGGTGACCCCCAAGGAGGCCGTGGTGGGGGACCTTCTTACCTATCGCCTCATCCTGGAGAACCCCTCTGCGGCAGGCCTTACGGTGCGCATCACCGACACCCCTCCCCCTGGGACCCGCTACGAGCCGGGCACGGCCCGGGTCTTGCCTGGGTGCGAAGGGGAAGGGGAGGCCCTGGAGCCCCGGGTGGAAGGCGGCCAGCTCATCTGGGAAAACCTTCCCCTTGGGGGAAAGGGCAGGCTCTGCCTCATCTACAAACTCCGCCTCCTGCCCGGGGCGCCCAAGGAGCTGGTCAACACCGCCCAAGCCCTGGGGGTAAGCGAAAACGGGGCGGCCACGGCCAGCGGGAAGGCCCAGGCCCTAGCCCTGCAACGGCCCGGTCCCTTTGCCCTTGAGGGGGTGCTGTTGGGCCGGGTCTTCCTGGACCTGGACGAGGATGGGCGCTTCGGCCCTGGGGACATCCCCCTCCCTAACGCCCGGGTCTTGCTGGCCAACGGGGTGCAAGCCCTCACGGATGCCTCCGGGCGGTACGCCTTCCGCGGCCTTTCCGGCCTCCATCAGGTGATGCTGGACCCCGCCTCCGCCCCCTTCCCCCCGTACCCCTTCCCATGGACCTCGGGGAGGGGTACCGCAAGCGGGTGGTGGTGCAAGGGGCCACGGTGGTGGACTTCCCCTTGAAACCGCCCAAGGGGCTCATCCGGGCCCTGCGCTCCACCACCTTGAGCCTGGGGCCTTTCCGGGTGGAAAAACGCATCCTGGAGGTTAACGGGAAGCTCCTGGTGGAACTGAGGCTTAGAAGCGACGAAAGCCTCCCCGACCTAACCCTCACCGATCCCCTGCCCCAAGGTGGGGAGAAGGCCTTCCACTTCCCCGCCTTCCAAGGGGAGGAGGTCCTGACCTATGAGTTGAACGAGGCCTTCCTGACCGATCCCGAGGTGCGCTGGAGGTACCCATGAGGCTCTTTTCCAGGTTGATCCCCCTTTGGTTTGCCCTAGTTCTCCTTTTTTCCCCGGCGGGCCATGCTCAAGGCGAGCTGACCCTGAAGGCCACGGTGGTGGGCCTGGACCTGGGGTGGGAGCTCGAGGGTTTTGAAATCTGGCTGGTACCCCAGGCGCAAACGGGCCGGATCGTCCTTTACTCCCCGGGCCTGGACCCTGAGGATTACCGCAGCGCCCTGAAGGGGAAGGCGGAGCTTGGGGATGAGCGGTACGACCGTGGTTTGGGGACGATCCGCACGGTCTTCCAGCTCTACCAAGGTTCCAAGCTCCTCAAGGAGATGGAGTTTGGCGTGGAGCCGCACCGGGAGGTGGTCTTCTTTGAGGGCCCCTTGACCGGAGAGCCCCTTCTCCTTAGGACTCGGATGGAGGGCTTGGGGAAGAATGCCTTCCTTATCCGATCGCAGGGGTTTACCCCCTACCTGGACGGGCAGATCCAGGTGGTGGACGTGCGCTATGGCGCAAGCCCCACCTTCCGCCAGCTGCCTGGGGAGCGAGGCCAGTTTGTGGAGCTTTTCTCCCTTCTGGCCAAGGAGGTACCCTTAACCCTGGCCTTCTACGATGAAGACGGACCCGAGGAGCTCCTTTCCCGGGTGGTGGAACCCGATGGCCGGGCGGTGGACCGGAAGGTTTCGGGGGATCGGGAGTGGGCGGAGTACACCCTGCGGCTTCCCGGGCTATACCGCTTCCTCTTTACCCAACCCCCTTTGGCCAAGCAGTACTCCAACACCCTGGCCCTTAGGGTGGGGGCCTGCGTGCGGGTTGGGGAGACCTACCTGGAAGCCGTTCCTCCTGGTCCCCGGGAGGTCCGGGTGGAGGATCCCCAGGGGAACACCTTGCCCCTAAACCCCAGCGTTTCCCAGTCCGGCCTTGTCCTTTTGGACCTGCCTGCGGGATACCGGGTTCTGGAGGTGCGGACGAGGGGCGCTGTGATCCCGGAGGGTGAGCGTTGGCGGATAGGTTGCCCTGGGGGCGAGGTGGTGTACGTGGTGGAGCCGCCCAGGGCCGAGCTCCAGGTCCAGGTCATCCTGGACCTTCCGGGCGAGGAGCGGCCCGGGGAGGCTCAGGTGGAGGTGGGGCAGGAGGCCCGGAGGGTGGTGGGCCAGGCCCTCTTTTCCCTCCCTCCGGGGGTTTATCCCCTGAGGGCTTGGGCGGAGGGGGCTTCCGTGGAGGGCCCGAAGGAAGTTCGCCTCCTCCCTGGGGGCCGGGCGGTGGCGGTTTTCCGCCTCCGTCCCCGGGTGGAGCTCTCCCTGACCCCGGAAACCCAGCGCCACCCCCAAGGGGATGCGGCGCGCCTGGTCCTGAGGGCCACCACCCCTTATCCTGGCCTGCTTCCCGCAGAACTCCTCCTGGAGCTTCCCCCGGAGCTGGAGCCCCTTGGCCCTACCCGCATAACCGGGCCTTTGGCCCAGGGGCGTCCCCTGGAGCTGGTGGTGGAGGCCAAGGGCCCCGCGGGCACCTACGCGGTGCAGGGGAGGCTTGAGCCTTACGGCCTGAGGGCCTCGGGAAGCGTGGAGTTTTACCGCAAGGCCAGCTTCACCCTCAAGAAGGAGGCCCTTACCTCCAAGGTGGCCCAGGGGGAGGAGGCCCGCTTCCGCCTCACGGTGGTGAACGAGGGGGATGAGGCAGGGGTGGTGCGGCTACGGGACCTGGGTGGGCCGGGGCTTGTTGGCCAGGGCTTGGACCAGACGGTGCGCCTCGAGGCCCGCCAAGGCCGAAGCTACGAGGTGGCCTTCAAGGCTACGGGGGAAGGCGTCTTGGTGAACCGGGCGGAGCTCCTTTCCCCGGAGGGCGAGGCCCTGTACCGGGCCGAGGCCTCCGTGGAGGTGCTCTTGCCCAAACCCGACCTCGCCCGGGAGCTCCGCTTCCGCCGCTACCTGCCCGGGGAGGAGGTGCAGCACCGCCTGGTGGTGCGCAACCTGGGGGAGGCGCCCATGCCCTACGTCCTGAGGGACGTCTGCCCAGACTTCTTGGAACCCAATGAGGCCCGCTTTGAGGGGGTTCTCCCTCCTGGGGGCGAAAGGGTGCACACCTACTCCGCCCGGGTGCGCTTCGGCCCGGAGGCGGAGGGGGTTTGCCAGGCGGTCTTGGAGGCTAGAGGGGAGAGGCTAACCGCGGAGGTGGCCTTGGCCCGGGTCCTCCTCGCCCTGAAGAAGGAGGCCCGGCCGGATCGGGTGCTGGAGGGCGGCGAGGCCACCTTCTTCCTCACGGTCAGCAACCCCGCGGACCATGCGGTGCGCGTCCGCCTTCTGGACACCCCGGCCAAGGGCCTTCCCATGGAGGGCCTGGACATGGAGCTTCCCCTGGAGGCTGGGGAAAGCCGTACCTTTGAGCTTCCGGTGAAGGCGGTGCCCACCGGGGTCCACCTGAACCGGGCCAGCGCCTTCCTTGGGGAAACCCCCGCGGCCTTCCCTGCTGAGGCCAGCCTGGCGGGCCTGCCCCTCTTGGTGCCCGAGCGGCTTTCCGAGGTGCGCTTGCCCTACCGGGTGGAGGCCCCCCAAGGGGAGGGGCTCCTGGTGGCCCTGCCCCTTCCCGAAGGGGCCACCTACGTGCCGGGTAGCGCCCAGCTCTCGGGCCTCCCCCTCGAGGACCCCCTCGTCTACTCGGAAAACGGCAAAGAGGTCCTTTACTGGAGGTTGCCCTTTAGCCAGGAAGGGGAGGTGCGCCTCCTTCTGCGCCACGAGAGGGCCCTTCCCCCCTTGGGGGCGCCGGGGCTCACCCTGATCGCCGGGGGGAGGGAGGTGGCGCTCCAAGGCACGGCCAGCCTCGAGGCCTACCGCAAGGCCAAGCCCCTCAGCGTGCACCGGGTGGGGGTGATCCGCGAGCCCAGGGACGGCCAGGTTTTCCGGGAGCGGGACGCCATCACCGTGGTCCTGGAGGGGCCCTTGGGTCCCCTCACCCTGCGGGTGAACGGGGAGGAGGTGGGCAAGGAGCGCCTGGGCAAGGCCGAGCTGGATGAGGGCCGCGGCTGGCAACGCCTGGAGTACTACGGGGTCCCCCTTCGGGTGGGCAGGAACGTCTTGGAGGTGGCGGGGGTGGCCCAGGACCGGGTGGAGGTCTTCCGGGCGGGGAACCCCGTGCGCCTCAGGCTCTCCCTCCTGGAGGCCAAGGTGGATGGCCGCACCCCCATCAAGGTCTTGGTGGAGGCCCTGGACGAGAACGGCCTTCCCGCGGGCTTCGGTCCCCTCACCCTGGAAACCGACCTGGAGCCCCTCAACCCTGACGCCTTCCTGGACATCTCCGGCTACCAGATCCTCCTCAAGGACGGCCGGGCCGAGCTCCTCCTCAAGCCCCTCCCCGCTCCCCGGGAGTTCGGCGTGCGGGCGGAGTTCAACCGTATCCAGGCCCAAGCGCGCTTCTTCGCCGGCGAGGGGCAGGAAGGGCTTTGGTTGGCCCAGGGAAGCGTGGGGGTGGTCCTGGGGAACATGCAAAGCGGCTTTAGCCTCGAGGCCCCCCGCCTCTTCGGCCTGGCCCGGGCCTACGCGGAGGGCCCCCTGCTGGAGGGCCGGGGGCAGCTGGCCCTGGACACCGCCGGCGGGCTCGCCACCAAGCCTTCCTTGGAGCGGTTCCCCATCACCGGGGCGGCCACCGAGGCCCAGCGCCCCCTGACCTCCGATGACCCCATCGCCTTCCGCTACGACCAGGAGGCCTTCTCCATCACCTACGAGCGGGCGCCCCTGGGGGCTGGCCTCCCGGAGGCCACCGCCTTGCGCTTCTCCACCCGGGGGGCTACCCAGCTTCAGGCCTTCCTGGGGCTTCTGCCCAGGGAGAGGGTGCAGGAGCGCATCCTTCCGGACGGCACCTCCTATTACCGCCTCTCCCAGCCGGCCAAACCCGGTACCCTAAGCCTCCTCCTGGTGGAAGGGGCCAAGGAGACCAGGCTCGTGGAAGGGAAGGACTTCGTGGTGGACGAGTTGGGGAACCTCCAGCTTTCTAGGCCCCTTTTCCCCACCACCCCGGGCCTGGCCCCCGTGTACCTCCTGGCGGAGTACGCCCCCCTTTCCGCCCCGCGGGACCTCCTGGCCTATGGGTTGAGCGCCACTCATGAGGAGGGGGGGGTCCGCTTTGGGGTTTCCGCGGCCTACCTAGGGGCTTGGCGGTATGGCCTGGAGGCGGGTTATGCCCAAGGGGCCGACCGCTTAGGGCTTAGCCTCGGCTACGCCGAGGACCGCTTCCGGCTGGCCTTTGGCGCCGAGGCCCGGCTTGGGGCTTTCCGCCTCAAGGGGGACCTGCGCACGGAAGACCTGTCCCAGGGCCTGGCCGGGGTCCAGGGCCAGGCCCGCCTGGCCTACGAGGAGGAGGGGGTTCCCCTGGGGGTGGCCCTGGAGCATGCCACCCCTGCCCAGACCGCCCTGCTTCTGGAGTACCGGCCTAAGCCCTTCACCGTGGGGGCGGGCCTGGGTTACCTCTGGACGGAAAACGCCTGGGCCTTCCTGGGCCGGGCAGGGTATGAAGAAGGCGGGGCCAAGGCCCTCCTCACCCACACCCAGGCGTTTGGGTTCGGCAAGGCCCTAAGCCGCCTGGACGCCACCTTGCCCCTGGACCCCAACCTATCCCTGGAGGCCGGCCTTCTCTACACCTGGGGCGAGGGCCTCTCGGGCACCTTGGGCCTTCGGCAGAAGCTGGCAGGTGCCAACCTGGCCCTTTCCTACCAGCTCCCCACCGCAAGCGGGGAGGGCAACCGGGCCCGCTTTGGGCTGGAAGCCCCCTGGCCCCTCACGGACACCCTCAGCCTGAACCTCACCGCAGGGCTGGAGAGGAACCTGAACACCGGCCAGGGCCTCACCGCCTTCGGCCTGGCCGCCCGGTACCAGACCAAAGCCCTCTCCGCTACCCTTGGGGGCGAGGTCTCCTTAGAGGAGGAAGCCAAGCTGGTCTTGAAGGGTGGGGTGGCGGGAAGCCTTGACCAGGAGAACACCCTTGCCGCGGACTTCCTCTACCGCCCCCTGGAGGGCAAGGGCCGCTTCAGCGTGGCCTACGCCCTCTTCGCCCCCGAATGGAACCTCCTCACCTACCACCGCTTCCTGGCCGAGGCGGAGCCCCTTTGGGAGGGGGAGCTGGCCCTGGCCTACCATCAGCCCGCCTTCCAAATCCGCCCCGGCTTCGCCTACCGCATCAAGCCCCAAGACGCCTTGGCCAACACCTACCAGGTCTCCTTGGGGGGCAACCTCTACCTGGGGCGCACCTTGGGCCTGGGCGGGGCCCTTTACTACCTGTTCCAGCCTAGGACCGGTGGGGATCGGCTGGCCTACAGCGTGGAGGGAAGCCTCCGGGTGCTGGAAGGCCTCTGGGTCAATCTGGGCTACAGCTTCGGGGAGACCCTCCTGCAACCTGAGGGTCTTTACCTGCGCCTGGACTTCTTTGGAGGTAGCCGATGAAGCGCTGGATGTTTGCCTTGTTGGCTCCTTTGAGCCTCGCGCTTGGCCAAGTGGTAACGCCCTTTCAGCCAAGATTCGGCCCAGTGAACGAGCGGGGGGATATTCTCCTCATTGGCAACACCTTGATGTGTATGTCGGCATGGCCCTTTACCAGTTGTGATACAAACTGGATGGGGAACCCCAACTCAAATAACACAGCAATCTCCGGTGGTCAATTTGACCCCAATCGCCGGATGATTTTCGTTAATGCGGATCCAGCAAACCCTACTTGGCCCTCTGGCAGGGGTGGATCAAGCTCGGCAACCCTGACCCTTCCCTCCGATGCCGAGGTGTTGTGGGCTGGTTTGTACTGGGGTGCTCGGGCAAGGGAGAATGATGCGGGTAGAAACACCATATACCTGAAAGCTCCCGGAAGTAGTCTGTACCAAACCATTACAGGCACAGTGCTTGGCACGATTACTACTAACTTTGTCAGCGGTAACAACACCTATCGTCCTTACGTGGCCTTTGCCGACGTCACATCCATTGTGCGCACTTCCGGGGTCGGTACCTACTGGGTGGGTGGGATTCGGGCCCAAACGGGGAATGACCTCTTGGGCTACTACGCGGGGTGGAGCCTGGTGGTGGTGTACAGAAGCCCCAGCGCCACCTTCAAGAATCTTGTTGTATACGATGGCTTAGCAGTTGTATCGTCACTCGAGGGGTTCCCTTCTGCAACGATTACACCTTCTGGTTTCCTGACCCCCCTTGTGGGCCCTGTCACCGCGCGCCTAGGAGCGGTGGCCTTTGAAGGGGATGGGGGTATTACGGGGGATCAGCTAAGGGTCAATGGGTCTGCCCTCAGCGACAGCCAGAACCCCTCTAACAATTTTTTCAATAGCTCCGTATCTGATTTGGAAGTGCGCTTTACGAACAAAAGCCCGGACTTTTTGAACCAGCTTGGAATTGATGTGGACCGGGTTGACGCCACAGGGAAGATTCCGAACGGGGCAACCTCGGCCAACCTGGAGTTTTACTCCCAAGGAGATGCCTTCTTTCCCGCGGTGCTAACCTTCGCCGTGGATCTGTACTTGCCCGATCTAATCACCACTTTTACTAAGAACGCAAACGACTTGAACGGTGGGCAGGTTTCCGTGGGTGACATCCTGGAATACACCATAAGCTTCACCAATACGGGCACTGACGGCGCCACAAACGTGACGGTGCTGGATCCCCTCCCCGCCGGAACCCAGTACGTTCCTGGAAGCCTACAGGTGGTGCAGAACGCTCCTGGGGCTCCCACGGGGGGCATGACAGACCAAAGCGGGGACGACATAGCGGAGTACAGCCCATCCTGTCCCGAGCTTTCCGGCAGTCCTCCTTGCGTGCGCTTCCGGTTGGGGACTGGGGCGAATGCCAGCCAAGGTGGCGTCTTCTTGCCTAGTCAAGGGGCCGAGGTGCGTTTCCGGGTTCAGGTGCTTCCCAGTGCTGCCGGGCAAAATATCCTCAACACTGCGCGGGTGGACTACAACAGCCTTACCTTGGGCACCAGCTACAGCCAGACGGCCCAGGCCCAGGTGAGCGTGACCGTGGAGCCCCCTCAGCCACCCAGCCTTTCCAAGGCTTTCTCCCCGGATACCATTGCGGTGGGAGGTGTCAGTGTCTTGACCCTCACCCTGAGCAACCCCAACAACTATCCGGCCACCCTCACCGCTGACTTGGTGGACCAGCTGCCCAATGGGCTGGTGGTGGCGAACCCCGCCAACGCCTCCACCACCTGCCCCGGAGGCGTTCTAACCGCTAACCCGGGGAGTGGAACCATTACCCTTCATAGTGGGGCTCAAATACCTGCGGGCGGTGCGTGTACCCTCACGGTAGAGGTAACTTCCAACGCTCCCGGCACCTATACCAACACCTTGCCTGCGGGGGCTTTGCAAACAGATCTGGGGAACAGTCAAAGCCCAGCTTCCGCTGTCCTCAGCGTGACAGGTTATGCCGTGACCGGTTATCTCTACCACGACACGCAACCAAACGGTATGCGGGACCCTGGGGAGGACTGGCAGACCGGGACCACGGTGTGGGTGAAGCTGGTCCAGGGGAGTGTGGTGGTGGCCGTGGCCCAGGTGGACCCTGGCACGGGGACCTTCCAGTTCCAGGGGGTGGCTCCGGGCAGTTACCTTCTGTTGGTAGACGACAACAACGACGTGGGCGACACCGTGCCCACCCCGCCCTCTGGCTGGCTTTTCGTGAACCCCCCCACGGGCAGCCTTTCCCTCACGGTGAGCGGCAATACCTCAGATCTCCTCTTCGGCCTCTTCCACGGGTCAGTGGTGCAAGGCCGGGTGTTCTGGGACCACGGGCTGGGCGGGGGCACGGCCAACGACGCCTGGCAAAACGGCGGGGAGCCGGGGGTGGGGAATGTGGAGGTGCGGGCCACGGACGGCACCAACACCCGCATCACCCTCACGGACGGGACGGGCTACTACCGCCTCTACCTCCCGGCCAGCTGGGGCACCGTTACCCTCACCCATCCCCTGCGCCCGGCCACGGGTTACAACGACGGGAGCACGGCCACAAAGGTGGCAAGCTGGCAGGCGGCCACGGCCCCCAACTCCCCTGGGGCCACGGTTTCCCTGGGCCCGGCCTCTTCCCTGGCGGGTGGGGTTAGGGAGCGGAACTTCGGGGTGGTCGGGGATAGCCGCTTCTATCCCGATGGCTCCGGACAGACCTCTTCCCCCGGGGTGTACACCTTCAGCCACTGGTACCGCCCGGGCACCCTTGGGGACGTCACCCTGGACCTGGCCTCCCCACCCACTCCCCGCTACACCTACCAGGTCCGGGTGGATGGGGACTGCGACGGTAGCTTTGGCCCAGGGGAGGACTGGACCTCCTTGCCTTACACCTTCCCTGTGGGGGGTTCTTGGCCCCGGGAGCCCGAGGGCAGCCTGAAGGCCTGCCGGGTGGAGGTGCGGGTCCTGGTGCCGGCGGGGGAGCCCATGGGGGCCACGGATATCGCCCTCGTGGAGGCCAGGCTTGCGTGGAGTGGGAACCCCGGGGTCCAGGAGCCTGACTCCCTCACGGACACCGTGCAGGTGACGGGGGGTGAGGTCCGCCTGGAAAAACGGGTGCGCAACGTGACCCAGAACACCCCCTTTGCCGCCACGGGGCAGGGAAAGCCTGGGGATGTGCTGGAGTACTGCATCGCCTACCGCAACCTGGGAACCCAGCCCGTTGGCCTCTTCACCCTTTCCGACCCCGTGCCCTTCTTCACCGACCCCCTCACCAGCGTGGCCGACTACGGGGGCAAGGCCATCCGCTGGACCCATGCGGGTGCCACCCAGTACCTTACCGCCCAGACGGGGGATGATGCCGGGGAGATGGCAGGCGGCCTGGTGAGGGTGGAGGTGGGCAGTGTGGGGCCAGGGGAGTCGGGGGAGGTGTGCTACCGGGTAAAGGTGCGCTGATGCGGCTTGCCTTCACCCAAGACGGCACGCCGACCCTTTTTCATCCCGGCTACGGGGAGGCCTACCATCCCCGGCAGGGGGCGCTTCTCCAGGCCCGCAGGCTCTACCTGGAGAAGACCCTCACCCACCTGCACCCCGCCCCGCGGGTCCTCGAGGTGGGCCTGGGGCTTGGGGTGAACTTCCGGGTGACCCTGGAAAGCGCCCTGAGCCGGGGCGTGCGCCTCCGGTACCTGGCGGTGGAAAGGGAGCCCCTTTCCCCGGAGCTCCTGGCCAAGGTCCGCCTTCCCCTCCCCTTGGCGGAGGAGGTTTTTGAGGGGCTTCTAAGGCTTTGGCCTAGGGAGCGCTTCTCGGGCCCCTGGGGGGAGCTTTGGGTGGTTTTCGGGGACGTGCGGGAGGCCCCGCTTCCCCGGCGCTGGGCCACGGCGGTCTACCTGGACCCCTTCAGCCCCCGGGTGAACCCCGAACCCTGGAGCCTCCCCGTGCTCCGGAGGCTTTTCGGGGCCACCCGGCCCTTGGGGAGGCTTGCCACCTACTCCGCTCAGGGGGCCTTCCGCCGGGCCCTCAAGGAGGCGGGGTTTGCCCTGCACCGGGTGCCGGGGGTGGGGAAGCGGGAGTGGACGGTGGGAATCGCCTTAGGAGCTCCTCGCGGCTGAGGTAGCCCAGTTGGGCCCAGGCCCGGTCCCACCTCAGGAGCTCCCCGCGGTACAGCCAAAGGAACCAGGCGCTGGCCAGGGTAGCCACAAGCCTGGGCCAAGGGGGCAGGGGTGAGGTTTGGAAGCCGAAGAGCCTGGCCCCCTGGGCCAGGTAGCTGTAGCCGTAGACCAGGCGCACCTCAGGGTCTTCGGCCACCCGGGCGGCCACCTTCTTCAGGCTTTCCCTTACCTGCCGGATGGTCTCCGAGGTGGAGAGCTCCATGACCCGGGGGCTTTCCAGGTGGAGTTCCAGGGCGGGGGTGCCCCTGGGTAGACCCGGAAGGTCGGGGCCGGGGAAGGGCTTTTTCTCCACGCGGAAGAGGTCAAAGGGGCCGTAGCCCGCCCGCTCCACCCCGTGGGCCTGGTTGTAGCGCTCCTCGAGGCCTTGCAGGCCCCGGATGAGGGCCAGCCGGGGCGTGAGGGGCCGGGGGGCGAGGTCCTCCAGGGTCACCGGCCGGTAGCCCAGGGCCAGCATCCGCGGCAAGGCCAGTTCCAAAAGCCTAAGGGTGCGCTCGGGGCCGTCGTGCAGGAGGACGATGGACCCAGGGCGCAGGTAGTAAAGGAGCCTTTCCGCCAAGGCCTCGGGGGGAAGGTCCAGCCAGTCCTTGCTTTCCAAGTCCCATAGGGCGATGCGCTTGCCCAGCAGGCGAGCGAAAAGCCGGGTGAAGGGCGTGTGAAGCCCATGGGGCGGGCGGTAGTAGCGCCCCGGGTTCCGGCGCATGTGCGCCCACTCCAGCCAGGGCAGGAAGAGTTTCCAGGCCTGGTGCCACTCCCCGTGGTCCTCCACCTGGTGCCCCTCCCGCCTTAGGGCCTCCACCAGGTCGGGCCGGGCCCGGGCCCTCTCCCCGGTGAGGAAGAAGGTGGCCTTGACCCCGTGCCGCCTTAGGAGGTCCAGGAGGGCTTCGGTCCTCTCCGAGGGGCCGTCGTCAAAGGTGAGGGCCACCTTGGGGGTGCGCCTCGAGGCGTGGGCGTAGGCCCCAAGGCCCAAAAAGCGGAAGAGGAGGTCCGAGACCCCATAGAGGAGGAGGATTAGGCCCAGGATCAGTTCCATCGCATTCTCCAGAAGAGGGCGGCGTAAAAGAGGCTAAGCGCAAGGAAGATGGCGCTACCGAAAAGCAAGGGGGCCCTTATGCCGAAGGTCTCCCAAAGGAGCCCTCCCACCGCAGGCCCCAAGGCCACCCCCAGCCCCTCCACGGTCATCAGCCCGCCCCAGATGGCGGCCCGGTTTTCCTGGGGCAGGTTTTTGGCCAGGAAGCCATTCCAGCCGGGTAGGAAAAGGCTGAAGCCAAGGCCGCCCAGGGCGGCGAGCCACAAAAGCTCCCAGGGGCTCGTGGCGAAGGCCAGGTGCGCCATCACCAAGGCCAGGAGGAGAAGGCCGCTCACCAGGGCAAAGCGGTAGCCCCGCCGGTCCACCTGCCGGCCGGTAAGGGGCAGGAGGCCAAAGGCGAGGCCCCCGCCCAAGAGGAGGAGCCCTCCTAGGGCGATGGGCTCGAGGCCCAGCTCCTCCTTGGCAAAGCGCAAGATGAAGAGGGAGACCAAGGCGGGGGCGAAGGTTTGGCCGAAGGCGGCGGGGAGGAAGAGAAGAAGCCGGTGGAAGGGGTAGGGTTCCCGTGCCGTCTTGGGGATCGGGATGCGGAACGGGAAAAGGCTAAGGGCGAGGAGCAGGACCAAACCCTGGGCCAGGATGAGGAGGGTGAGGGCCGTTTCCGAGTCCTTCTGGGCCACCTGCCCCACCCCCACGAGGCCGATGCCCACCCAGGGCATCACCAAGGTCAGGGTAAAGGATAGGGCCCTGGCCTCCCGTCCGGGAACGGCGATGCGGCTGGCCAGGGTCATGAGCCCGGGGTACAAGGTGGACATGCTAAGCCCCCAGAGGACGGCGAGCCCCCATAGGACCCAGCCGGCATGGGCCATGGGGGTAAGGAGGAGGGTGAGGAAGCCGATCAGGGCAGCCAGGCTTACCGTGCGTCCAAACCCCACCCTTTCCGCCAGAAGCCCGCCAAAGGTCTTGGAAAGGTTCTCGGAGAGCTGGTGGAAGGTAAAGGCCAAGGTGAAGGTGGTAGGCCCGAGCCCCAGGTGCTCCGGGGCGTAGAAGGGGAGGAGGCCAGCGAAGAAGCCGCTCCGTACCCCCTCCATAAGCCCCACGGCTAGGACCAGGCGGAGGAAGACGGAAAGCCCCTCCTTGGCCCACGGGAGAAAACGAAACACGCTAAAGTATACCCGTGCGCATCAGCGTGGTGATCCCTGCCCACAACGAGGAAGCCCTGTTGCCTGGCGCCTTGCAGGCGGTTTTGCAACAGACCCTTCCCCCCTTTGAGGTGATCGTGGTGGACAACGCTTCCACCGACCGCACCCGGGAGGTGGCGGAGGCCTATGGGGTACGGGTGGTGCACTGCGCCAAGAAGGGGGTGGCCCACGCCCGCCAGGCGGGGCTTCTGGCCGCCCGGGGGGAGTGGGTGGCCATGACCGATGCCGACTCCCTGCCCATCCCCGGCTGGCTCGAGGCCCTGGCGGAAAAGGCGCAGGGGGCGGTGGCCCTGTACGGCCCCTTGCGCTTCTATGGGGTTTCCGCCGGGGAGGCCCTGCTTTCGGAGTGGGGCTACCGCGCCTTCCTCCACCTCATGGCCCTCTTTGGGCGGCCCAACCTGGCCGGGGCCAACATGATGGTGCTCAAGGAGGCAGCCCTGCGGGTGGGGGGGTTTCCCCAGGTGGAGGCCCGGGAGGACGTGCTTTTGGGATGGAAGCTCCTCGGGCAAGGCCCGGTACGCTATGTGCCCCGGGCCTTGGTCCTCACCTCGGCCCGTAGGCTCAAGGGGGGGTGGGGGAGGTTTCTCCTACGGCAGTTCAGAAACCTCCTGGGCGATCCTCGAGGCTATTTCGGGGAAGACGGGGGAAGGGGAAGATGAGCCTCTTCGGCTCCACCCGCAGGATCTCGCCCGCCTCGTCGTAGACGGCCACGATCCTTTCCGCGATGCGCTCCGCCGAGCGCTCCAAGGCCCAGGCGCGGGCCTGGAGGCTGAAGCGCTGCCGCTTTTCCTCGTCCCGCAAAAGGTCCGAGGCCTTGTCCGCCAAGGCTTTAAAGTCCCCGGGGGGCACCAGGTACCCCGTCCTCCCGTCCTCCACCCCCTCCAGCACCCCTTCCGCCCCCACGGCCACCACCGGCACCCCCATGGCCTGGGCCTCCCAGATCACGAGCCCTTGGGTTTCCGTTTCGCTGGCGAAGAGGAAAAGCTCGGCCAGGCGGTAGTAGCCCCCGATCTCCTTGTAGGGCACAGGACCCAGGAAGCGCACCCGCTCGGCGATGCCCAGCTCCCTGGCCAGGCGCTCGAGGGGGTGGAGCTCCGGACCCTCCCCGATGTGCACCAGGAAGACGTCCTGTTCCTTGGCCAGTTCCGCCACCGCCTTCAGCACCACGTCAAAGGACTTCTCCTTCCCCAGGCGCCCCACGGTGATGAGGCGACGCTTGCCCTCGGGCCAGGGGGAGGGGGAGGGGAGGGGGGCCTCTTCCAGGAGGCGGTTATCGATCCCCGTGGGGATGACCCGGATGGGGCGCTCAATGCCGTAGCCCTCTGCCAGCCGCTTCACGGGCTCCGTGGGGGCGATGACCACCTCCACCCGGTTGTAAAAGGCCTTGGCCAGCCTAGGGATGATGCCCGTGTACTTGTCCAGTATGGCCAGCCCTGGGACGTAGTGGGCGTACTTCTCGTAATGGGTGTGGAAGGTGGAGACGTGGGGCAGGCCCTTGCTCCGGGCGATCCTTAGCCCCCAGACCCCCAGGGTGAGGGGGGTGTGGGTGTGGATCAGCTCAAACTCCGTGGGCAGGTGGCGCGAAGAGGGTAGGGCGATTTGCTGCCCCTCATAGAAGGGGTAGGCCACGGAGGGGACCCGGACCACCCCCTCCTCCCGTTCAGGAGCTTCCGGGTGGTGGGGAGCCACCACCCAGGCCTCGTGCCCCATTCGCCGAAGCTCCCTTAGGAGCAGGTAAACGCTGGTGGTCACCCCGTTGGGGTTGGGAAAGTAGACGTCGGTGAAGAGGCCTACGCGGTAGAGGCGCATGCGGGGCTTAGCATACCGCATGGAACGAACCTATGCGGTGCAGGTCCTCCCGGATATGGCGGGCCGCTCCCTGTATGCCCCCAGGGGGGCCTATGCGCTCCCTTCCGGCTAGGCTGGCTCGGGCGTAGAGGTCCTCGTTCTGCAGCAGGCGTTGGGCGGCGGCCGCCACCTGGTCGGGCTGGGCCTCCGTGAGATGGAGCGCCTCCCCGAGGAGGCGTTTCTGCCTGGAGGCGAAGGCTCGGGTGAACTGGGGGCCGGGGGTGGGGAAGGCTACCGCGGGAACCCCTAAGCCTGCCGCCTGCTCCGTGGCCGTGCCCGCGGTGGCCAGGGCCAGGCGGCTTCGGTGGAGGATGGCGGAGAAGGCCCCTCGGAAGACCCAGGCGGTCTTGCCGTCCCTTTCCAGCCGCAAGGCCTCAGGGGCAACCTCTTGGCTTTGCCAGCCCGGCAGGGGGGGAAGCGCCTCCCATCCCTTGGCCCAGGCCACCGCCGGGATGAGGGGAAGCCGTAAAGCGGCCTCCAGCATGAGGGGAAGGCTGAAGGCCTCGTCGCCCCTGGTGCCTGGGAGCAGGGCCAGGAGGGGTTCCTCACCCACCCAGGGAGCGAGGTCCCGCTCCGGTGGGGGTAGGAGGTCCATGGCAAAGCTTCCGTACCAGTAAGCGTGGGGGACGCCCAGGCGGCGAAGCCGCCTGAGGCTAGGTTCGTCCCGTACGAACACCGCTTGGGCCTTGCGGTGGAGGAGGCGCTCGTAGGGGGTGAAGTCGCTTCCCCCCCAGTCCAGAAGGAGCTCTAAGGGACGAACAGCCTCCAGGTAGTGCGCGGAAACCAAGGGGTTCACGTGGTACAGGGGTTTGCCCCGGGCGGCCAGAACCCCCACGCTGAGGGCATAGGCGTCCCCCACCACCACCACGGCGTCGGGCTGGAAGGCCCAGGCGGCCTGCCACTGGGCGAGGCTCATGGAGAGGAACCCTGCCTTCAGGTCGGCCACAAGGTTGGCCAGGCTGCCGAAGAGGAACCCCCCCGAAGGCATCTCCTTCCTGGGTCCTAGGACCTCTTGAGCCACCCCCTGGTAGGCGTTGCCACGGCCCACCAGGGGAAGGGCCCAGATGGCGTGGCCAAGCTGGGCGGCGATGCGGGCGCCGATGGCGTCCTCGGTGGGCCCGTTGGACACGAACAAAACCCTCATAGCAGTTCCAGCAGAGTGTACACTGCCCGGGCTTGTTCCCTGAGGGGAAGGTAGGCCCCGCCCCTTTCCAGGGCCAGGGTTTCGTCAGGGGGAAGGTGGATGAAGGCCACGGGGATCTCCGGGGGTAGGTGAAAAAGGGACAGGTAGAAGGCCTGGTTGCAAAGGTAGCTCCCCGCGGACAGGCTTTGCTTGGCGGGGATCCCGGCTTCCCGCAGGCGGCGAAGGGCCTCCTTCAAGGGAAAGCGGGCCTCGAGGGCCAGGGGTCCTCCGGGGACCACGGGGATGTCCGCCAGCACCCTTCCCCGGTTGTCGGGGCGCTCAAAGTCTAGGAGGTTCACCGCAAAGCGCTCCAGGCTGATGAGGGGCCGGTTCTCCGCCAGGCCCAGGTGGAGCACCGCCCTGGGCCCCCGCGCGTAAAGCGCCTCCAGGGCCTGGGCGAGCGCCAGGGCGTCCACGGGGAGCACCACCTTCAGGAGGGGCTCCCCTTTCCCCGTGTCCGGCAAGAGGCCGAGCAGGGCAGCGGAAGGGTTGTGCCCCATGCCGGCAAAGGGTTCAAATCCGGTGATCAAGACCATGGTCTAAACCCGCTGGGCATTATAGCCCCTAGACCTTTGACTCGGTTTAAGATGGGGAACGTGGAGCTGGGACTTGTGACCGACACCGCGGCGGACCTTTCCCCTAAGGTGCTCCAGGAGGAGGCGGTGGGCTTGGTGCCCATTTACGTGCACCTCATGGGCCGCCGGTACAAGGATTGGCAGGAGCTTACCCCCGATGCCCTTTACCAGGCCATGCGTGCGGGGGCGGAGCCGGTGACCGAGCCCCCGGGGGTGGAGGACTTCGCCGAGGTGTACGAGCGCCATCTGCAGGTGTACGACCGCCTGCTTTCCATCCACGTCTCGGGGGAGCTTTCCAAGACCGTGGAGCGGGCGCGGGAGGCCGCCTTGAAGGTGGCCCCCACCCGCATCCGGGTGGTGGACTCGGGGATGGTTTCCGCGGGGCTTGGGGCCATGGTGCTCCGGGCGGTGGAGATGCTCCGGCGGGGGGCGGAGGAGGAGGCCGTGGTGCGGGAGATGGAAAGGCTCAGGCGCTCCAGCCTCTACTTCAGCGTGGCGGACCTGTCCCACCTGGCCAGGAACGGCCGCCTGCCCCGCTTTGGCGAGGTGGTGGGGAACCTCCTGGGCCTGAGGCCCATCCTGCGCATAGATAAGGGGCACATCCGCTTCCTCAAGGTGGCCCGGGAAAGCGCCGTGCCCGAGGTGCTGGCCCGCTTGGTGCTGGAGGAGTTCCGAGGGCGCACGGCCCGCATCACCATCGCCCACACCGACGCCAAAGGTGAGTGGCTGGAGGGGCTGAAAAAGGCCCTGGAAGGCGCCCTCCGCCTGGAGCGGGGCCGCATCACCCGCTCGGGGGCCACCATCGCGGCCAACGTGGGCCTTGGGGCTTTGGCGGTTCACGCCTATGCGGTAGAATGAGCTTTGGCCTTCGGGCCGCAGGCCCATGGAAGTTGCCCTGGAAAGGCTTTACGGCCACCGCCTCCCTCTGCCCCAGGTGGTGGCGGCCTTGCTTTTTGCCCGGGAGCGGCCCCCAGCCCTCCTCTTGGTCCCTGAGGAGCGCCTGAGGCGCTACCGGGACCTTGGGGCGTTGGGTGTGCCGGTGTACGTGAACCCGGGCCTCGAGGCCTGGGAGGAGCGGGCCCTTTTCGTCTTCTCCTACGAGGAGGCGCTCGCCCCTTTCCCCGAGGACCCTTCTGCCTGGCGCCTGGTGCTGGAGGTGGGGCGGAGCTACCCAAGGGGGGAGCTTTTGGACCGGCTCCTGCGGATGGGGTACGCCCGGGACGAGGACTACCGGGTGCTGGGGGGGGTGCTGGAGTTTCCCGAGGTCCGCCTGGAGTTCTATGGGGAGGAGCTGGAAAGGCTTTTGGTGGCAGGGGAGGCCAGGCGGCGCCACGTCCTCCTGCCCAAGCCGGGAAAGGCGGAGGGGTTCACCTCCAGGAAAATCCTCCACTTCCCCGGCCCCGTCTACCTGGACACCCCGGCCCTGGCCCCTAGGGAGCTCTGGCCGCTTCTTGCGGGGCGGCCCTGGGTGGCCTTGGGGGGTGGGGTGGAGCTTCCCCTCTTGGATTTGGGCGTGCGTCCCCTTCCCCCCTACCGGGGAAGCCTTAAGGCCTTGGAAAAGGACTTGGCCCGGTGGCTTGGGGAGGGGAGGCGGGTAAGCCTCTTCGTGGCCCACGAGCGCACCCTGGACTACCTGAAAAGGCGGCTTGCCCCCTTCCAACCCCGGGTGCTGGAGCGCTTTCCCGGGCCCAAGGGCCAGCTTTCCCTCTTCCGGGGAGCCTTTGAGGGGGGAGGGGAGTGGGGGGAGGAGGTTTTGCTGACCGAGGCCCTGATCTTCGCCACGGGGGCGGTGCGGGCCAGGGTGAGGGTGGGGGAGGGGCTTGCCGACCCTGGGGCGCTTGCCCCGGGGGATTTTCTCATCCACCCGGAGCACGGCGTGGGCCAGTACCTGGGCCTGGAAACCCGGGAGGTGCTGGGCGTTAGGCGGGACTACCTGGTTCTCCGCTACAAGGGGGAGGGGAAGCTCTACCTGCCGGTGGAGCAGCTCCCCCTTCTCAAACGCCATCCCGGCACCACGGATGACCCGCCGGAGCTTTCCTCCCTGGGCAAAGGGGAATGGCAACGGCTTAAGGAAAAGGCCAGGAAGGATGTGGAGGAGCTGGCGGCAAGGCTTCTCGTCCTTCAGGCCAAGCGCAAGGCCACCCCGGGCCGGGCCTTCGCCCCCTTGCCGGACTGGGACCCTCTTATTGAGAAGGGCTTCCCCCACCCGCTCACCCCGGACCAGAAACAGGCCTTGGAGGAGGTCCTGCGGGACCTGGAGGCCCCTTTCCCCATGGACCGGCTCATCTCCGGGGACGTGGGCTTCGGCAAGACGGAGATCGCCCTCCGGGCCGCCCACCGCGTGGTGGGGCACGGGGCCCAGGTGGCCTTCTTGGTGCCCACCACCCTGCTGGCGGAGCAGCACGGTAAGACCTTCCGCGAGCGCTTTGCCGGGCTTCCCGTGCGCATCGGGGTGCTTTCCCGCTTTACCCCGGAGAAGGAGGAGGAGGCCATCCTAAAGGGTCTACGGGAGGGCACCGTGGACATCGTGATCGGCACCCACCGCCTTCTCCAGCCCGACGTGAGGTTTAAGGACCTCGGGCTTTTGATCGTGGATGAGGAGCACCGCTTCGGCGTGGCGCAGAAGGAGCGGATCCGGGAGCTGAAGGCCGAGGTGGACACCCTTTACCTCTCCGCCACCCCCATTCCCCGTACCCTCTATTCCGCCCTGGTGGGCCTTAAGGATCTTTCCAGCATCAAGACCCCTCCCCCGGGCCGGAAGCCCATCCGCACCTTCCTCGCCCCCTTTGACCCTCTATTGGTACGGGAGGCCATCCTCCAGGAACTGGAAAGGGGGGGCAGGGTCTTCTACGTGCACGATCGGGTGGCCTCCATAGAGGCGAGGAGGCGTTACCTGGAAAACCTGGTGCCCGAGGCCCGGATCGGGGTGGTGCACGGCAAGATGCCCGAAGGGCTTGTGGAGGAGACCATGCTCCTCTTCGCCGAGGGAGCCTACGACGTCCTTTTGGCCACCACCATCATTGAGTCGGGCCTGGATGTGGGCGAGGCCAATACCATCCTCATTGAGCGGGCCGACCGCCTGGGCCTGGCCACCTTGTACCAGCTCCGGGGCCGGGTGGGGCGGCGGGAGCAGGAGGCCTACGCCTACCTCTTCCACCCGCCCCGGCTCACGGAGGCGGCGGAAAGGCGCCTTAGCGCCATCGCCGATCTTTCCGACCTGGGAAGCGGCCACCTTCTGGCGGAGAAGGACATGGAGATCCGGGGCGTGGGCAACCTCCTGGGCCCGGAGCAGCATGGGCACATCCGGGCCCTCTCCCTGGAGGTCTACACCGAGCTTCTGGAGGAGGCCATCCGGAAGCTTAAGGGAGAGGTTAAG
The DNA here is from genome assembly GCF_000744885.1 of Thermus amyloliquefaciens. Taxonomy (NCBI): domain Bacteria; kingdom Thermotogati; phylum Deinococcota; class Deinococci; order Thermales; family Thermaceae; genus Thermus; species Thermus amyloliquefaciens. The sequence goes on along the minus strand of NZ_JQMV01000003.1, from coordinate 1,058,825 downwards.
GAGGTTAAGGGGGAGAGGCGGCACGTCACCCTGGACCTGGCCCTCTCCGCCCGGCTTCCCGCGGAGTATGTGCCGAGCCTGGAGGGCCGCAGCCGCTACTATAGCCGCCTGGCGGAGGCCAAGACCCTGGCGGAGATTTCCCGGATCGCCAGGGAACTGAAGGAGCGGTATGGCCCCCTGCCCGAGGAGGCAGAAAACTTCCTGGCCCTGGCCCGGCTGCGCCTGGTGGCGGAGCGCAAGGGGGCGGTTTCCCTCACCGAGGACCTCACCCATCTCCAAGTGATCTTTCCCCGCTGGCCCTTGGACTACGACGCTCGAGGCCTGAAGGGACTTCCCTTCCGGGTGGAGCTCACCCAGTACCCCCCGGGCTTCCGCCTGGAGAAGAAGGGTTTAAGGCCCCGGGAGTACCCCGAGGCCCTGATGCAGGTCCTTTACCTCTTCGCCGACCGCTAGGGGTTAGGGATGAGGTTGAAGAGCTTCAGGCGGAGGCTTACCTCCCCTTGGGTTAGGGTGTAGGCCACCTTTTCCCCGCTTAGGCTCAGCCGGGCCCCAATGCGGAAGCCGCCTGTCTTCACCAGGGCCATCCCCACCCACCGCTATGCCCCCATTCCCTCTGATGCCCTCCGGATAGGGCCTGGCGTCAAGGAACCCCTTTGACAAGCTCCGCCCTTCTGCCGTAAACTTTGACTCAGTATAAGGAGGTGACCATGATCAAGAAGGTGGGCGTGGTGGGCGCGGGGACCATGGGAAGCGGGATCGCCGCCCTGGTGGCCAGCGCCGGGATCCCCGTGGTCCTCCTGGACATCCCGGGCAAGGAGGACCGGAACGAGTTGGCCAAGCGGGGTTTGGAGCGGGCCCGAAAGGCCAAGCCTGCGGCCTTCATGGACCCGGACCTCTCCCGCTACGTGGAGATCGGCAACACCGAGGACCACCTGGACAAGCTCCGGGACTGCGACTGGGTGGTGGAGGCCATCATTGAGAAACCCGAGCCCAAGCGGGCCCTTTATGAGCGCCTCGAGGGCCTTCTGAAACCCACCGCCATCGTAAGCTCCAACACCAGCGGCATCCCCATGCGGGTGCTCTTGGAAGGCCGCTCGGAGGCCTTCCGCCGTCGCTTTTTGGGCACCCACTTCTTCAACCCGCCCCGCTACCTGCACCTCTTGGAACTGATCCCCACCCCGGAAACCGATCCGGAGGTCCTAAGGGAGATCCGGCGCTTTGGGGAGCGCATCCTGGGGAAGGGCACGGTCTTGGCCAAGGACTCCCCGGGCTTCATCGCCAACCGGCTCGGGGTCTACGGCATGGTCCAGGCGGTGCGCCTCATGGAGAAGCACGGCCTCACCATAGACGAGGTGGATGCCCTCACCGGGCCCCTCCTGGGCCGCCCCAACTCCGCCACCTTCCGCACCGCCGACCTTACGGGCCTGGACGTGCTGAAGCTGGTCACGGAGGAGCTGGCCCAGGCCACGGGAGAGGACTTCGCCCTGCCGGGCTGGGTCCTGCGCCTCGTGGAGGAGGGGCGGCTTGGGGAGAAGGCGGGGGCGGGGTTTTACAAGCGGGTGGACGGGGAGATCCACACCCTGGATTACCGCACCCTGGAGTACGTCCCCCGGGCCAAGGTGGAGCTGCCCGAGCTGAAGGCCCTTCGGGACCTGCCCCTGGCCGAGAGGCTTCCCCGGGTGATGGAGCTTCCCGGCAAATACGGGGCGTTCCTTAAAGAACTCTTCGCCCGCACCGCCCACTACACCCTGGAGAAAGCCCCCCAGATCGCCTACGACCTGGTCTCGGTGGACCAGGCCCTGGAGTGGGGCTTTGGCTGGGAGGAGGGGCCCTTTAAGAACATGGACGCCTTGGGCCTCGAGGGGCTAAGGCGTCTTTTCGCCGAGCACGGGCTTCCCGAACCCGAGCTCCTAAAGAAGGCCCAGGGAAGCTTCTACCGCAACGGCACCTACCTGGGCTTTGACGGGGCCTACCACCCCCTGCCCAAGCGGGAAGGGGTCCTCTCCCTCAAGGCCCTGAAGGCCGAGGGCAAGACCCTCCTGGAGAGCAAGGAGGCCGCCCTTCTGGACCTGGGGGACGGGGTGGCCCTTCTGGAGTTCCGCACCAAGATGAACGCCATCGGGGAGGGCGTGATCCGCATGCTCCAGAAGAGCCTGGAGTACGTGGAGGAGAAGGGCTATCTGGGCCTCGTGATCGGCAACGAGGACCCCAGGGCCTTCTCCGCTGGGGCCAACCTGGCCCTGATCCTCTCCTCGGCCCAGGAGGGGGACTGGGACGAGCTGGCCCTGGCGGTGCGGCAGTTCCAGAAGGCCTCCATGTCCTTGCGCTATAGCCCCTTCCCCGTGGTGGTGGCCCCCTTCGGCCTCACCTTGGGGGGCGGGGCGGAGTTCACCCTGCACGCCGATAGCGTCCAGGCCCATGCGGAGCTCTACATGGGCCTGGTGGAGGCGGGGGTGGGGCTCCTCCCGGCGGGGGGCGGCACCAAGGAGATGCTCCTCCGCTTCACTGGGGAGCTTGCCCCCTACGAGGAAGCCGATCCCTTTGAGGGGGTGAAGCGGGCCTTCAACCTCATCGCCTTGGCCAAGACCTCCACCAGCGCCCTCGAGGCCCGCAAGATGGGCTTCCTCCGCGACCGGGACCGGATCAGCATGAACCGGGACTTCCTCATCGCCGACGCCAAGCGCCGGGTTCTGGAGCTCGCCCCCGATTACCGCCCGCCCCTGCCCCCCCGGGTGCGCGTGCTGGGGAGCGAGGCGTTGGGGAACCTGCGCTATGCGGTTTGGGCCTTCCGCGAGGCGGGGGAGATCACCGACCACGACATGCGGATCGGCCTGGAGATCGCCTACGTGCTCTCCGGGGGCGAGGGGGCGCCTAGGGAGGTTTCCGAGTGGGACCTTTTGGACCTGGAGCGGGAGGCCTTCTTGAAGCTCCTCGGCACCCGGAAGACCCAGGAGCGCATCGCCTACACCCTGAAGACGGGCAAGCCCCTGAGGAACTGAATGAGGTGAAACCATGCGGGAAGCGGTAATCGTCAGTGCGGTTCGTAGCCCCGTGGCCCGGGGCAAGAAGGACGGGGCCTTGGCCGCCCTCCACCCGGTGGACCTTTCCGCCCAGGTGATGCGGCAGGCGGTGGAGCGGGTGGGCCTGGACCCCAAGGAGCTCGAGGACGTCCTCTGGGGGTGCGCCATGCCGGAGGCGGCCCAGGGGCTCAACATCGCCCGGCTGGCCCTCCTGCGGGCGGGTTTCCCCGTGGAGGTGGCGGGGGCCACCGTCAACCGCTTTTGCTCCTCTGGCCTCCAGACCATCGCCATGGCCGCCCAGGCGGTGATGACGGGCATGGCGGATGCGGTCCTGGCTGGCGGGGTGGAGATGATGAGCCAGGTGCCCATGTCGGGCTTCCACACCCGCCTCCACCCCGACCTCACCCCCACGGAGTGGAGCCCGGAGGGCTATTCCACCTACATCGGCATGGGCTTCACCGCCGAGAGGGTGGCGGAGCGCTTTGGCATCAGCCGGGAGGACCAGGACCGCTGGGCCCTAAGGAGCCACCAAAGGGCGGCGAAGGCCTGGGCGGAGGGGCGGTTCACCGAGGTGGTGCCCATCCGGGTCCCGAGGGTGCGCTACGAAGGAACCAAGAAGGTGGTGGAGGAGGCGCTTTTTGAGCGGGACGAGACCGTGCGGCCCGAGACCTCCCTGGAGGCCTTGGCCAAGTTGCGGCCTGCCTTCAAAAAGGGCGGCACGGTAACCGCGGGGAACGCCAGCCCCTACTCCGATGGGGCGGCGGCGGTGGTGGTCATGAGCCGGGAGAAGGCGGAGGCTTTGGGCCTAAAGCCCCTTGCCCGCTTCGTCAGCTTCGCCGTGGCGGGGGTGGAGCCCGATGTGATGGGCATTGGCCCCGTCAAGGCGGTGCCCAAGGCCTTGGAGCGGGCCGGGCTTTCCCTGGAAGAGATCGACCTCATCGAGTTCAACGAGGCCTTTGCCGCCCAGGTGCTGGCGGTGATGCGCACCCTGGGAATGCCGGAGGAAAGGACCAACGTGAACGGCGGAGCCATCGCCCTGGGCCACCCCTTGGGGGCCACCGGGGCCAAGCTCACCGCCCAGCTCATCGCCGAGCTGGGGCGGCGGGGCGGGGGGTATGGCTTGGTGACCATGTGCATCGGCGGCGGCATGGGGGCCGCCGGGGTCTTTGAGGTATACCCAGCTTAGGAGGAGGCCATGACCGAGGAAAAGAAGCTTTGGCACAGGGGCGGGGGTTGGTTGCTGGAGGCTCCTGAGCGGATCTACACCCCCGAGGATTTTGACGAGAGCGTCAAGGAGATCGCCCGTACCACCCGCACCTTCGTGGAGAAGGAGGTCCTTCCCCTCTTGGAGCGCATGGAGCATGGGGAGCTGGAGCTGAACGTCCCCCTCATGCGAAAGGCGGGGGAGCTGGGGCTTCTCGCCATTGACGTGCCCGAGGAGTACGGGGGGCTGGACCTGCCCAAGGTGATCTCCACGGTGGTGGCGGAGGAGCTTTCCGGTTCGGGGGGCTTCTCCGTGACCTACGGGGCCCACACCTCCATCGGTACCCTGCCCTTGGTCTACTTCGGCACCGAGGAGCAAAAGCAAAAGTACCTTCCCAAGCTGGCCAGCGGGGAGTGGATCGCCGCCTACTGCCTTACGGAGCCGGGTTCGGGCTCCGATGCCCTTTCGGCCAAAACCCGGGCCACCCTTTCCGAAGATGGCAAGCACTACGTCCTGAACGGGGTCAAGCAGTGGATCTCCAACGCCGGCTTCGCCCAGCTCTTCACCGTCTTCGCCAAGGTGGATGGGGAGCATTTTACCGCCTTCCTGGTGGAGCGGGGCACCCCCGGCCTCTCCTTTGGCCCCGAGGAGAAGAAGATGGGCATCAAGGCCTCCAGCACCCGGCAGGTGATCCTGGAGGACGTGAAGGTGCCCGTGGAGAACGTCCTGGGGGAGATCGGCAAGGGGCACAAGATCGCCTTCAACGTCCTCAACGTGGGCCGCTACAAGCTGGGCGCCGGGGCGGTGGGCGGGGCCAAAAGGGCCTTGGAGCTTTCCGCCAAGTACGCCAAGGAGCGGCACCAGTTCGGCCGGCCCATCGGGAGCTTCGGGCTCATCAAGCAGAAGCTCGGGGAGATGGCCTCCCGCATCTACGCCGCCGAGAGCGCCGTTTACCGCACCGTGGGCCTGATCGATGAGGCCCTTTTGGGGAAGAAGGGCCCTGAGGCGGTGATGGCGGGCATTGAGGAGTACGCGGTGGAGGCCAGCATCATCAAGGTGCTGGGCTCGGAGGTGCTGGACTACGTGGTGGACGAGGGGGTGCAGATCCACGGGGGCTACGGCTACTCCCAGGAGTACCCCATCGAGCGGGCCTACCGGGACGCCCGCATCAACCGCATCTTTGAGGGCACCAACGAGATCAACCGCCTCCTCATCCCCGGGATGCTCCTGAGGCGGGCCCTGAAGGGGCAGCTTCCCCTCTTCCAGGCGGCCATGAGGCTCCAGAAGGAGCTCTTGGAGCCCAGCTTTGAGGAGCCCGAGGACCTGGAGGTGCACCAGGTGCAAAACCTCAAGAAGCTGGCCCTCATGGTGGCGGGCCTGGCGGCCCAGAGGTACGGGGAGAAGCTGGAGGAGGAGCAGGAGGTCCTGGGGGTGGCGGCGGACATCCTCATCGACACCTATGCCGCGGAAAGCGCCCTCCTCCGGGCCCGCAGGCTTGGGGGCGTGGCCCAGGCCATGGCCCGGCTCTACCTGCTCCAGGCCCTGGACCGGGCCCAGGCCTCGGCCCTTTCCGTGCTGCCCCGCCTGGTGGAAGGGGATGAGGCCCGGGTGGTCTACTCCGCCGCCCGCAGGCTCACCAAGCACGAGCCCGCGGACCTGGTGGCCCTGAGGCGGGAGGTGGCGGAGAGGGTCCTCGAGGCGGAGGGCTACCCCATCCCCCGTTAAACCTAAGGGCCTTACCCCGCCGGGGCTTGGCCCCGGCGGGGTACTCCTATGCCCCAGAAATCCAGCTAAGGTGGGGTTACCCCAGGGAACCCCTTGAGCGGGCTACTCCAGGGCGAGCCGCCACTTGGGGCCTTCCTTGGTGTCCTCCACGATAACCCCTAGCGCCTTAAGCCTTTCCCGGATCAGGTCGCTTTTGGCGTAGTCCTTGGCCCGCCGGGCCTCCTCGCGAAGCTCTAGAAGCAGGGCGATGAGGCCCTCCAAGAGGGGGCCTGATACCTTTTCCTCCAGAACCCTTTCCGGGAAGAGGCCCAGGATGCCTTCCCCCAGGGTGTGGAAGACCTGGGCGGTGCGCCTTAGGGTGTCCCCCTTGGCCTCGGGGAGGAGCCTGTTCAGCTCGGGGAGGAAGGTGAAAAAGGCGGCCAGGGCCTCCGGGGTGCCGAGGTCGTCCTCTATGGCCTCCAGGAAGTCCCTTTCCAGAGCGTCCAGCGCCCTTTCCAGCTCCGGGGTGGTGCCCGGGCCTGCCGTCTTCAGATGGGTCCGGACCTCGCGGTAGGCGGTGAGGAGCCGGGCATACCCCCGCTTGGCCGCCTCGAGGCCCTCCCAGGTGAAGTCCATGGGGCTGCGGTAGTGGGTCTGCAGGAGGTAAAACCGCAGGGCCATGGGCTCGTGGGCCCTTAGGAGGTCGTGGAGGAGGACCAGGTGCCCCGTGCTCTTGGCCATCTTTTCCCCTTCCAGGAGCACGTGGTTGTGGTGCATCCAGTGGCGGGCAAAGCGGTAGCCCGCCGCTTCCGCCTGGGCGATCTCGCACTCGTGGTGGGGAAACTGGAGGTCAATGCCCCCGGCGTGGAGGTCAAACCCCTCCCCGAGGTACTTGAGGCTCATGGCGGTGCACTCGATGTGCCAACCCGGGTAGCCCTCGCCCCAGGGGCTTTTCCAGCGCATGAGGTGGCCGGGCTCGGCCGCCTTCCAAAGGGCGAAGTCCAGGGGGTCCTCCTTCTCCTCCCGCACCTCCACCCTGGCCCCTGCCCGGAGTTCTTCCAAACGCTTTCCCGATAGCTTCCCATACTGGGGGAAGGCCCTTACCCGGAAGTAAACGCTTCCCTGGCGTTCGTAGGCGAAGCCAAGCCGCAGGAGCCTTTCCGTGAGCTCAATCTGTTCCGGTATGTGGCCGCTGGCCCTGGGGGCGATGGAGGGGCGGAGCACGTTCAGGGCGGCCATGGCGTCAAAGTAACTCCAGGTGTACTTCTCCGCCACCTCCATGGGCTCGAGCTGTTCCAGTTTGGCCCGCTTGAGGATCTTGTCCTCCCCTTGGTCGGCGTCGTCGGTGAGGTGGCCCACGTCGGTGATGTTGGAGACAAAGCGCACCTTGTACCCCTGGTGGAGGAGGTAGCGGCGGAGCACATCGTAGACGATGGGCCCCCGGGCGTGGCCCAGGTGGGGGTCGGAGTACACGGTGGGGCCGCACACGTAGATCCCCACGTGCCCCGGGGTGGCAGGGGTGAAGTCCACCTTGGCCCTTTGCAGGGTGTCGTAGATGCGAAGGCCCATGTGGGCCATTATAGGCCCGTGGCATAATGGCGGGGTATGGGACGGATCCTTAGGGGCTTGGCGGGGGAGGGCCACCTGCGGGTGGTGGCGGCGGAGACGGGGGATGTGGTGGAGGAGGCCCGCAGGCGGCATGGCCTTTCCCCCACGGCCACCGCCGCCTTGGGCCGGGCCATGACCGGGGCCCTCCTCCTGGCCCAGCTTCTCCTCAAGACCCCCAAGGAGCGCCTCACCCTGCGCCTCGAGGGGACCGGGCCCCTGGGGGGGCTGGTGGTGGAGGCGGACGCCCAAGGCCACGTGCGGGGCTACGTGCAAAACTCCCGGGCGGAGGTCCCCCTACGCCCCGACGGGAAGCTCAACGTGGGCGAGCTGGTGGGCGCCGGGGTCTTGCGGGTGGACCGGAGCCTCCCGAATGGGGAGATCTACACCAGCACGGTGCCCCTGGTCTCCGGGGAGATCGCCGAGGACCTGGCCCATTACCTTTGGCAGTCGGAGCAGATCCCCTCCGCCGTCCTCCTAGGGGTGCGGGTGAAGGGGGAAGGGGAGGTGGACGTGGCGGGGGGCGTGGCGGTGCAGGTGATGCCCGAGGCCCCGGAGGAGGTGCTGAAGCGCCTGGAGGACAACCTTTCGGGCCTCACGGGCCTCACGCCCCTCCTCAAGGAAAGGGGCTTGGAGGGAGCCCTGGAGGTGCTCCTGGCGGGGCTTGGGTTTGAGCGCACGGACCTCCGGGCCCTGGGCTACCCCCTGAACGAGATCCCCGCCCGCTTCCGCTGCCGGTGCAACCGGGAGAAGGCCCTGGAGGCCCTGGTCTTCTTCACCCCCGAGGAGCGGGAGGACATGATCGTGAAGGAGGGGGGAGCGGAGGTGGTCTGCCACTGGTGTGGGGAGGTTTACCGCTTCTCCCCGGAGGAGATCCGCTCTTTGGTGGCGGAGGTGCGCTGCCCCGACTGCGGCACCCTTTGGCTTTACCCTAGGGCGGACGGCACCCTTTTCCGCATTGAGGGGAATACCTGCCGCTGTGGGCGCAAGGTGGAGATCCCCTCGGAAGGGCGGGCCCAAGCTTGATAAGCTGAGGCCATGTTCAAGACCATCCTCCTGGCCTATGACGGTTCGGACCACGCCAAGCGGGCGGCGGATGTGGCCAAGGCGGAGGCTTTGGCCCACGGGGCCAGGCTGGTGGTGGTGCATGTCTACGAGCCCGTCCCCGATTACCTGGGGGAGCCCTTCTTCCAGGAGGCCCTGAAACGGCGCTTGGAGCGGGCGGAGAAGGTGCTGGCGGAGGCCAGGGAGCGGACGGGGATCCCCCAGGAGGATGCCCTGCTCCTCGAGGGCCGCCCTGCGGAGGCCATCCTGGAAGCGGCCTTGGGGGAAAGGGCAGACCTGATCGTTATGGGCACGCGGGGCCTTGGGGCCGTGGGAAGCCTCTTTTTGGGGAGCCAAAGCCAGAAGGTGGTGGCGGAGGCTCCTTGCCCCGTGCTCTTGGTGCGTTAGGACGTCTGCCCGGCTTCCCGAGAACGGCCTAAGCGCAGGCGCGCCTCTCCACCTGCACCTGGGTGGCCGATGCCCTCAAGGCCCTCGAGCCTCTTGCTGGAAAGATTTCTGGTGGCCCAGGAAAGGGTAAACTGGGGGGTATGAACTACGAAACCCTGGCGGTGCGTGCGGGGCTACCTGAGGATCCCCATGGGGCGGTGGGGCTTCCCATCTACGCGGTGGCCGCCTATGGCTTTAGGAGCCTGGAGGAAGGGGCGGAGCGCTTCGCTAGTGGGGAGGGCTACGTCTACGCAAGGCAGAAGGACCCCACCGGCAGGGCCTTGGAGGAGAGGCTAAGCGCCTTGGAGGGGGCCATGGAGGCCCTGGTCTTCGCCTCCGGCCAGGCGGCCACCTTTGCCGCCCTCATGGCCCTCCTCCGCCCAGGGGATGAGGTGGTGGCGGCCAAGGGGCTTTTCGGCCAGACCATCGGCCTTTTCCAGCAGGTCCTGGTTCCCATGGGCATAAGGGTGCGTTACCTAGAGCCCGAGCCCGACCGGGTGCGGGAGGCCCTCACGGAGAAGACCCGGGTCCTCTTCGTGGAGACCATGGCCAACCCCGCCCTGGTGGTGCCGGACCTGGAGGGCCTGGCCGCCCTGGCGGAGGAGAAGGGGGTGGCCCTGGTGGTGGACAACACCTTTGGCGCCGCCGGGGCCCTGGCCAAACCCCTGGCGTGGGGGGCCCATGTGGTGGTGGAAAGCCTCACCAAATGGGCAAGCGGCCACGGCTCCGTCCTAGGGGGTGCGGTCCTGGTACGGGATAGCGGCATCTGGCAAAACTACCCCCAGTTCCTGGAGAGGGACGCCAAGGGCCAGGTGCCCTGGGAGGCCCTTGGGCCCAGGTGCTACCCGGAGAGGGTCCGCACCCTGGGGCTTTCCCTTATGGGCATGGCCTTATCCCCCTTTAACGCCTACCTCCTCTTCCAGGGCCTGGAGACCGTGGCCCTTAGGGTGAAGCGCATGAGCGAGACGGCGCTTCGCCTGGCCGAGGCTTTGAGGGACCACCCCAAGGTGCAGCGCCTCCGCTACCCCGGCTTGCCCCAGGACCCCGCCTACCCCATGGCCCGGAAGTACCTGGCCTCGGGGGGGCCCATGCTCACCCTGGACCTGGGAAGCCAGGAGGCGGCGGGCCGCTTCCTTAGGGCCATCCCCTTGCCCAAGGCCGCCAACCTGGGGGACGCCCGCACCCTTCTGGTCCATCCCTGGACCACCACCCATAGCCGCCTTTCGGAGGAGGGGCGGCGGCAGGCGGGGGTCACGCCCGGCCTGGTGCGGGTCTCCGTGGGCCTCGAGGATCCGGAGGACCTCCTGGCCTGGTTCCGGGAGGCCCTGGAGGCGGTTTAGGGGGGGAAGGATTTCCCTAGCCGCTTACATCGTGAATGTAGTAACAAAAGGGCCCCGCAACCGCAGGGTCCCCTGAGGTTAGCCACGAGGCACGGGGTCTTGTCCCAGACGGGTGGCTAGGGAATAAGGGGCATCCCCAAGGCTTTTCTGGGACTCCTGGGGTGCTTAGACCACCCAACGCCCCTGCCGCATGAGGGGTACCCGGGTGCCATCCTGGTGGAGGCCGTCCACATCCACCTCCTCGGAGCCGATCATCCAGTCGATGTGCACCAGGCTCTCGTTGCCCCCGCGGCTACGGAAGGCTTCCCCCGTGGGGCGGCCTTCCAGGTTCTCCGCATAGGCCTGGCCGAAGGCGATGTGGCTGGCGGCGTTTTCGTCAAAGAGGGTGTCAAAGAAGACCAGGCCCGTCTTGGCGATGGGGTTATCCGCGGCCACCAGGGCCACCTCCCCTAGGCGTCGGGCCCCCTCATCGGTGGAGAGGACCCTGAGAAGGACCTCCTCCCCCTTTTCCGCCCCCACCTCCACCGCATACCCCCCTTCAAACCGGGCCCAGATGCCCTCCACCAGCTGGCCACCCAGGGCCAGGGGGCGGCTTGCCCGCACGATCCCCTCCACCCGCTCCCGATGGGGGGCGGTGAAGACCTCCTCCGTGGGCAGGTTGGGGTTGCAAAGAAGCCCCTTCTTGGTGGGGGTGGCCCCGCCCTGCCACAGGTGGCCCTCCGCCAGGCCCACCCTGAGGTCCGTGCCCGGCCCCCGGAAGTGCAGGGCGGCGAAGCGCTGGGCGTTCAGGAAGGCCACCTTTTCGTGAAGGCTTCGGTTATGGGCCTCCCAGGCGGCCACGGGGTCGGGGGTATCCACCCGGGTGGCCTGGAAGATGGCCTGCCAGAGCCTGGCCACCGCCTCCTCCTCGGGAAGGTCCGGGAAGACCGCCCGGGCCCAGCCGGGGTGGGCGAAGGGGACGATGGTCCAGTTGGAGACGAACTCGGTGATGGCCTCCAGGGCGGGTTTGTAGGCCCGGCTCTGCGCCTGCTGGGCCCGGCCTATGCGTTCTGGGGGGAGGCCCTCCAGGGCCTTGGGGTCGTTGCCGGAAACCGCGAGCCGAGCGGCCCCCTCCCGGAAGGCCTTGGCCATGCCCTCGTAGAGCCAGGCCGGGGCCTTGTCCAGGCCTTCCTCGGGCGCCAGGGAAAGCCGCTTGCGGGCTATCGCGTTGTCCCCATAGATGACCGTGAAGAGGCTGGCCCCGTGCCCATAGGCTTTTTCCGCTAGAAGGCGGACAAAGTCCACGGCCTCGATGGGGGCGGTGGCGATGACCTCCTGCCCCTTCTCCAGGTTCAGCCCCACGCGGATGGCCAGGTCGGCCAGCTTCTCCAGGTTTTCCTGAAACGCGCTCACGCCCTAAAGTCTTCCCTCCGGAAGGCCTTCCGTCAAGGCCGGGGGCAGGTTTTGGGCCGGCCGAGCAGGAGGGCAAGGCCCGCAAGCAGCAGGAAAAAGGGCCTGTAGCCCTCCAAAAGGAAGGCCGCCACCAGGAAGACCGCAGCCAGGAGGTACCGCATGGACATGCCTCCAGGGTACACCAGGGGGACATTCTTCACCCCAGGGGGCGCTATGGTGAGAGGGAGGTGAACCGTATGCGTCCCATCACCGTGGACGGCAACGAGGCGGTGGCCCGGGTGGCCTACCGCTTGAGCGAGGTGATCGCCATCTACCCCATCACCCCCTCCAGCCCCATGGCGGAGCTTTGCGACGAGTGGGCAGCCAAGGGGGAGCCCAACCTGTTGGGGCTGGTGCCCCGGGTGGTGGAGATGCAGTCCGAGGGTGGGGCGGCCGGGGCCCTCCACGGAGCCCTCCAGCAAGGGGTTTTGGCCACCACCTTCACCGCCAGCCAAGGCCTCCTCCTCATGATCCCCGACATGTACAAGATCGCCGGCCAGGCGCTGCCTGGGGTCATCCACGTGGCCGCCCGGGCCCTGGCCACCCATGCCCTCTCCATCTTTGGAGACCACCAGGACCTCTATGCGGTCAGGCCCACCGGTTGGGCCATCTTGGTCTCGGACTCCGTCCAGGCGGCCCAGGACCTGGCGGCCATCGCCCACCTCACCGCCCTGAAGGCAAGCCTCCCGGTGCTTCACGCCATGGACGGCTTCCGCACCTCCCACGAGGTGCAGAAGATCCTGCCCCTTTCCGACCGGGAGCTTAAGGCCCTCTTCCCCTTCGGGGCCCTCGAGGCCTACCGCCGGCGCGCCCTCACCCCTGAGGCCCCGGCCATCCGCGGCACCGCGCAAAACCCCGACCACTACTTCCAAAACCGGGAGGCCATCAACCCCTATTACCTGCGCCTGCCCCAGGTGGTGGCCGAAACCATGGAGCACTTTGCCCAGGTAACCGGACGCCGCTACGCCCCTTACGAGTACGTGGGCCACCCGGAGGCCGAGCGGGTGGTGGTGGTCATGGGCTCGGCCTCCTTGGCGGTGGAGGAGGCGGTGGAGCACCTCCTGAGGCGGGGGGAGAGGGTGGGGATGGTGCGGGTCAGGCTCTACCGTCCCTTCCATGCGGAGGCCTTGCTCAAGGCCTTCCCAGAGACGGTGAGGAAAGTGGCCGTCCTGGACCGGGGCAAGGAGCCCGGGGCTGTGGGAGAGCCCCTCTTCCAGGAGGTGGCGGCGGCCTTTGCCCTTCGGGGAGGCCCGGTGCCCCTTTTGGTGGGCGGGCGCTACGGGCTTTCCTCCAAGGAGTTCACCCCGGCCATGGCCCTTGGGGTTTTCCAGGAGCTCAGCAAGGATCGCCCCCGCCACGGCTTCACCGTGGGGATCGTGGACGATGTCACGGGCACAAGCCTTTCCTACCCCGAGGTGGACTTTGAGGACCCGGCCTCGGTGCGGGCGGTCTTCTTCGCCCTGGGGGCCGACGGGACCGTGAGCGCCAACAAGAACACCATCAAGATCATCGGGGAGGAGACCCCCCTTTACGCCCAGGGGTACTTCGTCTACGACTCCAAGAAGTCGGGCTCCCGCACGGTGAGCCACCTGCGCTTTGGCCCCAACCCCTTAAATAAGCCCTACCTGGTGCAGAAGGCGAACTTCGTGGGCATCCACCAATGGAGCTTCTTGGAGCGCCTTCCCATGCTGGGGGTGGCGGAGGAGGGGGCCACGGTCCTCATCAATAGTCCCTACCCCAAGGAGGAGGTCTGGGACCGCCTGCCCCGGCCCGTGCAGGAGGAGATTCTCAAGAAGAACCTCAAGGTCTATGTGGTCAACGCTTACGAACTGGCCAGGCGGGTGGGCCTGCCCGGGCGCATCAACACCATCATGCAGGCGGCCTTCTTCAAGCTCTCTGGGGTGCTCCCCGAGGAGGAGGCCAAGGCCCGCATCAAGAAGGGCATAGAAAAAAGCTACGGCAAGCGGGGGAAGACGGTGTTGGAGCGGAACTTCCAGGCGGTGGAGCTGGGCTTCCAGGCGGTGGAGCCCCTCCCTGTGCCCGGGAGGGTTACCTCGGAAAAGGACCTGGTGCCGCCCATGGTGGGCCACCCCCCTGCCTTCGTGCGGGAGGTGCTGGGGCCCATCGCCCTGGGCCTGGGGGACGCCTTGCCGGTTTCCGCCTTTCCCCCGGATGGCACCTACCCCACGGGGACGGCCCGGTACGAGAAGCGGGGCATTGCCGAGTTCATCCCCACCTGGGACCCCCAGGTGTGCGTGCAGTGCGGCAAGTGCGTCTTAGTCTGCCCCCATGCGGTGATCCGCGCCAAGGTGGTGCCGGAGGCGGCCTTGGCCGAGGCCCCCGAGGGTTTTCCCCACCGCAAGGCCATGTGGAAGGAGCTTGCCGGCGAGTTTGTCTTGGCCATCAGCCCAGACGACTGCACGGGGTGCTCCCTTTGCGTGGAGGTCTGCCCCGCCAAGGACAAGCAAAACCCCAGCCGCAAGGCGCTCAACATGGCCCCGCGCCTCGAGGTGCGGGAGGCCATGAACCGCCACTGGGATTTCTTCCTCTCGCTACCCGAAACCCCGAGGGCGGGGCTTAAGCTGCATGCGGTCAAGGACGTGCAGCTTCTGGAGCCCCTCTTTGAGTTCCCGGGCGCCTGCGCGGGGTGTGGGGAAACGCCTTACCTGAGGCTCCTCTCCCAGCTCTTCGGGGACCGCCTCATCGTGGCCAACGCCACCGGGTGTAGCTCCATCTACGGGGGGAACCTTCCCACCACCCCTTGGAGCAAAAACCGGGAGGGCCGGGGCCCGGCCTGGGCCAACTCCCTCTTTGAGGACAACGCGGAGTTTGGCCTGGGGATGCGCCTGGCCTTGGACAAAAAGGCGGAGTATGCCCGGGAGCTGGTGAGGGACTTCCGGCAGGTCCTGGGTGAGGAGCTGGTGGAGAGGCTACTGGCGCAAGCGGGCCTCGAGGGGGTGGAGGCCAGGCGCCAGGATGTGGCGATGCTTCGGGAAAAGCTGAGGGGCCTGGACGATCCTAAGGCCAAGGACCTCTTGGCGGTGGCGGAGGCCCTGATCCCCCATTCCGTGTGGATTGTGGGCGGGGATGGCTGGGCCTACGACATCGGTTACGGGGGGCTGGACCACGTGCTGGCCAGCGGGGCCAACGTGAAGGTCCTGGTTCTGGACACCGAGGTCTACTCCAACACCGGGGGGCAGGCCTCCAAGGCCACGGGGCTAGGGGCGGTGGCCAAGTTCGCTGCGGCGGGCAAGCCCACCCCCAAGAAGGACCTGGCCTTCATGGCCATGAGCTATGGGCACGTGTACGTGGCCCAGATCGCCATGGGGGCAAGCGATGCCCACACCCTGCGGGCCTTTTTGGAGGCCGAGGCCCACCGGGGTCCGGCCCTCCTCATCGCCTACAGCCACTGCATCGCCCACGGCATCGACATGGCCAAGGGCATGGAGCACCAGCGGCTGGCGGAGCGCACGGGGTACTGGCCCCTCTTCCGCTACATTCCGGGCCAAGGCCTCATCCTGGATTCCAAACCCCCCACGCTGCCGCTTAGGGAATACCTCTTTGCGGAAAACCGCTACCGGCTCCTCCTCCAGACCCACCCCGAGGGGGCCGAGGCCTTCTTAAGGCTGGCGGAGGAGGCGGTGCGGGAAAGGTGGGAAAGGCTCTCCCGCATGGCCCAAAGGGAAAGCGTGCCCAGCTAGGGGATGGGCCTTCCCGTTAGGAAAGGAGGAGCTATGGACCTCAGCACCACCTACCTGGGTTTGAAGTTGGAGCACCCCTTGGTGGCTTCGGCCTCGCCCCTCACGGAGAGGCTGGACGGGTTCCTCCGCCTGGAGGATGGGGGTGCGGCGGCCATCGTGATGCATTCCCTCTTTGAGGAGCAGGTGACCCTCGAGGAGGAAATGCTGGACCATTACCTCCACTACGGCCACGAGAGCTACGCCGAGGCCCTTTCCTACTTTCCCCGGGCCCACGAGTACCGCCTCACCCCCGAGCGCCACCTGGATCTCCTCGCCCGGGCCAAGGAGCGGGTGGCCATCCCCATCATCGCCAGCCTGAACGGCATCAGCCGGGGGGGATGGGTGGAGTACGCCAGGCTCCTGGAGGAGGCCGGCGCGGACGCCATTGAGCTCAACCTCTACTACATCCCCACGGACCCCAACCTCTCCGGGGCGGAGGTGGAGGCCATGTGCCTGGACACCATCCGCGCCGTGGTGGAAAGCGTGCGGGTCCCGGTGGCGGTGAAGGTGGGGCACGCCTTCACCGCCTTCGCCCACTTTGCCAAGAGGGTGGAGGCCACGGGGGCCCGGGCCCTGGTCCTTTTCAACCGCTTCTACCAGCCCGACTTGGACCTGGAAACCCTTTCCGTGGTGCCCACCTTAAGCCTTTCCCGTCCCTACGAGGCCCTTTTGCGCATCCACTGGATCGCCCTCCTCTACGGGAGGGTTGGCCTGGAGCTGGCCTTGACGGGGGGCGTGCACTCGGGGAAGGAGGCGGTGAAGGGGCTTTTGGCCGGGGCCCAGGTGGTGATGATGACCTCGGCCGTCTTGGAAAAGGGGCCCGGGCACTTTCGCACCGTGCTGGAGGAGCTCAAGGCCTTTATGGAGGAAAAGGAATACGGGAGCGTGGAGGAGATGCGGGGGGTGATGAGCTACCTGAAGGTGGCGGAACCCGCTGCCCTGGAAAGGGCCAACTACCTTAAGGTTCTGGGCTCGTATCGCCTTCTTCCCTAAGGGCGTACAAGCCCTTTCCCAAGGCCACCACCGGGCTTCTGGACCAGCGGGCCAGGGCGGAAAGCGGATCTTGGCGATCTTCTCCGGTTCCTTCACCTCGGCCCAGAGCCCCGATTCCTTGAGGCGGCGGCCCACCTCGGTGTAGTGGAGGGGCCGGCCCTCCTGTTTCAGCATCTCCAGCACCGCCTTGCGGAACCGGTCCGGTGGGGGCATGGGTAGCCCCAGTATACCCGTATAGTGAGGGCATGAGGAACCAGGAGCTGGCCCGCCTCTTGGAGGAGATCGGGCTCATGAGCGAGTTTCTGGGGGACAACCCCTTCCGGGTGCGGGCCTATTACCAGGCGGCCCGAACCCTCCAAGACCTGGACACCCCCATTGAGGAGGTGGCCAAGGGGGGAAAGGAGGCCCTCATGGCCCTTCCCGGCATCGGGCCGGACCTGGCGGAGAAGGTCTTGGAGTTCCTGAAGACGGGCAGGATCATTAAGCACGGGGAGCTGGCCGCCAAGGTCCCCCGGGGGATCCTGGAGGTGATGGCGGTGCCCGGGGTGGGGCCCAAGACCGCCCGGCAGCTTTATGACCAGCTGGGCATTGATTCCCTGGAAAAACTAAAGGAAGCCCTGGATCGGGGAGACCTGCTTCGCCTTAAGGGCTTTGGTCCCAAAAAGGCGGAAAGGATCCGGGAGGGGCTGGCCTTGGTGCAGGTGGCGGGTAAGCGCAGGCCCTTGGGGGCGGTGCTCTCCCTGGCGCGGAACCTCCTGGCCGCCATCCGCGCCCTGCCCGGGGTGGAGAGGGCGGAGCTGTGCGGGTCCGCCCGCAGGTACAAGGACACCGTGGGGGACCTGGACTACCTGGTGGCGAGCGCGAGGAGCGAGGAGGTGGTGAAGGCCTTCGTGAAGCTTCCCCATGTGAGGGAGGTTTACGCCCAGGGCAAGGAGCGGGCCACCGTGTTCCTTAAAAATGGCCTCCAGGTGGACCTCCGGGTGGTGCCGCCCGAGAGCTATGGGGCTGGGCTCCAGTACCTCACGGGGAGCAAGGAGCACTCCATCAAGCTCCGGGCCCTTGCCCAGGAGAAGGGGCTAAAGCTTTCCGAGTACGGGGTCTTCCGCGGGGAAAAGCGCCTGGCGGGGGAGACGGAGGAAGGGGTGTACGAGGCCTTGGGCCTGCCCTTCATCCCCCCACCCCTCCGGGAGGACCACGGGGAGGTGGAGGCGGCCCTCGAGGGGAGGTTGCCGAGGCTTCTGGAGCTTTCGGAGATCCAGGGGGATCTGCAGGTGCACTCCACCTACTCCGACGGGCAGAACAGCCTGGAGGAACTCTGGGAGGCGGCCAAGGCCTTGGGCTACCAGTACCTGGGGGTCACCGACCACTCCCCAGCGGTGCGGGTGGCGGGGGGGCCTTCCCCGGAGGAGGCCCTGAGGCGCATTGAGGCCATCCGCCGCTTCAACGAGAGCCACGGCCCCCCCTACCTCCTGGCGGGGGCGGAGGTGGACATCAGGCCCGACGGCTCCCTGGACTACCCCGACTGGGTGTTGCGGGAGCTGGATTTGGTCCTGGTGTCCATCCACTCCCAGTTCAAGCTCCCCAAGGCCGACCAGACCCGGCGCATCCTAAGGGCCCTGGAAAACCCCTTCGTCCACATCCTGGCCCACCCCACGGCCCGGCTCCTGGGTCGGCGGGCCCCCATCGAGGCCGACTGGGAGGCCATCTTGCGAAAGGCCAAGGAGAGGGGGGTGGCGGTGGAGATCGACGGCTACTACGACCGCATGGACCTCCCCGACGACCTGGCCCGGATGGGCTACGGGATGGGGCTTTGGATCAGCCTCTCCACCGACGCCCACCAGGTGGAGCACCTGCGCTTCATGGAGCTGGCGGTGGGCACGGCGCAAAGGGCCTGGATTGGACCCGAAAGGGTGCTGAACACCCTCTCCTACGAGGACCTCATGGCCCGGCTCAAAGCCCGGCGAGGGTTTTAGCCCTTAGCAAAACTTCCAGGAACATTTCCCGGGTGAGCCGCCCCGTCTGGGTGTTCTGCCGGGACACGTGGTAGCTGGCCAAAAGGTGCCGCCCTCCGGGCAAGGGGTAGTGGGCCCCGTGGAAGAAGGGATGGGCGCTCTTTTTCAGGCGGAAGTGGTCCAGGAGGGCCTCGAGGGCCACCCGGCCCAGGGCCAGGTAGACCCTGGCTTCCCGGAGGAGCCCAAGCTCCACCCGGGTCCAGGCGCCACAGGCCAGGAGCTCCTCCCGGGTGGGTTTGTTCTCCGGCGGGGCGCAGCGCACCGCGGCGGTGAGGTAGACGCCAAAGAGCCTGAGGTCGTCCCCAGGCTCACTGGTGGGCTTGCTGGCGAGCCCCGCCTCGTGGAGGAGGGGATAGAGGAAGGCCCCGGAGGCGTCCCCGGTGAAGGGGCGGCCCGTGCGGTTGGAACCGTGGGCCCCGGGGGCGAGGCCGAAGAGGACGAGCCGCGCCCCGGGGTCTCCGAAGCCGGGGACCGGCTTGGCCCAGTAGTCCCACTCCCGGTAGGCCCGGCGCCTCCTTTGCCCCACCTCCTCCCGCCAGGCCACCAGCCGGGGGCAGAGGCGGCAGGCGGTGAGCTCCTTATGGAAGGTATCCCAGGAGAAGGTGTCCATCGGCCTATAAGCATAACCCCCGCCCGAAGGCGGGGGTTATGGGGAGGCCATGAGGCCTACTCGCTACAGTGTCCGGGTCCGATCAGGCCCTCGTTGTACTGGCCCAGGAGGCCGGCGTTAGTTATTCCCTAGCTATTGCAACCCCCACGCATGGGGTTTAACCCCTGGAGCCTAAAGAGGGATGTTGTCGTGCTTCTTGAAGGGCCGCTCCTCCTTTTTGTTCCAGAGCATCCTTAGGTGCTGGTAGAGGAGGCGCCGGGTGTGGGCGGGGTCGATCACGTCGTCGATGTAGCCCCGGCCCGCCGCCACCCAAGGGTTGTCAAAGGCCCGGCGGTACTCCTCGATCTTGCGGCGGCGGGTCTCCTCGGGGTTGGGGGAGGATTGGATCTCCTTGCGGTAGATGATGTTGGCCGCCCCTTCGGCCCCCATCACCGCCACCGCCGCCGTGGGCCAGGCCAGGACCACGTCCGCCCCCATGTCCTTGGAGTTCATGGCCAGGTAGGCCCCCCCGTAGGCCTTGCGGGCGATGAGGGTGATCTTGGGCACCGTGGCCTCGGCGTAGGCGAAGAGCATCTTGGCCCCGTGGCGGATGATCCCCCCGTGCTCCTGGGCCACCCCGGGCAGGAAGCCGGTTACGTCCACCAGGGTGAGGATGGGGATGTTGAAGGCGTCCATGGTGCGGATGAACCGGGCGGCCTTGTCGGAGGCGTTGATGTCCAGGGCCCCGGCCATGAAGCGGGGGTTGTTGGCCACTACCCCCACGGGGTAACCGCCGAGCCGGCCTAAACCCACGATGATGTTCCGGGCGAAGCCGGGCTGGATCTCCAAGAATTCCCCGTCATCCAGGAGGGTTTTGATCACCTGGTGCATGTTGTAAGGCCGCTTGGCGTCCGGATGGACGATCTCCAGGAGCTCCGGGGTGGGGCGGTGGGGGTCGTCCTGGGGCTCCACCACCGGGGGCTTCTCCCGGCTGTTTTGGGGAAGGTAGGAAAGGAGCTTTTTGATGAGGTCCAGCACCTCCTGGTCGTTTTGGCCCTCCAGGTGGGCCACCCCGCTCCTTTCCATGTGCACGTCCGCCCCCCCCAGCTCCTCAAAGCTCACCTCCTCCCGGGTGACGCTCTTGATCACCTCGGGGCCGGTGATGAACATGTAGCTGGTGCCGCGGCTCATGAGGATGAAATCGGTCATGGCGGGGCTGTAGACGGCTCCCCCGGCGCAAGGCCCCAGAATGGCGGAGATCTGGGGCACCACCCCGGAGTAGATGGCGTTGCGGTAGAAGACCTCCCCGTAGCCGGAGAGGCTGTCCACCCCTTCCTGGATGCGGGCGCCGGCGGAGTCGTTGAGGCCGATGATGGGCGCGCCCACCTTGGCCGCCAGGTCCATGAGGCTGGCGATCTTGCGCCCGTGCATCTTGCCCAAGGACCCTCCCAAGACGGTGAAGTCCTGGCTGAAGACGAAGACCAGGCGGCCCCCGATGGTGCCGTAGCCGGTCACCACCCCGTCCGCCGGGGCCTCGAGGCCCTCCATGAGCCCGGTTTCCAGGTGCTCGGCGAAGGGCATGAGCTCCACGAAGCTTCCTGGGTCCAGGAGGTATTCTATTCGCTCGCGGGCGGTGAGCTTACCCTGCTGGTGCTGTTTGCGGATGCGCTCTTCACCCCCGCCAAGGAAGACCTTTTTTCGCCTTTCCTCCAGCTCGGCCAGTAGCTCGTCCAGGATGAGCTTGGCGTTATCGGCCATACTGGCTGCATGATATACTAAGAAGCCGGGTTTGCTGCCAAAGTACGGGGGCCCGGCAAGGGAGGTGCTAAGGATGAAGCGCTGGTTAGGCCTGGTCTTGTTGCTGGTGGCGGTTCTCCTTCTGGCCTGGGCTGGGTACCAGGGCTATGCCCGCCTCCTGGTCCTCGAGGGCCAGGTGGCCGCCTTGGAAACCCGGGTCCAGGCCCAGGAGGAGGTCCTCAAGGCCTTGGCGGAGCGGGTGGGCAAGCTGGAGGGTGAGGTCTTTAAGGCTCCGGCTCCCCCTCTTTCCCTGCCCGAGGTGCCCGCTACCCCTGGCGCCCCCACTTGGCCCTATGTGGTGGGCGTGGTGGTGGCCGCGGTCCTCCTTTTCTTCCTGTTGCAGCTTTTCAGGGGTAACCGGGAGAAGGGGGTTCAGGAGGTGTCCCAGGAGAACCCAGAGGTCTCCCGCATGGAAGACGAAGGGGCTCCCCCTCTTAGGTAAGCCAGGTAGGCCAAACCTTGGACGGGCAGGGATGTCCCTGCCCGTCCCTTTGGTGTGGCTTGGCCTAGTCCTTCAGTTTCTTCACCGCATGGATCAGGGCGGGAAGCACCTGGTGCACATCCCCCACGATGCCGTAGTCCGCATGCTTGAAGATGGGGGCCTCGGGGTCCTTGTTCACCGCCACGATGTACTTGCTCTTGTTCATCCCCGCCAGGTGCTGCACCGCCCCAGAAACCCCCAGGGCGATGTAGAGGGAGGGTTGCACGGTCTTTCCGGTCTGGCCCACCTGTTCGCTGTAGGGCCGCCAGCCGGCATCCACCACCGCCCGGGTGGCCCCCACGGCCCCGCCCAGGAGGGCGGCCAGCTCCTCCACCTTTTGGAAGGCCTCCGGACTCCCCAGGCCGCGGCCGCCCGTGACCACCACGTCCGCCTCGGTGAGGGAGACGCCCTTTTTCTCCTCCTGCACCCTCTCCAGCACCTCCACCGTGGCCACGGGGGGCAGGCTCAGGGCCACCACCTCGCCCTGAGCGCCCAGGGGTTCGGCCAAGGGGGTGGTGTTGGGCTTTACCGTGAGCACCACGGGGAGGGCGCTTCGCACCTTCTGCGTCACCCGGTTCAGGTAGGCGTAGCGGGTGGCGTAGACCTGGCCCCCTTCCGCCCAGGAGTCCAGGGTGTCCTCCAGTAGCCCCGCCTTCAAGGCGTAGGCCACCCGGCCCAAATAGGTGCGGCTTTGCCGGGAGGAGGGGGCCACGATGGCCTTCACCCCCGCCTTGGCGGCCTCCAGGATGCCCGCCGCCCACTTCTCCGCGGTGTAGGGGCCGAGCTCGGCCACGTAAAGGGTCTCCACGTGGCCTCGGGCCTCCTCCACAGGGGCTTGGCCCTCAGCCAAAAGCACCCCGGCAACCCGTTCCCCTAGGGCCTCCGCCAGCCTTCGGGCCCGGGTGAGGGCCTCGAGGCTCGCCTTCCTCAACCTGCTTCCATCGTGGTCCAAAACCACCAGGATCATGGTCGCCTCCTCAAATCACCTTGGCTTCCTCGTGCAAAAGCCGCACCAGCTCCTCGGCCGCGGCCACGGGATCCTTGCCATCCAGAACCTTCTGAAGCCGGGTTTTCTCCTGGATGCTCTCCTGCAGGATCTCCACCCGGCTTCCGCCGCCAAAGGGGACCTTTTTGATCTCCTTCTTCTTGGCCTTCATGATGCCGGGCAGGGTGGGGTAGCGGGGCTCGTTCAAGCCCTGTTGCGTGGTGAAGACCGCAGGAAGCCGCACCCGGACCCACTCGGCCCCCTCGTCCAGGTCGTGCTTGGCCTTGGCGGTTTCCCCTTCCAGCTCGAGGGCGGTGGTCCAGGCCACCACCGGGACGCCCAGGGCCTCCGCCAGGGCCCCGCCCAGGGCCTGGCTATCCCAGTCCGCCTGCTGCCCCCCCGTCAGGATAAGGGTGGGGGACTCCTCCTTCAGGATGGGGGCCAGGGCCTCGGCCACGGTCACGGGATCCGCATAGCCCTCGTAAACCACGTGGATGCCCCGATCCATCCCCATGGCCAAGGCGGTGCGGATGGCCTCCTCGGTGCGCTCCGGGCCGAAGCCCACCACCACTGCCTCCCCCCCGTGCTTCTCCTTGAGGCGAAGGGCCTCCTCCACCCCGTACTCGTCCATCTGGTCTAGGATCAGGGTGGCCCCGGAAAGGTCCACCCGGTCCCCTTGGATCCTAAGCCTGCTTTCCCCGTCCGGTACCTGCCTGATGACCGCTATGAACTTCATCCCCTACCTCCTATTCCGCCAGGATGTGCCTGGCGATGATGAGCCTCTGGATCTCGTTGGTGCCCTCGTAGATCTGGTTGAGCTTCACGTCCCGCAGCAGTTTCTCCACCGGGAACTCCCGCACGTAGCCATAACCCCCGTGGATCTGGATGGCCTGGTTGGCGGCCTCAAAGGCGATCTCCGAGGCGTAGGCCTTGGCGATGGCGCTGGCGTGGGCGTGGGGAAGGCCCTGGTCCGCCAGCCAGGCGGCGTAGTAGGTGTACATGCGGGCGGTTTCAATGCCGATGAGCATATCCGCCAGCTTGAACTGGATGGCCTGGAAGTTCGCGATGGGCTGGCCGAAGGCTTCCCGCTCCTTGGCGTACTTCTTGGCCTCGTCCAGGGCCCGCCGGGCCACCCCCACGCTGCCCGCCGCCACGGGGATGCGGGTTTTGTTAAGGGTGTTCATGGCGATCTTGAACCCCTCGCCCTCCTCCCCGAGGCGGTTTTCCACGGGCACCTTCACGTTCTCAAACACCAGCTCATAGGTCCCCGAGGCCCTTTGCCCCATCTTTCCGTGGATCTTCACGGCGCTAAAGCCCGGGGTGCCCTTCTCCACCACCAGGGCCACCACCCCCTTGTGGCGGAGCTCGGGGTTCAGGGTGGCGAAGACCACCACCCATTCCGCCTCCCCGCCGTTGGAGATCCACATCTTCGTGCCGTTCAGCAGGTAATGGTCCCCTTGGCGCACCGCCCGGGTCTTGAGGGCGGCGGCGTCGGAGCCGTTGCCGGGCTCGCTGAGGGCAAAGGCCGCCAGGGCGGGCTTGTGCGTGAGGGGGGTAAGGAAGCGGCGCTTTTGTTCCTCGGTCCCCGCCAGGAGCACGGGGGTGATGCCCAGGTCGCTGGCCATGGGGATGGTGTAGATACCCATGCAGGCGTAGGCCAGCTCCTCCCCCACGATGACCTCGTCCAGCATTTTGAGGCCCATCCCCCCGTATTCCTCGGGGATGATGGCGTTCAGGAGGCCTACCTCGTGGAGTTTTTCAATGATGGGCCAGGGCACCTCTTCCTTCTCGTCGTATTCCTGGGCCACGGGCAGGATCACCTCTTTGGCGAACCGCCGGGCCAGGGCCTGGAGCTGGCGTTGTTCCTCGGTGAGGCTGAAGTCTATGGGCATGGCTTTCCTCCCCCTAGGGGCCAGGGGCCCTACTCTTTGACCCAGTCTAAGATTTTGCCTAACCCCTTGCAACCCCGCTCCCCATGCTACCATTGGAAGCAGATGCGATCTGTGGGTCAGTGGGAGATTCTTGGGCGATTCCAGCGGGCGCTGCTAAAGGATTTGGAGCCCATTCAGATTTTGCGCAACCTCCTGGAGGTGGCCACGGAGGAAGGGGTGGAACGGGCGGCCCTGTTCCTCTACCACAAGGGCACCCGGGAACTGGTGGGGGAGGTGGCCTCGGGCCGAGGGCGGCACTACACGGTTTCCTCCATCGCCCTGCCCCTCCACGCCAGGGGGCCTGTGCAGGAGGCTTTTTTCGCCGAGGGCCCCGTAAAGGTGGGGGAGGAGTGGCTGTTGCCCGTGGTGGGGGAGGAGACCTCGTACTGCTGGGCGGACCCCGAATCCCGGTGCACGGAGCGCCCCCGGGCGAGCCGGGAAACCCGGGCCCTGGTCTGCCCCAGTTGCCCCCGGTTTGCCCCTAAGGGGGTGCTCAGCCTGGAAGGGGTTCCCCAGGCCCTAAGGCCCCTTCTTCCCCTTCTCGCCCAGCTCACCGCCCTGGCCCTGAAAAACGGCGAGCTTTGGGCGGAGCGCAACCGGGCCTTTGCCCAGCTGTTCCGCCACGTGGAGGCGCTTTCCCACGTGACCGCCCTGGCCAGGGAGGTGGGGCGGGTCCTCGAGCCCAATGCGGTGCTGGAAACCCTGGCCCGCTCCCTCTCGGAGCGGTTTGGCTTTTTCCGGGTGACGGTGGCCTTGATCAAGGGGGAGGGCTCGGGTCGCCTTGGTGCCTACCTGGAGGGGTACCTGACCCTCAAGGGGGAAGCCCTTTACTGGACGGAAGGGCGTAGCCGCATCCACCTTCCCCTCGGGGCCTCCTCCGATCCCTTGGCCCGGGCGGTGCGGGAGGGAAGGACCCTCTTGGTGGATAGGCACCAGCTTCCTCCCCACGTGGCCCCGGAGGTGGGGGCCCGGGTGGCCTTCGTGCCCATCCTGGCGGAGGGTGAGCCCTTGGGGGCGGTGGCCGTGGACCACGGGCCCGGGGGGCCCGCGGTGAGCGAGGAGGAGGTGCGCTATGTGGAGCTCCTTGCGGGGGTGGCAGGGGTGGCCCTCAGGAACTCCCAGCTTTACCGGGAAAAGACGCAGCTCTCCCTGGCCCTGGCCGCGGAAAGGAAGCGGCTTTCGGAGATTTTGGAGGAGCTTCCCGATGGGGTGGTGGTGCTCTTTGGGGAGCAGGGTTACGCCAACAGCCGGGCGCGGGAGGCCTTGGGTCTGAGGCGGGAGATGGCCCTGGAGGACCTGCCCGCAAGCCTGGGGCCTGCCCTGGAAGGGGGGCGGGTGGAGGTTAGCCTGGGCGGGGCCACCTACAGCGTCCGGGGCAAACAGGTGGAGGGGATGCGCATCCTGGTCCTCCACGACATCACCGAGCGCACCCGCATGGAGCGGGCCCTCCGGGACCAGGTGGCCTTCACCCAGGCCCTGGTGGACCTGGCCCAGGAGGCCCTGCGGGAGCGGGACCTCGCCGCCTTGGGCCGCGGGGTGGTGGAGCGCCTGAGGGGCCTCTTTGCCGCGGATGAGGGGCTCTTTTTCCTCGAGGTGGAGGGGGTGCCCAGGGTGCTCTACGCCACCTGCCCCCTTCCCGAGGGCCCCCCTCAGCCCAACCTTCTGCGGAGGGCCCTGGACCGGGTGGCGGTTGGGCAGGAGGGAGGGTTTGCCCCCTTGGGGGCCGAAACCCTCGGCCCGGAGGACTGCGCCCTGGCCGAGGCCCTGGGGCTCAAAAGCGCCCTGGTGGTGCCCTTTGGGGCAGGGGAGGCGCGGGGTGCGGTGCTGGTGGGCTACCGGAAGGAGCGGCGCTTTTCCGAAAGGCTTCTTGCCCGGCTGGCCCAGGTGGGGACCCTCTTGGCCCTCTCGGTGCAGAAGGCCCGCTTCCTGGAGCTTCTGGAGCTGGAGGAGGAGCGCCTCAAGGCTCTTTTGGAGCATTCCCAGGATGTCATCTACGTTCTTGACGGGGAGGGGATGATCCGCTTTGTGAGCGCCAGCGTACGCCACGTGCTGGGCTACGATCCCGAGGGGTATAAGCGGGCAAGGGTTAACGGTCTGGAGTTCGTCCATCCCGATGACCGCCCCGTGGCGGAGGCCTTATTCCGGGAGCTTCTTTCCTCCCCCTCGGAGGTGCGCACGGGCGAGTTTCGCGTCCTCCATGCGGACGGCACCCCCATCCCCATGGAGGCCTGGGGGCAAAACCTCCTGGAGGACCCCCGGGTGCGGGGGGTGGTGGTGGACCTTCACGACCTCAGGCCCCGGTTGGAGGCGGAGCGGCTTAAGGGGGAGTTCATCGCCGCGGTGAGCCATGAGCTCAGGACCCCTCTGGCGGTGATCATGGGCCTGGCGGAGCTCCTGCGGGAGGAGGGCCTTTCCGAAACCGCCCGGGAATCCGTGGACCTGATCCTAGAGAGTTCCTTTCGCCTCAAGACCATGGTGGACAACCTCCTGGACACCAGCCGCCTCGAGGCGGGGCGGTTTGAGGTTTCCAAAAGGCCGGTCAACCTGAAGCCCCTCTTGCTGGACCTGGCCCGAAGCTTCCAGGGGGTGGCCCGGCTTTCCGGGGTGGCTTTTGAGGTGGAGGTGGCGGACCTGCCCCTTCTGGAAGCCGACCCTGACCGCGTGCTCCAGGTGGTGGGGAATCTGCTCTCCAATGCCTTCAAGTTCACCCCGCCAGGGGGAAGGGTACGCCTTCGGGCCTGGGAGGAGGCGGGAAGCGTGAGGGTGGAGGTGGAGGACACCGGCCCGGGCATTCCCAAGGAGGAGCTTCCCAGGCTTTTCCAGCGCTACGCCAGGGCCAAGAACGCCAGCGCCCGGGGGGTGTCGGGCACGGGGCTTGGCCTTTTCATCTCCAAGCACATCGTGGAGGCCCACGGGGGCCGGATTGAGGTGGAAAGCGAGGAGGGGAAGGGAAGCCTCTTTAGGGTTATCCTGCCTGTGTATGGCCCGCATCCTTCTGGTTGAGGACGAGCCCTTGGTGGCCCACCTGGTGCGCCGGATCCTGGAGCGGGCGGGGCACCAGGTGGACTGGGCCGCTTCCGGCCAGGCGGCCTTGGAGAGGCTATCCGAGCCCTACGACCTTTTGGTGTGCGATCTGGTGATGCCGGGGGTTTCGGGCCTGGAGGTGATCCAAAAGGTACGGGCGCTTGGCCTTTCCAGCCCCATTCTGGCCCTTTCCGCCAGCGTTTCCGAAAGAAGCCGGCAGGAGGCCTTGGAGGCGGGGGCGCAGGCCTTTTTGGGCAAGCCCTTTGAGTCCCAGGCGCTTCTGGCCCAGGTGGAGGCGCTTTTAGCGGCGAGGGGTTAAGCCTTGCGCATGCCCTTTCCCGGCCACCCCCTCCTGTATACTGGTCCACCGAAAGGAGGCAGGGATGAGGCGGCGGCAGTTCCTTCTAAAGGCAGGGGTGGGCCTGGCGGCAAGCCTTTCCTTTAGGGCCTTCGCCCAGGCCACCCCCCAGGTGCGCTGGCGGCTTGTCTCCAGCTACCCCAGGAGCCTGGATACCCTCTACGGGGGCGCCGAGGACCTGGCCAAGCGGGTGGCGGAGCTCACCGGGGAGCGCTTTCAGATCCGGGTCTACCAGGCGGGGGAGATCGTGCCCGGGGGCCAGGTGCTGGATGCGGTCCAGCAGGGGACCGTGGAGGCGGGCCACACCTACGGCCCCTTCTACGTGGGAAAGAACCCGACCCTGGCCTTTGACGGGGGCGTGCCCTTCGGCATGACCTACCGGCAACACAACGCCTGGATGCGCCATGGCGGGGGCTTGGAGCTCCTGCGCCAGGTCTATGCCGACTTTGGCGTGCTCCAGTTCCCCGGGGGCAACACCGGGGCCCAGATGGGGGGATGGTTCCGCAAGGAGATCCGGACCTTGGCCGACCTCAAGGGCCTGCGCATGCGCATTCCTGGCCTTGGCGGCCTGGTGATAGGGCGGCTTGGGGTGGTGCCCCAGACCCTGGCCGCGGGGGACATCTACCCGGCCCTGGAGCGGGGCACCATAGACGCCACCGAGTTTTCCGGCCCCTATGACGACGAGAAGCTGGGCTTTTACAAGGTGGCCCGCTACTACTACTACCCCTCCTTCTGGGAGCCCAGCGCCCAGCTCTCCTTCCTGGTTTCCCAAAGGGAGTGGCAACGGCTTCCCAAGGAGTTCCAGGAGGCCTTCCAGGTGGCGGCCGCGGAGGTCAACCTCACCATGATGGCCAAGTACGACGCCCAGAACCCCCCGGCCCTGAACCGCCTCCTCAAGGCGGGGGTGCGCCTGCGCCGCTGGCCCGCGGAGATCATGAAGAAGGCCCTCGAGGAGGCCCGGGCCCTCTACGAGGAGCAGGCAGCCAAGGACGCCACCTACCGCAAGGTGTACGCCGCCTACTGGGCCTTCCGCAACGAGCAGTACCGCTGGTTCTCCGTGGCGGAGCTGGGCTACGAAAGCTTCGCCTTCCCCACCGTCTAGGGGGCTTGTCAGTCCAGTTTCTCCAGGCGTACCGCCGCCACCTTGTACTCGGGGATGCGGCTTATGGGGTCCAGGGCGTCTTGGGTGAGGCGGTTGGCGGGGGCCTCGGCGAAGTGGAAGGGGGCGTAGACCACCCCTTCGGGGGTGCGGTCCGTGACCCAGGCCCGGGCCCGGATCCGGCCCCGGCGGCTCACCACCTGGATGGGCTCCCCGTCCCCGATCCCTAACCTTTGGGCGTCCTTCGGGTTCACCTCCACCTTGAGCTCCGGGTAGGCCTCCTGGAGCCGGCTGTTGCGGCTTAGGGTGCCCCCGTGCCAGTGGTAGAGCACCCGGCCGGTGGAGAGGACCAGGGGGTACTCCTCCGAGGGGGTTTCCGCCGGCGGGGTGAAGTGGACTGGGATAAAGCGGGCCTTCCCCGAGGGGGTGTTGAAGCGCTGGCGGAAAAGCACCGCCTCGCCGGGGTGGTCCTCCTGGGGGCAGGGCCAACGCACGCCTTGCTCCTCCAGGCGCCGATAGGTGATCCCGCCCATCATTTCCGGAACCGCCCGGCGGATCTCCTCCCAGATGGCCTCGGGGCCCGGGTGGAGGGTCCAGGGGCGGCCCAGGGCCTGGGCCAGGCGTTTTCCCAGTTCCCGGGTGATCCACCAGTCGGGACGGGCCTCGCCTGGGGGGTCCAGGATTTTTCGCACCCGCTGGACCCGGCGGTCGGTGTTGGTGAAGGTGCCGTCCTTTTCCAGGAAGCTGGCCGCGGGCAGGACCACGTGGGCGAAGGGGGTGGTCTCGTTTTCCAGGATGTCCTGGACGATGAGGAAGGGAAGGGCTTCCAGCTTGGCCTTCAGGTGGTCCTGGTAAGGCTCGCTGGTCACCGGGTCCTCCCCGATGAGGTAGAGGGCTTCCACCTCGGGGATGGCGGCAAACACCTCGGTCATGCGCAGGCCGGGCTCGGGGTTTAGGCTCACCCCCCAGAGGGCTTCAAAGCGCCGCCTGGCCGTTACATCCGACACCTTCAGGTACCCCGGGAAGACGTCGGGCAGGCCCCCCATGTCCCCCGCCCCCTGCACGTTGTTCTGGCCCCGCAAGGGGTTTAGGCCCGCCCCTTCCCGGCCCACCTTGCCCGTGAGGAGGGCCAGGTTCACCAGGGCCTGGACGGTGGCCGTTCCCTTGGTGTGCTGGGTGAGGCCCATGGCCCAGTAGGCCCCAGCCCTTTCCGTGGTGGCGTAGAGCCTCGCGGCCAGGGCGATCTTCTCCTTTTCCACCCCCGTGAGGCGCTCGGCCTCCTCGAGGGTATAGGGGTCCAGGGAGGCCTGCCACTCGGCAAAGCCCTCCGTGCGCTCCTTGACGTATTCCTGGTCCCAAAGGCCCTCCTCCAGGATGTACCGGGCCATGGCGTTGAAGAGGAAGAGGTCCGTGCCTGGGCGGGGGCGGAGCCAAAGGGTGGCCGCCTCGGCCATGCCCGTGTACCGGGGGTCCACCACGAGGAGCCTTGCCCCCTGCCGGACCCTTTTCTTGATCATGGCCCCGATCACCGGGTGGGTTTCCGTGGTGTTGGAGCCCACCACCAGGAAGAGATCGGTTTTCCAGATGTCCTCTATGGGGTTGGTCATGCTGGCCCCGCCCAGGGAGCGGGAAAGGGCGGCGGTGGAGGAGGAGTGGCAGAGGCGGGAGCAGTGGTCCACGTGGTTGGTCCCAAGAAGGGCCCGGGCCAGCTTCTGGGCCAGGTAGACCTCCTCGTTGGTGGTCTTGGCGGAGGGGAAGACGGCCAGGGCCTTGGGACCCTTTCGCTGGAGGACTTCCAGAAGCTTTCGGGCCGCATGGTCCAGGGCTTCCTCCCAGCTCACCCGGCGGAAGGGCTCTTGGCGGCTTTCCCGCACCATGGGGTAGAGGAGGCGCTTTTTGGAGAAGGGGAAGTCCAGGCCAAAGCGGCCCTTCACGCAGAGGGCCCCGTGGTTGGGGGGGATCTCGGCGCCCCGCACCTCCACGATGCGGCCCTCCCTCAGCCTGGGTTCCACCTGGCAGCCCACGCCGCAATAGGGACAGGTGGTGCGCACGCTACACCTCCATGCTCAGGGGCCTGAGGGCCCCCGTGGGGCATACCTGGATGCAGTTGCCGCAGAAGACGCAGGGGGTTTCGGGAAGGGGCCGGTCCAGGGGGGTGGTGGGGTGGGCCAGCAGGCCCCGGTCCTCGAGGGTCAAGGCGTAGACCCCCATGATCCCATCCCCACAGGCGTCCACGCAACGGCGGCAGTTCACGCATTTGGCGTAGTCCCGGAGGAAGAAGGGGTTGTCCCGGATGGGCTCCCGTTCCTTTCGGGTCAGGCCGAGGCCTCCCCAGCGCTGGGGTTGGCCCTGGTGGGCCTCTAGGAGCTCTAGGAGGGAGGGGGCCTGGCTCAGGTCTGTGGCCAGGGCCAGCCACTCCAGGAGGGTCCGGCGGAGGGCTCGGAGGCCCTCCGTGTCCGTCCTCACCTCCATGCCCTCCTGGGCCTCGGTGGCGCAGGCGGGCACGAGGCGCCCCCCCACCTCCACCAGGCAGAGCCGGCAGAGGCCCTTGGTCTCGGTGTGGGGATGGTGGCAGAGGGTGGGAACCTCCACCAGATCCAGCAGCAGGGTGCCCTCCTGGGCCTCCCGTTCCTGTCCGTTCACCTTAAGCCGCACCCTCCACCTCCAGTAGGCTTTGGTAGGCCCAATAGGCGGACTGCCCCAGCCCGCAAAGGCTTCCCCTTAGGGTTTGGCCCAGGTGCTGGACCAGGCTCCTGTCCCGCTCCCGCCTCCTCACCATTTCCACCTGCACCGCCGTGCCCAGGGGGCAGGGGAAGCACTTGCCGCAGGACTCCTCCCGGAAAAACTCGGTGAGGCCCAGGAGGACTTCCCATAGGTCCACCCCCTTGCCGAAGGCCACGATGGCGCCAGCCCCCAGGGGGAGTCTATCCCTATAGCGCAAGGGGAAGGAGAGGTCGCGGGTGAACACCCCCGCGGCCCCGCCCAGGAGCACGGCCCTGAGTTCCCCTGGCTCGCCTCCCGCCTTGCGCAGGGCGTCCTCCAGGGGCGTGCCCAGGGGGAGCTCATAGAGGCCAGGCCTTTCCACGTCCCCGCTTATGGAGAAAAGCTTGGGCTCCCGGGCCCGCCAGGCCCCGGGGCCTTCCCGCAGGAGGAGGGGGAGGCTCGCCAGGGTCTCCACGTTCTGCACCAGGGTTGGCCTTCCCCAAAGGCCCTTCTCCACGGGGAAAGGGGGCTTGAGGCGGGGTTCGGCCCTTTTCCCCTCCATGGATTCCAAAAGGGCGGTTTCCTCGCCGCAGATGTAAAGGCCCCCGCTGCGGAAGACCTCGGTGGGGACGGGAAGGCGACCGGCTTCCTCCAGCTCGGCGATGGCCTTTTCCAGGCCCCGCATGGCGGCCTCAAACTCGTCCCGCACGTACAGGAAGATCCGGCTGGCCCCTATGGCCAAGGCGGCCAGAAGGGCCCCCTCCAGGACCAGGAAGGGATGGTGCTCCAGGAGGAAGCGGTCCTTGAAGTTGCCGGGTTCCGACTCGTCGGCGTTCACCACCAGGTACCTGGGGGGTTCTCCCTGGGCCACGGCCCGCATCTTGATGTGGGTGGGGAAGGCGGCCCCGCCCCGGCCCAATAGCCCTGCCTCCTCCACCGCCTGGATCAGCCCATCCGGGGACAGCCTGCCCTTTAGGAGGCCTTCCAGCCCCGCAAGCCCCCCCATCCTTTGGTATGCCTCCAGGTCCAGGATGGGTTCGGGGGGAAGAAGCCTTTCCCCGTGGCCCAGGGAAAAGGGGAGGCGGAAGCGGTGGAAGGGCACCAGGCTCCCCCCGTGTTCCACGTGGCGCTCCCCTCCCTCCAGGCGCACGTACACGGGGGAGAGGGCCTCGAGGCCCAAGGGGGGATGGGTCCCGTCGGCCTCCTCCAGGAGGCGGGCGAATCCCCGGGCCCGGGCCACGGGATCGTCCACCAGAAGCCTCCCCTGGGGCAGGCCCCGGTACCGGGGGTAGTAGCGCACCACCCCCCAGGCCTGGGCCAGGGGCACCCCGGCAAGCCGGGCGGCCTCCGCCACCTTTTCCTCGTTTAGGGGAAGGCGGGCGTCCAGGAGGGGGAGGAGGCTTGGCTTTTCCATACCCCTAGCTTACCCCGAGGCGGGAGGGCTACCCCCTTCAGAGGAGGCGGAGCTGGGGGAAGCGGGCAAGGAGGGCCTTTTGGAACTCCTCCCTAAGGCCTTCGGGCACCAGGGCCACCACCGCCCCGCCGAACCCCGCCCCCGTGAGCTTGGCCCCGTAGGCCCCGGCCCTAAGGGCTTCCTCCACCAGGGCATCCAGCTCCGGCAGGCTCACCTCGTAGTCTTGGGAAAGGGAGCGGTGGCTTTGCACCATGAGCTCGCCGAAGGCCTTGGCGTCCCCTCTTCGGAGCGCCTCTACCCCCCTTAGCACCCGGAGGTTTTCCCCCACGATGTGCCGGGCCCTTTTGTCCAAGGGGGAGGGCAGGCTCTCCACCAGGCAAAGGTCCCCGAGGTCGCGAAGGCTTCGTACCCCAAGCCGCCTGGCCGCCTCCTCCGCCTCCCCCCGCCTTTGGTTGTACCCGGCCTCGGCCAGGCGCCGGCCTAGCCCCAAATCCAGCACCACCACCCTCGCCCCTGGGGGCAGGGGCAGGCTCTCGTGCTCCAGGGTGCGGGTGTCCAGGAAGAGGGCCTTGCCCACCTCGCCCAGGCTGGCGGCCATCTGGTCCATGATGCCGCAGCGCACCCCCACGTACCCCACCTCAGCCCGCTGGCCCAAAACCGCGATCTCCTTGTCGGAAAGGGGCAGCCGGTAAAGGGTGCGCAGGGCCTTGAGCGCCGCCACCTCGAGGGCCGCCGAGCTGGAAAGCCCGGCCCCCATGGGTATCCTGCTCCGCACGTAAAACCGGGCCCCATGGACCCTATACCCCACCTCCCGCAAGGCCCAGACCACCCCGAGGAGGTAGTCCAGGAAATCCCCCTGGGGGGGGCTTTCCAGGGGGCGGGCCCTAAGCTCCTTGAGCTCCTCGCTGTAGGCCTCCACCCGCCCCTCGGCCTTGGCCGCCTCCACCTGGGTGAAGTAGGGGAGAGGGGTGGGGAGGACGTAGCCCTCCTGGTAATCCGTGTGTTCCCCAAGCAGGTTCACCCGGCCCGGGGCCTGGGCGCTGGCCTCGGGGAGGGTGCCGAAGACTTCCCTGAATCCCATGCCCCCATTATGGGCATAAGGCCTTGCGGTTGTGGTCCAAAAGGGCCAGGTAATGCGGCACCTTGCGGTCCAGGGTGTCCGTGTAGAGCACGGCGATGCGGGCGCCCAAGGCTTCGGCCAGGGCTCGGAGGGCCGTGCCCTGGAACTGGGGCTCGGCCAGGACCAGCTTCACCCCTTCCCGGCGTGCCCGCTCCAGGAGCGAGAGGAAGGCCCGGCTCCCCGCCTCCTGCACCCCGGAGGCGGTGAGGCTTCCCACCACCTGGAGGCCATAGCGGCGGGCAAAGTAGGCGAAGGCATCGTGCTGGGTCACCACCTTGAGGCCCTTCAGGTTGCAAGCCTGGAAGGCTTTGTCCCGCTTTTCCACCTCCGCTTTAAAGCGCTGGAGGTTGGCCTGGTAAAGGGCCTGCCCTTTGGGGTCCAGCCGGGAGAGTTCCTGAGCGATCCTTTCGGCATAGCGCACGGCGTAGGTGGGGTCCAGCCACAGGTGGGGGTTGCAAGGGCCATGGGCGTGGGCTTCCTCCTGCTCCCCAGGGTGCTTTTCCTCGCAGAGGAGCCCGGGCTGGCCTTCCCCTAGCTTCACCACCCGGGCCCCCGGGGGGAGGAGGTTTTGCAACCTGGGCAAAAAGGGCTCGAGGCCAAGCCCATTGGCGAAGAGAAGCCGGCTTTTGGCCAGGGCCTTGGCGGTGCTGGGGGTGGGTTCAAAGGTGTGGGGGTCTGCCCCCGGGGGGACCACGCTTTCCACGCTGACCCGGTTGCCTCCCACTTCCCGCACCAGGTCGGCCAGGATGGGGGTGGTGGCCGCCACGGGGACTTGCGCCAAGGCGGGGCTAAAGACCAGGAGCCAAAGGGATAGCCGCAGCATATGGGTAATGATAGTCCATTATCACTATGCGCGCAAGCCCCCTTAAACCGCGCCCCGGCTTATGGCGGCCGGGGTATACTCGGGGCACCATGGACCTTAGAAGCCTCCACAAAAAGCACGTCCTCACGCCTTGGGTAGCCCAGGCTTCCCTGAACCCGCCCCTGGTGGTGCGGGGGGAAGGGGTTTGGCTTTACGACCAGGAGGGGCGGCGCTACCTGGACCTGTCCAGCGGCCTCGTGGCCCTGAACCTGGGCCATGGCCACCCCAGGTTGGTGCGGGCCATCGCCGAGCAGGCGGCCACCTTGGCCTATGCGGCCCCAAGCCTCTTCCACGATAAAAGGGCCCTTCTCGCCAAGGCGCTTTCCGACTTGGCTCCTTGGCCGGAAGGCGCCCGGGTGTTCTTTACCCCCTCCGGCACCGAGGCCAACGAGGATGCCCTAAAGTTCGTGCGCCACCTTACGGGCCGCTTCAAGGTCCTGGCCGCTTACCGCTCCTTCCACGGGGCCACCCATGCCTCCGCCAGCCTCACCGGGGAAAACCGCCGCTGGCCTGCGGAGCCGGGGACCGCACCGGGGGTGGTTCACTTCTTCGCCCCGTATCCCTACCGGAGCCCCTTTTTTACGGACGATCCCCAGGAGGAGGCCGCCCGGGCCCTGGAGCACCTGGAAAGGGTCCTCCTCCACGAGGACCCCAAGCGGGTGGCGGCCATCTTCCTGGAGCCGGTGGTGGGCTCCAACGGGGTGATCGTGTACCCGGAGGGGTACCTGGAGGGGGTGCGGGCCCTTTGCGACCGGCACGGGATCCTCCTGGTCTTTGACGAGGTGATGACCGGGTTTGGCCGCGTGGGGGCTGCCTTCGCCGCGGAGCGCTTCGGGGTGGTTCCCGACCTCATCACCTTCGCCAAGGGGGTGACCTCGGCCTACGTGCCCTTGGGAGGGGTGCTTTTGCGGGAGAGCCTGGCCCGCTACTTTGACGAACACCCCTTGCCCACCGGCCACACGTATTCGGGCCACCCCCTGGCGGTGGCGGCGGGGCTGGCCGCCCTTCAGGCCTACCAAGAGGAGGGGGTCTTTGCCCGCGTCCGCGCCTTGGAGGGGTTTTTCCGGGAGGCCCTTCAGTCCTTGGCGGCCCAGCATCCCCTGGTGGGGGAGGTGCGGGGGCTTGGGGCCTTCTACGCCTTGGAGCTGGTGCGGGACCGAGAGAGCAAGGAGCCCCTTTCCCCCTGGCATGCGCCCTTCAGCCCTCCCATGCAGGCCCTCCTCCAGGGGCTTTGGCAAGAGGGGGTCTACCTCCTGGCCAAGCACAATGTCCTCCTGGTGGCCCCACCTCTCACCATCAAGGAGGAGGAGTTCCTGGAGGGTCTGGACCGGCTTTCCCGGGCGCTTAGACGGGTGGAGGTGGAGGTCTTGTAGCCTAGAGGGGTGCGGCGCCTAGAGGAGCTTTTCCCCTTTCTGGCCTCTTTGGAGGGGAAGCCATACCCTTTTTACAAGGATCTAAAGGGCACCTGGCGAGGGGATGGCTTTGACCTCCGCTTCGTCCACGTCCAGGGCGACCCCTTCGCCTCCCCCAGCGTGGTGGAGGTGCGCTATCCGGCCGCGGCCGCGGCGCGGCTTCGGGTCTTCTCCCACCCCCTGGGAAAGGCGGCGGTGGAGGACTTTTTGCTGCGGGCCCTCAAGGCCCGTTTCCGCCATCTGCCCCAGGTGGGGGGTAGCGGCCACTCGGGTAGGGTCTTGGTGGAGGTGGAAAGCCCCAAGGTCTTGCGGCGGGCCGGGGCCCACCTCTCGCCCCAGGGCCTTTACCTCCGTTTCCGGGTGGGTCTGCCGGCCTCGGGCCGGAGGATCCTGGGCAAGGAGGCGGCGAGGCTTTTCCGGGCCATGGCGGAAGCGCTGAGGGGCTTCCTGGGGGAGCTGGAGGAGAGGGCGCTCCTCGCCCACGTCCACCAGGCGGAGGATTTCGCCCACATCCAGGAAGGCCTTTCCCAAAGGGGTTTGGTGGCCTTCGTGGGGGATGGGGCCATCCTTCCCCGGGAGAGCGGGGTGAGCCAAAGGCCCCTGAAGGGGGCGGTGCCCTTCCAGAGCCCCCCTTCCTTGCGGGTAGCCTTCCGGGTGCCCCATGCGGGCGAGGTCTTGGGCATGGGCATCCCCCAGGGGCTCACCCTCATCACCGGGGGAGGGTTCCATGGGAAGACCACCCTCCTCGAGGCCCTGGTGCACGGGGTCTACCCCCACATCCCGGGGGATGGGCGGGAGTGGGTGGTGACCCATGCCCTGGCCCAGAGGGTCCAGTCCGAGGATGGCCGAAGCGTGAAGGGGGTGGACCTCAGGCCCTTCGTGCACGACCTTCCCCTGGGCCAGGACACCTCCTTCTTCTCCACGGAGGACGCCTCGGGCTCCACCAGCCTGGCCGCCGCCATCCTGGAGGCCCTGGAGCTGGGCGCCCGGGTGCTTCTCCTGGACGAGGACACCTCCGCCACCAACCTCCTGGTGCGGGACGCCCGCATGCAGGCCCTGGTGCGGCGGGAAACCCTTACCCCTCTTTTGGACCGGGTGGGGGATTTCCGGGCCAAGGGGGTGAGCCTCCTTCTGGTGGTGGGCGGGGTGGGGGATTACCTGGACCTGGCGGACACCGTCTTGCTCCTGGAGGAGTACCGGCCAAGGGAGGTGACCCTGGAGGCCAAAACCATCGCCCAAGCCCACCCTACAGGCCGCCTCTTCGGCGAACCCCGGTATCCCCTTGCCGTGGCTTCCCGGGCCCCCCTGCCCGAAAGCTTTGATCCCCGGCGGGGCCGGAAGGCCCGGGTGAAGGGCCGGGGGCTCAGAGAGCTGGTTTACGGGGAGGAGGTGGTGGACCTTTCCGCCTTGGACCTGTTTGAAAACGCTCAGGTGCGGGCCCTGGGGGCCTGGTTCCAGAGGCTTTGGCGGCTGGCGGATGGCCGGCTTTCTCTAAGGGCCCTGGTGGAAACCGCCTTGGAGGGGGTGGAGGACCTCTTCGCCCTCGAGGAGGCCCCCGAGGTGGCGGAGGTGCGCTCCTTGGAACTGGGGGCGGCGGTGAACCGGCTCCGGGGCCTGGAGGTGAGGCGGGTGGGGGACTGAACCTTTTCTCCTGGGCCTCGGGATTATCCTGGGGGTCAAGGGGTGGTGGACGGTGTGGCGGTCTTTGAGGCTTGACCTGGCGGCGCAAGAGGCCTATTGGCAAGCGGTGCCCCCGGAGGAGGTGGTGCGGGGCGGGCGTTACCGCACCGCAAGCCTCCTTTTGGAGCGGGAGGCTTGGCGCTTTGACCCGCTTTCCCCGGAAAACCCCCTGGTCTTCGCCATCGGCCCCTTGGCGGGTACCGGGTTTTCCAACGCCAACCGCACCAGCGTGGGCACGCGAAGCCCCTTGACCTTGGGCATCAAGGAGGCCAATGGGGGCGGCACCTTCGGCTACGCCTTGGGGCAGATGAGGCTGGCCTACCTGGTCCTCGAGGGGGCAAGCCCGGACTGGGTGGTCTTGCGCATCACCCGGGAGGGCCAGGTCTTCTTTGACCCGGCAAGGGACCTCTTGGGCCTGGGGAACTTTGAGGCCGCCCGGAGGCTTTTCGCCGCTTACGGCCGGAAGATCGCCTTCGCCCTCCTGGGCCCCGTGGGGGAGTACTTGGGCCTCCTTTCCGGCATCGCCTTTTCCGACATTGACGGCCGTCCCTCCCGCTTGGCCGCCCGTGGGGGCGTGGGGGCGGTGATGGGGAGCAAGCGGGTGAAGGCCATCGTGGTGGAGGTGCCGGGGAAGGCGGAGGTCTGGGACAAGCCCAAGGTGGTGGAGAGCATCCGCCGCTATGCGGGGCTTCTTCGGCAAGACCCCCTGGTCATGCAGTTTTACAACGCCATCGGGACCATGGGCATGGCCGATTTCCAAAACGCCTTCGGCGGGCTTCCCGTGCGGAACTTCCGCGAAGGGAGGCTTGCCCCTCCGGAGGCCTTCCGCATGGGGGGGCAGTACATCGCCCCCCTCAACAAGGCCCGGGGTGGGAAGCACACCCACGCCTGCATGCCGGGGTGCGTGATCCAGTGCTCCAACGTCATCGTGGACGAAAGGGGAGAGGAGGTGGTTTCCCCCCTGGAGTACGAGACCATCGGCCTTTTGGGCACCAACTGCGGCCTCAGCGATCCCGATGAACTTGCCCGCTTGAACCGGTTGGCCAACGACCTGGGGGTGGACACCATAGAGACCGGGGCCACCTTGGCCCTCCTGATGGAGAAGGGGGAGGCCCCTTGGGGGGATTACGCCTTCATGGAGGCCAAGCTCAAGGCCCTCTACGCCCCGGGCGAGGAGGCCCGCTTCCTGGCCCAGGGTACGGCCCGGGTGGGGGAGGCCTTGGGCCTACGGCGGGTGCCCGTGATCAAGCGCCAGGCCATCAGCGCCTACGACCCACGGGTGGTGGAGGCCACGGGCATCACCATGATGGTCACCGCCCAAGGGGCAGACCACACCGCGGGGAACGCCCCAAGGCTGGAAACCCGGGCCATGCCCGTGGCGGAGATCCTCGAGGCCAGCTACCAGGCCCAGGTGAACGCCGCCGCCAACGACAGCCTGGGCCTTTGCGTCTTCGGGGGGAGCGTCACCAACAAGCAGGCGGCCTTCGTGGCCGAGAGCGTGAACGCCGCCTTGGGCACCCGCCTCACCCCCGCCTTCTGGCAGGAGCTGGGGGAGGGCGTCCTTCGCCTGGAGCACCGGTTCAACCACCTGGCGGGCTTCACCCACGAGGAGGACCGCCTGCCCAGCTTTTTCTACGAGGAGCCCCTGCCCCCCAAGGGCTACACCGCCCGCTTCCGTCCCGAGGACCTCCTTCCCCTTTACGAGAGGCTCCACCAGGGATCGTAAAGCTCCGGACGCCGGGCGGAAGGGGGCAGGGCCTCCCCCTCCAAGAAGGCCCGGGCGTAGAGGCGGGATAGCTCAGGGAAGGGCTCCGCCTCCACCCGCTCCAGGGCGTAAAGGGCGGCGGCGTCCGCCAGGCGCCTCAGGGCCTCCTTGGCGTACCAGGGGCCTTCCTCCGCCAGGCGCTTCAGGGCCCTTTCCGCGTGGGCCAGGGCCTCGGGGCTTTCCTTGAGGAGCTCCAGGAAGGGCAGGTGGGCCTGCTTCTTGGCGATGGCCTCGGCCATGTCCAGGGCCTGGATGTTGGCGGGGCCCTCCCAGATGGGGGTGATGAGGGCCTCCCGGTGCCAGCGGGCCACCCCGTACTCCTCCAGGAACCCCAGGCCCCCGAAGAGCTCCATGGCCAGCTGGGTGGCGGCGCTGGCGTGTTCCGCGGTGCGCCCCTTGGCCAGGTGGGAAAGGAGGCGGGCCAGGTGGTAGGCGGGGGAGTAAGGGGGGCGCTCCTCCCAGACCCGGTCGAAGGCGGCCACCGCCAAAAAGGCCAGGGCCGTGCCCCCCACCTGCCGCAGGCGCAGGGTCAGGAGGTCGTGCTGGACCAGGTCGTGGTCCAGGAGGCGCTTGCCAAAGGCGGTGCGGCGACGGACGCGGAAGAGGGCCTCGAGGTGGGCCTTCTTGGCGATGCCCATGGCGGCCGCCGCGTTGGCCAGCCGGCTCACCGTGAGGTTCTCCAGGGTGTAGTAGATGCCTTCCTCCAGCCGGCCGATGGGGTAGGCCAGGCTTCCTTCCAGCTCCACCTCCCCCGAGGGCACGGCCCGGGTGGCCAGCTTCTCCTTGAAGCGGCGCACGGTGAAGTTGAGCCGCCCCTCCACCTCCCGGGGCAGGAGGAAGAGGCCGAGCCCCTTGGGGCCAGGGGGAGCCCCTTCCGGCCTTGCGGTGACCAGGGCATAGTCCGCCAGGCCCGCCCCGGAGGCGAAGTACTTGTCCCCCTGGTACAGGCGGTAGGCGGCTCCTTCCCGCCGGGCCAGGGTGCGGTTGGCCCCTAGGTCGCTTCCCCCCTGGATCTCCGTCATCCAGGTGGCGCCGAAGGCCTGCCCGTAAAGGAGCTCCCGCTTCACCCCCTCGTGTTCCGGGGCGTATTTGTGAAGGGCGTAGGCCACCTGGTGGGTGATGGTGAGGATGCAGTAAAGCCCGCCGTCCGCCAGCAGGTAGCCGAAGGCGTAGTGGAGGGGCCAGCCCCGGCCCTCGTAGGCGGGGCGGATCATGGGGCGGAGGCTCTCCAAAAGCCTCTTCTGCGCTGGGGAGAGGAGGGCCCGGTCGATGCGGTTGCCGTCCAGGTCGTGCATCTGCAGGCGGGGGTGGGCGTCTTGGTCCACGTGGTGGGCCACCTCCAAGACCTCCTCCCCCACCAGCTTGCCGAAGGCGGAAAGCTCCTCCTGGGGGAGGCCGGGGGCAAAGGTGTCCAGGATCGCTTTCAGATCGGGGTCTAGGACGTAGTGATCCTCGCCCTGGCTATAAAAGCGGCTTCTCATCTGGACCTCCACCACGAGGCTACCCCCGGAGGCGCTTGGGGGTCAAGGTGGCATGGTTGGCCATCCCATGGCGTGGTGATCCCCCGGGGTCCTGATGGTCCATACCTTCCTGCCTAAGGCCCTGGGGGCCAACCCCGGGGGTTTCCCCCGGATATTGGGTTCAGGCCCTATGGGGCCAGGAAGTGGCTCAGTTGGAGGCCCTGAAGGCCGAGCCGGTGGTCCGGGCCGGAGCCTCCCCGGGGGCATCTTGCGGGCTTTGGAGCGCATCTTCTCTTCCGCTAGAGTGAGGGGGTGGAGGGGTTTTACCTGGTCTTCGGGGAGGGGCTTTCCGAGGAGGCCAACCGGCGGGCCCAGGCCCTGGCCCGGGCCCTTCTGAAGGCCCCTCCCAAGGGGCTCTTGGAGGCGGTGCCCGCCTACGGCACCCTCTACCTGGAGTACGATCCCCGCCACCTTTCCCGGGGGCATCTATTCCGCCTTTTGCGCCTGCCCGAGGAGGGTGGGGAAGGGGAACGGGTGGTGGAGGTGCCCCTTCGCTACGACGGGGAGGACCTGCCCGTGGTGGCGGCCCGCACCGGCCTTCCCCTCGAGGCGGTGAAGCGCCGCCACCAGGCCCCCCTCTATCGGGTCTACGCCCTGGGCTTCACCCCTGGCTTCCCCTTCATGGCCCCAGTGGACGAGGCCCTGCGCCTCCCCCGAAGGCCCCACCCCAGGCCCCGGGTGCCGGCCCATGCGGTGGCCATGGCGGGGCCCCAGACGGGCATCTACCCCCTACCCTCCCCCGGGGGCTGGCACCTTTTGGGCACCGCCCTGGTGGCGGTCTACGACCCCCACCGGGAGGAGCCCTTTTTCCTGAGGCCGGGGGACCGGGTGCGTTTCCGGGAGGCGGAGGGGCCCACGCCGCCCGAGCCCCCTCCCCTGGACCTTTTTCCCCTGGAGCCCAGGCACCCGGCCTTCCGCGTGGAGGCCCCGGGCCTCTTGGACCTGGTGGTGGACGGGGGGAGGTTCTTGGCGGGGCATCTGGGGATGGCCCGCTCCGGCCCCTTAGACCCCTATTCCGCCGCCCTGGCCAACCGGCTCGTGGGCAACCCTCCGGGGGCGGCCCTTTTGGAGATCGCCTACCGGGGGCCGGTCCTCACCGCCCTTAGGGATCTGGTGGTGGGCTTGGCGGGGTACGGCCTTGTGGCCCTTCTGGATGGGGAGGAGATCGCCCCAGGCCAGAGCTTTCTGTGGCCCAGGGGCAAGACCCTTTCCTTCCGGCCTCGAGGCCGGGGGGTGAGGGTTTACCTGGCGGTGGCGGGGGGCCTCGAGGTGCGGCGCTTTTTGGGCTCCGCCTCCCCGGACCTAAGGGGAAGGATCGGCCGCCCCTTGGCGGCGGGGGACGTGCTGGGGCTAAAGGAAGAGAAGGCGGTGCGGCCGGGAAGGGCCTTCCCCCAGAGGCCCCTGCCAGAGACCTTTCGCCTGCGCCTGCGGGCTGGGCCCGAGTTCACCGAGGAGGCCTGGGCCGCCTTCCTGTCCGGGTCTTTCCGCGTGGTGCGGGCCGACCGGATGGGGCTTGAGCTTTCGGGGCCGGAGGTTCCCGGCGGGGAGGGGCTTTCCGAGGCCACGCCCTTAGGGGGCATCCAGGTGCCTCCCTCGGGCCGCCCCTTGGTTCTCCTGGCGGACAAGGGAAGCCTTGGGGGTTACGCCAAGCCCGTGCGGGTGGAGCCCCGGGATCTGTGGTGCCTGGGGCAGGTGGCACCTGGGGCAGAGCTGAGATTCACAAGCAGCTATAATCGTGAAAGTCCTCACTTACGTGCAAACCTGCTCCCCTGGGACGCCATAGGGGAGAGCCCCTAGCCCCCCATCCCCAACTAAAGCCTCTCCACCACCGCGGCGATGCCCTGCCCCACGCCGATGCACATGGTGGCCAGGCCAAACTGCACGTTCCGCCGCCTCATCTCGTGGACCAGGGTGGTGAGGATCCGGGCGCCGGAGGCCCCCAGGGGGTGGCCCAGGGCGATGGCCCCGCCGTTGGGGTTCAGGCGGGGGTCCTCCATGTCCAAGCCCCACTCCCGGAGGACCGCCAGGCTTTGGGCGGCAAAGGCCTCGTTGAGCTCAATGAGGCCGATCTCCCCCAAGGTGAGCCCCGCCCGCGCCAAGGCCTTCTTGGTGGCGGGAACCGGCCCGATGCCCATGATCCTGGGGGGCACCCCGGCCACGGCCAGGGCCCGGATGCGGGCCAGGGGCCTTAGGCCGTGGGCCTTGGCGTAGCTGTCGGAAACCAGAAGCACCGCCGCCGCCCCGTCGTTTAGGGGGCTGGAGTTCCCCGCGGTCACCGTCCCCCCTTCCCGGAAGACGGGCCTGAGCTGGGCCAGCCTTTCCAGGGAGGTGTCCCTCCTCGGCCCCTCGTCCACCTCCACCAGGGCTTCCTCCTTGCCCCGCCTCACGGGCACGGGGACCACCTCCTCCTGGAAGCGGCCCTCGTCCCAGGCCCGGATGGCCTTCTGGTGGGAGAGGAGGGCGAAGCGGTCCTGCTCCTCCCTGGGGATCCGGTACATCTCCGCCAGGTTCTCCGCGGTTTCCCCCATGCTCTCCGTGCCGTAGAGGGCCTGCATCCTGGGGTTGACCAGGCGCCAGCCCAGGGTGGTGTCGTACATGACCTGGTTGCCGGTGGGGAAGGGCCTCTCCGCCTTGGGCACCACGAAGGGGGCCCGGGACATGGACTCCACCCCGGCGCCGATGTAGACCTGGCCTTCCCCCGCCCAAATGGCGCGGGCCGCCTGGGCCACGGCCTCCAGGCCGGAGCCGCAGAGGCGGTTCACCGTACAGCCCGCCACCTCCACGGGAAAGCCCGCCAGGAGGAGGGCCATGCGGGCCACGTTGCGGTTGTCCTCCCCCGCTTGGTTGGCGCAACCCGCGTAGACATCCTCCACCTCCTCCTTGGGGACCCCAGTGCGCTCCATGAGGGCGGCGAGGGTATGGGCCAGGAGGTCGTCGGGGCGCACGGAGGCCAGGGCTCCCCCGTGCTTGCCGATGGGGGTTCTTAGGGCTTGGACGATCCAGGCTTCGGGCATGGGGCCTCCTTACCGAATGGTCGGTAAC
The DNA here is from genome assembly GCF_000744885.1 of Thermus amyloliquefaciens. Lineage (NCBI taxonomy): Bacteria > Thermotogati > Deinococcota > Deinococci > Thermales > Thermaceae > Thermus > Thermus amyloliquefaciens. The sequence goes on along the minus strand of NZ_JQMV01000003.1, from coordinate 1,014,503 downwards.
AGCTTAAGGGGGTCGGGGGTGGATGTCAACGCCGAGTGGGTGAGAGGTAGCGCACGAGCCTATGGCATCGTGAAAGATTACACAAGATTTGCTCCCCGGTAAACCTCCCGGATCTCCCCCCGCAAGGCCTCCACATCCCCCACGGGCATGCGGCAACTCCCCTCCCGGCAGAGGTAGGCCCTTCCGGGCTCCCGTCCCGCAAGCCCCGGAAGGGCATCGGCAGGGCCCGCGACCAGTTGGGTAAGGGGAAGGTAGAGCCCCTTCGCCTCCTCCCAAAGGGAAGAGGGCAGGGGAAGGGCGAGGGCGGTGCCCTCCTCCAGCAGGCGGTGGACCAGGAGGAAGCCGGGCAGGGCCTGGGGGTGGCGCCCAAGCCACAGGGCCATGCCCTCCATAAGCGCCTGGGCCCGTTTCCGGTAGTCCCCTCCAAAGGCGGCGTCAAGGCGCCAAAAAGCTTCCGCCAGGGCGCTTGCGCCGGAGGGAACGGTGGTCTCCTCCACCTCCTTGGCAGGTAGAGGTAGGGGCTTTGCGCCAGTTGGGCTACCCTCGAGGCCCCCTCCCCGGAAAACCTCCCAAGCCGCCTCCGCCAAGGACCTTGCCCGCTCCAGATAGGGCCACTCCCCCGTGGCGGCGTAAAGCTCCAGCAGGGCCAAGGCGGTGAAGCTCTGGTCCTGGAGAAAGGCTTCCTCCCCCAAGGCCCCCGCGCGCCAGGTGTGGCGGACCAGGCCGTCCCTGCCCATGGTTCTGAGGAGGAAGCGGACCCCCTTGTGGGCGGCCGCCAGGTAGCCCTGGTGCCCAAGGAGCCTCCCCGCCTCCGCCAGGGCCCGCACCGCCAAGGCGGACCCATCCGCCAACACCTTGTCGTCCAGGTCGGGGGGAGTCCGGCGGCGCCGCCGGGCCAGGAGGCGGGAGCGCACCCCCGCCCGCCATGGGGCAAAGGCCTCCCCCAGCTCCTTCCGGAGCTCCTCCTCGCCCCAGGCGGTGAGCACCCTCCTCCCCCCTTCCCCCACCAGGGGGGCGGTCTCCAGGCGGAAGTACCGGCGGGCCAAGGGGAAGTCCTCACCCAGGGCCTCCTCCAACTCCTCCGCGCCCCAGGTGTAGTAGCGCCCTTCCTCCCCCTCGCTTTCGGCGCTTAAGGCGGTGTAAAAACCCCCCTCGCGCCCCTGCATGCCACGAAGCCAGTCCAGGGTCTCTTGGGCCACCCGCAGGAAGAGCTCCTCCCCGAAGACCCGGTAGGCCCCCAGGTACACCCGGGCGAGAAGGGCGTTGTCGTAGAGCATCTTCTCAAAATGGGGAAGGTACCAAAACCGGTCCACGGCGTAACGGTGAAACCCCCCGCCCACCTGGTCGTAGATCCCGCCTAGGGCCATGGCCCTTAGGGTTTTCTTGAGGATCCTCCCTGCCTCCCCTTCCCCCCGCCAGGCCAGGGCCAGGAGGTAAAGGAGCAGGTTGCCTTGGGGAAACTTGGGCGCGGGGAGAAACCCGCCCCACTCCGGGTCAAAGGAGCGGGCCAGATGCCGCAAGGCCTTTTCCTCCGCGTCCTGGGGCACGGGTCCAGGAGGGGGGGTTAGGCTCCGCCAAAGGGCCTCGGAGAGCCCTTCCGCCTCCTTAAGGAGGGCCTCCCGCTCCTCCCGCCAGGCCTGGGCCACCGCCAGGAGGACCCGTTTAAAGGAGGGGAGGTGGGCGCGGTCCTCCTTGGGGAAGTACGTGCCCCCAAAGAAGGGTTTGCCCTCCGGGGTGAGAAATAGGCTCATGGGCCAGCCCCCCTGTCCGGTGAGGCTCACCAGGGCCCGCATGTAGGCGGTGTCCACATCGGGCCTTTCCTCCCGGTCCACCTTCACCGGGACGAAGTGGGCGTTGAGCAGGGATGCGGTCTCGGGGTCCTGGAAGGACTCCCGGTGCATCACGTGGCACCAGTGGCAGGCGCTGTAGCCCACGGAGAGGAAGATGGGCTTATCCTCCCGCCTCGCCACCGCAAAGGCTTCCTCCCCAAAGGGGTACCAGTCCACGGGATCCTCCGCATGCTGGAGGAGGTACGGGCTTCGGGAACCCGAGAGGCGGTTGGCCATGGCCTTAGCCTAGACCTGGAGGCGGTTCGGTGGGTACCCGAACCCCACAAAGTCTTTTTTACAATGGGGGCCATGGTGCCCTTGGACACCCTAAAGGCCTGGCTCCTCGAGGACCTGGGCCACGGGGACCTCACCACGCGCCTCACGGTTCCTGAGGATCTGGTGGGCCAGGCGGTTATCCTGGCCAAGGAGAGGGGGGTCATGGCCGGGCTTCCCGTGGCCCGGGAGGTGTTCGCCCTGGCGGACGCCCGCATCACCTTCACCCCCTTGGTGGAGGAGGGGATGAGGGTGGAGCCCGGGCAAGAGGTGGCCCGCCTCGAGGGGCCCCTAAGGGGCATCCTGGCGGGGGAGAGGCTTGCCCTCAACCTCCTCCAGCGCCTATCCGGCATCGCCACCCTCACCCGGGCCTACGTGGAGGCCCTAAAGGGGACCAAGACCCAGGTGCTGGACACCCGCAAGACCACCCCGGGCCTTAGGGCCTTGGAGAAGTACGCGGTGCGGGTGGGCGGCGGCAGGAACCACCGCTTTGGCCTCTTTGACGGGATCCTCCTCAAGGAGAACCACATCCGGGCGGCGGGGGGCGTGGCCGAGGCGGTGCGCCGGGCCAAGGCCGGGGCGCCCCACCACCTGAAGGTGGAGGTGGAGGTGACGAACCTGGCGGAGCTGGCGGAGGCTTTGGAGGCGGGGGCGGACCTGATCCTCCTGGACAACTTCCCCCTCGAGGACCTCCGCGAGGCGGTGCGCCGCGTGGGGGGACGGGTGCCCCTGGAGGCGAGCGGCAACATGACCCTTGAGCGCGCCCGAAAGGCGGCGGAGGCCGGGGTGGACTACGTGAGCGTGGGGGCCCTCACCCACTCCGCCAAGGCCCTGGACCTCTCCCTCCTGGTGGTGAAGCCATGAGGGCATGCTGCGCTACCATGAAGGCATGGTGCGGACCCAGGTGCAGCTTCCCGAGGAGCAGGCCCAGCGCCTAAGGGCCCTGGCCCAGGAGGAAGGGGTATCCCTGGCGGAGCTGGTGCGCCGGGCGGCTGGTGACCCAGGGCTATGGGGTGGTGGAGAGCGTGGCCTTGGTCCAGACTCGAGGCGGTGCGCGCCTGCGGTCCTGACCGCCCTTTCGGCCTCCGGGCGGAGGGAGATTAGCCTGGTGGACTGGACCAGCTTTTTCTTCATGCAACGAAGGGGCTTGCGGAAGGCTTTGGCCTTTGACGAAGGCTTTTGGGAACAGGGCTTCAGCCCGGTGGACGTTTAGACCATGGAAAAGGAACGCCTTACCCAAGAGGTGCTCCGCCTGAAGGCGGAGCGGCAGGCGGTGATCCTGGCCCATTCCTACCAGCTTCCCGAGGTGCAGGAGGTGGCGGATTTCGTGGGGGACTCCCTGGGCCTCGCCCGGGAGGCCCAGAGAACCCGGGCGAAGGTGATCGTCTTCGCTGGGGTGCACTTCATGGCGGAGACCGCCGCCATCCTCAACCCCGACAAGACCGTGCTCCTGCCAGACCTGGAGGCGGGCTGCTCCCTGGCGGACAGCATCCGCCCCGAGGACGTGCGGGCCTGGAAGGAGGCCCACCCCGAGGGGATCGTGGTGGCCTACGTGAACACCAAGGCGGAGGTGAAGGCCCTGGCGGACGTGTGCGTCACCAGCGCCAACGCGGTGGAGGTGGTCTCCCGCCTCCCCCAGGACCGGCCCATCTTCTTCGTTCCGGACATGTTCCTGGGGGCCCACGTGGCCCGGGTCACGGGCAGGCGGATGGACCTCTTCCCGGGGGAGTGCCACGTGCACGCGGGCATCCGGGAGGAGCACCTAAAGGCCCTCCTGGAGGCGCACCCGGGGGCGGAGTTCCTGATCCACCCCGAGTGCGGCTGCGGCTCAAGCTGCCTCTACCTGAAGCCCGACGCCAAGATGCTCTCCACGGAGGGCATGGTGCGCCACGCCAAACGCTCGGAGGCCCAGGAGTTCGTGGTGGCCACGGAGGTGGGGATCCTCCACCGCCTCAAGAAGGAGGCCCCGGGGAAGACCTTCATCCCGGTGAAGCCCGAGGCGGTGTGCGAGTACATGAAAAGGATCACCCTGGAAAAGGTCTACCTCTCCCTGAAGGAGATGCGCCACGAGGTGCGCGTGCCCGAGGAGGTGGCCCAGCGAGCCCGGCGGGCCCTCGAGGCCATGGTGGCCGTGGGCTAAGGCCTAGGCTTTGGCCATGCGCACCCAGACCGTGGACCTCCTGATCCTGGGGGCGGGGGTGGCGGGGGTGTACGCCGCCCTAGCCGCGGAGGCCGAGGGGGCCAGGGTGCTCCTCCTCAGCAAGGACCCCCTGCCCTCCGGCGCCACCTCCTGGGCCCAGGGCGGGGTGGCCTTCCCCTTGGGCGAGGAGGACCTGGAGGCCCACCTCCAGGACACCCTGAGGGCCGGGCGGGGCCTGGTGGAGGAAGGGGTGGCCCGCTCCCTCCTGGAGGAGGCGCCCAAGCACCTAAAGCGCCTCCTCGCCTGGGGGCTTCCCTTCCACCCCGAGCCCACCCGGGAGGGCGGGCACTCCCGGGCCCGGGTGCGCCACCTGGGCGGGGACAGGAGCGGCCTCTTCCTCCTCCAGGGGCTCCTTGCCCGCCTTAGGAGCCCGGTGCTGGAGAGGCACCTGGCGGCAAGCCTCCTGGTGGCGGGAAACCGGGTGGCCGGGGCCTGGGTCCTGGGCCCCGAGGGCCCCCTGGAGGTGCGGGCGGGGGCGGTGCTCCTGGCCACCGGGGGGCTTGGGCAGCTTTTCCCCGTGACCACCAACCCCCCTGGGGCCACGGGGGACGGCATGGCCCTGGCCCACCGGGCGGGGGCGGTCCTCCGGGACCTGGAGTTCGTCCAGTTCCACCCCACGGCCCTTCCGGACGGTTCCCTGGTGAGCGAGGCCTGCCGGGGCGAGGGGGCCCTTTTGCTGAATGCCCTGGGGGAGCGCTTCATGCCCCGCTACGACCCCCTAGGGGAGCTGGCCCCCCGGGACGTGGTGGCCCGGGCGGTCTTCCGGGAGAGGGAGCGCACGGGCGGGGTCTTCCTGGACCTAAGGCCCATCCCCCAGCTGGAGGAGCGCTTTCCCACGGTGGTGGCCTCGGCCCGGGCCTTGGGCTTGGAACCCCTTAGGGAACCCATCCCCGTGGCCCCCGCCGCCCACTACGCCATGGGCGGGGTGAAGACGGACCCCTGGGGCTTCACCGGGGTTCCGGGGCTCTACGCGGCGGGGGAGGTGGCCTCCACCGGCTTCCACGGGGCGAACCGCCTGGCCTCCAACAGCCTCCTGGAGGGCCTGGTCATGGGGGAGCGGGCCGCCCGGGCGGCGCTGGCTGACCTGGCCTTCCCCAAGGCCCTCGAGGCCCTTCCGGCCCTCACCCTGGACCCCCGCCACCTCCCTGAGCTCCGGAGGCGGATGGGCGCCGGGGCTGGAGTGGTTCGCCGGAGGGAGGGCCTGGAGGAGGCCCTGGCCTTCGCCGAGGGGCTTCCCCTGGAGGAAGGCCCCCCGGACCTGGCCGCAAGGCCCCACCTGGAGGCGGGGAACCTGGCCCTTTTGGCCCGCCTTCTCCTCCGCATGGCCCTCCTCAGGGAGGAAAGCCGCGGGGCCCACTTCCGGGAGGACTTCCCCCAGGAGGCCCAGGAGGCCTACCACCTGGAGGCCCAGGGCCTCACCCTGCGCCGGGTGCCCCTGGGGGTATAATGGCCCTGGAGGTTCCCTATGAAAGGGCATCCGGACGTGATCCAAAGCCTTCAGGAAAGGCTTTCCGAGGAGCTCGCCGCCATCTTGCAGTACATGGTGCACGCGGAGATGGCGGAGAACTGGGGCTTTAGGGCCCTGGCCCGCCACCTCAAGGCCCACGCCATCACCGAGATGCGCCATGCGGAGCGGCACATTGAGCGCATCCTCTTCCTGGAGGGCTTCCCCGAGGTGAGCCGCATCGGGGAGATCAGGATCGGCAAGAACGTGGAGGAGATCCTCTTCAAGGACTATGAGGGGGAACTCCAAGCGGTGCGGGGCTACAACGAGACCATGAACCTGGCCCAGTCCTTGGGGGATAACGGCACCCGGGACCTGGTGGCAGAGATCCTCAAGGACGAGGAGGCCCACGTGGACTGGCTGGAAACCCAGCGGGAACTCCTCCACCAGATGGGCCTACAGAACTACCTGCAGTACCTGGCGGGGGAGGCCGGGTAGGGCCCTAGCCCACGGGGGCCTTGAGGTGCTTGCGCGCCCAGCGGTCGACGGCGGCGATCACCGCCTCCAGCTCCCGGCCGGCCTCGGTGAGGCTGTACCGGGTGCGGGGGGGCATGAAGGACTCCACCCTCTTCTCCACCACCCCCAGGTTCACCAGGTGTTCCAGGCGCTGGGATAGGGTGGCGGGGTTCACCCCCCCGATGGCCCGGGAGAGCTCGTTGAACCCCTTGGGGCCTTCCAGGAGGGCCCTGATGATGTGCAGGGTCCACTTTTCCTGGAGGAGGTTGAGGGCCTCGTAGACCGGGCAGAAGGCCTCCGGCTCGGCCATACCCCCATGGTAGCACAGGGGAAGCCGGCTTCGGCTTCCCCTTAGGCTTGGCCTTCCTGGGGCCTCCGCGCCACCAGGGTGAGGACGGTATAGCTGGCCACGGTCTTGCCCTCCTGGTTCACCACCTCCACCGCCCACTCCACCACCCCGGTCCTCTCGTCCCGGGGCCGCTTGGCCTTCACGGTGAGCCGGGCCTGCAGGGTGTCGCCGATGCCCACGGGCTCGGTGAAGCGAAGGCCCTCGAGGCCGTAGTTGGCCAGGACCGGGCCTGGGGCCGGGTCCACGAAGAGGCCCGCGGCGGCGGCGAGGACGAAGTAGCCGTGGGCCACCCGCTTTCCGAAAAGGCTCTCCCTGGCGGCCAACTCGTCGGTGTGGGCGTAGAAGTGGTCCCAGGAGAGGTGGGCGAAGAGGGCGATGTCCGCCTCGGTGACGGTGCGGCGGTGGGTGAGGAGGGTTTCCCCGATCTCCAGCGCCTCGTAGGGCTTGCGGAAGGGGTGCACCTGGGCGGGGCGCTCCGCCCCCTTGGCGTACTCCCCGGTGAGGGCCTGGAGGGTCTCGGGGTCGGCCTGGAGGGCCAGGCGGGCCAGGTGGCGCCGCACGGAGAAAAGCCCCCCCAGCTCCTCCCCGCCCCCCGCCCGCCCCGGCCCCCGTGGAGGAGGCGGGGCAAGGGGGAGCCGTGGCCCGTGGAGCTATGGGCGTCCCTGCGGTTCAGGATGTGGAGCCGGCCCACCTCCCCGGAAAGCCCCAGGAGGTAGAAGCGGGCCTCCTCGGGGTCGGGGGTGGCCAGGGTGGCCGCCAGCATCCCCCCGGCCCGCCGCACCAGATCCAGGGCCTCCTCCCGGCTTCCGTAGGGGAAGAAGGTGGCCACGGGGCCAAAGGGCTCCACCCGGTGGAGGGCCTCCCCCAAGGGGTCCTCCGCCAGGAGCAGGGTGGGGGGAAAGAAGGCCCCGTCCCGCCTTCCCGGGTGCTGCCAGTAGACCCGGGCCCCTCCCGCCAGGAGGGTTTCCACGGCCCTTTCCACTTCCTCCCTCTGCTCCAGGGAGGCCAGGGGGCCTAGGCTTACCCCCTCCTCCCTGGGGTCCCCCAGCCGGAGGTCCTCCAGGTGCTTGCGGGTGGCCGCCAGGAGGGCCTCGAGGCGGTCCCTGGGGGCGAAGACCCGGCGGATGGCGGTGCAGCGCTGCCCCGTTTTGATGGTAAGCTCCTGGGCGATCTCCTGGGCAAGCCGCAAAAGCTCCTCCTCCCCCGCCGCCTCCCCCAGGAGGGCGGCATTCAGGGAGTCGGTTTCGGCGTTGAAGAGGGCCCCCCGTTCCAGGAAGGCCGGGTGGCGGCGGAGGCGGTCGGCGGTGGCCTTGGAGCCCGTGAAGTAGACGCTGTCCCTATGGTCCAGGGCCTCCAGGGCCTCCCCCAGGCCCCCCGCCACGAACTGGAGGCTTCCCTCGGGCAAAAGCCCGGACTCCAGCATGAGCCGCACCAACCCCTCGGCCACGTGGGCGGTGGGGGTGGCGGCCTTGGCCAGGGTGGGCACCCCCGCCAAGAAGGCGGGGGCGAACTTCTCCAGCAGGCCCCAGACGGGGAAGTTGAAGGCGTTGATCTGCACCGTGATCCCCCCCTTGGGGCCCAGAAGATGCCTTCCCTGGAAGGAGTAGTCCTTGCTCAGGGGGAGGTTTTCCTCCTCGGGGAGGAGGTTGCCCTCGGGAAGCTGCCGGGCCAGGGAGCTGTAGGCGAAGAGGACCCCGATCCCCCCGTCCACGTCGTACCAGGCGTCTTGCCGGGTCCCGCCGGTGGTGGCGTAGAGGCAGTAAAGCTCCTCCTTGCGCTCAGATAGGTACTGCGCCAGGCCCCTAAGCCGCCTTCCCCGCTCCCTGAAGTCCAGGGCCAAAAGGGCCTTCCCCCCCACCTCCCGGCCCCAGGCCACGGCCTCCCGCAGGGGCAAGCCCTCGGAGGTGACGAAACCCAGCACCTCCCCCGTGGCGGCATCCCGCACCGCCACGCCCTCGCCCATGCCCTCGCGCCACTCTCCCAATAGGTAGCTCTTGATCTTCATCAGCCTTCCCTCCCGTAGCGGCGTTTCGGGCCCCGGTCCCTCCGGGGCCCTTCCCCAGGGCTTGGCCTAGACCGCCTTGAAGGCCTCAAACACCTCCCCGCAGGCCTGGCACTGGTAGAGGGACTTGCACAAGGTGGCCCCGAAGGCGTTTTTCAGGGCCACCTCCTGGCTCCCGCACCGGGGGCAGGGGGGGTCCCCGCTCGCCATGGGGAGAGGCAGGGGTGGGGCGATGCCGTAGGCGCGCAGCTTCTCCTTGGCCTCCGCCGCCATGGCCTCCGTGGTCCAGGGGGTGCGGGCCTCCACCACCTCCACCGCCTTGGCCCCCGCGGCCTCCAGGGCCTTTTGGATCTCCTCCCGGATGAGGCGCAGGGCGGGGCAGCCCGAGAAGGTGGGGCGGAAGGTGACCCGTACCCTTTCCCCCTCCTCCTCCACGGAGAGGACCATGCCCATCTCCACGATGTCCAGCACCGGGATCTCCGGGTCCTTAACCCCCCTTAGGGCTTCCCAGTACCGCTCTACCATGCCTTGGCCTCCGGGTCCCAGCGGGCCACGGACTGCATCTCCGCCAGGAGGGACCAGAGGTATTCCGTGTGCTCCTGGCGGCTTTTGGGCACGTACCCCCCCTTGGGGGGCGTGAGCCCGGAGCGCTCCAGATGGGCGGTTACCTCCTCCAGGTAGGGCCCCTCGAGGGCCTTCGGGGCCGGCACCACCCCCGCCTCCACCAGGGCCTCCTCCTCGGGGAGGGGCTGGAAGAGCTGGCGGGCGTAGGGGAAGAGGGTCTCCAGGGCCGCCTGCGCCCGGCGGTGGCTCTCCTCGGTTCCCTGGCCCAGGCGCTCCACCCAGAGGGCGCTGTGCCTGAGGTGGAACCGCTCCTCCTTGAGGATGCGGGCCGCGGCCTCGGCCAGGGGGGGATAGGCGCTTTGGGTGGCCTCCTTGAGCCAGAGGTTCTCGTAGGCGTCAAAGAGGTACTGCCGCACCATGGTGAAGGCCCAGTCCCCCTTGGGAAGCTCCACCAGAACGGCGTTTTGGAACTCAAGGGGGTCGCGGAAGTAGACCAGGCGGTCGGGATCCGCGCCGTCCAGCTCCTGCCGAAGCTCCAGCCAGATCTTGGCGTGGCCCAGCTCGTCCTGGGCCAGGTTGGCGATGGCGATGTCCTCCTCGAGGATGGGGGCGTGCCCCACCCACTCGGAAAGCCGCTGGGCCAGGATCACCTCGTCGTCGGCCAAGGCGGTGAGCCGGGCCACCAGGGCGTCCTTAAGGTAGGCCTCAAGCATCCTCCACCCCCTTGGCGGTGATGAGCCCGTAGTAGCTCTGCAGGCGGTAGGTCTTCTCCTTGGCCGGGGCGAACCAGCTTTCCACCACCTCCTCCGTGGACTCGGTGCCCACCACCAGCCGCTCGGGCACCGCCCAGAAGGCTACCCCTTGCCCCTGGAGGAGGGCTTGGGCGATGGCGTCCGCCGGGCCCTTGGCCAGGAACCGGCCCAGGAGGTCCCCGTAGACCATGCTCCGGCGGTGGCTCCGTTTGGCGAAGACCCAGTAGGCCTCCTCGGGTCCCTCCTCGGGGCTCAGCCCCCCGGGGTCCTTGAGGGCCTCCTGGGTGATGTGGAAGAAGGCCTCCGCCGGGGCCACGAAGAGGGCGTAGGCGGCGGGGCGGCGGACGAAGACGTGCCGGGCTACGAGGAGGGCGTGCTCGGGGTCTGCGGCGTGCACCGAGCCCACCATTTGCACGGGGGACCTGGGGGTGTCCTGCTTCATCACCTCATACCGGGGCCATTCGGTTCCCCACATGGCCTACCTCCTAATCCGCGGCCTGGGCCAGGCGGCGCCTTCCGTGGGCCTCCAGGGCTTCCCGCACCCAGCGCCCTTCCTCGTGGGCCCTCCGCCGGGCCTCGAGGCGGTGCCGGTTCATGGGGCCTTCGCCCTGGATCACCTTCCAGAACTCGTCCCAGGGGATGGGGCCGTGGATCCAGTTGCCCGTCTTCTCGTCGTAGCGGAGGTCGGGGTCTGGAGGGATGAGGCCCGCGTCTAAAAGCTCCGGCACGTGCTCGTTTAAAAACTCTTGGCGCACCTGGTCGTTGGTCTTGGTCTTGATGCCCCAGCGGAGGAGAAGGGGGGTGTGGGGGGAGTCGGTGTCGTGGGGGCCGGCCATCATCAGGGTGGGCCACCACCAACGGTTCAGGGCGTCTTGCACCATCTGGCGTTGCTTCCTGGAGCCCTTGGCGTAGAGGAGGACCGCCTCCTTGCCCTGCTTGTGGTGGAAGGTCTCCTCGGCGCAGATGCGCACCATGGCCCTGGAGTAGGGCCCGTAGGAGCACTGGGCCAGCATGGTCTGGTTCTTGATGGCCATCCCGTCCACCAGCCAGCCGATGATGCCCACGTCCGCCCAGGTGAGGGTGGGGTAGTTGAAGATGTTGGAGTACTTGGCCCGCCCCGAGAGGAGGGCCTCCACCATCTCCTCCCGGGTCACCCCTAAGGTCTCGGCGGCGTGGTAGAGGTACTGGCCGTGGCCCGCCTCGTCCTGGACCTTGGCCAGCAGGATGAGCTTCCGCCTGATGGAGGGGGCCCGGGGGATCCAGGCCCCTTCGGGCAGCATGCCCACCCACTCGCTATGGGCGTGCTGGGAGATCATCCGGATGAGCTGGCGCCGGTACTCGGCGGGCATCCAGTCCCCGGGCTCGAGCTTCTCGCCCCGGGCGATGCGGGCCTCAAACTCCGCAAGCCTTTCCCCGTAGTCGGGGTCCTCAGGGTAGCCGATCCTAAGCCTAACCATTGCCGCCTCCTTCCTCCTCTTTGGCCTCCACGCCGAGCGCCCTCAGGATGAGGGTGGCGTAGGCTTCCGAAAGTTCTTCCAGGGAAAGGGGCCCATCCGCCCGGTACCACTGGTAGGTCCAGTTCAGGGCGGAAAGGACGAAGAGGGTGGCCAGGCGCAGGTTTTCCACGCGGAAGACCCCTTGTTCCATCCCTTCTTGGATCACCGCCTGCACCCCCTCCTCGTAGCGGCGCCTCAGGGCCTTGGCCTCCTCCAGAAGGGGAGGGGAGAGGTGTTTCCACTCGTGGAAGAAGACCGTGGCCCGGGGGAGCTCCTGGGCGATGACCTCCAGGTGGCCCCGCACCAGGCCCTTCAGCTTGGACACGGGATCGCCCTCCAGTCCCTCCAGGACCCCAAGGAAGCGCTTGGCCGCCTGCCGCACCACCTCCAGGAGGAGCTCCTCCTTGGAGGCGATGTGGGCGTAGAGGCTTCCCCCCTGGAGGTTAAGGTGCTTGGCCAGCTCCCGCATGCTGGTGGCGTGGTAGCCCCGCTGGCTGAAGAGGTGGCCAGCCACGGTGAGGATCTGTTCCCGGCGCTCCATGGCTAACGGTCGTTTGTTAGTCTAGCACACCTTGGGGGAAGGGACAAGTGTCCCGGGTTACCTTATGGCTTGGGTATGGTCCTCGGGGTAAACTAAACATGTCATGGTAAAGAGCAAAATCAGCAGTAAAGGACAGATCACCCTGCCAAAGCGGGTGCGGGAAGCCCTGGGGGTGGGCCCAGGGGATGAGGTGGCCTTTGAGGTAAGGGAGGGAGAGGTGGTGCTACGGCTGCGCAAACGGGTTTCCCTGCGGGACCTCTTGGGGCGCTTCCGGGGCCGGGTGGCCTACCCTGGGGAGGAAGGGGAGCGGAAGGCGCGGGAGGAGGCGTGGGCGCAGGAGCCGTGAAGCGTTACTGGGTGGACACGAGCCTTATTTTGCGGCTCCTCACCGGGGAACCCCCGGAGCTGGCGGAGAGGGCCTTGCAGGTTTTCGCTGGGGCCGAGGGGGGAGGCTACCGCCTAAGGGTGCACCCCCTGGTGGTGGCGGAGGCCTTTTACACCTTGGTTTCCTTCTATCGGGTGCCGAAGGAGGAGGCGGCTCGGGCGCTTGGGGAGCTTCTGGAAAGGGACGGGGTGGAGGTGGAGGAGGCGGAGGTGTGCCGCTTGGCCCTCGAGGAGGCGGGGCGCGGCCCCTTGAGCTTCGTGGACGCCTTTCTGCTTCACCGGGCGCGCCTAGGGGGCCTGGCCACCTTGGACCGGGCCCTGGCCCGTAGGGCGCGGGAGGTGCTGCCCCAGGAGCCCTCCTGAGGGGCCGCGTCAGAGCTCGGGGAGCCTCGAGGCCGCCTCCTTGAGCCTTTCCCGGGAGGCGTGCAGGTAGATCTGGGTGGTGGCGATGGACTCGTGGCCGAGAAGGTCCTTCACCGCGTCCAGTTCCACGCCCCTTTCCACCAGCAGGGTGGCGTAGGCATGCCGGAGCTTATGGGGGGTAAAGCGGCGGGGGTCCAGGCCCGCCCTGAGGGCCGCCTCCCGGAACTGGGCCTCCACGTAGCGGGCGGAAGGTACCCGCCCCTTCCGCTTCCCCTGGGAGAAAGTGAAAATCGGCACATTGCCCTGGGGCGGCCCCAGCTCCTGCAGGGCCTCCCGGGCCGTCTTGGAAAGGGGCACCAGGCGCTCCTTGTTGCCCTTGCCCACCACCCGCACCGCCACGGGAACCCCTTTTTCCAGGACCAGGTTGCGGCCCTTTAGGGAGAGGGCCTCGGAGATGCGTAGGCCGGTGCCGTACAGGAAGCGGGCCAAGGCGGCGAGGAGCCTGGCTTCCTTGGCCTCCTGAAAAGCCTCGAGGAAGCGCCTGAGTTCCTCGGGGCTTGGGTGCAAGGGCAGTCGGCGCCCCGCCTTGGGCCGGCCGATGCCCTCCGTGGGGTCCGGCACCGGCTCGCCCCGCACCTGGGCCAGGTAGCGGTAGTAGCTCCTGAGGGCCGCCAGGAAGCCTTGCACCCGCCTGGGTGCCCAGCGCTCCTGGAGCAGGAGGGTTCGCACCGCCTCGGGGCCTGGGGGAAGGGCTTGGGCCTCGAGGAAGCGGAACCAGAAGGCCAGGTCCTGCAGGTACCGGCGCACCCCCCGGGGGGAGTAGCCCCGCTCCAGGAGCAGGTACTCCGCGTAGGGGGCTAGCTCTGCAAGGGCCTTATCGGGCTTTCTAATGCCGAGGGTTTTCCAAACAACGGGCTGGGGGTGGTCTGCGGCCATGGGGGCATTATACATGCGCGAAATGTACCTTTCGCGAACACACACGCATCGGCTGGAAAGCCCCTAGGCCCCCGAGGCCTCCGCCGGCAGGGGAAGCCCGGTGCCTAGGGCCTGGGCGTAGAGCACCAGGGGGTCCAGGTCTAGCCCCCCGGGCCAGACCGGGGCCCCGAGACCCCCTCCTTCCCGTCCGAGAAGCGAAGCCGGAGCTTGAGGCCCTCCAGGGGCCTGGCCTCCACCACCTCCGCCGTAGGGAGAGCGGAGCTGGGCACCCTGTCAGAACCACCGCCTCGGAGCTGAAGGCCTTTATTCATTCGAGGTACGCCCAGTACCAGCGCAGGTACCCGGGCTGGCCGACGTCCTCCACCACCACGAGGACGGGGATCTTATCTTTGACGACGAAGTAGTCCCGTGGCGGCCAGCGGGGGCCGGGGGTGGTCAGGTGGCGGCCCTCCCCGGCGTTGCAGTAGAAGGTCAGGTCGTACTTCTCTGCGCTGTCGCCCATGTAGAAAGGTAGCCCCGTGACGGGCCCAATATCAGCCGGAAAAGGAATGATCTCCCCCGGTCCCGGGGGCGTGGGAGGGGAGGTGGTGGGCTTCAGGGGCAGGCTGTAGAACCTTGGGTTGTTGGTGCTCACCGCTCCCGCTCCTCCGGGGCAGAGGCTGGGATTCTGGGGGTAGTACAACACGGGAAGCTCTGTGGGATAACCAGGATAATCAAAGACCAATTTACCACAGGCCGAAAACAGCACCGCCAGCGACACCAGCAGGCCAAGGCCGACGAGCTTACGCATCCTTCACCACCCCCTATCGGCTGATGCGCCACACCCCGTTGGAGAAATCGTAGTAGTCGCCGAGGAAAATTTCAACGGGACCAGAAGGAAGAGAGGAAAAACCCTCCTTCCCGTTGTCCACCGCGGCGAAGTTGGCGGACCAGTCCCAGTACTCCACCACCCGGTAGCGGTGCCCGGGAAACCTGGGCCAGGGGGCTTCTGGAGGGGCTGGAGCACGTTCTGGGGGACCGAGGCTTTCGCTGGGTGGAGGGCGTTCTCACCCCACCTTATCGCCTGCGGGGGGGACAGGTGGTGGAGACGGGATGGCGGAAGTGGATGGGGAGGGTGAGAAACTGGATCGAGACGCGTTTCAGTGTGATGGTGCGTTCCCTGGGGCTTGGGCGGGTTGAGGCTCGCTCTTACTGGGGGCTCGTGGCGAGGGTGAACCTCGTCCTCTTAGCCCACAACCTCATCCGGAGTCGGGTTCTCCTGAAGATGGCAGGGGTGGAGCTTTGAAGTAGCAAACGAAGGAATCTCTTTTGGTTGAGCAATAGGTGTATCAATGCCGAAGGGTATTTCCGAGATAATCCCGTCATCGATCCTCAAACGGAACTGGGCATACCAGAGAGTAACCGACTCTGGGTAGTCCAGGAAGAGGCTGAGCCGGTGAAAGGGCGCAGCAATGTAAAGGCTTATGACATCCTGGGGGGTATAAAGAAGAAGGGAGTTCTCATGAGCGAAAACTAGGTTGCTGGTCCGGGCACACCGGTCCGCTTCCGGGGTGTAAAAGGGACGGGTGGGGTTTGCAGTGTGGGGAGGGTCTTAACCAATGACATCCCGGTTCAGCACGGCGTAGCGCCCGTACTGCCAACACTCGAAGGACCTTTCGGCGTCCTCCCGGGCAAAGGGGCGGAGGCCCGCCCATGCCCGCCAGCGGTTCATGACCTCCAGGGGAGGTTCGTCCTGGGACTGGCGGATCCTGAGGTACACAGGGAAGGTCCACTCCTTCCCCGCCCCATCCACCGCCACCACCTCCCACTTGAAGGGCCCCTGGGGTAGGGCATCCCCGCTCACGGTGAAGGTGAAGGTGGCCTGGGGCTCGGTGGCGGAGAGGACGAAGCGCTCCCGGGTGTGCTCCACCCCGGGGTAGCGGCTGGCATCCCAGCCGGGGCAGGAGGCGGTGCCCTTGGCGCAGGGGTCCGCCAGGCGCAGGAAGACCTCCGCCCCCTCTGCTCCCTGGGCCAGGCGGACGGCCACCTGCCGGGAGTCCCCGGGGAGGGCCTCGAGGAGAACCCCCGCCCCCTGGACCTCCACGGGGGGCTTGGGAACCTGGAAGAGGCTCTGGCAGGCCGAAAGGAGAAGGGCCAGGGTGAGGAAGCCTAAGGGGCCCAAACGCTGGAAGGAAAACATGGTCTTCCTTTCCATGGAACCATTATCCCCTCCCCGCGCGAAAAGGGGAAGCCATCCCTGGGAGGGGATGGGGCTTAAACCCCCTTCACCAGACCAAAGCCAACCCCTCCGCCCTTGGATCCGAGCCCGCCACCAGCACCTCCCCATGCCGCAGCACCACCTGTCCCCGCCCAAAAAGGCCGTACTCCGCCTCGTAGCGCACCCGGTGCCCCAGGTCCTTGAGGAGGAGGGCCGTGGCCGGGGGGATGCCCGGTTCCAGGAGCACCTCGTCCCCTCCCCTACCCGGCACCACCTGCCACCTCGGCCGGTCCAGGGCCGCCTGGGGGTTTAGGCGGAAGTCCGTGAGCGCCAGCACCACCTGCACATGCCCCTGGGGCTGCATGTAGCCCCCCATCACCCCAAAAGGCCCCAAGGGCTTCCCCTCCCGGGTGAGGAAGCCCGGGATGATGGTGTGGTAAGGCCGCTTGCCTGGCCCCACCCGGTTGGGGTGGCCCTCCTCGAGGGAGAAGCCCAGGCCCCGGTTGTGCAGGGCGATGCCCGTCCCGGGGACGAGGATCCCGGACCCAAACCCCTGGTAGTTGGACTGGATCAGGGAGACCATGACCTCCCCGTCCGCCGCCGCCAGGTACACCGTCCCCTCGGGCCGGAACCCCGGAAGGGCTTGGGGCAGGGCCCTCTCGCCGATGAGCTGCCGGCGCTGGGCCACGTACCCGGGGGCGAGGAGGGCCTGGGAAGGCACCTCCAGCCACCGGGGGTCGGCCACGTGGCGAAAGGCGTCCGCCAGGGCCAGGCGCATGGCCTCAATCTGCAGGTGGTAGCTGAAGGCGTCCTCCGGCTTCAGGTCAAAACCCTCCAAAATGGCCAGGGCCAAGAGGGCGGCGATGCCCTGGCCGTTGGGGGGAAGCTCGTGCACCGTAAGCCCTTTGTAGGTGTAGGCCAGGGGCTCCACCCACTCGGGGCGGTGGGCCGCCAGGTCCTCCAAGGCCAGGAGCCCCCCGGTGGCCTCGCTGAACTGGGCCACGGCCTCCGCCAGAAAGCCGCGGTAAAGGCTCTCCCCGTAGCTCTCGGCGAGCTCCCTCAGGGTCTTGGCGTGCCAGGGGCTTGCCCACACCTCCCCTGCCCCAGGCGCCCGGCCCCCGGGGAAGAAGACCTCCTTGAAAGCCTGGAACTCGGGGCCCTCGAGGGGGAGGTAGATCCCCTCCGCCCGCCGCCAGGCCCGGGCCGTTTCCGGCCCCACGGGAAACCCCTCCTCCGCGTAGCGGATGGCCGGGGCCAGCACCTCGGCAAAGGGCAACCGGCCCCAGCGCTGGTGGAGGGCCTGCCAGCCCGAGACCGCCCCCGGCACGGTCACCGGAAGCCAGCCTCGAGCCGGCATCCCCTCCTCCGGCACCCTTTCCGGGGTAAGGGCCATGGGGCTCCTCCCGGAGGCGTTCAGGCCGTGGAGCTTTCCATCCCACACCTGGGCGAAGAGGTCCCCGCCAAGCCCGTTGGAGGTGGGTTCCACCACCGTGAGGCAGGCGGCCATGGCGATGGCCGCATCCACAGCGCTTCCCCCCTTAAGGAGCATCTCCATCCCCGCCAGGGCCGCTAAGGGTTGGCTGGTGGCCACCGCCCCCCGCCGGCCCATGACCACGTGCCGGCGGGAGGGGTGGGGGTAGTGGGTGAGGTCCATGGGGTTTACTGTACAGCGGTCTTAGGCCTGCGGGCTCATGGTTATGTGCTGACTTTCACGATTACACTGCTTGTGCTTTTTGTCTTCCCTTCGCCCCTACGAAAACTCCCGCTCCAACTCCCTAAGCCGCTCGGCGATCCCCGTGTACTCCAGCTCCTCCATGGGCAGCATGGCGGGGCCGTAGAAGCCCTGGCGGCGCATCTCCTGGGCCTTCTCCACCACCCTGGCCCGCACCGCATCCCAGACGGGGTCCGCAAAGAGATCCACGGGCTCGGAGAGCCTCCCCTCCCTGAGGGAAAAGGCAAGCCCGCACACCATGGGCACGCAGAAGAAGCTGGAGGCGGGGGTGTTGGCCCTGACCGGCATCAGGGGCAGGTGATGGCTTCCCCGGGTGTCCCCCGCCACAAAGGGGGCCAGGGCAAAGGGGGGGCCGAACTCCTCCGTGGCGGGGAAGATCTTCTGGGTGCGAACAATGGCCACGGGATCGTCCTTGCCCACGTAGCGCCCGGCGATGTTGCGCAAGCGGGTGGTGCTCACCACCGCGGCGATCTCCCCATAGCGCCGGGACCAGATGGACTCTATCCCAAAGCGGTGGGAATCCCGGAGCAAGGCCGCGATGTCGTAGAGCCTTTCCGGGGCCTCCAGCTCAATGTAGCTATCCCTCTCCGTCTGGGCCAGGTCCATGATGCGGAAGCGGAAACCCGGGCGCAACTCCGAGGAGAGAAGGAGGCCCGAGGAGTACATGGGATCGGCAAAGGCCAGGTAAAGGGGTAGGTTGAAGGCCCCGGGCTCCGTCTTATCGGCGGCCAGGACCATGAAGGGCTCGGCGGGGCGTTCCTCAAACTCCATCTCCGCCACCTGGGGCCCCAGGCCGTGGAGGTTACCGGTGAAGGCGTCCTTCAAAAGGTCCTGTCCCGCCCCATAAAGCCCCTCCTCCTTGGCCACCTGGGTACCTTCCCGGAAGGCCTTCCACGCCAGCTCGTGGATGGAGGGGTTCCGAACCCCATGGGTGTGCGCGAGGAGGAGGACGATATCGTCCCCGATGTGAAACACATGGGCATCCCGCAGGAGGCGGCCCACTTCCCCCCGCACCACCTCCTCTACCCTGGCCAGGACCCTGCGGCTCGGCAGGGTATGGCCCCCCACGGAACCGATGTCGGCCTTGAGGACGCTGAGCGTGACCTTCATAAGTCCCTCCTTCCGTTTCCATCCTTCCACGCTAATGGGTGCTTTGGCAAGCCTGCTTCCTCCATAAGGCGGGAAAAGCGTGGAAACATGGATGGAAGCCGCCGGGGACCTGGGCTTGCCTAGTAAATCGCCTTGTACCCCCCCTGAGGGGGAAGCAGGGTGAGCAGGATGCGCAGGCCGTAGGCAAGGAACTCCATAAAGGCCCGCCACATGGCCGTATGCGGTTTCCGCTCCTGCAAATAACCCCTCCGCAAACGCGTCTTCATCCCCCCAAACACCCCCTCCACCACCCCTCGCCTCCGATACACCTCCCCGTCCCACCTCGCCGCTACCTCCCGCCGCACCTCATCCCGCACCTCTCCCCCTCCCCGCAGCCGGATCAGGGGCCACACCCCAAGCCCTCGCACCACCTCCCACACCTCCCTCCCGTCAAAGCCCGCGTCCCCCAAAAGCACCCCGCCCCCCCAAGGGGCCAAAAGCTTCTGCCCCCTCCTCCACCGCACCAGGGCCAAAAGCCGGCTGTGCCCCCGCATCCGCCGCTCCTCCTGCCCCCTGCGCCAGCGCAGCACCGTGTCTTTGCTACGGTAGGCCAGCCCCGTGCTGTCCATCAAGAAAAGGGGGGTTCCCCTTCCTCTTGGGGAAGCCGGGCTTCCACTTCCTGTACCAGCCGTTCCAGCAGCGCCTGCAGCACCTCTTCGTTCAGGTGTTTCTGTGCATAGGCGGCCAGGGCCTGGTGGGAGGGGAAGGGGCCCTCTAGGAGGTCCTGGAGATGGGCCTCTGTGGCTCGGTAGGTGAGACCGTAGAAGGCGCGGAAGAGGAGGAGGGCCAGGTACAGGGCATGGGTGTAGCGCCAGGGTCTGCCGCGGTGGCCTTTGGGGGTGGGTGGGGCCACCTCTTGGGCCAGGTACAGGCAGAGCTCCAGGACTTCCTTGGGCCTCGGTTCCCTTCGGACGAAGCCGCGCTTGCCCATCTCGGGAAAGGCATAACTCAAGAGGGCTTGCAAGGCAAGCCCCGGGGACCTTGACGCCCTGCCCGCCCGGGGGTAGAGTGAACTTACCGACCGGTCGGTGAGATATGGGAACCACCACCCGCCACCGCATCCTGGAGGAAGCCGCAAGGCTCTTCACGGAAAGAGGCTACGAGGCCACCAGCGTCCAGGACCTGGCCGAGGCCTTGGGGCTTTCCAAGGCGGCGCTCTACCACCACTTTAGGAGTAAGGAGGAGGTCCTCTACGAGATCAGCCGCCAGGCCCTGGAGGGGCTCCTCGAGGAGGCGAAAAAGGCCTTGGCCGTCTCCGATCCCCGGGAAGCCCTCCTCCGCTTTATGGAGGGGCACGCCCGCTTCTTTGAGGAAAACCGACCCTTCTTCGTCACCATGCTCCAGGGCCTCCAAAGCCTCTCTCCGGAAAAGCAGGCTCCCATCCTGGCCCTGAGGGACCAGTACGAGGAGGCCCTCCGCACCCTCCTAAGGCGGGGCATGGAGGCTGGGGTTTTCCGCCAGCTGGACGTGGCCTTGACCGGGCGGGCCATCCTCTCCATGCTCAACTGGATGATCCGCTGGTTCCGCCCAGGGGGGCCTTTACGGGCGGAGGAGGTGGCCCGGTGGTACTACCACCTCCTCCTCAGGGGGTTAGAAGATGGAGATACCTGAACACCGGGAGATCCGACACCTGGCCAGGCGTTTCCTGGAAGAAGCTCGCTCCGCCTTGGGGGAATACGAGGCTCAGGAAGCCTTTCCCTGGCCCTTGGTGAAGCGCATGGGGGAGCTGGGTTTCCTCGGGGTCTTCGTGCCTGAGGAGCTGGGGGGCGCCGGCCTGGACTTCTGGGCCTACGTGGCCCTTTTGGAAGAGCTTGGGGGGTATGCCTCCTTGCGCTCCATCCTCTCCGTGCAACAAAGCCTGGTCCTCACGCCCCTCCTTGCCTTCGGGACCGAGGCGCAAAAGCGCCGCTACGTCCCCCGCCTGGCCCGGGGGGAGATCCTGGGGGCCTATGGCCTCACCGAACCCGAGGCGGGTTCGGATGCGGCAAGCCTCCGCACCCGGGCCTACCGGGATGGGGACCATTACGTCCTGGAGGGGCAGAAGACCTTCATCTCCCACGCGGACGTGGCCCAGGTCTTCCTGATCTTCGCCAAGTCCGATCCGGAAAAGGGAAGCCGGGGCATCACCGCCTTCTTGGTGGAGCGGGAGGACGGGGTGCGCACCACGCCCCTAAAGGGCAAGCTGGGGCTTCGGGCCGCGGACACGGGGATGGTCTTCCTCGAGGGGGTGCGCGTCCCCAAGGATAGGGTCTTGGGGAGGGAGGGGGAAGGCTTCAAGATCGCCCTCGCCACCTTGGACACCGGCCGGGTCTCCCTGGCGGCGGGAGCCGTGGGGCTCATGCAGAGGGCTTTGGACCTATCCCTGCGCTATGCCCAGGAGAGGCGGCAGTTCGGCCGGCCCATCGCCGGCTTCCAGCTGGTCCAGGCCCACCTGGCCCAGATGAAGCTGGACCTCGAGGCCAGCCGCCTCCTCACCTACCAGGCGGTGGCCAAAAAGCTCAAGGGGGAAAGGTATACCCTCGAGGCCAGCATGGCCAAGCTCTTCGCCTCGGAGGCCGCCAACCGCGTGGCCTACCGGGCCATCCAGATCCACGGGGGCTACGGCTTCTTTGAGGAGTACGAGGTGGCCAGGCTCTACCGGGACGCCCGCATCCTCACCCTTTACGAGGGGACGAGCGAGATCCAGACCCTGGTGATCGGGGCCCACCTCACGGGGATCAAGGCCTTTGCGGAAGGCTAGGGAGGTGATGGGGATGCCCATGTACTTTGAGGACTTTGAGGTAGGCCAGCGCTTTACCACCCCGGCCCGCACGGTCACCGAGGCGGACGTGGTGAACTTCGCCGGGGTCTCGGGGGACTACAACCCCATCCACACGGACGCGGAGTTCGCCAAGTCCACCCCCTTCGGCCAGCGCATCGCCCATGGGCTCCTGGTCCTTTCCATGCTCACGGGCCTGCGGCAGCGAAGCGGGCATTTTGAGGGGACCATCCTCGCCTGGATGGAGATCCGGAACTACAAGTTCCTGAAGCCCGTGTTCATCGGGGACACGGTGAGGGGGGAGAGCGAGATCCTGGAGAAGCACGAAACCAGCAAGCCCGACCGGGGGGTGGTGGTCCAGCGGGTCCGGGTCCTCAACCAGCGGGACGAGGTGGTGCAGGAGGGGGAGTTCGTCACCCTGATCCGCAGGCGGCCCCGGGAGTAGCGGGTATGGCCAGCCCCTTTGCCCGTTGGTTCGGAGCCGAGGTGGTGAGGCGGGAAGGCGGGGAGGCCGAGCTGAGGCTTGCCGTGCGGGAGGAGTTCCTCCAGGGGCAGAGCCTGGTGCACGGGGGGATCCTGGCCACCCTCCTGGACAGCGCCCTTGGCCAGGCGGTGGAGAGCCTGGGGGTGCGGGTGGTCACGGCGGAGCTTTCCGTGAGCTACCTCCGCCCCGTGCGGGAAGGGGTGCTTTCCGCCCGCGGCTGGGTGATCCACCGGGGAGGGAGGCTTTTCCATGCGGTGGGGGAAGCGTTTTTGGGGGAGGAGCGGGTGGCCTTCGCCAAGGGCACCTTTTACCGCAGGGACTAGAGGACGGCGCTGGCCCCAGGCCGCCATGGGGTGGCCGGCCATCCCCACCCTAACCATCCGCGGGCAAACCGGGTTATCCTGGCGGCAAAGGAGGTAAGCCATGTTCCCAAGCACCATGATGGAGGAGGACCTGAACCTTTGGGACTTCCTGGAGCGGGCAGCAGAGCTTTTCCCCAGGAAGGAGATCGTCTCCCGCCTCCACACCGGGGAGGTCCACCGCACGGACTACGCCCAGGTCCACCGCCGCGCCCGGCAGCTCATGGGGGGCCTGAGGCGGCTCGGGGTGCAGGTGGGCGACCGGGTGGCCACCTTGGGGTTCAACCACTTCCGCCACCTGGAGGCCTACTTCGCCGTTCCCGGGATGGGTGCGGTGCTCCACACCGCCAACCCCCGGCTTTCCCCCAAGGAGATCGCCTACATCCTGAACCATGCGGAGGACAAGGTCCTCCTCTTTGACCCCCAGCTCCTCCCCTTGGTGGAGGCCCTAAGGCCCGAGCTCACCACGGTGCGCCACTTCGTGGCCATGGACGAAGGGGCCCCCGAGGGCTACCTGGCCTACGAGGATCTCCTGGGCGAGGAGGCGGACCCGGTCAGGGTCCCCGAGCGGGCCGCCTGCGGCATGGCCTACACCACCGGCACCACCGGCCTCCCCAAGGGGGTGGTCTACAGCCACCGGGCCTTGGTGCTCCACGCCCTGGCCGCCAGCCTCGAGGACGGCACCGCCCTTTCGGAAAAGGACGTGGTCCTTCCTGTGGTGCCCATGTTCCACGTGAACGCCTGGTGCCTGCCCTACGCCGCCACCCTGGTGGGGGCCAAGCAGGTCCTACCGGGCCCCAGGCTGGAGCCCGCCTCCCTGGTGGAGCTTTTTGACGGGGAGGGGGTTACCTTCACCGCCGGGGTGCCCACGGTCTGGCTGGCCCTGGCCGACCACCTGGAAAGCACCGGCCATCGCCTGAAAAGCCTCAAGCGCCTGGTGGTGGGGGGTAGCGCCGCCCCAAGAAGCCTGGTGGAACGGTTGGAGCGCATGGGCATCGAGGTGCGGCAGGGCTATGGCCTCACGGAAACCTCCCCCGTGGTGGTGCAGAACTTCATCAAGAGCCACCTGGAGGGCCTCCCTTGGGATGAGAAGATCACCCTCAAGGCCAAGACCGGCCTGCCCATCCCCCTGGTGCGCCTGCGGGTGGCGGACGAGGAGGGCCGCCCGGTGGCCAAAGACGGCAGAACCCTGGGGGAGATCCAGCTGAAGGGGCCTTGGATCACCGGGGGGTACCACCGGAACGAGGAGGCTAGCCAAAACGCCCTGACCCCGGACGGATGGTTCCGCACGGGAGATATCGCCGTTTGGGACGAGGAGGGTTACCTGGAGATCAAGGACCGGCTCAAGGACCTCATCAAGTCGGGCGGGGAGTGGATCTCCAGCGTGGACCTGGAAAACGCCCTCATGGGCCACCCCAAGGTGAAGGAGGCGGCGGTGGTGGCCATCCCCCACCCCAGGTGGCAGGAAAGGCCCTTGGCGGTGGTGGTGCCGAGGGGCGAGCGGCCCAGCGAGGAGGAGCTTAAGGACCACCTCCTGCGGGCCGGGTTCGCCAAGTGGCAGCTTCCCGACGCCTTCGTCTTCGTGGAGGAGATCCCCCGCACCAGCGCCGGGAAGTTCCTGAAGCGGGCCCTGAGGGAAAAGTACAAGGACCTCTTCCAAGGGGGTGGCTGATGTTCCTGGAACAGTTTCGTCTGGACGGCAAGGTGGCCTTGGTCACGGGGGGGTCCCGAGGGCTGGGCCTCGAGGCGGCCTTGGCCCTGAAGGAGGCCGGGGCCAAGGTGGCGGTCCTGGCCCGCAGGGCGGCCTTTTTTGCGGAGGCCAGGAAGCACCTGGGGGAGGCCCTTTACCTGGAAGGGGACGTGCGGGACGAGGCCCGGCTGGAGGAGGTGGTGGGGGAGGTGGAAAAGGAGCTCGGCCCCCTCACCATCCTGGTGAACGCCGCCGGCATCAGCTGGGGCGCCCCTTCCCTGGAGATGCCCGTGGAGAAGGTGCGGGAGGTCCTGGAGGTGAACCTGGTGGGGGCCTTCCTGGCCAGCCGGGCCGCCGCCCGGCGCATGCGGGAACGGGGCTACGGCAAGATCCTCCACATCGCCTCCGTGGCCGGGCTTAAGGGGGAGCCCCCGGAGGTCCTGGACGCGGTGGGCTACGCCGCCTCCAAGGGCGGGGTCATCGCCCTCACCCGGGACCTGGCGGTGAAGTGGGGCCGCTTCGGCATCCGGGTCAACGCCCTGGCCCCGGGCTTCTTCCCCACCCGCATGACGGAAAAGGTCCTCCCCCGGGTGGAGGCCCACCTGCGGGCCACCCTGCCCCTGGGCCGCCCGGGGAGGCCGGGGGAGTTGGGCGGGGCGGTCCTCTTCCTGGCCAGCCCCGCCTCGGACTACATCACCGGGGCGGTCCTCCCCGTGGACGGAGGGGCCACGGCCCTCTAAGGGCCAAAGGAGGCCCCCCTACCTCAGGCCCAGATGTCCTCGGGGTGGCGCACGCCCGTGGGGCGGGCCTTGAGGATCTCCAGGGCCTCCTCCTCGCTCATCACCGGGTTCTGGTAGCGGATCCCCAAGGCCTCGCCCATCAGCCGGAACACGTGGGTGTTGTCCAGAAGGCCCAGGTTCAGGAGGCGCAGGCCCTGGCCGTAAAGGGCCAACAGCACCGGGCTGGCCGTGTGCTGGCCGGAGCTCCAACCGATGTTGGGGCGGTCGGGCCGCTGGGCGTTCCTCTGGACCATGGCCCAGGATAGGGTGTTGTCGGGCTGGATGCCGAAGCTTCCGTCCGGGCGATAGACCCTTTTCGTGATGGCCTCCACCACCATCTGGGCCTCCTCGTCCGAGAGGGCCACCCCCTTCATGGCCCGGTAGGCCTCCTTCACCTGGGCGGCGTCGGGGTTGTTCCCCAGAACCCGGCGCATCTATTCAAAGCTGGCCTTCTGGGGCTCGAGGAGGTCAATGCCCGCCGAGCTTTCCAGGTAGCTCCGCCTAGGCGAAGTGGTTCACCGGCCCGTGCCCGTGCCCCAGGCCGGGGGCGGTCTCCAGGGCCCGGGTGAGGTAGGCCTTGGCCTCGGCCACGGCCTCCTCCAGGGGCCTCCCCAGGGCCAGGAGGGCGGCGATGGCCGCGGAGAGGGTGCAGCCCGTGCCGTGGGTGTGCCGGGTGGGGATGCGGGGGGCGCGGAAGGCCAGGACCCCCTTGGGGGTGGCGAGGAGGTCCACCGCCTCCTCCCCCTCCAGGTGCCCCCCCTTGAGCAGGACCGCCCCGGGGCCCAGGGCCAGGAGTTCCCGGGCCGCCTCCTCCGCCTCCTGGAGGGTGCGGATGGGCCTGCCCAGGAGGGCTTCCGCCTCGAGGCGGTTCGGGGTGATCAGGGTGGCCAGGGGAAAGAGCCTTTCCCTCAGGGCCTGGACCGCCTCAGGGGCCAGGAGGGGCTCCCCGCCCTTCGCCACCATCACCGGGTCCACTACTAAGGGGCGGATCCCGTGGCGGGCCACCGCCTCGGCCACGGCCTCCACGATCTCCCCGCTCCCCAAGGCCCCCGTCTTGGCGGCGTGGATGGGAAGGTCCTCGGCCACGCTCTGGATCTGGCGCCCCACGAAGGCAGCAGGAAGGAGCTCCACCCCTTGCACCCCCAGGGTGTTCTGGGCGGTGACCAGGGTGAGGGCGCTCGCCCCGTAGACCCCGAAGCGGAAGAAGGTTTTGAGGTCCGCCTGCACCCCGGCCCCGCCCCCGGAGTCGGAGCCGGCGATGGTGAGGGCTACCCGCATGCCTCACCTCGGGCATAATGGGGATATGCGCGCCAAGGTGATGGAGCTGGAGGGGCGCTTGGCTTTGGTCCTCGAGGGGCATGCCCCCGGCCTAAAGCCGGGCCAGGAGGTGGAGGTGCTGGGGTGGGAAGGAACCTTGCTGGTGGCAGAGCCGGGGGCGGGCGTAAAAACCTTGAAGGCCTTGATGGCCTACCTCCAGTCCCTAGAGGAGCGCGAAGCGCTTTACCGGCGCCTGGCGGATGCCTAAGCTTCCCCTCTCCTTGGTCCTGGCCATCCACGAGGACCTTCTCCGCCGCTATGGGGGAAGCCCCGGGATATTGGATCTGGGCAGGCTTGAGGCTGCCTTGGAACGCCCTTGGACGGGTTTCGCCGGGCGGGAACGCTTCCCAACCCCTTGGGAAAAGGCCGCAGCTTACCTCACCGGCATAGCCAAAGGCCACCCTTTCGTGGATGGCAACAAGCGGACGGCCTTCGCCGTGGCCGATATCCACCTGCGCCTTTACGGTTTCCGGCTTACCCTTAGCGACGAGGAAGCCTTCACCCTGGTGCTGGGGGTCGCCCAGTGCCATCTGGAGGTGGGGGACGTGGCCGAAGCTTTCCGTCGGCATCTTGACCCCCCGCCCTAGCCCACAGGGTTGTGGACGAAAGGCGCACCCTGAGGTTTCATCCCGGCCTTGCCCCGTAAGACCGCCTCCACCAGGTTCATGGGGCAGAAGGGGCCGCACATGCTGCAGGCCTTGGTCTTGGAGCCCCGCTCCTCCTTGAGCCGGCGGGCCTCCTCGGGGTAGAGGCAAAGGGCGAACTGCCCCTCCCAGTCCAGGCGGTAGCGGGCCTCGGACATGCGCCGGTTCCTCTCCAGGGCCCTGGGGTTCCCCCGGGCCACGTCCGCGGCGTGGGCGGCGATCTTGAAGGCGATGACCCCTTGCCGCACGTGCTCGGGGGTGGGCAGGCCCAGGTGCTCCGCTGGGGTCAGGTAGCAGAGCATGTCCGCCCCCATCCAGCCCGCCAAGGCCCCGCCGATGGCCCCGGCGATGTGGTCAAAGCCCGCGGCGGTGTCCACGGGGAGCATGCCCAGGATGTAGAAGGGGGCATGCCCCGTGAGCTTCTTCTGGATCTGGACGTTGGTGGCCACCTCGTTCAGGGGGATGTGGCCCGGCCCCTCCACCATGGCCTGCACCCCGGCCCGCCTCGCCCTTTCCACCAGCTCCCCGATGGTGAGGAGCTCGGCGATCTGGGCCCGGTCGGTGCTGTCCGCCAAGGACCCCGGCCTCAGGCCATCCCCCAGGGAGAGGGTCATGTCGTAGGTGCGGGCGATCTCCAGGAGGTCGTCAAAGCGGGCGTAGAGGGGGTTTTCCTCCCCCCGGTGGAGCATCCAGGCGGCGAGAAGCCCCCCGCCCCGGCTCACGATCCCCGTGGTGCGGGAGGTGTTCCGGTAGACCTCCAGGTTCTTCAGGGTGACCCCCACGTGCACGGTGATGTAGTCCACCCCCTGCCTTCCGTGCTCCTCGATGACCTCAAAGAGCTCGTCCGCGCTCAGGTCAAAGAAGCTCTTCCTCTTGGCGGCCCGGAACTCCGCCTCGTAGATGGGCACGGTGCCCAGGGGAACCGTGGCCACCTCGAGGATCCGCTCCCGTATCGCCCTAAGATCCCCCCCGGTGGAGAGGTCCATGATGGTGTCCGCCCCGTACCGGATGGCCACCCGGGCCTTCTCCACCTCCTCCTCGGGGTCCACGTAGTCGTAGGAGGTGCCCAGGTTGGCGTTCACCTTCACGGAAAGCCCCTCCCCGATCCCCTTGAAGTCCTTAAGGGTGCGGTGGTTGGGGTTCCGGGGGATCACGATCCGCCCCGCGGCCACCCCCTCCCGCACGAACTCGGGGGAAACCCCCTCCCTTTCCGCCACATAGGCCATTTCCTCGGTGAGGATACCCTTTCTTGCTGCCTCCAGCTGGGTCATGCCGTTACCCCCATGAGTTCCAGAATCCTTGCCGCCGTCCAAGGGGCCAGGAGGACCCCGTTCCTCCCGTGCCCCACCGCCGCATAGACGCCCTTCTGCACCTCCCCCACGAAAAGCTCCCCCACCGGCCGATAGCCCCAAAGGACCCCCCGGAACCGGGCTCCCTCCAGCCCGGGAAAGCGCTCGTGGGCGTAGTCCGCAAGCCACCTGAGCCCATGGAGGTCCACCCCCGGGGCCCAGCCCTCCCGCCCCGTGGCCCCACGTACACCCCGCCCTCCCGGGGAAGCAGATACCCGTCCCCGGCGAAGAGGGGCATGGGGGGCGGCGTCCCCTCCAGGAGCAAGGCCTCCCCCTTCAAGGGGCGCACCCCAAGGCCGAACCGGCCGCCCCAGGCGCCCACAGCCAGGAGAAGGTGACGGGCCCGGGCGGCGAAGGGCTCCCCGGGGGGAGCACCCCGCCACCTTCCCCGCACCTCCCCTTCCCTCACCTCCTCCACCTCCGCGTGGAGGAGGGGGGTTTCCATGGCCTCCAAAGCCCGCAGCAGGGCCTGCCGTAGGGCCCCAGGGTGGACGTACCCCCCGGGGAAGGTGCGCGCCCCCCTTCCCCCCCGCACGGGGTAGGGCAGGGCCTCCTGGGCGTGCCAGGCCTCCGCCTCCCCTTGGGAAAGGGCCACCACCTGGGTGCCGGCAAAGCCCGCCTCCACCTCGAGGCCCAGGCCCCGGAGCTCCTGCAGAAGGCCCGGGTAGTACCTCAGGCCGAAGAGGGCCGCCTCCAGGACCTCCCCGGTGAGCCCCTCCGGGTAGGGGGCCAGCATCCCGGCGCTGGCGGGGGTGGCCGCCCCCTCCTTGCCCGCGTCCAGGAGGAGGAGGGAAAGGCCCCGCTTCCTGAGCTCGTAGGCCGCCAGGGCCCCCACGATCCCCGCCCCCACCACGATGGCCTCCGCCCTCATCCCCTCCCCCCTCCCAAGGGCACCCCCTCGGTGGGGCTGCTGGGGCTCGCCCCCTCCCGGGGCCGCATGGGGCCGGCCAGATGAGCCTTCCGCCCCGCCTCCACCGCCAGGCGGAAGGCCTCCGCCATGGCCACGGGATCCTCCGCCTCGGCGATGGCGGTGTTCACCAAAACGGCATCCAGGCCCATCTCCATCACCTCCGCCGCATGGGAGGGAAGGCCGAGCCCCGCGTCCACCACCACCGGGGGCAAGGAGGCCCTCTCCCGGGCGAAGAGCTCCAGGAGGGCCCGGGTCTTCACCCCCCAGCCGGAACCGATGGGGGCGGCCAGGGGCATCACCGTGGCCGTGCCCAAGGCGGCAAGCCGCCGGGCCAGGACCAGGTCGGGGCCGATGTAGGGGAGGACCACGAAGCCTTCCTGCAAAAGCCTCTCCGCCGCCCTCAGGGTCTCCACCGGGTCGGGGAGCAGGTAGGTGGGGTCGGGGATCACCTCCAGCTTCACCCAGCGCTCCCCGGTGAGGGCCCGGCCCAGCCGGGCAATCCTTAGGGCCTCCTCCGCGGTCCTGGCCCCGGCGGTGTTGGGGAGAAGCCTCACCCCCTCCAAAGCCTCCAGAAGCCCCACGTGCCCGGGCATCCTGGCCTCCACCCGGCGGATGGCCACGGTGACCACCTCCGCCCCCGCGGCCTGGATGGCCTCCCGCATCACCCCGAAGTCCCGGAACTTGCCCGAGCCCAGGATGAGGCGGCTTCTAAGCTCTATGTCCCCTACCTTCCAGGTGTCCATCTAGCCTCCTTGCATGAGGGTGACCACCTCCACCACGTCCCCCTCCCTCAGGACGCGGTGGGGGAGCTCCCGCCCCGGGTAGGCCTCCTCGTTGAGGAGGACGGCCACCCGGGAAAGGTCCACCCCCAGCTCCTCCAGAACCTCCCTAAGCGTCCTCCCCTCCAGGGGCTTGGCCTCGCCGTTAAGCCACACCATAAAGCCTCTCCCGAAAGGCCCGGGCCGCCTTCTCGGGGTCGGGGGCGTCCAGGATGGCCCGCACCACCACGATCCGCCGGGCCCCGGCTTCCAAGACCACGTCCAGGTTCTCCAGGGTGATCCCGCCGATGGCGTACCAGGGCTTCTCCCCCAGGTTTTCCCCGGCCCAGCGCACGTAGCCCAGCCCCGCCGCCGGCCTGCCCGGCTTGGTGGGGGTCTCCCACACCGGGCCTATGGAAAGGTAGTCCGCCCCCTCCCCCAGGGCCCTCAGGGCCTGCTCCGGGGCATGGGTGGAACGGCCCACCATCCCCCCGAAGAAGCGCCGGGCCTCCTCCGGGGTGAGGTCGTTCTGGCCCAGGTGTACCCCGTCCGCCCCCAGAAGGGCCGCCAGGTCGGGCCGGTCGTTGAGGAAAAAGGGCACCCCGTGGCGCCGGGCCAGGGAAAGCATCCTCTCCCCCAGGGCCAGGGTGGGCCTCGCCTCCCAGTCCTTGGCCCGAAGCTGCAACACCTCCACCCCGCCCGCCAGGGCCCTCTCCGTGCGGTCCAGGACCTCATGGGTGGACCAACCGGGCCTGGGGGTCACCACCAGATAGAGCCTTCCCCGCAAGGTCTCACCTCCTCAGGCCGGCAAGGCAAAGCCCTGCGGCCCGAGGAAGGTTGGGTTTTGGGGGTTTGGGCGCTTCCGCATAGGCTTCCCTCCGCCGGCATTACCCGGATCAGGTTCCAAGGGTTGCTGGGAGGTACCCAGCTCTCAGCCCCTCGCTTGGGGCACCCCTAGCCTGCCCCCTCAGCATAGCAGATCAGGGGGGAAGAATAGGGCGCAGAACACCTTCCCCCAGGGCCCCACCGGGGGGCGCTGGGGTCCAGGGGGAGCGGGGGAAAGCCCGGGGTCCCGGCCCGCACCGAAACCCCCCTTTGGGAAAATCCGCCGCAAAGAACCCCAGCTAAGGGAGGCCCTCCCAGGCGAGGAGCCGCCTGGCCCCCTCCGGCCGGGCGGGCAGGTAGAGGTGGACGAAGCTGCCCAGGACGCGGCCATCCGTGTAGCCCTCCACCTCCCCTCCCCCCACCCGCCGCCAGGCGGGGCTTTGGGAAGGCTCCATTTGGGCGTAGTGGAACTCGTGCCCCTTGAAGACCTCGCCCCTTTGGGCCACCGGGTTATCCCTCAAGGCCTCCACCTCCCGGTAGCCCAGGATGGGCCTCTCCCCCATGCGGGCCTCCGCGGGAACCAGGCCCACCATGGGGAAGAAGTCCTCCCCCACCCAAAGCCCCCTTGCCAGGTACATGTACCCCCCGCACTCGGCCACGATGGGGCCGGGGAAGCGGCGGATGGCCTCCCTCATGGCCCGGTTTTCCGCAAGCTCCCGGGCGAAGAGCTCCGGATACCCCCCTCCCAGGAGGAGGGCCTGGGAGGGGGGCAGGACCGCGTCCTCAAGGGGGCTGAAGGGGACGAGCTCGGCCCCCAGGGCCTCGAGGAGCTCCAGCCCCTCGGGGTAGTAGAAGCGGAAGGCCCTATCCCAGGCGTAGGCCACCCGCACCCGGGGAGGCTCCCTTGGGGGGAGGAAGGGGGGAGCCTGAGGCAGGGAGGGGGCCACCGCCGCCAGGCGCAACACCCCCTCCAGGTCCACCCGGAAGGCCCGGAGGAGGGCCTGAAGGGGCGGGCGCACCTCCCCCGCCAGCACCAGGCCCAGGTGGCGCTCGGGAATCCCCAGGGCGGGGTCCTGGGGCAGCCAGCCCAAGAGGGGCAGGCCCACGTGGGAGAGGGCCTCCCGCAGGAGCTCCGCATGCCTTTCCGAAGCCACCCGGTTGGCCAAGACCCCCACCACCTGGACCCTGGGGTCAAAGGCGCGGAAGCCCTGCACCAGGGGAGCGATGGAACCCGCCATGGCGGAGGCATCCACCACCAGGAGCACCGGGGCCTTCAGGAGCCTCGCCACCTGGGCGGTGGAACCCACCTGGCCCAGGGGGTCCTTGCCGTCAAAAAGGCCCATCACCCCTTCCACCAGGGCCAGGTCCACCCCGCGGGCCCCGTGCTGGAAGAGGGAGAGAAGGCGGGTTTCCTCCAAGAAAAAGCCGTCCAGATTGTAGACCCTACGCCCCGAGGCCGCCTCCAAATGGGTGGGGTCCACATAGTCCGGACCCACCTTGAAGGCCTGGACCCTGAGGCCCCGCTCCCGCAAGGCCAGGAGCAGGGCCAGGGCCAAGGTGGTCTTCCCCGCTCCCGAGTGGGGGGCGGCCAGGACCAGCCGGGAGAGCCGCACCATGCCCCTAGCCTGGGGAGAGGCTTCTGAGGAGGCGGGCCGCCTCCTCTTGGGCCCTTTGCAGGAAGGCCCCCACCTCCACCCCTTCCGCCTGGGCCAGGGCCTCGAGGTAGGCGTGGAGGTAGCCCTCGGAGATCAAGGCCATCACGGTGAAGCCAAGCCGGCGCCAGGCGTCGGCCAGGGCCTGGGCCTCCTCCCCGGGAAGGCGCTCCCGGGCTAGGCGGGAGACGCTCTCCACCAGCCAGTTCCACATGGCGGCCATCATGGCGTTGGTCACCCCCCGGCGCACGTGCACCAGGCCCACCAGGGTCTGCCAGGCGAAGTACTGGCCGTTGAAGGGGCCCTCCACCGTGCGCAGGTACCAGTCCCTCAGGGTCTTCTCCCTTTGGGGCCTTTCCCCTTCCCGGAAGACGGCCCGGGTGGCGGGGTGGGCGAAGAGGGTGTCGTAGAAGCCCGGCACCAGCTCCGTCACCCATCCCTTCATGAGCTCCTTGTGGCGGGCAAAGACCTTGGCGTCCTCGAGGGGACGGAAGCGGGCCTGGGGGGGAAGCTGGGACCAGAACTCCTGGGCCAGGGCATAGAAGCGGCCGAGGTTCTTCTCCATCCCGGGGACCATACTACCCCATGCCCCAAGGGCCGGGGCTTGGGCGTTGCCCCGAGAAGACCCCACCCACCGGGAAGGAAAAGCGATGTCCAAGGCCTTTCTGGGGCCCCCTCGTGGCGCAAGCCGCCGTGGGGCGCTTGGGCCTATACCCAAACCCCGGGGGAGGGGTTCCCCGTGCGTCCCCTTGGGGCCCCGGGGGGCAACCGGCATTGACTTGGGGAAGCAAGATATGGTAGCCTTGCGGCCAGGATGCCCAATACTTAGGGTGTCCTGGCCGCGATGCCAGGCCGACAGGCCTGGACGCCCCTGGGGCGGTGGGGGAAGTCCGGTGAAAGTCCGGCGCTGTCCCGCAACGGTAACCGGCCCTGTCCGGAAGCCCGAGTACCCGCTTCGCGGTCCTGCCCCGTAGCCCTCGAGGCAAGGGTGAAGGTGGTGATGCCTGTGGGACCCTAGAGCCTTAATCCCCCTAAAACGCAAAGGCCTGCGAAGGCCTTGAGGTGAGGCGGCTGGAGGAATCCGCCCCTACTGGGTGGAAGGTAGGTTTCTTCCCTCCAAAGAGGGATCTGGGAGGTTTTCATGCGGGAAACGCGCATGGTGTATACGGTCTTCCCCGGGGAGACCAACCACTACGGAACCCTATTCGGTGGAACTGCTTTGGCCTGGATGGACCAGGCAGCCTTCGTAGCGGCTACCCGCCACGCCAAGCGCAAGGTGGTCACGGTGCACTCCGACGCGGTGGACTTCAAACGCCCAGTGCCCCTGGGGGCCATCGTGGAGCTCAAGGCCTGGGTGGTGGAGGTGGGCCGCACCTCCATGCGGGTGGCGGTGGAGATGTGGGTGGAGCCCCTGGAGCCGGGTAAGGAGCCCTACCTGGCGGCCAAGGGGGGCTTCGTCCTGGTGGCGGTGGACGAGGACGGGCGGCCCGTGCCCGTGCCCCCTTTGGAGGGATGATGCTCACGCACCCCAGGCCCCACTACCGCCCCTACGAGTACCCAAACCTCTTGCGGTTTCGCGACGCCATCCGCCACAGCTACTGGCTCCACACGGAGTTCAGCTTTGCCTCCGACCTGCAGGACTACGCCCTGGTGGGGGAGGAGGAACGCTCCCTAGTGCGCCGGGCCCTGGTGGCCATCGCCCAGGTGGAGCTTTCCGTGAAGCTCTTCTGGGCCCGGGCCTACGAGGTTTTCCCCAAGCCCGAGGTGGCGGAGGTGGGCATGACCTTCGCCGAGAGCGAGGTGCGCCACGCCAACGCCTACGCCCACCTTCTGGACCTCCTAGGCCTGAACCCCCTCTTCGCCCAGGCCCTGGAGGAACCTCCCTTAAGGGAGCGGCACCGCCAGCTGGCCTCGGTGTTGGAGGTTTCCCGGGGGGGAACCCTTAGGGACTACGCCCTAGCCCTCCTCCTTTTCTCCACCTTTACCGAGCACGCCTCCTTGTTCTCCCAGTTCTACACCCTTATGGCCCTGAACAAGCGCCTTGGGCGCTTCAAGGGCATCTCCAACGCCATCGAGGCCACCAGCAAGGAGGAAAACGTGCACGGGCTTTTCGGGGTGGAGCTCCTCCGGATCCTTAAGGAGGAAAGGCCCGACCTCTTTGACGCCTCCTTTTCCGAGGAGGTTTTGCAAAGGGTGCACGCCTTCTTCCGCTCGGAAGAAGCCCTCCTGGACTGGATCTTTGCCCAGGGGGATGCGGAGGCGGTGCGGGGGGAAGAGGTCCTGGAGTTCCTAAAAAGGCGCTACAACCAGGTGCTCTCCCTCCACGACCTCCCCACCCCCTTTTCCGTTCGGGAGGAGTTCTTAGGGGACACGGAGTGGTTTGACCTGGAGCTTTTGGCCGACAAGGAGGTGGACTTCTTCAACAAGCGGAGCGTGGCCTACGCCCGCAGGGTGCAGGGTTACGACCCGGAAAGCCTTTTTTGAGAGAGGAAGGAGATGACGCGCACGAAGCGAGAATACCGGCCCTGGTACTGGGCCAACGAGTGGACCCGGCGCTACATGAGCCGGGGCTACCTCCTCCCTGGGGTAACGGTGGAGGAGCGGGTGAAAGAGATCGCCGACCACGCGGAAAGGCTCACGGGTATCCCGGGCTTCTCCCAGAAGTTCCAGGAGTACATGGCCCGGGGTTGGTACTCCCTGGCCACCCCCATCTGGGCCAACTACGGCCTCAGGCGGGGGCTTCCCATCTCCTGCTACGGCACCTACGTGGAGGACGACACCGCCTCCATCCTGAGGGCGGTGGCGGAGATCGGCATGATGAGCAAGCAGGGCGGGGGCACCTCCGTCTACCTGGGTACCCTCCGCCCCAGGGGAGCCCCCATACGGGACAACGGGGAGAGCAACGGCTCCTATGCCTTCGCCTCCCTCTTTGACCGGGTGATCGAGGTCTTTAACCAGGGCTCCACCCGGCGGGGCCAGTGCGCCGCCTACCTCCCCATCGAGCACCCCGACCTGGAGGAGTGGCTCAGGATCCAGCGGGAAGGAAGCGAGATCCAGTCCCTGTTCTGGGGGGTAACGGTGGGGGACGCCTGGCTGGAGGCCATGATCGCTGGGGACCGGGAAAAGCGGGAGCGGTGGGCCAAAGTGCTCAAGAGCCGGGCCGAGGTGGGGATCCCCTACCTCTTCTTCCGGGACAACGCCAACCGCCAGGCCCCCGAGATCTTCAAAAAGCTCGGCAAGACCATCCACGCCTCCAACCTGTGCACCGAGATCATGCTCCCTTCGGATCCGGAGGAAAGCTTCGTCTGCTGCCTCTCCTCCCTGAACCTCCTCCACTTCGACGAGTGGAAGGACACGGATGCAGTGGAGACCCTAACTGTCTTTTTGGACTCGGTGCTGGACGACTTCCTCCTGAAGGCGGAGGGCATCCCCTACATGGAGCGGGCGGTGCGCTTCACCCGGCGCTACCGGGCCATCGGCATCGGCGTCCTGGGCTGGCACAGCTACCTCCAGTCCAAGGGGATCCCCCTGGAGAGCCCGGAGGCCATCCACCTCAACAACCTTATCTTCAAGACCATCCGGGAAAAGGCGGAGGAGGCCAGCCGCTGGCTCCGGGCCCGCCACCCCGAGGACGAGCTGGCGGAGGTTATGGAGCGCCGGAACGCCACCCTTTTGGCCATCGCCCCCACCAAGAGTAGCTCCTTCATCCTGGGCCAGGTCTCCCCTTCCATCGAGCCCTACACCAGCAACTACTACCTGAAGGACCTACAAAAGGCCAGGGTGCCCTTCAAGAACCCCTTCCTGGAGGAGCTCCTGAGGGAAAAGGGTAAGGATGAGGAAAAGGTTTGGCGAAGCATCTTGGAGCACAACGGCTCCGTGCAACACCTGGACTTCCTCACAGACGAAGAGAAGGACGTATTTAAGACCTTCGCCGAAGTGTCCCAGAAAACCCTGGTGAACCTTGCGGCGGGGAGGCAGAAGCACATCGATCAAGGCCAGTCCCTTAACCTGGTGATCCACCCCGAGGCCCCGCCCAAGGATGTGAACGAGCTCTACCTGCACGCCTGGCGGAGCGGCCTGAAGGCCCTTTACTACCAGTTCAGCACCAGCGCCGCCCAGGCCTACAGCCGGGACCTCCTCCTCTCCTGCCGGGCCTGCGAGAGCTAAGCACCCCGCCGTGGCTTGGGCCACGAGGGGGACCAGAAAAAGGCCCTAAGCATCGCTTTTTCTCCTACCCATAGGGGTTAATCCCTGGGCATCGCCGCCCAAACCTGCCCCTGGGGCGTAAGGGGCACGGGGCGGCCCTTTGGGCGGGTCCGTATACTGAGCTCCCCCTTTGAGTTCAGACAGAATGGGGTTGGTATGAGGAGCTTACCCTTTGGACCGGAGGCTCTACGGCCCTTTGTGAGCCCTTTGCTGGACGCCTGGCTGGAGCGCCACGAGGAGAAGATAGCCCGCCTGCTCTGGGCCATCCTGGCCTCAGGCTCTGCCCGCAAGAGCGATTGGGCCAGGGCCTACCGCCAGGAGGCCACGGAGGAGGCCAACTACAAGGCCATTGACCGACTCCTTCCCCTCCTGGAACCCCAGCGCTACCTCCTGCGCCTGCTGGACCCCAAGACCCCCTTCCTCCTGGTGGACCCCACGGAGGTGCCCCGTCCCCAGGCGAGAAGGACCCCCTACGTGGGCCGGCTTTCCGACGGCAAGACCTTGGGCTTTTGGGCGGTGGTGGTAGCCCAACCCCACGAGGGCCGGGCGGTGCCGGTGTACGTGGGGAGCTACTGGGAGGGGAAGCCGGAGGGGAGGAACCGGACCTGGGAGGATTTGGTGGAGGCGGTGCGGGGGTACGTGGAGGAGGGGACGGTGTGGGTGTTTGACCGGGAGTTTTCCTTTGCGGGGTGGCTGGAGGTGCTGGGGCGGGCGGGGGTGAGGTATGCGGTGCGGCTGAACCTGGGGACGAGGCCGAGGCTGGAGTGGAGAGGGGAGCGGTTGGTGCCCTGGGTGGACCGCGGGCGGGAGGTGAGGTACGAGGGGGTGAGGTACCGGGGGGAGGTGGAGGTGAACCTGGTGGGGGTGTGGCGGGAGGGGATGCGGGAGGCGCTTTGGGTGATGGGGAACCTGCCTCCTGAGGAGCTTCTCCGGGTATACGAGGAGCGGATGAAGATTGAGGAGGGGTTCAGGGACCTGAAGGGGCACATGGGGTTTTCTGGGGTGATGAGCAAGGGGTGGGAGGCGATGGAGAAGACCCTGGCCCTGGTGGCTTTGGCCTACGCGGTGGGGCTTTTGGTGGGGGAGGAGGCGCGGAGGCGCCTGAAAGGGGGGGCCGAGGGGAAGGCGGAAGTGGGGGGTATACTCGGGGCTCTTTATCCTCTTGAGGGGTCCTGTGCGTTTCTCCCGTGGGGAATGGGAGGAGATCCTGCGCCGGGCCTTGGAGCTATGGTGGCACAGGCTGTTCCCCCTTCCCCCTCTTCCCCAGGAGGCAGGGGATGTCCGAACTTAGAGGGAGAGCTCAGTCCGTATACCCTTGACTTTCATAGGCTAAATGGTATATCGTACCGGGTAACCCCGGGAGGGGGGAAAGGAGGCCAAATGGCAGGGCTTAGCGCGGAGGCCACGGCGGAAATCCAGCATCTGGAGGCCATGATCGCCCGCCTCGAGGCGGGGGAGGCGGACCTCGAGGACTTCCGGATCTACCGCCTAAAAAACGGCATCTACGGCATCCGGGGCAGGCCAGAGCACCACATGGTCCGCATCAAGCTTCCCGTGGGGCGGGTCAGCCCCGAGGCGCTAAGGGTCCTGGCGGACGTGGCCGAACGGTACGCGGAAAACCGGCTGGCCCACGTGACCACCCGCCAGGCGGTCCAGCTCCACCACGTCCACCGTCGGCACCTGCCCGAGGTCCTGCGGGCGGTGAACCAAGTGGGCCTCACCACCCGCGAGGCCTGCGGCCACTCCATCCGGGCCATCACCTGCTGCCCCTACGCCGGCGTCTCCCCTGAGGAGCCCTTTGACGTGACCCCTTACGCCGAGGCCACCTACCGCTACTTCCTCCGCCACCCGGTGGGGCAAAACCTGCCCCGCAAGTTCAAGATCGCCTTTGAGGGGTGCGCCACCGACCACGCCCGCACCCCCATCCACGACATCGGAGCGGTGGCGGCCCTGGAAGGGGGCCAAAGGGGCTTCCGCATCTATGTGGGCGGCGGCCTAGGGGCCGCTCCCATGAGCGCCGAACTCCTGGAACCCTTCACCCCCGAGGAAGACCTCCTCCCCACCATCCTGGCGGTCCTCCGCCTCTTTGACCGCTACGGCAACCGCAAGGTGCTCACCCAGGCCCGGCTCAAGTTCCTGGTAAGGAAGTGGGGGATCGCCGCCTTCCGCGAGGCGGTGCGGGAGGAAAGGCGCATCGTGAAGCTCACCGCCAGCGGGGAGGACCTAAGGGCCTGGCAACCTCCCCAGGACCCCCCTCCCCCACGCCTCCCCTCCCCTCCGAGGAAACCCTTCTCCTTCGCCCCGGGGTTTGACGAGTGGCGCCGGACCAATCTCTTCCGCCAGAAGCAGGCGGGGTACTTCACCGTGACGGTGCGCCTGCCCCTGGGGGACATCACCCCGGAAGGGCTTAGGGCCCTGGCAGAGATCGCCGAGGCCTACGCTGGGGAGGTGAGGAGCGCCATCAGCCAAAACCTCCTCCTTCGCTTCGTGCCCGAGGAGGCCTTGGGCGGGCTTTACGAGGCCCTGCTCCAGGCGGGCCTGGCCCATCCCCAGGCCCACACCCTCCTGGACATCACCCGTTGCCCGGGGGCCGACACCTGCAACCTGGCCATCACCCACTCCCGAGGGTTGGCCCGGGCCCTGGAGGCGCACCTCCAAGCTCTTCCCCTGGTCCAAGACCCCAGGGTGCGGCCCATCAGCCTCAAGATCTCCGGTTGCCCCAACTCCTGCGGCCAACATCACATCGCGGACATTGGCTTCTACGGGGCGAGCCGCAAGGTGGGGGAACGGGAGGTGCCCCACTACACCCTGCTCCTGGGTGGGGGGACACGGGAGGGGGAGGCCCGCTTCGGCCAAGTGGTGGCCCGGATCCCCGCCCGGCGCGTCCCCGAGGCGGTGGAGAGGATCCTAAGGCGCTACCAGGAAGAACGGCAAAACGGGGAAGGCTTCCAAACCTTTTTGGAACGGGTGGGGGTTACCTCCTTCAAGCCCCTTCTTGAGGATCTCCAAACCGTTCCTCCCTACGAGGAGGCCCCGGAGTACTACCAGGACCTGGGGGCGGAAGGGGAGGCCTTCCAAGTGCGGCTGGGCCGGGGAGAGTGCGCGGGGTAAGGGGGGTTAGGAATGCGCATCGCCTATGCCGGGCTCAGGAGGAAGGAGGCGTTCAAAGCCCTGGCGGAAAAACTGGGCTTTACTCCCCTTCTCTACCCGGTCCAGGCCACGGAAAAGGTGCCCGTCCCCGAATACCAGGACCACCTGCGGCGGCTAGGGGAAGGGGTAGACCTCTTCGTGGCCACCACAGGGGTAGGGGTCAAGGAGCTGATGGAGGGGGGGCGGGCCCTGGAAATGGACCTGAGGGAGGGACTCGGGAAGGCCCTGCGCCTGGCCCGAGGGGCCAAGGCCGCCCGGGCCCTGAGGGAGTTCGGCCTGCCTCCCCATGGGGTGGGGGACGGCACCACGCCAAGCCTCCTGCCCCTCCTGCCCCAAGGGCCAGGGGTGGCGGCCCTCCAGCTTTACGGCAAACCCCTGCCCCTTCTCCAGCAGGCCTTGGAGGCAAGGGGGTACGAGGTCCTTCCCCTGATGCCCTACCGGCACCTGCCGGATCCCGGCGGCATCCGCCTCCTGGAGGAGGCCATCCTTTGCGGCCAGGTGGAGGCGGTGGCCTTTGTGGCCGCCATCCAGGTGGAGTTCCTGTTTGAAGGGGCCCAGGACCCCGCGGAGCTGAGGCGGGCCTTCCAGAACGGGGTCAAAGCCCTGGCCGTGGGCCGGGTTACCGCCGATGCCCTCAGGGAGTGGGGGGTGAGGCCCTTTTACGTGGACGAAGGGGAGCGGTTGGGAAGCATGCTCCAGGGGTTCTTACGCCTGTGCCGGGAGGAGGTATGACCTACTTTCCCCTCATGCTGGACCTACGGGATAGGCCCGTCCTGCTCATCGCCGGCGGGCCGGAAACGGGGGCCAAACTCGGGGCCCTCCTCGAGGCCCAGGCCAAGGTGACGGTCCTGGCGGAAGCAAGGGACGCGGACCGCTGGCGCCTGGCGGACCTTGCCGCGGAGGGCCGGATCCGCCTCATTCCCCGGGGCTACCGGGAAGGGGACCTGGAGGGCTTTTACCTGGTGGTGAGCCACCCCCGGGACAAGGCCATCCATCCCCAGGTGAGGGCGGAGGCGGAGAGGCGAAGGGTGTTTCTGGTGGCCGTGGACGACCCGGAAAACGCCACCGCCATCCTCCCCGCGGTGGTGCGCAGGGGAGAGCTGGTGCTGGCCCTTTCCACCTCTGGCGCCGCCCCCGCCTTGGCGGTGCGGCTGAAGGAGCGTTTGCAACACCTCCTGGGCCCAGAGTACGGGGAGCTGGTGGCCTATCTGCGCGCCTTAAGGCCCAAGGTGGCGGCGATCCCTAGCTTTGAGGAGCGCAGGCGGCTTTGGTACCGGCTGGTGGATCTGGCCTTGGAGGAACTGGACCGGGATCCAGAAGGAGGTCTGGCCAAAGCCCAAGAACGGGTAGAGGAAGCGCTGAGGGAGGTTGCGCCATGGATAAGGTGAAAAGCGCCAAGGCCCTCATCCGGGAAGCGTTGGCGGGGAGCCAAAAGCCATGCTTCACGTGCAGTTTCCAGGCGGAGGACGTGGCGGTGCTCCACCTCCTCCTGGAGGAGAGGCCCGATATCCCCGTCCTCTTCCTGGACACCGGCTACCACTTCCCCGAGGTCTACGCCTACCGGGACGCCCTGAGGGAAAGACTGGGCTTCCAGCTCCTCAACCTCACCCCAAGCCTTTCCAAGGAGGACCAGGAACGCCTTTACGGGAAGCTCTACGAGACCGACCCCACCCGCTGTTGCCAGATGCGAAAGGTGGAGCCCCTCTTCCGGGCGCTGGAGGGCTACGACACCTGGTTCACCGGGCTCAGGCGGGAACAGTCCCCCACCCGGGCCAACCTGAAGCCCGTGGAGGAGGCCATCCTGCAAAGCGGCCACCGGCTGCGAAAGGTGAACCCCCTTTACGACTGGAGCCTCAAGGAGGTCTTCGCCTACTTGGCCGTGGCCGACCTTCCCTACCTGCCCCTATATGATCAGGGTTACCTCTCCATCGGCTGCGCGCCCTGCACCGCCAAGCCCCTGGACCCCAAGGACCCCCGTTCTGGCCGCTGGGCGGGCAAGGGCAAGCTGGAGTGCGGCATCCACCTGCACGAAAAGGGGGAGTAGATGGCCTTTCTTTTGGGCTTTCTCATCGCCTTTGCCATCGGCGTCACCGGGGTGGGGGCCGGCACCGTGACCGCCCCCCTCCTCATCCTGGCCCTGGGCCTGCCCCCGGAGGCGGCCGTGGGCACCGCCCTCCTCTTTGGCTTTTTGGTGAAGCTCCCCGCCGCCACGGTCTACCTTCTCCGGGGACAGGTGGCCTGGACCCCCTTGGGCCGCCTGCTCCTTGGGGGGATACCCGGGGTCTTGTTGGGAAGCCTCATCCTGGCCCACCTCAAGGGGGCAAAGGACCTGGTCCTCCTCCTGGTGGGGTGCACCGTGGTCCTGTCGGCGGGGCTCGGCCTCTGCCGGAGCCTAAAGGGGGCTCCCCAGGGCCAGGACCGGCCCCAGGTGCTGCCGCCCGCCGCCTTCGGGATTGGCCTCGAGGTGGGGTTCTCCTCCGCCGGGGCCGGGGCCTTGGGCACCCTGCTCCTCCTCCACGCCACCCGCCTCTCCCCGCAACGGGTGGTGGGGACGGACATCCTCTTCGGCCTAGCCCTGGCCCTCCTGGGGGGTGGGGTGCACCTCTATTTTGGCCAGGTGGAGCCCGACCTGCTCATCCCTCTGAGCACCGGGGGGGTGCTGGGCGCCGCCCTGGGGGCCCTTTTGGCCACCCGGATGCCCAAGAAGCCCCTGCGGCTGGCCCTGCTCCTTTGGCTCCTCTTCCTCGGGGCACAGCTGGTCTACCGGGGGGTGGCCCATGGGTAGGGTCTTCCTGGTGGGGGCAGGGCCCGGGGACCCCGACCTCCTCACCCTTAGGGCCCACCGGCTCCTGAGGGAGGCCCCCGTGGTCCTCCACGACCGGCTGGTGGACGAACGGGTCCTCTCCCTCATAAGGGGGAAAAGGGTGGACGTGGGCAAGGAAGAAGGGGAAAGCGGGAAGCAGGAGGCGATCCACCGCCTGTTGCTCCGCTACGCCCGGGCCTACCCCTTCGTGGTCCGGCTCAAGGGTGGGGATCCCTGCGTCTTCGGCAGAGGGGGCGAGGAGGCCCTCTTTCTGGCCGCCCACGGGGTGGAGGTGGAGGTGGTACCCGGGGTGAGCAGCTTCCTGGCCACGGGGCTCCCCCTCACCCACCGCGGCCTAAGCTCCGGCTTCGCCGTGGTGGCTGGGGTCCTGGAAAACGGGGGCTACCCAGACCTCAGCCCTTACGCCAAGGCGCCCACCCTGGTGGTCCTCATGGGGGTGAAGCGCAGGGCCTGGATCGCTCAGGAGCTCCTGCGCCTTGGGAGGCACCCCGAGGAACCCAGCCTGTTCGTGGAAAGGGCCACCTCCCCCGAGGAGCGCCGGGTGAAGGCCCGCCTGGGGGAGGTGGCGGAAGGAAGGGTGGAGGTGGCCGCCCCCGCGGTCTGGGTGATCGGGAAGGTGGTGGAGGTCCTTTCGGAGGCAAGAAGCGCAAGGGCTTGGACCCTCGAGGAGGTCCTGCGATGAGGGAAACCCTACGCCAGATCCCCATTGGTGAGGACGAGAGGCTAGACCTGGAGAACCTGGCCACGGGGGCCTTCCATCCCCTAAGGGGGTTTATGACCCGGGAGGAAGCCCTATCCGTGGCCTACGAGATGCGGCTCCCCACGGGAGAGGTCTGGACCCTGCCCATCCTGCTTCAGCTCCGGGAAAGGCCCCGGGTGGGCAAGGGGGACCAGGTGGCCTTGACCTATGGGGGCGAGGCGGTGGCCGTCCTCCAGGTGGAGGACGCCTACGAGCTAGACCTTAGGGACTTGGCCCGCCAGGTCTTTGGCACGGAAAGCGAGGCGCACCCGGGGGTTAGGCGGTTCTACGCCAAGGGGACCTACGCCCTAGGGGGGAGGGTGGAGGTCCTGAGGTGGAGGCCTCGAGGGGCCTTGGAAAAGACCCCCGAGGAGGTGCGGGCCCTCTTCCGGCAAAGGGGGTGGCGGAGGGTGGTGGCCTTCCAGACCCGCAACGCCCCCCACCGGGCCCACGAGTACCTGATCCGGCTAGGGTTGGAGCTGGCGGACGGGGTCCTGGTCCACCCCATCCTGGGGGCCAAAAAGGAGGACGATTTCCCCACGGAGGTCATCGTGAAGGCCTACCGGGCCCTCATTGAAGGGTTTTTGCCCCAAGACCGGGTGGCCCTCCTGGGCTTGGCCACCCCCATGCGCTACGCCGGGCCCCGGGAGGCGGTCTTCCACGCCCTGGTGCGCAAGAACTTCGGGGCCACCCACTTCCTGGTGGGCCGGGACCACGCGGGCGTGGGGGAGTTCTACGACCCTTACGCCGCCCACCGCATCTTTGACGCCCTTCCACCCCTGGGCATAGAGATTGTGAAGGTGGGGGCGGTCTTCCACTGCGCCCTCTGCGGCGGCATCGCCTCGGAAAGGACCTGCCCTCCCCACCACCAAGGGGGGCGGACCTCCATCAGCATGACCAAGGTGCGCTCCCTCCTGCGGGAGGGCAAGGCGCCGCCCCCCGAGCTGGTGCGCCCCGAGCTGATTCCCCTGCTCCTCGAGGGCGCCTGAGGGCCGGCGCCTGGGGGCACCCCGCTGGGGGGCCAAGTACCCCCGCGTAGACCTTGCCCCACCCCCCTCCCCAAACGCTTCCCACCTCTCGCAGCGCTCCCGTAGCCCCGCCCCCTCCACCAGGCGCAAGGGGCGCTTAATCCCCCTCCCCCGGCAAGGGCCAGGAGTGCAGGGCCCGCAGCCGGGGAGTCTTCTTGTGCTGGTGGGCCTCCATGCGGCGCAGGATGCCGTCCAGGAGGCCCACCGCTTGCTGGAGGAAGGGGCCTTGGTTGAGCATCACCACCTCCGCCCGGGCCCCCATCACCGCATCCGCCAGCTCCGCCCGGCTGGGGGTGCCCTTCCGCACCAGGCGGTCCAGCACGTGGGTGGCCCAGACCGCGGGGGTGTGGGCCGCCTCCAGGAGCCAAAGGAGCTCCTCCCCCACCTCCGCCGCCCGCTCGGGGCCGAGCTCCACCCCCAGGTCCCCCCGGGCGATCATGGCCGCGGTGGG
Source organism: Thermus amyloliquefaciens (assembly GCF_000744885.1). Classification (NCBI taxonomy): domain Bacteria; kingdom Thermotogati; phylum Deinococcota; class Deinococci; order Thermales; family Thermaceae; genus Thermus; species Thermus amyloliquefaciens. The sequence continues at coordinate 969,853 of NZ_JQMV01000003.1, read as the reverse complement.
GAAGCGGAAGGCGGCGGCCAGGAGGGCGGGGAGGTTGGCCACAGCCTCCCGGGCCTCCAGCTTCAGCACCACCCCCGCAAGCCCTTGGGGGAGGGAGGCCAGGTCCTCCTGGGTACGCACGAAGGAGAGGCCCACCAGGGCCCCCACCTCCTGGGCCAGGGCCAGCACCCGCAGGTCCCGCACCCCCAGGTAGGGGGTCCCGGGAGCCAGGGGGGCGTTCAGGGCCCGGCCCGTCTTCAGCTTGAAGCCCTTGGGCGGGGCGTAGGCCGCCCGCAGGAGGAAGCCGAAAGGGGCTGCCTCCAGGACCTCCGCCACCAGCCGCCCCTCGTCCAGGGAAAGGCGGTCCCCCTCCCGGAGGGCAAGCAGCCCGGGGCGGTCGGGGGCGAGGGCAGGTAGCCCGGGAGGGGCCTCGCCCCCGAGCTCCAGGGCCAGGAGGTCCCCCGTCCGCACCCGGGCCGGCTCCCGGACCACGGCCCGGAGCCTGGGCCCCTCGAGGTCCAGGAGGAGGGGCAGGGGGCGGCCCAGGGCCTCCCCGGCCTCCCGCAGGGCCCCCAGAAGGGAGGGCCAGGCCTCCCCGGGGAGCTTGCCCAGGTTGAGCCGCACCGCGTCCATCCCCGCCCGGTGGAGGGCCAGGATGCCCTCGGGAGAGGCCATCTCCACCGGCAGGGTGACCAGGACCCGCACCGTGCGCCCGGGGCGGGAAGGGCCGAAGAGGGCCTCGGTCCGCACCTCCAGAAGCCTCTCCCCCGCGAAGAAGGCCTCCGGGTCCTGCCCCCCGGGGTAGGGTGCCTCCCCCACCAGGGAGGCCAGGGCGTGCTCCAGGGCCTGGAGGGTCTCCGCCACCCGGCTCTCCAGCCGCCCCAAGGAGGAGAGGCCATGGGCCATCAGGGCCCGCTGCAGGGGCCTGAGTTCCCGCCGCCGCAGGGCCCGAACCTCCGCCAAGAGGCCAAGGGCATCCATCAGGTCCAGCTTCCCGCCCCTAGGTCAGAATCCTGTCAAGGGCCCCTGACCCTCCCCTGACAACCAGGCCTTACGCTCAAGCCATGAGGATCCTGGTGACCAACGACGACGGCATCTATAGCCCTGGCCTTTGGGCCCTGGCGGAGGCGGCCAGCCACTTTGGGGAGGTGTTCGTGGCCGCCCCGGAGGCGGAGCAGAGCGCCACCGGCCACGCCATCACCATCGCCCACCCCGTGCGGGCCTACCCCCACCCCTCCCCCCTGCCCGGCCCCCACTTCCCCGCCTACCGGGTGCGGGGCACCCCCGCGGACTGCGTGGCCCTGGGCCTCCACCTCTTCGGGCCCGTGGACCTGGTCCTCTCCGGGGTGAACCTGGGGAGCAACCTGGGCCACGAGATCTGGCACTCGGGCACCGTGGCCGCGGCCAAGCAGGGAAGGCTTTTCGGCCTCCCCGCCGCCGCCTTCAGCGTGCCCCTGAACGGGGCCACCCCCGACTTTGGCCACCTCAAGCCCTGGCTGGTGCGCACCCTGGAAACCCTCCTGCGCCTGGAAAGGCCCTTTTTGGTGAACGTAAACCTGCCCCACAGGCCCAAGGGCTTCCTCTGGACCCGGCAGTCCGTGCGCGCCTACGAGGGGCTGGTGGTGCCGGGAGAGGACCCCATGGGCCGGCCCCTCTTCTGGTTCGCCGCCAAGCCGGTCCGGGAGGCGGAGGAGGGTACGGACCGCTGGGCGGTGGAGCACGGCTTCATCGCCGCCACCCCCTTGCGCCTGGACCTGACCGACGAGGCCAGGCTCCAACCCGCCCTGGCCCATGATTAGCGTCCTCATCCCCACCAAGGGCCGCCCGGGGATGCTGCGGGAGGCCCTTTTGTCCCTCCAGGCCCAGACCTTCCGCCACTGGGAGGCGGTGGTGGTGGAGGATGGCGAGGGCGAGGGGCTGGAGGTGGTGCGGGCCCTGGCGGAACCCCGGGTGCGGGGCCTATGGAACGGGGGCCGGGGGCAGGTGGAGGCCCGGCTCACCGCCCTGGGGGTGGCCCAGGGGGAGGCGGTCCTCTTCCTGGACGACGACGACCTCCTCCTGGACCCCGCCTACCTGCACCGGGCCTGGCGGGCCCTGGCCCAAGGGGCAGGGGTAGCCTACGGGGAGGGGGTCCTCCTCCTGGAGGCCGGGGAGATCCCCTTTGCCCCAGGGGAGGTGGGGCCTTGGCTTCTAAAGGACAACCGCCTCCTGGCCTCGGGGACGGCCCTCCGGAAGAAGGCCCTTTGGGAGCTGGGCGGGCTGGACCCCGCCATGGGGGACTACTGGGACTGGGACCTCTGGCTTCGGGTCTACCGGGCAGGGCTCCCCTTCCGCTACCTGAAGGGCCGGGGGGTGGGGGTGCGGGTGCACGGGAAAAACGCCAGCCACGGGAACAGGCGGGAGGAACGGGCCCTATACCTGGAGCGCCTGCGGGCCAAGCACGGCTTAGGGCCCATACCCCTCAAGGACCACCTCCAGCTGGCCCTACAAGGTGGCCCCCTCCCCTAACCCTGGCCCAAGGCCAAGACCCCGTCCTGGCATGCGCCACGAGGGGGGCCCAAAAGGGCTTGGGATCTGGCTTTTTTCCCAGCTATTGAGGCCACCCCCAGGCACCGGCCCTTAGGCCAAGGCGGGGAAGCGCCTCGGCCAGGCCCCTTCCCCGCTCGGCCAGGAGGACCTCCCGGAAGGCCAGGGCCTCCCCGTCCGTGGCCTGGAGGAGGTAGGCCGCAAGAAGCCCCAGGAGGACCTCCAGGTCTTGCAGCCCCCCCAAGACCTCCTGCAAGGCCTTCTCCCGCTTGCTGGAAAGCCCCAGGAACTCCTTGGCGTAGCGCACCCGCCTGAGGGCCCGGCGGTAGGCGTGGAGGGCCTCGAGGGAAGGATGGCGGGCCAGGGCCTCAAAGCGGCGCTCGGCCTTAGCCGTAAGCCTTCCCAAGGCCTGGCGGGCCCGCCCCTCCTCCAGGGGCGGGAGGACCGCCAGGGCGCGAAGGAGGGCCCCCGTCCAAGGGGAGGCCAAAAGGGAGGGAAGGGCCTCCCGGGCCAGGCGGAGCTCCCCTTCCAGGAAGCGGCGGAAGCCCGGGGGAAGGGCCCAGGGACCCGCCAAGGCCACCTCCAGGTCCCGCACCCGCCCCGCCCCCCGCACCAGGCGGCGGAGGTCGTCCCGCAGCACCCGCCAGCCCAGGAGGTCCAGGTAGACCCTAAGCCGCCTCCCCGCCACCCGCACCTGGTGGACCCCCTCGAGGTCCTCCCCGGAGAGGGCCAGGGGGATGTGGGCCCGGAGGTGCTCCACCCAGGCCGCGGGGCCTTTCATATCCGGAAGACCCGGGGGGGCAGGAGGGCCAGGAGGACCATGCCCCCGGGCCGGGGCTCCCCTTCCAGCCAGGCCACCCCGCCCTTCTTGAGGAGGAAGCGCCCCTCGAGGCCCCCCCGGGCCGAGGCCCCCAGGAAGTCCCCAAGGAGGAGCCAGGCCAGGAGCTCCGTGAGGTAAGGCTCATGCCCCACCAGGGCCACCCGGCCCTCCCGGGGGATCTCCGCCAGCAGGGCCTCGGAGGGAGGGGCCGCCAGGTGGGGGGTCACCCGGGTCTCCCCCTCCAGGAGGTCCGCCAAAAGCTCGGCGGTCTCCAAGGCCCGCCTCTTGGGGCTGGTGAGGATGAGGTCCAGGGCCACCCCAAGGCTCTCCAGGCCCCGCACCACCTTGCGGAACCACCGGACCCCCTTGGGGGCCAAGGGGCGCCGGTCGTCCGCCTCCTCCCCTTCCCCCTCCGGGGGGAGGGCCAGGGCATGGCGCACCAGGAATAGCTCCATGGACACATTATAGGCCCCGGGTGCCCTAAACCCCCCATGCCGCAACCCTTTGGCCCGCACTAGAGCACCGCAAACCCCTCCACCTCCGAAACCCGCCCCACGCCCAGGACGTGCACCTCACCCCCCACGGGGTAGATGCGCAGGGCATCTTGGGTTAGGTCCAGAACCCTTCTGGCCCGGGCCCGGAGATCGTTGAGGAGGTCTTCGTCCAAATAGCACTCAAACACGGAAAGCTGCACCCGCTCCCCATAACTCTTGAGGAGATTGGCCACCTTCACCCGACGGTTATCGTCCGGTATATCGTAGGCAATCGCATAAAGGCGCTTCATAAAAACAAAATACCCAGGCCAACGGCCTGGGCTGCAATCCCCTTACGGGGAAGCATCTCGTGCAACAAAAAGCCAGGGAGCTGGAAATCTGGGCATGGCTGGACAGGTCGCAATCCCCTTACGGGGAAGCATCTCGTGCAACTGGCGGCGGACTGGGAGGGCTAATATTTACCGCATAAAGTCGCAATCCCCTTACGGGGAAGCATCTCGTGCAACGCTCGGGGGCGGTGATCCCAAAATGGGCCTACTATATGGCGTCGCAATCCCCTTACGGGGAAGCATCTCGTGCAACCGGGGGCGCCACAAATACCGGCTGGGCGTTTGTGTACGCGTCGCAATCCCCTTACGGGGAAGCATCTCGTGCAACACGGGGGGCGCAAGTGGGCGCAAGCGACAAACCACGCCCTCAAGTCGCAATCCCCTTACGGGGAAGCATCTCGTGCAACTGGGTGCATGGGGGTAGGGTTATGGATAAGGAAGACCTGTCGCAATCCCCTTACGGGGAAGCATCTCGTGCAACTGGAGGTGATAGACCCTTGACGCCTTTCGGCGTGAGGTACTGTCGCAATCCCCTTACGGGGAAGCATCTCGTGCAACCCCTTGATAAGGCCGCGGCCCCAGAAGTGGAAAAACTGTCGCAATCCCCTTACGGGGAAGCATCTCGTGCAACTTGTGCGAGTCGTGCTACGACGAATACTACACGACATGTGTCGCAATCCCCTTACGGGGAAGCATCTCGTGCAACTGTACCCCCTCTAGAGCAGCGTCCTGGACGCGGCTCCCAGAGGGGGGGTTTGTGAGAAACATGAAACTTGGAATATGCATGGGGCGAATAAAGGGGGTTTTGTGGCGTTTAGCCCGATGAAAAGCCGCAGGAGAAAGGGCCGATGAAAAGGTGAGAACGCATATTGCCCTTGCCTAAGGGAAAAACTAGCTTTCAAGATCCCCGTCCGGCCCTTCGGACACCCCCATTTTAGCACCTTACTGCGGTGGTAGACTGGGTCAAAGAAAAACGGCGCGGAAATCGCTCCACACAACACTCCCCCGTACTTTCACATTTTGCAGTATCCTTAGCAGCGCAAAAACGCAGATAAGTATAGCATTGGACCCTGCCCACCTAGCCCCTCAGGAAGAAGGGCGTGTAGGGCTCCCCTTTGACGATGGCCGCCTTCAGCCTTGCGGCCTGCACCTGTAGGAGCTCCCCATAGGATTTGCGGAACCCCAGAGGATGGGTAACCTGCCTGCCCTGGCGCAGGCGCAGGGTGGCCCCTTGGGTGAGCAGGTGGAGGACCATTCAGAACTTGGGCCAAGGAGGAAGGGGCACCAGGCGGTCGTCCAGGTGGCGGATGAAGTCCCAAAGCTTCCGGTAGTCCTCCTCCCCCACGGGCCGGGTACCGTGGGCCAGAATGCTCTCGTGCCGCCCCGCGAGAAGGGCCTGAAGGCGGTTCTTCTCCCCAAAAAGCCTTTGGGCCAGGGAGCCCCGCTGGCCAAAGGCCAGGTCCAGCTCAAAGGCCGCCTCCAAGAGCTCCATGAGGCCCCGGGGCTTCAGGATGCGCTCCCGCAAGGCCTCTGGGAAGCCCTCGGGCCAGGTCTTGGGGTCCTTGAGGAGGAAGCCCAGGCGCTCGTGGACGTCCGCCTCCGCCGCCAGCTCCAGGGCCCGGTAGAGCCGGGCCAGGGCATCATCAAAGCGCCCCAGCTCCGCCCGCCTTTCCGCATTGGCCAGAAGGTCCTGGAGAAGGGTAAAGGTGGGCTTTCCCCGGGCCTCCACGATGCGGTCTAGGGCCTTTAGCCCCTCCTCCAACCCCTTCAGCACCCGCACCTTGGACCCATGCCCCCAGGACTCCGCCACCGCCAGGGCCACGGGCAGGTGCTCCCGGAGGAGGCGGCGGGCTTCCCCATGCCGGAAGCGGTCCCATTCCATGAGCCCCTGGGTCACCCCCTTCAGGGCCCGGTAAAAGCGCTCCTCGGAGGGGGAGAGGGGCCTTTGCAGCAGGGCCTCCAGCTCGGCCAAGGCCGCCCCCAGGTTCAGGCCGTTCCACGCCCGCACGAAGCCCCCCCACTCCCTAAGCCCCAGGCGGCTGGTGGGGTCCTCCAGGAGGCGAAGCCTCTCGGCCCCCGGGAGGACCCGGCCCGTGTCCGGGTCCCGCCTTTCCCCGCCCACATAGCTGAAGACCACCCCCCGCCCGCTCAGGGCCAGCACCAGGCCCGCGGTCATGGGCTTGGTGCCCCCGGTCAGGTCGGCCACGATGGCGCTGGCCTCCCACTCCAGGGCCTTCTTCAGGGCCTTGAGGGCCACCTGGTAGGCCTCGAGGAGGTTTTCCGCATCCTCCAGGAGAAGGGTGTGGTAGCGAAAGGACCCGGCGTAGTCCCGGATGAGCTCCGCCGCCACGGGCAAGGTGGCCTGGCTGGCCAGGAAGACCACCCCTTCCGGGGCGTGGTGGGCCAAGGCCTCCTCCAAGGGCGCCCGGGTGGTACCCACCGTGAGGAGAAGGACCTTCATGCCCCCATTATCCCCCGCCCGCCCCGGAGGGGAGAATGACCCTCGCCCGGCCATACCCCAAGGAGGTTTTGGCCCCCACCCCGGCATAAAAGGCGAACCGTCCCAGGGCCCAAAGCCAGGCCAATTCCTCCTCCGTGGCCCTGGGCAGGTGGTAGACCACCCGCCCCACAAACCCCACCGTCTCCACCTCCGCCTCCGCCCGCACCGTCTTCCCCTCAAACCAGCGCACCGTGGTCCTATCCAAAAGGGCCTCCCGCACCCCCGGGGGAGGGGGCAAGGAGGCGGAACCCTCCAGGCGCCGCAGGAGGCTCTCCAGCACCAGCCGGGGTTCGGGAAGGGGGTAGTGCACCCCTTTGCGCCGGAAGAAGGTGGGGCTGAAGAACCTAAGGGGCAGGTCAGGGCCCGGTGGGGCCTGGAACAGCCGGGGGTAGGTGGTGAGGCCCGCCCAGGGGTGGCCCTCCTGCAACACCGCCTTCACCCGGAAGGGCTTGCCCAGGCGGACCCCTTGGCCCTCCAGGGCAAAAAGCCTGGGGGAAAGCCTCCCGTAAAGCTCCTCCCTGAGGAGGGCGATGCGGGCCCAATACTCCCCCTCCTTACCCCCAAAGCCCAGGCTGAAGGGGTTCTCCCCCTGGTCGTGCACCTCCGGGGCCACCTCCTTCAGGAGGCCATAGAAGAAACCCCTAAGGCCCAAGGGCTCCGGGGGAGCCTCCCCCTCCAGCAGCAACACCAAGGAGGCCAGGACCATGCCGCCTTTCTACCATGCCCCTGGGGGCTTGGGTAACGGGGTTAGCGGGCCGTGTTCATACATCACACCAGGCCCACGGGATCCTGTTACCCTGGGATTGCGCCATGGCGGACGGAACCCATCTCGCCCTAGCCTGCCTCCTTCACGACATCGGCAAGCTCCTCCAGCGGGCCTCGTGGGGCGGGGAGGCCCTCAAGGGCAAGGGCAGCCCACGCCACCCCTCCTACAGCGCCGAGTTCGTGGAGCTTTACCGGCACGTCTTCCAACAGGCGGGGGTAGACCCCGGCTGGCTGAAAACCACGGTGAAACGCCACCACGAAGGGTGGAAACTGGAAGAGTTCCAACCCCAAACCCCCGAGGAGTGGTGTGTGGCCCTGGCGGACACCTTTGCCTCCAAGGAGCGGGAGGAGGCCACCCAGGGCCAACCTGGAGGGGTTACCGAAACTCCCCTTCTCTCCATCTTCCACCCCCTGCGGCTCCAGGGCCAAGAGGGCGAGCGCCTGGGCCTGAGCCCGGTGCACGGGAGGGGCGAGGGCCTGAAGCCCGGGGCCCCTTACCCGGAAAGCTGCCCCAACATCCGCAAGGAGGTTTACCACCGCCTCTTTGAAAGGGTGAAGGAGGGCATGGAGGACCTGGCCCGCCGGCCCCCAAAAGACCCCCAGGTCCTCCTCCTCTCCTTGGCGGCCCTCTTCCAGGAGTCCCTGGCCCTGGTGCCCGCCGACACCCAGTCGGAGCCCGACGTAAGCCTTTACGACCACCTGCGCCTCACCGCGGCCATCGCCCACGCCCTTTGGGCCTACCACGGGGGGAAGGCCTCCGTGGCCGACCTGCGCCAGGACGGGGAGAAGTTCCTCCTGGTGGTGGGGGATTTCGGGGGCATCCAGGGGCACATCTACCGCATCGCCGGGGCGGAGACCGGGGTGGGGGGCATCGCCAAGCGCCTGCGGGCGAGGAGCCTCGAGGTGAGCCTGGCCGCGGAGGCCATGGCCTTGGGCCTCCTGCGCCGGATCGGCCTCACCCCCTTAAACCGCCTCATGGGGGCAGGGGGGAAGTTCTACCTCCTCCTCCCCAACACCGAGGAGGCCCGCCGGGCCCTGGAGGAGGCCCAAAGGGCCTGGGGCGAGTGGGCCCTGCGGGGCGGGGCAAGCCTGCTGCCCCACCTGGCCCTTCTGCCCTTCCGGGGCCAGGACTTCCGGGACTTCGCCGCCCTCCTCCGGCGGGCCCACCGGGAGCTGGCCCTGGCCAAGCTTCGGCCCTTCCCCCACCTCCAACGGACGGAGGACACCCTCCGCCAAGCCCTCCGCCCCTGCGCCGCCTGCGGCCTAAGGCCCGCCCGCAAGGACGAGCCCGGAAGCCTCTGCCCGGAGTGCGAGCGGGAGGCAGCCATCGGCAGGCTCCTGCCGCAAAGGGACCGGGTGGGCTTCTTCGTGGAAGAGGCTTTCCCTCCCTTCTTCGGCTTCCCCGGGCTCAAGGCCGCCTTGGGGAAAGGCCCCTTGCCCCAAGCCTGGCACACCTACCGGGCCCAGCCCGACTTCACCCCCGACGGCACCTCCTTTGAGGTGAAGCCCCTCCTGGGCCACCTGCCCACGGTGGCCCACGCCCTTAGGGCCAAGGACATGGACCTCGAGAAATATCGCACCTGGGCTCTGGAGGAGGGGCTTTGGGAGGAGGAAGAGGGCTTAGAAGAGGACCGGCCCCTCACCTTTGGGGAGCTGGCCGCCCTTTCGGAAGGGGTCCCCTACCTGGGCGGGCTCATGCTGGATGCCGACCGCATGGGGGAGGCCTTCGCCACGGGGTTCCGCCGGGAGGACCGGGACCTGGCCACCCCAAGCCGCATCGCCGCCCTTTCCCGGGCCCTGGAGTGGTTCTTCAGCGTGGAGGTGCTGGAGCTCATCCGCAACCCCACCACGTACGCCAAGCGCCTGGGCTGGAACGACCTGGAGGCCAAAGTAAAGGCCCGGCGCTACCCCCTCCTCTACAGCGTCTACTCGGGAGGGGACGACCTCTTCCTCCTGGGCCCTTGGGACGCCCTTCTGGAGTTCGCCCTGGACCTGGAAAGGCTCTACCGGCTCTACACCCGCCACCCCGCCCTCACCCTCTCGGGGGCCTTCCTCCTCTTCGGGCCCAAGACCCCGGTGCCCCAGATGGCCGAGGCCCTCAGGGAGGGGGAAAAGCGGGCCAAGGATGCGGGGCGGGGACGGCTTTACCTCTTCGGGCGGGCGGTGGCCTGGGAGGAACTTAGGGCCCTGAAGCCCTGGCAGGAGGACCTCCGCCGCCACCTGAGGGAAGAAGCGGTGAGCAAGGCCCAGGCTTACCGCTGGCTAACCCTGTGGAAGCAGTTCTGGGCCAAGGACCTGGACGAGGGAGAGCGCATGCGCTACAAGCCCCTTCTGGCCTATGCCCTCCGCCGGGTGCGGGAGAAGGACCAGGGGGCTTGGAAGCGGTATCTGGAGCTTTTAGACCACACGCAACCCGCCTGGACCCACCTGCCGGTCTGGGTCCAGTGGGCCCTATATGGGGAAAGGAGGGGTTGATGCCGGTGTTGGAGTTTTACAAGGACAAGGAAAAGGGGCTTCTGGACCCGGAAATCTTTGCCAGGGCCAAGAGGGTGGCCGAGGAGCTGGTGCGAGAGGGCAAGCTCAGGTCCAGCCAGTTCCGCAACTACTTCGCGGAGCTCAGGGCCCTGGAAAACCGCTTCCAGAAGGAGCGGAAGACGGACGAGGCCACGGCCTTCGCCCGGCTTGTGCCCGAGCTGGAACTCCTGAAGGCCAAGCTGGCCTACAACACCCGCAGCCAGGGGCCTCTGAAGGACGCCAGGGCCTTCGTGAACTTCATGAACGAGGCCCTGGACTCGGGGAAGCGCAGCCCCAAGGACTTTGAAGCCATGATGAAGTACGTGGAGGCGGTGCTGGCCTACTTTTACGCCTCGGGGAAGTGAGGTGGTGAAGATGCAGCTTAGGAAGGTGATCCGCATCCGCGCCCTGCTCCTGGCCAAGACCGGGCTCCGCATCGGCATGAGCCGGGACCAGATGGCCATCGGCGACCTGGACAACCCCGTGATCCGCAACCCCCTCACGGACGAGCCCTACATCCCAGGCTCCAGCCTGAAGGGGAAGCTCCGCTACCTCCTGGAGTGGAGCCTGGGCGGGGACTACATCCTGAAGGCCAAGGACAAGCACGTCTTCGCCTCCGATAACCCCAAGGACCCCGTGGCCCGCATCTTTGGCCTAGCCCCAGAGAATGACACCAAGGCCCTGGAGGTGGCCCGCGAACGCGGGCCCACCCGGCTTCTGGTGCGGGACGCCTACCTCACCCCGGATTCCAAGCAGGAGCTGGAGCGCACCGTGGCCCGGGGCGGGTACCTCACGGAGATCAAGCAGGAGGTCTTCATCCCCCGCCTGGGGGGGAACGCCAACCCCCGCACCACGGAAAGGGTGCCCGCTGGGGCCCGCTTCCAGGTGGAGATGGTCTACCGGGTACTGGACGACCTGGACGAGAAGTACTTCAAGGAATACCTCATGCGGGCCCTCAGGCTCCTGGAGCTGGACGGCCTGGGAGGGCACATCTCCCGCGGATACGGCCAGGTCTACTTCCTGCATCCCTCTAGGCCCCCCGAGGAGCAGGAAGGCCTGGACCTGGCGGAGCGCCTGGACATCCAAGAGGTATCCCTGGCAGGGTAGCGCCATGCGGGCCACCGCCTACTACCTCCGCTTCCGGGGCCCGGTGCGGGCCCTGCCCCGGGCCACCACCCTGCTTGGGCACCTCTTTTGGTGGTACCGCTACACCCACGGCAAGGAGGCCCTGGAAGGGCTACTGGAAAGGCTTCAAGAGACGGACTTCCGCCTCTCCAGCGCCTTCCCGGAGGGCTGGCTCCCAAGGCCCAAGCTCCCGCCCCTTCAGGTGGAGGACACCGACTTGCGCAAGCGGCTGAAGAACCTCTCCCTCCTCTCCTTCGCCACCTTCCAGCAAGTGGCCGAGCGGGGGGAGGAGGCGCTCCTCGAGGCCCCCGAGGCGAAAGAGGAGGAAGGAAGACTCACCCCGCCCATCCCCCGCCGCCTGCGCCGGACGCGGGTGGGCATTGACCGGGGTACGGGCGGGGCCCGCCAGGGGATCCTCTTTGCCCAAGACCTCCTCTTCCCCTCGGGGCGGTATGCGGTGTACGCCCTGGGAGAACCCCCCTTTGACCTAAAGGAGGGCCTGGAGTTTGTGGGGGCCATGGGCTACGGGGGTCTGGCCAGCGTGGGGGCCGGGTGGTTCCTGGTGGAGGAGGTGCGCCCAGTGGACCTGCCCGAAGCCAGGGAGCCCAACGCCTACGTCACCCTCTCCCCTGGGCCCTTGGAGGGGGCCCTCTACTACGAACCCGAGCCCTACTGGGGCCGCCTGGGCGGGGGGTACGTGGGGGCTAGGCCCTTCAAGGCCCCCCATCTGCGGGCCAAGGAGGGTAGCGTGTACCGAAAGCGGGACGGGTTTTTGCTCCTGGACGTGACCCCTTCCGAGCCCCCAGAAATGGGGGTGCGGGTGTGGGAAGCCTTGCAGGTCTTTCCCTTGGGGGTGCGGGTATGAGCTTCCTGGAGGCCTACGCCCTGGAGCTGGAGCTCCTCTCCCCCGTCCACGTGGGCACGGGGGAGGCCTACCCCGCCTACGCCTACGTGCCCGACTTTGAGAACAAGGTCGTCCACCTCCTGGACCCCTCCACCCTCCTCCAGGCCTTCTCCCCAGAGCGGCGGGCAGCCTTCCTGCACAAGGTGGCCGAGGGCCCCAAGGGGGCCCAGGAGGTCTTGCAAAGCCTCTTCCGGGAGGGCCAGGTGCCCAAGGAGGCGGTGGTGCGCACCCTCCCGGCCAGCAGCGCCTTTTTTCATTCCATCCAGGAGGCCACGGAGGAGGCCCATCTGGAGTACCGCCCCCTCCCCTACTCCCCCCTGGGCCCCTACCTGCCGGGCTCCAGCGTCAAAGGTGCCCTTCGCACCGCCTGGCTTTTCTGGCGCCTGATGCAGAGGGGGGAGAACCTGGTGTTTCAAAAACCCATATGGCAGTTCGAAAAGGCCAGGGATGAGGTCCGCATAAGGCCGCCCAGAGACCCCAGTATTTCCCAGAACCAGGAGTTTGAAGGGGTGACCCTTGGGTATGCCTCTTGGGATGAGAAGAGGCGAAGGTACCGCCTGGACCTCTACCGCGACCCCTTCCGCGCGGTGCGGCTCACGGACTCGGGGCCCGGGGAAAGCTTCCTGAACCGCATCGGGGTGTTCCACCCCAAGGGCCAGATGGCGGGCATCCCCATCCTGGCGGAGACCTTCCGCAAGGGGAGCCGCTTCCGCTTCCTCTTCCGGTACCAGGGGGGCTTGGCCCGGCAAGGGGGAGTGGCGGGGGCGGTGCCGCCCTCGGAGCTTAAGAAGGCCCTTAGGGAGTACTACGCCAGGGTGGCGGAGTGGGAACAAGGCTATGCGGAGGATTACGGGCTGGAGAAGGCCCTCGAGGTTTACCGGGAGCTGAAGCAGAGGCTCGAGGACCCCGAGGTCTTTCCCCTCCGGGTGGGCTTCGGCTCGGGAAGGCTGAGCCTCCGCCTGGCCCTCCTCCTCCCCGAGGACCACCCCGAAGGCCAGGAGCCCAAGACCCGCAAGACCATAGGGGCCAAAGACCCCAAGGACGGCTACCCCTTGGGGTGGGCGGTGGGGCGGCTTGTACCCCTCTGAAGGAAGGGAGTCATGGAGAAGCTGATCCTTTCCTTTCTCGGTGTCGGCAACTACCAGGAGGTGCCCTACAGGCTGGACGGGAAGGACTACGCCACCCCCTACACCCAAGAGGCCCTGGCCAAGCACTACCCGGACCACACCCTAAAAGTCCTGCTCACGCAAAAGGCCCGGGAAAAGCATGGGGAGGCCCTGCGGGCCCGGGTACCTTACCAGGAGGTGCCCATCCCCGATGGCCGTACGGAGGAAGAGCTCTGGCGCATCTTCAACGCCATGGCGGAGGCGGTGCCCGGGGAGGCCCGCCTGGTGCTGGACATTTCCCACGGCTTCCGCTCCCAGCCCATCCTGGGCCTGGCGGTGGCCCACTTTCTCCGGGTAGCCAAGGGGGTGGAGGTGGAGCGCATCGTGTACGGGCTCCTCTTGGAGGAGGAAGGTCGCGGAGAGTTTTTGGACCTCACCCCCTTTCTGGAACTCCTCTCTTGGACCGAGGCTGCCCGGGACCTATTCCGCCACGGGTTTGGCCGACCATTGGGAGAACTCCTAAAAGGCCTTCATCGCCAAAGCTGGCTCAGAAGTGAGGCCCAGGTGCGGGCCCTGGGCACCCTGGGCAACACCCTGGACCGGCTGAGCCTTTCCCTGGAACTCCTGCGGGTGCAGGAGGCGGGGGAGCACGCTCGCGGCCTGCTCGAGGCCCTAGAGCGGGTGAAGGAAGACCTCGTCAGCCTGCCCCGCTCCCAACCCCTAGGCCTTCTCCTGGACCTCTTGGAAGGACAGTACCGACCCCTGGCCGTGGAAAACCCCTTCACCCCGGAGGGCCTGCGGGCCCAGGCAGCCATGGTGGACCTCCTGCTCAGGACGGGAAGCCTAGCCCAGGCGGTGGCCCTCATGCGGGAGCTGGTGGTGAGCGTGGTGTGCCTAAAGCGGGGTTTTGACCCCGTGGAGGAACGGGAGGCCGCGGAGAGGCTTTTAGGGGCCTGGAGCAAAAGGGTCCAGACAGGCGCCGAGGACCACCGAAACGCGCTGGGGGAGCTTTGGGGTGAGCTCAGCGAGATCCGGAACGACACCCTGCACGCCAGCATGCGCAAAGGGCCCACGCCAGCGGAAACCCTGGAGAACCGCATCCAAAAGGTATGGCCTAAGGTGCGGGCCCTGGTAGAGGAAACCAGCGCCCCCAACGAGGGTGCCTGAACCCAGGCCGCCGACCGCTGCCACCTCCTTCCCCTGGAGTCTTGGTGCGGCGTCTCCCGGCAAGCGCCGCCACCCTAGGCGCCCACGCATAGACTTTTCCCTTTCTAAACGCTCCCCCACCTCCCGTAGCTCCGCCGCGGCAAGGGCCACCCCTTCACCCGCCGCCACACCGTCCCCAACGGGTTCCAATGCAGACTATTCCGCGGGCCTTCTCTTCTTGCAGCTGGGTGTCCTCCTCAGGGGTCAGGTGGAGGCCAAAAGGGGCTGTCTTGGGGCGAGGATAAGAGGAGGGCACTTAGAAATCCATGTGGATGGGGGCAAAAAGTCAGCCATCGGCTTCCTCCCACGGGCTAAACACCCGCACCGGTACCCCCTCAAAACGCCTCAGGTTGCGGGTGACCAGCACCAACCCGTGCCGCAAGGCCGTAGCCGCCAACATGGCGTCCAGGGGGGAGAGGCTCCTTCCCTCTGCCATGGCCCGCCCGGTGAGCTCCCCCCAGACCTCCATCACCCCCGCGTCCAGGGGGAGGATCCGCCCCGCGAAGCGGCGCTTGAGCCCCTCCAGCCAGGCCTCCAACCGTGGGCGCCGCTCCAAAGGAGCCCGCACCACCCCCTGTGCCAACTCCCCCAGGGTCAGGGCGGAGAGGTAGGCTTCCCCCAGGGGTACAGCCTCCAGCCAAGCCGCCACCTTGGGGTGGGGATCCCGCTTGGCCGCCTCGGAGACCACGTTGGTATCCAAGAGGTAGCTCAAAGCTCCACCTTCCTGAAGGCTATTCCCTCCCTTGTCCCAGGAAAGAGGGCTTCCACCTCCTCGTTGGGGAGGGGCTCTTGGGGGCGGAGGGCCTCCAGAAGGCTGATCTCCTCTCCCGCCAGGCGGGCGTAGACCTCCCAGGAGAGGACCACCACCGCCCTTTTGCCCCGGCGGGTCACCACCTGGGGACCGGAGCGGAGGGCCTCCTCCACCAGCTCGGAGAAGCGGGCCTTGGCCTCTTGCAGCTGCCAGGTCTTGCCCACGGCCTCAGTCTAGCATAACTGGTCAGACCAGTCATGGAGGAGTTCGGTCTTGGACACCCCCTGCGGGAGCATTGGGGCTTTTTGTGGAAGCGTGGGGCTCTATGCGGTGTAGCGGCCAAGCTTGGCCCCTGGTATAGGATGGCCCCATGCGCCTCATCGGCATCGCCACCCAGTACCGCCAAAGCGAGGGCCTCATGAGCCGGAGGTTTTGGGGCCTATTGGAGTTCTACCTGGAGGCCCTTGCCACCCAGGGGTTGGCCCACGTCCTCCTGCCCCCGCAGGAGCCAGAGGCCCTGGAGCGCATCCTCCCGCATCTGGACGGCCTTCTCCTTCCTGGGGGTGGGGATGTGGACCCCGCCCGCTACGGGGAGGAGCCCCACCCACGCTTGGGAGAAGTGAGCCCGGAAAGGGATGCCCACGAGATTTTCCTGGCCCGCTACGCCGCGGAGCGGGGCCTCCCTATCCTCGGGGTTTGCCGAGGTGTTCAGGTGATGAACGTGGCGCTGGGGGGGACGCTTTACCAGGACCTCGAGGCCCAAGGTTTCAAGGAAGTCCAGCACTACCAGAAAAGCCCCCCACCCGCCCTTGCCCACACCGCGCGTCAGGTGGCGGCAAGTCCCCTCTCCCGGCTCTTTCCCCAGGCCTTCCGCGTCAACTCCTACCACCACCAGGGGCTGAAGGACTTGGGCAAAGGCCTGAAACCCGTGGCGGTGGCCCCCGATGGCCTGGTGGAGGCGGTGGTCCTGGAGGGCCATCCCCTCTTCCTGGGCGTGCAGTGGCACCCGGAGCTCCTTAGGGAACACTGGGATCTTTTCGCCCTCCTCAAGGGTTAACTGCCCTGCACAAAGCTTGCTCTATCGGCCAACACCAAGGCGGCTCGCCCGTGATCTTTCTGTAGCCCCGCCCAAGCCAGGGCGGGGCCGCTGGCCGTTCACCTCCGGTTCACGCGGAAGTCCTTCTCCCTTCACCCTTCCCCGCCTACCCTAGGGGCGACCCTGGGAAGGGTCAGAAAGGAGAAGGCCATGAAAGGCAAGGCAGGGTTGGTGCTGGCAGGACTGGTGGCGATTGGGTTGGCGCTCGCGTACGGACCTCGGGCTGGCTTCGGTGTGGGCACGCCGCAGGCAGGCGTTACGGTGGGCCTGGCGGGCACCCTTCACGACGAGGCGGCTTCGCTCCTGGGCCTCACCCCCGAGGAGCTCATCGCCTTGCACCAGCAGGGCAAGACCCTGGCCCAGATCGCCCAGGAGCTGGGGGTAGACCCGGCCAAGCTGGAGGCGCAGCTGGTGGAGGCCCGCAATGCCGCCATTGACCAGGCGGTGCAGGCCGGCGCCCTAAACGAGGCCCAGGCCACCTTGATGAAGGCCCGCACCCAGGCGGTGGTCAAGGCCATGCTCCAGCGGGAAGTAGGGCCGGTTGGGGGCTTCGCCTACGGCCCCGCCTTCGGCGCCCAGGCTTACGGCCAGCGCACCGGGCAACCCGTGGCCCCGGGCGCGCCCCAGGGACCCGGCTACCCCACGTGCCCCTACTTCCCACAGGGCGGTAGCTTTGGACCCTTCGGCCCTTGGTGGGGTAGGTGAGCCCCGGTAAGGGGCCTCCCCCTGAAGGGGAGGCCCCTTGCTCTAGGCTAAGGGTATGCCGGGGGAGCTGGTGTTGGTGGTGGAGGACGAACCCCAGATTGCGGACACCCTAGAGCGCTACCTTCGGGCCAACGGTTTCCGCACGGAGCGGGCAGGGGACGGGGAAAGGGCCCTGGAGCTCTGGCGGAGGGCGCGCCCCGACTTGATCCTTTTGGACCTTATGCTCCCCAAGCTGGAGGGCCTCGAGGTCCTGAAGCGCATTCGCCAGGCGGACAAAACCCCCATCATCGTCCTCACCGCCAAGGCGGAGGAGGTGGACCGGCTTCTGGGGCTGGAGCTGGGGGCGGACGACTACGTGGTGAAGCCCTTCAGCCCCCGGGAGGTGGTGGCCCGGGTGAAGGCGGTGCTGAGGCGGGCCCAAGGCCTGGTGCGCCCTCCAAGCCACGTGCGGGCCGGTCCCTTGGAGGTGGACATGGAAGCCCTGCGCGCCCGCTGCGGGGGAAAGGAACTTTCCCTCACCCCCTTTCAGGTGCGCCTTCTCTACCTGCTGGTGGCGCAGGCGGGAAGGGCCGTGACCCGGGAAGAGCTCCTGGCAGGGCTCGGGAGCGAAGCCGATGAGCGCACCGTGGACGCCCACGTGAAAAACCTCCGGGCCCGCTTGGGCCCCTGCGCCGGGCTTTTGGAAACCGTACGCGGCTACGGCTACCGCCTGAAGGAGGACGCATGAGCCTCACCGCCCGCCTTGCCTTGGCCATGGCCCTGGTAGCCCTTTTGGTGGCGGGGCTCTCCGGGTTCCTGGCCTACCGGGCCGCCTCCAGCCACCTAGAACGGGCCATGGCCCTGGGGCTGGGTCCAGCCGCTCCTGCCCCCCGGCTGGGCCTCCGGGAACGCCGCATCCTGCAGGAGCTACGCGGAGCTGTGGCGGTATCCTCCGGCGCCGCCCTGCTTATGGGCCTAGGGGCCGGGCTCCTCCTGGCCTTGGGGCTGGTGCGTCCCGTGCGAGAGCTTGCCCAAACCGCTGAGGCCTACCGCCGGGGGGACCGCACCCGCCGGGCCCAGGTGCAGGGGCAAGACGAGGTGGCAGGGCTGGCCCAAAGCTTTAACCAGCTTTTGGATGAGCTTGCCCGGAAGGAGGCAGAGGAAAAGCGGCTCCTCGCCGACATCGCCCACGACCTGCGTACCCCCCTCACCGTGCTCCAGGGAGACCTCGAGGCCCTGGAGGACGGCCTCCTCCCCTGCACCCCGGAGCACCTCCGCCGCCTTCAGGAGGAGGTACGGCTCCTGGGGCGGTTGGTGGAGGACCTGCGCCTCCTCACCCTGGCGGAAAGCGGTGGCCTGCGGCTTACCCCCGAGCGCCTGGACGCCCAGAGCCTGGTGCGAGGGGTTCTGGAGGCCCATGCCGCCAAAGCCGCGGCCAAGGGGGTGGACCTCCAGCTCCGCGGCAAAGCCCCTCCCCTGCTTGCGGACCGGGAAGCCCTCCAGCGGGTGCTCCACAACCTCCTGGACAACGCTATCCGGCACACCCCGGCAGGGGGACGGGTGGAGGTGTCCTTGGAGGAGGAGGGGTCAGGGGTGCGCCTAGCGGTGTGGGACACCGGACCCGGCCTGAAACCGGGGGAGGAAGAAAGGGTCTTCCAGCGTTTTTACCGGGGCGACCCCGCCCGCGGCCGCGGCGGCAGCGGGCTTGGCCTTTCCATCGCCAAGAGCCTGGTGGAAGCCATGGGGGGCCGCATCCAGGCGGGCAACCACCCCGAGGGCGGAGCCTTGTTTGTCCTCTGGCTTCCCCGGGGGGACGATGTTTACGCCCCGTTTACGCCGGGAGGGTAGCCTGGGCCTCGGGGGGTGAAACATGGGCAAGAGGCTCATCCTTTTCTGGAGCATGGTTCTCCTCGCCGCATGCCAGCTCGGGCCCCAGGCGGGGCAGGAGTACCAGGCCGTGGGGGTGCTGGGGGGCACGCCGGAGCGGCCCACCCTGATGGGTAAGGCCCTGGATACCTCCGGGGCCAGCCTGACCAAGGAAGGGGAGGCCTTCACTGGAACCCTGCTCCCTGGCATGGTGGTCCAGGTGTCCGGCCAGGACCTGGGCTCCACGGTGCGCGTAGCCAGCCTGGACGTTCGTGTGGAGCTAAAGGGTCCCATCACCGCCCTGGACCCGATGGCCGGGACCCTCGAGGTCCTAGGGCAAGGGGTACAGACCGACGCCAACACCCGGATCTACGAGAAGGCAGGGGGTGTGTACCGCACCCTGTTGCTCAGCGACCTAAGGGTGGGGGACGTGGTGGAGGTGCACGGAACGGCCACGGCCTCCGGCGTCCTGGCCTCCTACATTGAGCGCTACCCCGCCGCTACCCAGGGGGTGGAGCTGGAAGGCCAGGCCACCGGGCTGGACCCTGCGGCCATGACCTTCCTCCTGAACGGGTACGTGGTGGACTACTCCGGAGCCCGCGTGACGGGCACACCTAAAGAAGGCGCATGGGTAGAGGTCAAGGGCATTCTCTCCGGAACCACCATCCAAGCCAGCAAGGTGGAGTTTAAGACCTCGGGGCATAACGGATACGGGGCCTCGAGGCGCCTGGAGCTGGAAGGCCCCATCCAGGCCCTGGACGAGACGGCCAAGACCTTCCAGCTTCTTGGGTACCTGGTGGACTACCGTGGGGCCACCGTGGTGGGCACCCTCTCCGAGGGTGTCTACGTGGAGGCGAAGGGGCAGCTGGATCCCGCCAATCCCAGCCTTCTCCACGCCCAGTTGGTGAAGGTGAAATACCCCGGCTCCCGTCCCCCCAAGGCCGAGGCAAAGGGGCAGGTCACCGCCATTGACCCCGCGGCCTACACCTTTGAGCTGGGCTCCCTCCGCTTCTATGTGGACAGCCGCACGGTCCTCAAGCGGGACGACCCTGACGGACCCATCGCCTTTGCGGATATAAGGGTGGGCGACCACGCCGAGGTCCGCTACGACCCCTCCACCCTTGACGCCGATGGCCGCTTCTATGCGGTGAAGGTGGAGATCAAAGGCACCGGCGGGGAAAATGGAACTTCTGAGTGGGAAGGCCCGGCTTCGGCGGTGGACCGCACCGCTTATACCTTCCAGCTCCTGGGTTATCTGGTGACCACAAGCCCCACCACCCGCTTTGAAGCCCAGGACCGCTACCTGAGCCAAGGGGAGTTCTTCTCCCTCCTGCAGGAGGGGGACCGCGTGGAGGTCAAGGGTACCCTGTCTGGGGGGGTGATCTCCGCAGAAAAAGTGGAGCTCAAGCGGCGCTAGGAGGGGGCTTGTGGGGGCGGGGCCATTAGCCCCGCCCCCCCGCTTACGGGGCATTTACGAAGGGCCTCTAACCTCAAGGCGAGGAGGTGGAAGGAATGCGCTGGTTGACGCTCCTTTTCACCCTGGGATGGGCCTTGGCCGCGGGATACCAGGTGCAAGGGGAAGCCGTGTACGAAGCCCGTGCCCCCCTCGGAGCCTTCCAAGGGGTCAATCCCACCCTGAGGGGGAAGGTGGTCTTTGACCTCACCACGGGCCAGCTCCAGGGAAGGGTGTGCCTGGACCTCACCGCCTGGGACTCCAAGGAGCCCCTGCGGGACCGGCACACCCGCGACATGTTCCAGGTGGACCGCTACCGGGAAGCCTGTCTGGAGATCACCGGCTACGATGCGCAGAAGGGGCTGGTGCTGGGCACCCTGAGCCTGCACGGGGTGGAAAGAAAGGTGGCCTGGCCCCTCCGCTACGAGCTGGAGGAGGGAGGGAAACGGGCCCGCTTTGCTGGGGAGTTTGAGCTCCTGCTGAGCGACTTCGGGCTCAAGGCCCCAAGCTTCATGGGGATGCGGGTCCAGGACCGGGTGGTGGTGCGGGTCAAGGGCCAGGGGGTGGCCCAGTGAAGCGCTTTTGGTGGCTTCTCCTGGCGGGGCTCGCCCTGGCTGGGGAAGGCGAGCGCTACCTTTACGTCCGATGGGACGCGGAGAAGGGCCAGGCCCTCCTTTCCAACGGCACGCCCCTGCCCCCGGGGGTCTCCCTCCTCCCGGGGCAGTACGTGGAGTGGGAAGGGGGGCGGCTTAAGCCCAAAGGGCAGTGGCAACCCCCGCAGGACCTGGTGCGGGTGTACACCCCCCGGGAGGCAAGCCGGGTGGTCTTCAGCCACGAGCGGCACTTCGCGGCCCTAGGGGCCAAGGGGAGCACCTGCGAGACCTGCCACACGGCCTTAGACAAGAACAAGACCTGGAAAAGCCTGGCCCCAAGCCCGGCCCTCGAGGCCCACAGCCCTACCTCGCTGGGACGTTTCTGCGCCACCTGCCACGACGGCAGGACCCGCCCCGCCTCCTTGGAGGGAGGCCGAAGCCCCCTAAAAGACCCCATTTTTACCGCCTTTGGGCGGAGGGGGGACGCCTTCTGCTCGCAGTGCCACGCCCCCAAGGACCATGGGCTAGACTTTACCCAGGGCCATGGGGACAAGGTGGAACATGGCGGCGCCAGGGAGTGCGCCGCCTGCCACCGGGGGGTGTACGCCTTCCCTTCTCAGGAGGCCCAGCAGGTGCGGGCCTTCCAGAAGGCCCAGCTGGACCTCATCCGCAACCCCGAGGACGAAAAGGCCTTTAATGTGGTCCTCCCCGCCAACTTCTGCGCCTACTGCCACGGGCTGGACGGAAAGGCTTGGAATAG
Source organism: Thermus amyloliquefaciens (assembly GCF_000744885.1). Classification (NCBI taxonomy): domain Bacteria; kingdom Thermotogati; phylum Deinococcota; class Deinococci; order Thermales; family Thermaceae; genus Thermus; species Thermus amyloliquefaciens. Next base: position 948,382 of record NZ_JQMV01000003.1, on the reverse strand, counting down.
GAAAGACTGAAGGAGGTACCCATGCGTGAGGTTTTGGTGAAGCGGTTTCCCGACCTTGTGGCCCTCTTCACCGCCATGGGTTTCCTAACCCTCCTAGCGGAGCTTCTTCTTACCGGGCACACCGAAGGCATCCAGGCCCTGGCGCCCCTGGCGGCGGGCATGGGAGCAGGAGCAGTCCTCCTAGGCCTTTGGGTGCGGGGAGGGTGGCTTTGGGCCGTGGGCCTACTCCTCCTCGTGGGCGGCACAGGGCTTGTGGGCCTTGTCCAGCATGTGGAAGAGGCCCTGGAAGCCCTGGCGCCGGCCACGGTCCAACTGGTTGACGAGGAAGGGAGGGAATACCCCGCCTACCCTGGGCTAGGGGAACAAGGGGAAAAGGAGACCCCTCCCCCACCCCTGGCCCCCCTAGCCCTAAGCGGCCTCGGGCTTCTCGGGGCCATGGCCCTTTACGTGCGCCGGCCATGAGGGTATTGGTGGTGGAAGACGAACCCGGGATTCTGGAACCCATCCTGGCCCTCCTGCGGCGGGAGCGGTACGAGGGCCTCGGGGCCAGGAACCTGGAGGAAGCCTGGGATCTCCTGGCCGAGGGGGAGCCCGACGTGCTCATCCTGGACATCATGCTGCCCGAGGGGGAGGACGCGGGTTTCCGCTTCGCCGAGGCCCTGCGCCAGGGGGGCTTCCGCGGGGGCATCCTCTTCCTCACCGCCAGGGATGCCCTCCAGGACCGCATCCATGGCCTGGAGCTCGGCGGGGACGACTACCTGGTGAAACCCTTCCACCTGGAGGAGCTCCTGGCACGGGTCAAGGCCCTGGCCCGTAGGAATGCCGATTTCAAGGGGCGCCTCCTGCGGAGGGGTCCTCTGGAGGTGGACCTGGTGGCCAGACGGGTAACCCTGGGCGGAAAGGAGGTGGCCCTCTCCCCCAAGGCCTTTGCCCTGCTGGAGCTTTTGGCGCAAAACCCTGACAGGACCTATAGCCGTGAGGAACTCCTCCAGCGGCTCTTTCCGGGAGCGGAAACGGATGCGGTGCTCCGGGTGTACGTGCAAAAGCTCCGCCAGACCCTTGCTCCTTGGGTGGTGGAACGGGTACCCGGGGGGTACCGGCTGGGAAAACCATGAGCCTCAGGGCCCGCTTAGCCTATGCCTTCTTCCTCCTGGCCGCCGCCGTGGGCCTCCTTTCCCTCCTCCTGGGGTACGTGGTCTTCCGCAACCTGGTGGAACGGGACATCGCCTTGGACCTCTCGGAGGTGACGGGGCGGGTCCTGAAAGCCTTGGAGCTCACCGAAACAGGCCCCAGGCTCCGGCAGGGGGATGTCTTCCTGGGTACCCACTATGCCTTCGGCTTCCGTCTGTCCCGGGATGGGGTGCCCATCCTGGAGGGGGGTTTTTCCCCCGAGGAAGGGGAGGCCTGGCGCACGGCCAAGGTCCCCTGGAAGGAGTACACCCTGGAGGTCTACCTCCGGGTTGAGGAGTACCAGCGAGCCCTTGGCACCTACCTCAGGGCAAGCCTGAGCCTCCTCTTGCCCCTTCTGCTCCTTGCGGCCCTCCTCGGGTCCTACTTCGCCAGCGTTCTTTCCAAGCCGCTCCAGGAGCTGGCCCAGGCGGTGGAAAACCTCTCTGCCCTGCGCTTTCCCAACCCCCTGGCCCCAGTCGGGGAGCGGGAACTCGCCCAGGTTATCCACAGCTTCAACCGCCTGGTGGAGGCGGTCCGGGGAGCGCTGGAACGGGAAAGGCTCCTCACCCGCTACGCATCCCACGAACTCCGAAGCCCCCTGGCGGTGCTACGGAGCCAGGTGGAGGCGCTCAAGGGAGGCCTTCTCCCCCTGGAAGAGGTCCTCCCCCACCTGGAAAGCGCCCTGGCCCGCATGGAGAGGACCCTCGAGGGGCTTCTGGCCCTCAGCCGGGCAGAGGGGGACCTGGAAGTGGACCTGATCCCCCTGGAGCTTACGAGCTTCCTGAGGGACTATCTAAAGGGTCAGGAGGGAGTGCGGTTTCAGCGCCTTCCCTCCCCCGAAGTCAGCGCGGGACCCGGCCAAGAGGAGCCGGGACTTGCGCAGGAACTCTGGGTCCTGGCTCACCCCCTCTTGCTGGAGCGCATCCTGGACAACCTCTTGGAAAACGCCCTCCGCCACGGGGCACCCCCGATGGAGATCGGGCTTGGCGCTGGGAGGGAGGAGGTGGTGTTGGAGGTCAGGGACCATGGGCCCGGGGTTAGGGAGGAGGCCCTACCCCACCTGACACGGCCCTTTTTCCGGGAGCACAAAGGAGGAGAAGGGCTGGGCCTGGGCTTGGCCTTGGTGGAGCAAGGGGTGAAGCGCCTGGGCGGGAAACTGGAAGCGGAAAACGCCCGCCCGGGCTTACGGATACGCATTAGGCTTCCGAGGTGGCGCGGTGAGGCGGCGGACCTTTCTCGCTAAGCTCCTCCCCCTGGCCGTGATCTTCTTGGCCCCGGCGTGGGGAGAAGAGGAGAAGAAGGGAAGCAAGGAGAAAAAAAAGGGTGAGGAGGAGAAAAAGGGCAGGGACGAGGTTAAGGCGGAAAACCGGCCCGCCCCCCGCTACTACGGCCGGGTAGAGGGGGTTGAGGCGGACACCCTCTGGGTTGGTGGCCGGGCCCTGCGGGTGCACACCCCCCTTCTCCCCTACCTGGCCCCCGGCATGGTGGTGGAGGTGGGCCCAGAAGGCCTTGTCGTGCTGAACCCGGCCGCCTGGGCCTACTACCAGGGTCCCGGAAGCCTGGTGGGCCTGGGGGAGGGACCCGTGCGGGTCTGGTGGGGGGAGGACGGAGCCCCCTGGCGGGTCCTACCCGGGTACGGCGAACAGGCCTCCTTGGTGGCGAGGTACCAACGAGGCACGTGGCAAGCGGTGCCCAAGGGCCTCAACCTCCCCCGCCCGCCTCAGGACGGATGGTGGCTTTTGGCCCTGGTGGGCAAAACCGCGAGGCTTATCCAGCGGCTTGAGTAAAGGGGCTAAGTGCCCACGCATAAACCTTGCCCCACCCCCCTCTCCAAACGCTCCCCCAACTCCCGCAACTCCGCCACACTCCCATAGCTCCGCCACGGCAAGGACCACCTCCTCCCATGGCTTCCCCACGGGCACGTACCGCGTCCGCTTCCACCGGCACCCCAGGACCAGGAGCTTCCGCCTCACCGTCTCTGGGTGGAAGCGCATCCGCAAGCGCCTCTCCAGGGCCTCCAGGAGCAGGAAGAGACCAGGCCTGCCCTGGGACAAAAGCTCCTGCAGGTCTTGGACCTGGGGGCCTTGCCGTCCGCCAGCCCATGGACCCCTCCCACCTCAGGTCCCGCCGGGCCGTGGTCCGGTCCAAGCCCAGGTGGTGGGCGATGCGGGGGGCGGTCCAGCCCTGGGCCCGGCGGCGCACCTTGTGGGGCATTAGGGGGTTGGTCTTCGGTTCCCCCAGTTGGGCATCCTCCTCGGGAGTCGGGTGGAGGCCAAAAGGTGCTGGCATGAGGCGAGGACAAGGCGGGAGCACTTAGCCCCCCACCCCCCGCGCCCGGGCCCAAAGGCCCTCGAGGCGCGCATCGGGAACAAAGGGGAAAGGCCCTTCCACATTTACCTCCCCAAAGGCGGGATGCCGGGGATTGAGCACCAGGTTCCACCCCTCGGGCACCACGACAGAAGGCACCCGCAGGGCCAGCCCCTCGCCCGCTTCCAGGAAAGCCCGCCCCAACGCCTGGGTGGAAGCCGGGTAGGGCAGGTTCCGCCAGTCCTCAGGCAGGGCCTTTGGCTCCCGGATTAGGGCCTCGGGCACCTCCAGCCGGAAGTAGACGTAGCCCCGCAGGGAGGGGAACTCCAGGGCGTAGGCCAGCCACTCCAGGACCGCCAGGGCCAGGTGCTCGCTGGCGTAGACCGCGGGCAAGCCCTTGGGGTTCCAGCGCCCGCCCCTCAAGGCCGCACCCCTCCCGGTGAGGGCCTCTGGAGCGTGGGCCTCCTTCACCAAACGGTAGGCCCGCATGGGCTAGAGGTAGACCCCTTCCTCCAGGTTGTCCACGAGGTCCAACACTGCCTCCAGACCCGCCTCGTTGCCCACCAGGTCCAAGGGCCTTCTGCCCCCTAGGGCCGGATTGGGGGTCTTGAGGAAGCGGCGGGCCCGGGCCTCGTCCCCGTGGAAGAGGAGGGCCCGCTCCCAAAGGCGGTAGAGGCGGTAGAGGCGGTCGGAAAGCTCGGGGGTGAGCCTGGGGCCTTGGCGTTGCAGGGTCCTCGGGGTGGTGCGCAAGGCCTGGGCCAGTTCCCCTTGGGTGAGCTCCAGGCTCTTGCGGATCTCCTCCAGGGCTTCCCGCGGGAGCCCTTGGGCCACCAGCTCCGCCCGGTCCAGGGGGTTGGCGGGTAGGGTCATGAGCTTATTGTCGTATTTGTGGCGACAAAATGCAACTCCAGGGAGGTTCAGACTGGACCGCTATGCTGCATAGAGCCCCAGGAACCGCACGGAGCCCGCCCGGCGGTTTGTGGCGCGGGGGTCGGGGTCCTGGGATAGGGTCTCGCGCAAGATCGTGGAGAGCAAACTACCCCAAAAGGGGGTACACAGGTCAAGCCTGAGGCAAAGGGGATACATTCCCAGAAGGCAAGGTCGCCAAGGTATAATGGGCCTGTCGCCTGCGACCTTCTGGCATGTAGAACCTGTGCGGTAGCCCCCCAGAGGCCCAGGTATCAAGAAACCCTCGCAGACCATGAAACCTTATGTAGCCTTGGACCTTGAAACCACCTCCCCCAACCCGGAGGAGGCGGAGATCCTGGAGATCGCCGCCCAGGACGCGGAGGGCCGGACCCGTCATTGGTACGTAGCCACCTCCACACCCCTCGAGGCCAGTCACGAAGCCTTCCGGATCACCGGCATCCCCTTTGAGGAATACGAGCGGGAAAAGGTGCCGTTAGAAAAGGCGCTCAAGGAGTTCCTGGATTTTGTTGGGGATCGCCCTCTGCTTGGCCACAACCTACTACGCTACGACCTGCCCATTCTGGAACGGGTCCTGGGGCAGATTGGTCTGAAACTCCCTCCCACAGCAAAACCCGCTTTGGATACCCTGCGCTTAGCGCATTTGGTTTTTCCCAAACCACCCGACGGGCTTCCCAGTTACCGCCTAGGGGATCTCTACGCCCACCTCACCGGATCACCCTTGGAAGGGGCCCACCGGGCCCAGACCGACGTGGAGGCTACTTGGAGCGTCCTGACCGGGCTGGTGCTGCAAAAGCTGCCCGAGGGGGTGACCCGGGCCTGGCGGGAGCTCAGGCTCCCCGAGGGGGAACTTTTTGCGGAAACCCCGGTCCTGGTCAAGGAGCTCCTGGCCACACCCGCTTCGGTGGAGCCAGTTTTGTACGAGGGTCAGCGCCTGCCCCATCCCTCCCTCTTGGGAAAAGACCTCCTCCCCCAGAGGAGGCCAGCCCAGGAGCTGATGTTCGCGAAGGTAAACGAGGCCCTGCAGGATGGACGCCAGGTGCTCCTGGAGGCCCCCACCGGAACGGGCAAGACCAAAGGATACCTCTATCCCGCTTTGCACCGGGGTGAGAAGACCTGGGTAGCCACCCATACCAAGGTGCTCCAAGCTCAGGTTCTGGACGAACTCGCGAACCTGGGCAAAATGGGCTATGAGGTCAAGGCAGCCCTGGTCAAGAGCCCACGAGACACCCTGTGCCCGGAGGCCCTCTTCGAGCTCTTCCTGGACCTTAGGACGGAAGAGGACGAAGAGCTCAGGACCGCGGTGGGGCTCCTCCTGCACTACGCAGCCCTTGGGGAGCACGACCTCGAGGCCCTTCCCGGTTACTGGCACTTCTCCCGAGGCTTCCGCGAGGTGAGAAACCGGGTAGGCACCAATCCCCAACGCTGCCGGGCAGACTGCCCCTTTTTCCACTCCTGCGCGTTCCAACGCCAGCTAAACCATCGCAAAGCGGCTCAGATCCTGGTTGCCAACCAGGCTTACCTCCTGGCCAACTTCCTGCGGGCCGAAGAGGAGCAAGGAGAGCCAGTAAAAGAGGCTCACCTGGTGCTTGACGAGGCCCACCACCTCGAGGACACCGCCACCGAAGCCCTCACCTTGGTCCTGGACCACGAGGAACTCACCCACGTGATCAACCGCCTGGCCCATCCCCAAAAGGACCGGGGCCTTCTCAGGGATGACCGTCGGCTGGCCGAGCTGTCCGAGGAAAAGCAGGCCAAGGCTAAAGAGGTCGTCCAAAAGTTGCTTCCCAGACTTCGTGAGACCTTGAACAACTATTCCCGCCATCTGGTGGCCCTCATCAAGAAGCGTGGTTCTGGAGACCAGCGCTACGGCCTTAGCCTGGGGCTGGGCAGCACCTGGCGTAGGTTCGAGGAGTGGCCCCTCATCGATCGGGAGGAGCAGTCTCTCATTGATGGGCTTCGTCAGCTTAAGGAGGCGCTCAAGCTCATAGGCCAGGACCCGAGAAGCCTCATGGGGCGGGACCTGGCACCCATTCAGGAGTATATCCAGGACGCGCTGGATCTACTCTTTGAGCGGCGCAAGGTGCTCGGGCTGGCCCAGGGGAATCCCGACCCCAACAGGCTCCACCTTTCAGAATGGGACCCCATAACCGAGAGCTGGCGCCACCTGGCTCAGCCGGTGGACATCTCACTCGCCCTCAAGGCAAAGCTGTGGCCCCGCTTCAAGAGCGTCATCCTCACCAGCGCCACCTTAAGCGTGCCCACCCAGAGCGACCCTGAGGGGTTTGCTTTCTTCAAACGGCTCTTGGGCCTTGAGGAAGCCATACACCAGCGGTTACCCCCCTCTCTCCCCTACGAAAAAGCACACCTGGTGGTGCCCCGCCACCTCCCCGAAGCCCGCGAGAGCACCCTGCCCCGCTTCCAGCGCATGCTCCACCAGGAACTTAGGGTCCTCCTACCCGAAGCCCACCGCAGCCTCTCCCTCTTCACCAGCTTGCGGCGGCTAGAAGATGCCAAGGAGGCCCTGAAGGACCTCCCCCACCTTCTTGCCCCCCTTACCCGCAAGGAGCGGGAGGACATAGCGAGCCGGATCAAGCAAGACCCCAAGGCCCCGGTGGCCGCCCTGGGCTCGCGGAGCTACATGGAAGGGGTGGACTTCCCGGCGTTGAAACTGGTGAACCTGGAGCGAATCCCCTTCCCCCTGCCCTCCCTACTCCTGACCAAGCGCATGGAGCAGGCCTATGAGCAGGGGCTGGACCGATGGTGGGACTATTACCTGCCCAAGGCCGCCCTTTCCTTTGCGCAGGCCTTCGGTCGGCTGATCCGGGATCAACGAGAAGTGGGGGACGGAGCCTTCGTCCTTTGGGACAAAAAGCTCCTCAACGCCGCCTACCAGGGGGTCTTTTACCGTGCCCTACCGCCGGGCGTTCACCGACACTTCCCCGAGGATCGGAAGGAGCTTTACGACCTGCTGGCGGAGATCCTGGGGGTAGACCGGGCCCGGTTCCCCCAAGAGGAACTGGAAGAAGAAGCCCAGCGCCGCCTGAAGGAAATTCTGCAATCGAGCCTCGAGCCCCGAGAAAAAGCCCGGCGGATCGCACAGGAGGTGTACGGGCTTTTGCTGGATGGCGAGCGCTGGACCAAGCAAGCCCAGGCCGTCCAGGCGGCCCTCGAGGGAAAAGACCTGGTGGCCCTGCTACCCACCGGCTTTGGCAAGAGCCTTGCTTTTCAGCTTCCCGCGTTTATGCAACCGGGCCTCACCCTGGTGATCTCCCCGTTGGTGGCCCTGATGAAGGACCAAGCGGACCGGCTCATGGAGCTGGGTTTGCCGGTGGGTGCGGTGCACTCGCTGATGGGCTCAGGCGAGCAAAGGAGCGTGCTGGATGAGGTCAGGACTGGTCGGGTGCAACTTCTCTACGTAAGCCCCGAGCGTCTCAACCGGAGCGAGGAACTTTGGAAGCTGCTCCAGGAGAGGCACGCGGCGGGGGAACTTCGGCGGGTGGTTTTCGACGAAGCCCACTGTTTGGTGGAGTGGGGCTTTGACTTCCGACCGGACTACCTCAAAGCCCTGGAGAAGCTGAAGCCCCTGGAGGGGGTTCCAAAGAGCTTTTTCACCGCCACCCTAAGCCCGAAGGACTTGGAGCTGTTGAAGAAGGCGGCGAAACTGAGCACTTACGAGCTGATCAAGCCCACAAGCTTCCACCGCCCCAACCTTCACTTTGTGGTGAGGAAGGCGCAGGGGGAGGTGGGCAAGTTCCAGATCCTGGCCAAAGCCCTTCATTGGCTCGTGGAGCAAGGCGAAGGTGGCAGCGCCATCGTGTACACCGCTACCCGCGCCGAGGCAGAGCGGCTGGCTTGGGCCCTGGGCCGCCTCTTCCCTGACCTGCAGGTGGAGGCGTACCACGCGGGCCTGGGCCCGGTCCCCCGCCGCGAAGCCCAGGAGCGCTTCGCCTCCGGCGAAACCCGGGTCATGGTGGCCACCACCGCCTTCGGCATGGGCATCGACAAGGCGAACATCCGCCTGGTAATCCACTGGCAGCCCCCCCGCAGCCTGGAGGAGTACATCCAGCAGTCAGGGCGTGCGGGGCGGGATGGAAAGGATGCCTACTGCCTGCTCCTATGCACCAAGAGGGACTGGGCGCTTCTTCGCTGGTCTGTCGGGGCGGGAAAAGCCCGCGATGCCGAGGCGGACTTTGTCAACCAGCTCATCGAACTGCTGCAAGAGGAAGTTGTCTTAACGGATTACCGAGAAAACCTGTACCGAGAGATTTACGCCAGCGAACCCGAAGAAGGCGAAGCCGAGGATGTCCTCCGGGAAGAGGACGATGAGGAAGAAGAAGACGAGGAAGAGACCACCGCCCCCGTTCGGCGGGAGTTAGGCCTCGAGAACCTTGAGCGCACCCTCTCCAGCCTTGAGCGGGCTGGGGTGTTACGCTACGAGTACTTGCCGGGAAAGGTCCTGCTCCAGGAGTCCGAGGAGACTCTCCGCAAGTACCTCACGGCCGAAGAAATGGCCCTTCTGCGTCAGGCTGGCTACCGGGGTAGCGAACGGGGCGATGAGCTTGACTTCTCCCGCATCCTAGAAGATGCCCAAAACCTGGACCAAAAGCTTTACCAGCTCTTCCGGGAGCGGAAAATAGGGCTTTACCAGTACCGGGAACCCCTGCTCCGCGTGGAAGCGGGCGAGCGCCTCGAGGGGGGCTACCGCCAATGGGACAAGGAGCGGCGAAACCTTAAGAACGAGGCCGAAAAGCGGTTAAATCAGGTGGAACGCTACGCCGAGTACAACCGCTGCCGTCCCCAGGCTCTGCTCAAGCATCTGGGCGAGACCCTGGCCCCCTGCGGCACCTGCGACGTTTGCACGCGCGAGAACGGCCCTTGGGAAGCCCTAGAGGCCTTGGAGGCGGAGGAGCTTGAGCGGGCTTACCGCCCCCTGGACACGCTGTTAGCCTTTTTCGCTTGGGCCGAGGACAATGCTTGGTCACAGGAAGAAGGCCACATGTATCTAGGCAAAGAAAGCACCATAAGTGCTCTGCGGGGCAAGGACCGCGTCGGGAACAGCCTCCTGGGTCGCAAGTACACGGATAACCGCTACTTCGGCCACCTCTCCTTCATCCGACGCAAGGAACTGGAACGCGCCTTTGAGGAGGCGGTAAAGCAGAAGTATCTTGAGAAAAAGGGCGAGTACAACGGCAGCCCGCTTTACGGGCTTACCGAGCGGGGCCGTGCCCGCTACGAGCGCCGACTGAGGAAGGAGGAGGTGCATGGCGGAGCCTGAGGAGGTCTTGAGGGAAGTGACGCGGATTGTCCTCGGCCTTCCACCCGAGGCCAAGGGCTCCTTGTCCTCCCTGAAGAAGGACCTCGAGGCCCTGCCGCTAAACCTCAAGGAAAGGCCCGCCACCCCCTCCATCCTGGACAAGCAACCCCTTAGAGGCCCGCTCCAGGAAAAAATGCCTCGTAAGGTCGCTGTGGGCGAGCCAGCCCCTAACCAGGAAGACCTCCCGCGCAGGTTGCGAGAGTACCAAAACAGGTTCAAGAAAAAAGCGGACGAGGCTGAAAAGCTCAAGGTGAAGCTTCAGCAGGCGGAAAGAGCTTTAAAGGAAGCGGAGAGCGCTAAAGCAAAAGCTTTGCAGGAGGCAGCACATTGGCGCAAGGAGCTTTCGCAGGTTAAGGAGGAAAGGGATCGCCTCAGTAAGGAACTGGCAACGGTAGGGGAAGAAAAGCGAAGGCTCCAGACAGAAAAAGAGGCGCTGAAAGAGCAGCTTGAGACCCTTGTAGGGCGCGTGGCGGAGCTGGAGGCCAGGCTGGGTGAGCTGGAGGGCATTGCGGAGCAAAAGGAGGACCTCGAGGCCCAGCTTGCCAGGCTCAGCAGCTTTAAGGAGACCCTGCCCGAGCCCTTCCCCCAGGAGGCCTTGCTTCGGGTGCTGGTGCTGGAGTACCCCAGCTTTGGGGGCAAAGCAGAAGAGCGGGTAATGGCCCTTATTGAGGGATACCAGGCCCTTCTCAAAGGAGAAGACCACCCTGCCCTCCGCCACAGCAACCGTGAGTTCCTTAGGGGCGAAGCGGAGGGAATTGTGCTGGTGGGGCTGGAGAAGTTGCTGGAAGACCTGGTCAACCTTCCCCTCGCCCGCTGGCTAAGAGTGCACGCCTTCCGCCTAGAGGCGTTATTGCAGGAGGGCCAGCGGCTTTCCTCACCCCGCTTGACGGAGGAGTGATGGACTGCACAGAGGCGCTGAGGTGGTACGAGCGAAGGTGGGAGGAAGATAGAAAACGTTGGGAAGAGCAAAAGAAAAACCTGGAAGAGCGATTGGGGGAGCAAAGTAAGGAGATCCTGCAGCTCAAAAGGCAGCTCGAGATCCTCAGCCAGCAATGCGAGGAGCACAAACAGGCCTTGCAACAGGCCCAGAAGCAGTTGGAGGTGCTGTCTCGGCCTGCGTTGAACGAGGGCTTCTTCCGCCACCTGGCGCAGGCACTGGAGCTTTGGGACCAGGCGCTGATTGAGGAGGCCCGTGAACTGGGCGGACGCAGACTGGAGCCCTGGCTCAAAGCCATCTGGGAAGAACGGGAGGCGGCCCTTTCTCGGGCCCTCGCCGGTGAGATACCCGACTGGCGGCGGGTGCGCACGAGTCTCGTGCTGGAATGGGCCCTCCTCACCTGGCTGGAGGGGATACGGGATGGTTGACTCTTGGACCCACGCAGCCAACCTGGACAAGGCCGTGGAACAGGGCGGGGTGGCCCAGGCCCGCGTGGCCCAGGAGGACTACGAAGGGGTAAAACCCCTCATGCGCCTGGTGTGGCAGGGTAAGCGGTGGGAAAATCTTCTGGAAACCGTCCGCTCGCGAGGGAAAGAACTGGTTCCCGCCCGCGTACTCCTCGGTTATCTGAGAGGGTATTTCCTCTATAGGGAGGTACCAGAAAACGACCAGACCTTCTGGCGCAATTTTCTGAGGGACCTGGGAGTGGAAAACACGCATCCTACCCAGGCCGAGTACAACCGCTTATGGGAGGTTCTGAGGTGGCATGAAGAGACGGCGCGTTGCCTCAAGTTCCATGAAAACGGCGATCGGGACTTCATAGGTACTCTGGATGCAATCTTCCACTTCAAGGCCCTGCGCCTCGCCGTGCTTAAGGAGTACTTCCTACATTATTACCGCACTGGGGAGCTCCCCGCGAGGGCCCAGGCATACGAGCAGGTGTTCCGCAGGCTTGAGGAAGCCTTGCAACTCCTGCTGGAGCTTGAGGAGAATGCGCTTCCCGACTTGGGCAACGAGCAGGCGGTTTTGGATCTTTTTCAAGAGGCCGGCCTCTATTTGGGGGAGCCCAACCCCGTGCGGCTCCTCTTTAACCGCTCGGATCAAGCCTTGAAAGACCTCTACTGGAAACTGAGGGATGATAAACCGCCTATTGAGCGCGCACACAAACGCACCCATTTGCGGCACAAACAGGTGAAGAAGGTCGAACCCTTAGAGTTCCCTCCTAGTCTGGAGAAAATACAGCCGGCGCTAAACCAGGAGCCCCTCGTGGAGGGGTGGAAGGTTTATGGGAAGGTCACGCTGGAAGATGGGCGCTTTAAGCGCTTTGCCTGGGTACCCCGATTCACCCCCGAGGGAGACCCCATCCCCGAGGAGGTTGTGGTTGCGTTTGAGGATGGCGAGGTGGTGCGCTTTCGCCTACACCACCAGGCCTTCGCTGTTCGCTTCTCCGAGCCGGTGTGGAAGCCTGGGGAACCCCTCGAGGTACGCCCCATCGGCTTTGACCCTGCTCACCATCCCCTACGCTTCCTTCTGGCCTCCGGGGGAGAGGCCAAGGAAAACCTTGAGGAGTTGGTTCAAGCGATGGATGAGGAGGCCGGCCAAGAGGAGCAACTCGTCGTGGAGGTGAGGACCAACGGCAAGACGGACGAGTGGCGGCGGATCGCTGTGTTGCCTGTGGAGGTAAGGCCACGCCTGGATGCCTGGGTTGACCTCCAGGGGGCTTTCGTCCGCACCCACCCCCCGGGCTGTGCCGTGCGGGTACAAGTATTCGCTGGGGAGCGTCTGGTACAGGAGAAAATATTGAAGCCTGAAGTCCAAGGCACTCTGGCGGTACGGGCCGCACTGGTTCCCTTACAAGTCCACGTGCAACTAGGGAGTGAAGCGCGATCTTTTACCGTAGCCCCCAAGGGGTGGCCCCAGCACTGGTGGAGGCTTGGCCTTGGCCTGGGGATTATCGCCAACGCAAACCGCAATGCGCAAACCGGTTAGTAGAACCTGGGCTTTACCCACATCTTCAATACCAGCAGGCGTTTGCCCGCTTTTCCCAGTGGATCCGGAGAGGACTTAAGCACATGAAGGCGAGGCTCCCCTCAAGAGATGGGCCAGCCTCACCCAACGGTTATCTCCCAGGGCATCGTAAACCATGACCTAAAGCACCTCAACAAAACAAAACCCAGGCCCATGGCCTGGGTCGCAATCCCCTTACGGGGAAGCATCTCGTGCAACCCTTCAGCGGCTGGTAATAGGCAGGGTTTTTAGTGATGTCGCAATCCCCTTACGGGGAAGCATCTCGTGCAACTTGGTCTACGGCCCACCCCTCTGGGCGGTGTGCTACGCGTCGCAATCCCCTTACGGGGAAGCATCTCGTGCAACTTGAGCATGCCCTAGCCGTTTTGGATGGTTGGGGCGGCGGTGTCGCAATCCCCTTACGGGGAAGCATCTCGTGCAACGTATGAACATCGGCGAGCGCTTGAGGCGGCTACGGGAGCAGTCGCAATCCCCTTACGGGGAAGCATCTCGTGCAACCGTGGTGACTGGCCCTGAGGACGACCTGCGGACCTTCCGACGTCGCAATCCCCTTACGGGGAAGCATCTCGTGCAACTGTACCCCCTCAAGAACACCGTCCTGGACATGGCTCCCGGAGGGGGGGTTTGTGAGAATCATGAAGGCTGGAATATGCACATGGCGTATACCGGGGGTTTTGCGGGGTTTGGGCCGATGAAAAGCCACAGGAGAAAGGGCCGATGAAAAGGTGAAAGCGCATATTGCCCTTGCCCAAGAGGAAAACCGCCTTTCAAGATCCCCGTCCGGTGGTCCGGACATACCCATTGTAGCATCTCTCTGCGCCGTTTTACTGGGTTCAACACAGATGGGGTTTTCAGCGTTTTGGAGGCACGTACCAATACTTACGGGGTGGATACTTTGGCTTTGCAGCGCGTCAAGTGGAGGGATAACTGTGGGATAGACCACTTTGGGCGAAAGGACTCGCAAGGCCTTTTCCCGACAAGGGCTTCCCCCAAGCTTGCCGCCAGGACCGCCAAAAGCCCGGCGTAAGGCTTGCGAAAGCCTCGAGGCTCCCCCTGCCCCTTACCCGCCGCCCCGGGCGCAAATGGAAGCTGTACCGCGGGTCTTCTCCTCGAGGGCCAGTTAGAGGCGCAAAGAAACCTGCTATAGGCAAGTATGGGGCGAAGGCCCTTAGGCCTCCTCCCCCTCCCAAAGCCTCTTCCAGGGATCCCGTACCCTAAGCACCTCCCACCCCTCCCCAGTCCAGAGAAGCTCCAAAGGCCTTGGGGTATCCAGGTAAGGGAGGCTCATGCTGCTCCCGTAGGCGCCCGCCTCGAGGATCGCCAAGGCCTCCCCCTCCCGGGGTGCGGGCAGGCGCACCTCCCGGGCCAGGATGTCCCCAGCCTCGCAGGCCGGGCCCGCCAGGTCAAACACCCCTTCCTCGCGGCCCTCTCCTGGGTAAAGGGGCAGGACGGGGTGACGGGCCCCGTAAAGGGCAGGGCGGATAAGGCTGGACATCCCGGCATCCAGAAGCACATACCGCCTGCGGGTTTCCTTCAGGCCCACCACCCTGGATACCAGAACCCCCGCCTCGGCCACCAGGTACCTGCCCGGCTCCAGCCAGATCTGGGCTCCGTAAAGCCGGGCCAGGCGCTCCATGGGCTCCCGAAGGGCCGCAAGGGGGAGGTCCAGGCCAAACCCCCCTCCCAGGTCCAAGACCTTCACCGGCCCCACCCGGGGACGGAGGGCCTCGAGGACCCCATAGCCCTCCAGGAAATCCTCCACCCGGCTCAAGGCCGAACCCAGGTGCAGGTGAAGGCCCAAAAAGGCCAACCCCTTTTCCCGGATGGCCCTCACCAAGCCCGGCACCGCCTCCGGCAACACCCCAAACTGGCTTTCCCCCCTGCCTGTGGCCATGTGCGCGTGGGTCTTTACCGGAAGGTCCGGGTTCACCCGCAGCAACACCCCGGCCCCGGGAAGGTATTGGGCCACCCGCTCCACGTCCCCCGCGGAGTCCAGCACCACAAAGGGCACCCGCCCCCTGAGGGCGGAAAGGGCCTCCGGGGCCTTCACCGGGCCATTCCACACCACCTGGTCCGGGCCAAAGCCCGCCCGGTAGGCCCTGAGCACCTCCCCCAGGGAAACCGCCTCCGCCCCAAGGCCCAAGGCCCTAAGGCGCCGAAGAAGCCCAAGGCGGGGATTGACCTTCAAGGCGTAGAAAAGGCGGGCAAAGGGAAAAGCCTCCCGCAGGCGCACCAGCCGGGCCTGGACCCGCCCCCAGTCGTAGGCGTAAAAGGGCGTGGGATACCGGTCCAGGGCTTCCCGCAGGGCTTTTTGAAAGGCGGGCTCCAGCATCCTACCCCTTTAGGCTTCCCAGGGTAAGGCCCTGGATGAAGTAGCGCTGGGCCAGGAGGAAGACCAAAATGGGCGGGATGGTGCCCAGGGTAAGCCCAGCCATGAGCACCGTCCACTCCGTGGAAAACTGCCCCTGGAACACCGCCAAGCCCACGGTGAGGGGGCGCATCTCCAAGGAATGGGTGACGATGAGGGGCCAGAGAAAGCTGTTCCACCCCGCCAAAAAGGTGAAGGTACCCAAGGTGGCCAAGGCGGGGGCCGCCAGGGGCAGGGCCACCCTCCAGTAGACCTGCCAGGGGCTCGCCCCGTCCACGATGGCCGCCTCCGCCACCAGGGCCTTGGCCCGCATGGCCCAAAGTCTACAACGGCCTGGGATTGGTAGGCAAGTGGTACGATAGGGCCATGGGGGCCCCAGAGGAGGCAAGGGCCCTGAAGGCCCCACCCCTCTCGGCGACCCCGGGCCTTAGGGTAGGGAGGTGAGTCCGTGGCGGCCATGGGTCCAAAGTACCTGGAGGTGGCCAGGAGGCTAAGGGAGGCCCTCCTCCAAGGCATCTACAAGGAGGCCTTACCCCCGGAGCGCACCCTGGCGGAGGCGCTTGGGGTCTCCCGGGACAGCCTGCGCAAGGCCTTGGACCTCTTGGAGGAGGAGGGCCTGGTGGTCCGCAGGCAAGGAAGCGGCACCTTTGTGGCCAAGCGGGCCACCTTCCGCACCCGCCTCCTGGGCTTCAGCGAGGAGATGCGGGCCCTGGGGCTCCGGCCGGAAACCCGCGTGTTGCAGGTGGAAAAAGGCCCCCCCACCCCCGAGGAGGCCATGGCCTTGGCCCTCTCCCCTGGGGAAGGGGTGCTGCGCCTCCTGCGCCTGCGGCTGGCGGACGGGGAACCCATGGCCCTGGAGCGGGCGGCCCTGCCCCTTTGGGCCCTGTCCGAGGTCCCAGAGGGCTCCTTGTACCAGGCCCTCGAGGCCAAAGGCCTCCGCCCGGTGCGGGCCCTCCAGCGCCTTAGGGCGGTGGCCGCCCGGGAGGAGGCGAGGCCTTTGGGGGTGGAGCCGGGAAGCCCCCTCCTCCACCTGGAGCGGGTGAGCTACCTGGAAGACGGCAGGCCGGTGGAGTTCGTGAAGAGCTGGTACCGGGCCGACCGGTACGAGCTTTTGGTGGAGCTCTCATGAGGGTCCTGGGCCTCATGTCCGGCACCAGCGCCGACGGGGTGGACCTGGTGCTGGCGGAGTTTCAGGGCAGGCCACCCCGGGTGGCCCACCGGGTGTTGGAGCACCGCCTAGGCGAGGTGAACGTCCTGGGCCGGGCCACGGGGGGCCGGGACCTCCGCGCCGGGCAGGCGGTGGAACCCTAGGAGGCGAAGATGCTGGAAGGCACCATCCTTACCCCTACCGGTTTCGTCCAGGGCAGGCTCCACTTCTCCGAGTGGATTGAGGCCATAGAGGAAGCCCCCGTGGAGGGCCCCTACATCCTCCCCGGCTTCCTGGACCTCCACGTCCACGGGGGAGGGGGAAGGGAGGTGATGGAAGGCCAGGAGGGCGTGGAAGCCACCCTCCGCTTCCACCTCCAGCACGGCACCACCGGCCTTTTGGCCACCACCGTCACCGCGCCGCTTCCTGAGCTGGAAGAGGCCCTCAGGGGCATCCAAAAGGCCATGGCAGGCCCCCTTGGGGAAGCCCTCCTCGGCGTCCATCTTGAAGGCCCCTTCATTTCCCAAGACCGCCTCGGGGCCCAGCCCCCCTTCCCCCTCCTCCCGGATCTGGAAATCGCCGACTGGCTCCTCTCCCTAGCCCCGGTCAAGGTCCTCACCCTGGCCCCCGAGCTCCCCGGGGCCCTGGACCTTCTCCGCTTCCTGGCAGAAGGCGGGGTGCGCGTCCAGTTAGGCCATACCGCCGCCACCTATGCCGAAGGGGAAGCCGCCCTGGAAGCGGGCGCCTTTGGCTTCACCCACCTCTACAACGCCATGACCGGCCTCCACCACCGCGAACCCGGGGTGGTGGGCCTGGCCCTGGAGCGGGGCATGTGGGCCGAGATCATCCCCGATGGCCTCCACGTGCACCCCGCCGCCCTGAAGCTGGCCCTGAAGAGCATCCCCGGCCTTTACTTCGTCACCGACGCGGTGGCGGCGGCGGGGATGCCGGATGGGAAGTACCCCTTGGGTGTCCACCAGGTGGAGAAGCGGGGCCACGGGGTCTGGCTTGGGGGCTCCTTGGCGGGAAGTACCCTCACCATGGACCAGGCCCTCCGGAACCTGGTGGCCTGGGGGGTGCCCTTGGAGGAGGCGGCGCGCAGGCTTTCCTCCTATCCGGCCCGCTACCTGGACCTACGGGACCGGGGGGAGATCGCCCCTGGGAAGCGGGCGGACCTGGTGGTGCTGGATCACGACCTCAGGGTGCGGGAGGTGTACCTGGGGGGAAAGCAGAGGGTTTAGCGCCCTCGAGGGTCCAGCACGTCACGGAGCCCATCCCCTAGGAGGTTGAAGGCCAGCACGGTGAGGAGGATGCCCACCGCTGGAGCCGTGGCCGCCCAAGGGGCCTCGGCCATGTAGTTGCGGGTTTCCGCTACCATGGCCCCCCACTCCGGGGTAGGGGGCTGGGCCCCAAAGCCGATGAAGGAAAGCCCCGCGGCGGTGAGGATGGCCGCCCCCACCTCGTAGCTGGCCTGCACCAGGACCGGGGTGAGGGCGTTGGGCAGGAGGTGGCGGAAAGCTACCGGTACGGGGACCTAGCCCCCGGCCTCCTACCCCTTCCCCTTTGGCTTCCTCACTTCGCCGGGGGCCGGGGTCCTGACCCTGGCCATGGGCTTCACCGGCATCCCCCGGGCCCTGGCCGCCTGGGCCGTGGAGGCGGGGATTACCCCCGTGCTCCTCATCCTCTTTCTGAGCCTGGTGTACGTCGTGCTGGGGTGGTTCCTGGACGGCATCTCCATCGTGGTCCTCACCATCAGCGTCATCCTGCCGGTGGTGAAGGCCATCGGGGTGGACCCCCTTTGGTTCGGGGTCTACCTGGTGATCATGGTGGAGCTGGCCCAGATCACCCCACCCGTGGGCTTCAACCTCTTCGTCATCCAGTCCCTCACCGGGGAGGACCTTTTCCAGATCGCCCGCTACGCCCTTCCCTTTATGGGGGTGCTCCTCCTCATGGTGGCCCTCCTCGTAGCCTTTCCCGATATGGCCCTCTGGCTTCCCCGGACCATGACCGGAGGATGAAATGCAGGTCATCCCTTTGTGGACGGGTTTTCCTGGGAGAACCCACCGCGGCTACCTGGGTGCCTCTAGCGCCTACGCCATCCTGGCATCCAAGGTGGTTCTTTACGACACCCTGGGTTTCGGCGAAAGGGAAGGGCTTTATGACCGCCTCAATGACCTGGGTATACCCCCGGAGAGGGTGGAGGTCGTGGTGGTAAGCCATCTCCATTTCGACCACGCCGCCAACGTGGACCTTTTCCCCTGGGCAGAGGTCATCCTGCACCCGCGGGAGTGGGCCCATGCCGAGAGGGTGGCCCGGAATCCCCTCGAGGACCCCGCCTGCCTCTACCCTCTCCTCCCCCTCCTTGAGCGCCTTCACCTCAAGGAGGTGGCCACGGAAGAGGAGATCATGCCAGGGCTCCGCCTGCTCCATCTGCCCGGGCATACCCCGGGGCTATTGGGCCTCGAGGTGGAGGGCATGGGCGTCCTGGTCAGCGATGCGGTCAAGAGCCGCTTTGACCTAGAAGGCCCCCCAGCACCCCCCTGTTGGAACCCGAAGCTGGCCCTGGAGAGCCGGGCCCGCATCCGGGAATACCCTCGCATTTTCCCCGGCCATGACACCCCTTTGGTACGGAGGGGGGAGTCCCTTGTACCGGAGGCCATGGCCGAGTTAGGCCTCGTCTTTGGGGGTAAGGAGGTTAAGCTTACGGTGTGATAGGGAGGTTAGCATGTTCATTGACCTCAATGCCGACGCCGGGGAGTCCTATGGGACCTTCACCTACGGCCACGACCGGGAGATCTTCCCCCTGGTGACCTCGGTGAACCTGGCCTGCGGCTTTCACGGGGGAAGCCCAAGCCGGATGCGGGAGGCGGTGACCCTAGCCAAGGCCCACGGGGTGGCGGTGGGGGCCCACCCGGGCTTTCCCGATCTGGTGGGCTTTGGCCGCCGGGAGATGGCCCTAAGCCCCGAGGAGGTGTATGCGGACGTGCTCTACCAGATCGGGGCCCTCCACGCCTTCCTAAGGGCGGAGGGCCTTAAGCTCCACCACGTGAAGCCCCATGGGGCCCTCTACCTCAAGGCCTGCCGGGATCGGGAAACGGCCCGGGCCATCGCCGAGGCGGTAAAGGCCTTTGACCCGGAGGTGCCCCTGGTGGTCCTCCCGGGCACGCCCTACGAGGAGGAGGCCCGGAGGGCGGGCCTAAGGGTGGTCCTCGAGGCCTTCCCCGAAAGGGCCTACCTGCAAAATGGCCAGCTCGCCCCCCGCTCCCTGCCGGGAAGCTGGATCACCGATCCCGAAGAGGCCGCCCGCAGGGCCCTGAGGATGGTCCTGGAAGGCAAGGTGGAGGCCCTGGACGGCGGCGAGGTGGCGGTGCGGGCGGAGACCCTTTGCATCCACGGGGACAACCCCCGGGGCCCTGAGGTGGCCCAGGCAGTGCGCCGGGCTTTGGAGGAGGCTGGGGTGGAGATCCGGGCCTTCTAAGCGCCGATGCATGGGGGTTGCCGCCATAGGCAGGGAAGAAAGGTGATGCCCGAAGTCTTTCTAGGGTCCCCGCCGTGGCCCAGGCCACGGCGGGGTATTTAGCGCCACACCCCCCGCTCCCGGAAATAGCGGACCGCCCCCTCGTGGTAGGGCACCTTGCCACCGCGGGAGCGCACCGCGTTCTCCAAGGTGGTGTCCCGGGCCGGGGCCACGGCGGCGTAGAGGCTCTGCAGGTTTTCAAAGACCGCCTTGACCATGGCGTAGGCCACCTCCTCAGGAAGGCTTGCGGGGCAGACAAAGACGTTCCAGAAGGTGAGTGTGGGAGCGTCGAACCGGGTATTGTAGACGCCCTTGGGGATGACCCCGGTGTCCACCACCCCAGGGAAGCGCCGCATGAGCACCTGCACCGGGGTGCTCTCCTTCAGCAAGGGCACCAGGAAAAGCCGCTTCCCCTTGCGGGCCAGGCTACCCGAGAGCTCCAGGATGCTTCCCGTGGGCAACCCCCCGGACCAGAAGAAGGCATCCAGGTTCCCCTCGGAAAGCATCTGGGCGCTCTCGGCCACCCGCACCCGCTCCCACTTGGCGAAGTGGACCTTGGGGTCAAACCCGGGGATGGCGGCCCCCATAAGGATCCGGGCCTCGTACTCGATGATGCCTCCCGCCACCTCCGTGGACACCCTCTTGCCCCGCAGGTCCTGAAGGACGCGGATACCGCTGTCCTCCGTGGTTACCACGTGAAGGTAGTTGGGGTACATGGTGAAGAGGATCCTCACGGGGGCAGGCTTCCCCTGAAAGCGCTCCTCCCCCTGGTAGGCCATAAGGGCCGCATCCGGAAGCACGGTACCGCAGTAATAAACGCCCCTCGCCGGGTCCGTGCGGTCCCGCAGGAGCATGAGGTTCTCCATGGAACCGCCCGATTGCATGGCCTGGGCTTGGACCACCCCCGCTTTGCTGAGGATCTCCGCCACCGCGGTGCCGTAGTAGAAGTAGACCCCGCCCACGCCGCCTGTGCCGATGAGCACCTGGGGCTTCTGCGCCAGGGCCAATCCCAACACCAAGGCCAAAGCCAACCAACGCATACCGCACCTCCGGGGTACGCCTACAGGCTACCCGCGGGCGAGCCGGAACGCAACCCTCCCCTTTGCGACGCCCGTGCGCCTAGCCCGAAACCGCCCTCGAGGCCCGCATCCCCGCCTGGGCCGCGGCCAGGCGGGCGGTGAGCACCCTAAAGGGGCTTGCCGAGGTGTAGTCCAAAAGGTCGGCCACGAACTGCACGCTCCTGGCCTCCCCCCCGTGCTCCCCGCAAAGGCCAAGCTTGAGCCTAGGGTTGGCCCGCCTCCCCTCCTCCACCGCCAGCCTTAAGAGCCTCCCCACCCCCTTCTCGTCCAGGCGCTCCGTGGGGTCAAAGGGGAAAAGACCCTCCTCCACGTAGCGGGGGAGGAACTTCCCGGCGTCATCCCGGGAGAGGCCGAAGGCCATCTGGGTGAGATCGTTGGTGCCGAAGCTGAAGAAGTCCACCATGGGGGCGATCTCCGCCGCCAGGAGGGCGGCCCGGGGGGTCTCGATCATGGTGCCGAAGGGAATGGGCCCGTACTCCCGGAAAAGCTCCTCCGCCAGGGCCCTGGCCCTTTCCACCTCCTTGGGGTCGGCCACCAGGGGCACCATCACCTCCGGGCGGGGGTCAAAGCCCTCCTCCCTAAGCTCCTTGGCCGCCTCCAGAAGCGCCCTTAGCTGCATGCGGAAGACGTTGGGGCGCAGAAGGAGGAGGCGAACCCCGCGGAAGCCCAGCATGGGGTTCTGCTCCTCCAGGGCCTTGGCCCTCTCCAGGAGGGCCTTGGCCTCCTCGTCCCCGGCGTGGACCTTGGCCTCGAGGTCCGCAAGAGGGGGCAGGAACTCGTGCAGGGGCGGGTCCAGGAGGCGCACGGTGACGGGCAGGCCGTCCATGGCCTTCAGGATCTCCTTGAAGTCCGCCTTCTGGAAGGCAAAGAGCTTCTCCAGGGCCTCCGCTTCCTCCTCGGGGGTATGGGCCAGGATCAGGCGGCGCACCCAAGGGATGCGCTCCTCGCGGAAGAACATGTGTTCCGTGCGGCAAAGCCCGATCCCCTCCGCCCCGAAGGCCCGGGCCCTTTGGGCGTCCTCCGGGGTGTCGGCGTTGGCCCGCACCCCCAGGCGCCGGTGGGGCTCGGCCCAGGCGAGGAGCTCCTGCAGGAGGGCTTCCCCCGCGGACTCCACCAGGGCCACCGCCCCCAGGTAGACCTCCCCGGTGCTACCGTCCAGGGTGAGGATCTCCCCCTCCCGGATCTCCACCCCGTCCACCTGGGCCCTCCCCTCCTCCGGGTAAACCCGGAGGGCCTCGGCCCCCACCACCGCGGGCACCCCCAGGCCGCGGGCCACCACCGCGGCATGGGAGGTGAGGCCGCCCCGGGCGGTGAGGATGCCCCGGGAGAGGTACATGCCGGTGATGTCCTCGGGGGTGGTCTCGGGGCGCACCAGGAGGGCGGGAAGCCCCTGGGCGGCGTAGCGCTCCGCCGCCTCGTTGCTGAAGACCGCATGCCCCACCGCGGCCCCGGGGCTTGCGGGAAGCCCCTTGAGGAGGGGCTTGGGGGCCTTGTCCCGGTCCACGGCAGGCCGGAGGAGGCCGGGGAGGGCGTTGGCCTCCACCCTGAGGACGGCCTCTTCCCGGGGGATGAGCCCCTCCTTGGCCATCTCCACCGCGATCCGCACCGCGGCCTGGGCGGTGCGCTTCCCGGAGCGGGTCTGGAGGAGGAAAAGCCTCCCCCGCTCCACGGTGAACTCAAAGTCCTGCATGTCCCGGAAGTGGCGCTCCAAGAGGGCCGCCACCTCCTCCAGCTCCCGGTAAAGCTCGGGGGCGTACTCCTTGAGGCGCTCCAGGGGCTCCGGGGTGCGGATCCCCGCCACCACGTCCTCCCCTTGGGCGTTCCTCAGGTACTCCCCGTAGAGGCCCTTCTCCCCGGTGGCGGGGTTACGGGTAAAGCCCACCCCGGTCCCCGAGTCCTCCCCCAGGTTGCCGAAGACCATGGCCTGGACCACCACCGCCGTTCCCAGGTCCTCGGGGATGCCGTAGATGCGGCGGTAGGTCTTGGCCCTGGGGTTTTGCCAGCTGCGGAACACCGCCAGGATGGCCCCCTGCAGTTGCTCCCAAGGGTCCAAGGGGAAGGGGGTTCCCCGGGCCTCCAGGTGGCGGAGGTACTGGAAGGAAAGGGCCTCGAGGTCCTCGGGGGAAAGCCCCGTGTCGCTCCGCACACCCCGTTTTTCCTTCAAGGCGGAGAGCATGCCCTCAAAGACCTCCGCCTTCTCCCCCAAGACCACCTCCCCGTACATGGCCAGGAGCCTCCTAAAGGCGTCCCAGGCGAAGCGGGGGTTTCCCGTGGCCCGGGCGAGGGCCTCCACCCCTTCAGGGTTCAACCCCAGGTTCAGGATGGTGTCCATCATGCCGGGCATGGACACCGGGGCCCCGCTGCGCACGGAAAGGAGGAGGGGAGGGGTATTCCCCTCCCCTTGGCCGAAGCGCTTCCCTACTAGGCCCTCGAGGGCCGCCAGCTTGGCCCGGACCTCCTCCCACAGACCCGGCACCTCCCCCTCCCTGAGAAAGCGGCGGCAAGCCTCGGTGGTGATGATCAGGGCCGGGGGAACGGGAAGCCCCGACTGGGCCATCTCCACGAGCCCATACCCTTTGCCACCCAAGAGGTCCCGGGAAAGACCCCGGGCCTCGGAAAGGAGATACACCCGCGTATCCGTACCCACACCCCCAGTTTCCCCCGGGTGTGGAAACGTGGAAAGGTGTAAGGCCCGCAGGTCTACACCGCCTTGGGCCCTACCCACCCTCGCCCGGCTACGGGTAGGCTTTCCCCGTGGACTCGAGGCTGGTGGCCCTCCTCCTCGGGGTGCTCCTGGGCACGGTCAGCGAAAGCAGCCTGGCCCCGGCCCTCCCCCTCCTGACCCGGACCTACGGGGTGGGACCGGACACCGCCCAAGGGGTGGTATCGGCAGGGTTGCTGGGGGCAGCCCTCGCCTACCTGCCCGTGGCCTGGGCTGCAAGGTTCCTGGGGGCCCTCCGGCTCTTCCGGCTCGGCCTGGCCTTGCATGCCGCCTTGGCCTTGGCCTTGGCCCTGGCTTCCAGCCTTCCGCACCTGGTCCTCCTCCGCCTGGCCCAGGGGGTGGCCACCGCCATGGTGGTGGGCCTGGTGCCGGGCCTGGCCACCAGCGCCTTTCCCCAGGCTCGAGGCCACGCCATGGGCATGGTGGCCAGCACCGTGGCCACCGGCACCCTCCTGGGCCCTGCCCTGGGAGGCCTGGCGGCCACCTGGGGCCTCCCTTATGTCTTTCTCCTACCCCTTCCCATCGGCCTTTTGGCCCTCCTCTTTTCGGGAAAGCTCCCGGAACTGCCCCGGCAAGAAGGCTCCTTGGGGGACCTTGTGCGGGCTTCTGGCTTCATCAAAGCCCTTCTGGCCACCTCCCTGTACTTCCTGCACACCCTGGGCACCACCGTGGCCCTAGCCTTCCACCTGGGGGCAGAGGGGTTCTCCCCCAGCGCCATCGGTACCCTCCTCCTCATCAACCCCTTGCAGCTTCTCCTCCTGGGGGCCTGGGCTGGCCAGACCGCAGACCGCCTGGGGTACCAACGCATGGCCCTTATCGGGGCCCGCCTCCTGGTAGGGGCGGGCATAGGCCTCGCCCTCTTGCCCCTATGGCATCCCCTTTGGGGCTCGGCCTTGGGGCTCCTCCTCCTGGGCATAGGGCGGGCCCTTTTCCAGGCGGCCAACAACGCCCTGGTCCTCTCCCTGGCCCCGGGGGCCTCGAGGGCCTGGCCTCTGGGGCCCTGTCCGTGGCCCGCGCCTTAGGACAGGCCCTGGGAAGCGCCTTGGCCGGGGGTTCCCTGGCCTTCTTTTATGCCCTCCTCCCCAACCCCAGCCTGGCCTTCTCCGCCACCCTCCTCATCCTCACAGGCCTCATGGGCCTTTCCGCCTGGCTGGTGCGGGGCAGGTAGGAACCCTTCCCCCTCAGCCCCCCTTCCCAGTAAAGGGAAACGCCCAACTTAGCCCAGCAGGTGCCGCATCCGGAGTTGGATCAGGCGGGTGGCCCCAAGGGGGTTCAGGCGGTACAGGAGGTCCATGACCTTTGCGTCCTGGCCCAGGAGGACGCGGAAAGCGTCTCGCTCCACCGCATCCAATAGGGTCTTGGCCGCACGATCCGGTTCCAGCAGGGGCACCTTAGCCCCCTCCCTGGCTTGGGGGGCCTCCACCCCGGAATGCTGGGCAATGCCGGTGCGCATGGCGCCGGGCAAGGCCAGGGTCACCCTCACCGGGGTACCTTGCAGCTCCGCCCAAAGCCCCTCGGTGAGGAGCTTCACCGCCGCCTTGGAGGCGCCATAGGCGGTCTGCCCGGGAACGGGGAGAAAGCCCCCCATGCTGGAAACGTTCACCAGGTGGGCCGGGTGAGGAAGGCCAGGGTCATGTACAGGGTCCCGTAAAAGTTAGCCTTGGGCTTCCCAGCGCTGGCGCAGGCGGGCGAAGATCTCCGCCACCTTGGCCTTGGGCAGGATCACCTGCTCCGTGCGTCCCCGGCCGATCAGGTCCCCCAGCTCGTTGTAGGCCACCATGCTGGCGTGCACCCGGTTCCCCTCGGTGCCCTCGTGCCGGGCCAGGATGCGCACCCGCATCCCCGGCAAGGCCGAGGCCAGGTGGCGCACCTCCACGTAACTGCCAATGCCCTCCTCCCCCTCCTCCAGGAAGGGGAGGATGATCTTGCGCCCGGCCAGCTCCATGTGCTTGGCCATCCAGTAGGTGGCGTAGACGGGGTGCACGGGGCCGAGCTCCTCAAAGTCCACGGTCATCTCCGGGGTCACCACGGTCTCAAACACCGCCTCAAAGCCGAGAGGGATGGGGCGCATGGTCAGGCTTTCCTCAGGTCCAAAACCCGGCGGAGCTTACCCCCCTCGCTCCTGGGGGCCTCCCCAGGGGCCAGGAGGGTCACCCTCATGCTCACCCCGATGGTGTCCTTGATCTTGTGGGCCACCTTCTCCCTGAGGGCATGCAGGCGGTGGTCCGCCTCAATGACCTCGTCGGAAAGGGCCTTCTTGCCGATCTCCTGGAAGAAGGCCTCGGAAACCTCCACCTTGAGCTCGGCCTCGTCCAAGGTGCCCTCCCGCCGCACCACGATCTGGTAGTAGGGCTCCACCTCGGGGATGCCCAGGAGGACCGCCTCCACCTGGGTGGGGTAGACGTTCACCCCGCGGATGATGAGCATGTCGTCGGTGCGCCCCAGGACGGGCCCCATGCGCACGTGGGTGCGGCCGCAGGAGCAGGGCTCGCGGGTGAGGAAGGTGAGGTCCCCCGTCCAGTAGCGCAGGAGGGGCATGGCCTCCTTGGTGAGGGTGGTGAGGACCAAAACGCCCACCTTCCCTTCGGGCAGGGGCTCGCCCGTTTGTGGGTCCACCACCTCGGGGAGGAAGTGATCCTCCCAGATGTGGCTTCCCTGGCGCTCCTCCACGCACTCGTTGGCCACCCCGGGGCCGATGATCTCCGAAAGGCCATAGATGTTGGTGCTCCGCACCCCAAGCCCCTCGTCCACCTGCTTCCTTATGGCCTCGGTCCAGGGCTCAGCGCCCAAGACGGCGTACTCCAGGGAAAGGGCCTCCGGGGCCACGCCCCGCTTCCGGAACTCCTCCGCCAGGGTCTGGGCGTAGGAAGGGGTGCAGGAGATCACCTCCGGACGGAAGTCCTGGATGAGCATGAGTTGCCGTTCGGTCATGCCCCCGGAGACGGGGACCACCGTCATCCCCAAGGCCTCCGCCCCGGCGTGGAGGCCCAGGCCGCCGGTGAAAAGGCCATAGCCGTAGGCGTTGTGGAGCATGAGCCCGGGCCTGGCCCCCGCCGCCGCCAGGGAGCGGGCCACCACCTCGGCGAAGATCCCGAGGTCCTTTTTGCTGTACCCCACCACCGTGGGCTTGCCCGTGGTGCCGCTACTGGCGTGGATGCGGGCCACCTCCTCCCGGGGCACGGCGAAGAGGCCGAAGGGGTAGTTCTCCCGCAGGTGGTCCTTGCGGGTGAAGGGGAGTTTGGGAAGGTCCTCCAGGGTCCGCACCCCCTTCGGGTCCACCCCCGCCTCGTCCAGAAGCCGCCGGTAGAAGGGCACCCTTTCGTAGACGTAGGCCACCACGGCCCGAAGCCTTTCCTCCTGCAAGGCCCTAAGCTTTTCCCTAGGAAGGGTTTCCAGTTCCGGCTGGTACATCATTCCTGATCACCTCCAAGGCGAAACACCGTTCCCGTAAACAAGGCGATGAGCTTGCCCTGCGAAACCACCTCCACCTGGTAGGTGGCCGTGCGCCGGGAGAGGTTCACCTCCTTGGCCTTGGCCTCCACCCGCACCCCGGCAGGAAGGGGGCGGAAGTAGTCCATGCGGCAGGAGAGGGCCACCGCCGGACCCCGGGAGTTGGAGGCCAGGGCAAAGGCGCTATCCGCCAAGGCGTAAAGGAAGCCCCCGTGGGCGGTGCCGTGGAGGTTCAGGTGGCTCTCCCCCACCGTGCCCGCCACCACCGCCTCCCCCGGGGCCAGGTGCCGCACCTCCAGGCCCAAAGCCGCCATGAAGGGGTCGGGCCTCATCCCTCCTCCACCTCCCGGGAGAGGCCCAGGTAGGCCTCCACCACCTTGGGGTCCTGGCGCAGGGCTTCCGCCGGGCCCTCCAAGACCACCTCCCCCGCCTCCAGAACCAGCCCCCGGTCGGCCAGGGATAGGGCCATCTTGGCGTTTTGCTCCACCAGGAGCAGGGTGGTGCCTTCCCGCTTCAGCTCGCCCAGGATGCGGTAAATCTCCCGCACCATCAGGGGGGCCAGGCCCAAGGAGGGCTCGTCCAGGAGGAGGACCCGGGGCCTGGCCATGAGGGCGCGGCCGATGGCCAGCATCTGCTGCTCCCCCCCGGAGAGGGTACCCGCGGGTTGCCTTCTCCTTTCCAAAAGCCTGGGGAAAAGGGCATAGACCCTCTCCAGATCCGGCCCCAGGTTCTCCCGGCGGCGGAAACGGGTGAAGCCTCCCAGGAGGAGGTTGTCCTCCACGGAAAGCCCGGGGAAAAGGGCCCGGCCCTCCGGCACCAACACCAGACCCCGCTCCAAGAGGGCCTCGGGGCTCCTGGCCCTGAGCTCCTCCCCGTCCATATACACCCGCCCCTCCGCCTGGGCCAGGCCCAGAAGCCCCCGGAGCACGCTGGTCTTCCCCGCCCCATTGGGGCCGATGAGGGTGAGGGCCTCCCCTTCCCTCAGGGAAAAGGCCACCCCCCGGGCCGCCTCGAGGGGCCCGTAGCGCACGGTAAGGCCCTGAACGGCAAGGAGACTCATGCCACCTCCTCCTCGCCCAAGTAGGCCGCCCGCACCAGGGGGTTCCGCTGGACCTCCTTAGGGCTTCCTTCCGCGATCTTCTCCCCGTAGTTCATCACCACCACCCGGTCCGCCAGGCCCATGATGAGGTCCATGTCGTGGTCCACGATCAGGACCGTATAGCCCTCCCTGACCAGGGAACGAAGAAGGGAGGCCAGCTCCCTTTTCTCCTGGGCCCTTAGCCCCGCCGCCGGTTCGTCCAAAAGGAGCACCTCCGCCCCCGAAGCCAAGACCCGGGCGATCTCCAAAAGGCGCTGTTGGCCCACGGCAAGGCGCTCCGCCTTCTCCAGGGCCAAGGACTCCAGCCCCACCCGCTTCAGGGCCCAGTAGGCGGTGGCCAGGGCCCGCTCCTCCTCCTTGCGGGAAAAACCCAAAAGGGCCTGGAGGAAGCCCGCCCGGGTGCGGCTAAAGGTGCCCAAGGCGGCGTTTTCCAGCACCGTGAGCTCCGGGAAAAGGTGGGGGTGTTGGAAGGTGCGGCCCAGGCCCAGGGCGTGGATCCGGTGGGGAGGAAGCCCCGTCACTTCCTTGCCGAAGAGGCGAACCTGGCCGCGGTCGGGAAGGAGGGCCCCGGCCACCAGGTTGAAGATGGTGCTCTTCCCCGCCCCGTTGGGCCCGATCAGGGCCAGGATCTCCCCCCGCTTCAGGGTGAAGGAGACCCCCGCCACCGCCAAAAGCCCCCCGAAGGACTTCTGCAGGCCCCGCACCTCGAGGACCACCTCGCCCCGGGGGCCGTCAGGGCCCCTTAGGGAAAGGGGCTCCGCCTTGGGTAGCCCCAACCCCCGGCTTGGCAGGTACCGTTCCACCACGGGCCAGAGGCCCTTGGGGGCCAGGATAAGGATCAGGGCCAGGATGAGGCCATAGCCGATGGTCTCGTAGTTGCCCTGCCGCCCCAAAAGGAGGGGCAGGAGGTCCTTGAGCCAGTCCTCGAGGCCGGTGAAGAAGGCCGCCCCCAGGATCACCCCCGGGATGCTCCCCACCCCTCCCGCCACGGCCATCACCAGATACTTGATGGAGGCCTCCAGGGAGAAGGGGGTGGGGTTGACGAAGCGCAGGAAGTGGGCGTAAAGAACGCCGGCGAGCCCGGCGATGGCCCCGGAGAGCAAAAAGGCCTTGAGCCTGAGGGCTGCCGGATCCACCCCGAAGCTGGCCGCCGCCAGGGCATCCCCCCTCAGGGCCAAAAGGGCCCGGCCCATGCGGCTATGGCGCAGGTTGTAAAGGCCTAGGATCAGGAGGACCAAAAGGAAAAGGGTGAGGAAGGCGTAGCGAAAGCCCGTGTCCAGGGGAAAACCGAAGAGGCCCATCGGGGGGAGGTCGGTGAGCCCGGTGTGCCCCCCCGTAAGCCCCACCAGGTTCCCCGCCAGGATGTACAGAGCCACCTGCCAGGCGATGGTGGAAAGGGGCAGGAAGTGCCCCTTGAGCCTGACCGTGAGGGCTCCCAGGACCAGGGCCAGGACTAGGGCGAGGAAAACCCCCACCAAAAGCCCCACCCAGGGGGAAAGCCCCAGGCGCACCGTGAGCAGGGCGGTGGCGTAGGCCCCCATGCCCATAAAGGCCGCCTGGGCGAAGCTGGTCATGCCCGCCAGGCCCGTGAGCACATAAAGGGAAAGGGCCACCATGGCGGCGAGGGCGAAAAAGTTCAGCAGGGTGAGGTAGTAGGGAAAGGGGGAAAGGGCCAGAGGCACCAGGAGCAACAAAAACCAAAGGTAGCGCATCACTCCTCCACCGTCCGCGCCCGGAGGCTCTGGTAGAAGAGAGCGGGCACCAAAAGCAAGAAGACCAAGGCCTCCTTGTAAGCGCTGGCGTAGAAGCTGGTGAAGCTCTCAAAGAAGCCCACCAGAAGCGCCCCCAGGAAGGCCGCCGGGTAACTGGCAAGCCCCCCCAGGATGGCCGCCACGAAGCCCTTAAGCCCCAGCATGAACCCCATGAAGTAGGCGGCGTTGATGAGGGGGGCCAAGAGAAGACCAGAAAAGGCCGCCAAGAGGCTGGCGATCCCAAACGCCACCATCCCCGCCTCCTCCGGACGGATCCCCGAGAGCCTGGCCCCAAGCCGGTTCTCCGCCGCGGCCAACAGGGCCTTGCCGAAGAGGGAAAAGCGGAAAAAGAGGTAGAGGGCCGCCAGGCTCAGGGCGGCGAAGAAGAGGACCAAGACCCCCTGCCAGGAAAGGCCCACCGCCACCTCCCCCGCAAGGAGAGGGGCGGGACGGAACTGCTCGGGGCCGAAGAAGACCAGGCCCAGACCCTGGTAGGCCACGTGGAGGCCCACGGCCATGATGAGGAGGGCAAGCACCGTGGCCCCCCGCATGGGCTGGAAGAAGACCCGGTAGGTGGCCACCCCCAGGTAGACCACGAGGAGCACCGCCGCCAGGTAGGCCAGGGGAGGCACCCCTTTGGCGAGAAGGAAGAGGAGGAAAAGCCCCACCCCCCCCAGGAGGGGCAGCAGGGCCCCCGGCCCCGGGCCATCAGGGCCCAGACCCCTCCGAGGGCCAGGGCCAGCCACAGGGTGCCGGGGAGCCTCCCCTCCAAGAGCCACACCAGGGAGAGGGGAGCGAACATGAGCAGCTCCCCGATGGGCACCAGGATCACCCGGGTGACCGCGAAGACCAAGACCAGGGAGAGGGCCAGAAGGCCGTAGACCACCCCGTTCTGCAACCCGTCCAACAGTAAGAAGCTGAGGATGGTGGCGTCCATGGCTTAGCGGAAGATGCGCTCCAGCTTCCAGCGGCCTCCCTCGATCCGCACCATCACCGCCGCATCCTCAAAGCGCAGGCCCAGGTGGTCCTCCTTGGTGAAGGTGAAGACCCCGTGGGTGGCCACCAGGTTCCGGGTGGCCTCCATCTCGTCCCTGAGGGCGGCGCGGAAGGCGGCCAGGTCCTTGGCGGGATCGGCCCGCTTGAGGGCCCGCTCCAGGGCCGGCTTCAGGATGAGCCAGGCATCCCAGGCGTGGGCCCCGAAGGTGGAGTAGCTGCCGATGCCGTACTTGGCCTCGTAACGCTGGATGTAGTCCAGGGCCACCCGCTTGCTGGGGAAGGTGCCGGGGAGCTGCTCCGCCACCAAAATAGGCCCCGCGGGCAGCAGGGTGCCCTCCACGTCCTTCCCCCCCACCCGCAGGAAGTCCGGGTTGGCCACCCCGTGGGTCTGGTAGATGAGGCCCGGGTAGCCCCGCTCCTTCAGGGTGCGCTGGGGCAGGACCGCCGGGGTGCCGCTCGCCCCCACCAGGACGGCATCGGGCCTGCGGGCGATGATGCGCAGGGCCTGGCCGGTCACCGAGGTGTCCGTGCGGGCGTAGCGCTCGCTCACCACCACCTGCAGGCCCTTGGCCTTGGCCTCGGCCTCAAAGAAGCGGGCCCAGCCCTCCCCGTAGGCGTCGTTGAAGCCGATGTACCCCACCGTCTTCACCCCGCGGGCCACCATGTCCGCCACGATGGCCCGGGCCATGAGCTCCTCCGTCTGGGGGGTCTTGAAGACCCAGAAGCGCTGGGCGTCCACGGGGTGGATGATGTCCTTGCTGGCCGCCAGGGAGATCATGGGCACCTTGGCCTCGGCCACCACGGGGATCATGCCCAAGGAGGCCGGGGTGGTGGTGGTGCCGATCACCGCCACCACCCCCTCCTCCACCAGGCGGCGGGTGTTCCGCACCGCCTGGGTGGTATCCGAGGCGTCATCCAGGATCACGAACTGCACCTTCCGCCCGGCCACGCCGCCCGCGCGGTCCAGCATCTCCTGGAGCATGAGGAAGGTGTTCCGCTCGGGAATCCCCAAGGAGGCGGCAGGACCGGTGGCGGAGACCACCACGCCCACCTTCAGGGCCTCCTGGGCCAAAGCCGAAAGGGCCAACACCAACAGGGCCACCAACCAGCGTTTCATGTGCTCCCTCCTTCGCTTTCCCACCGGGAAGGACCCGGATTGGGTCTAACTAACGACCGTTTGCCTTCCAGTTTAACCAGGGACAAGTGTCCCGTCAAGCTATGGCCCGCGCATGGGGGTTGCCGCAACAGCCAGGGGTAGAGGGCAGACTTGACCGTTATACCGCATAGAGCCCCAGGAACCTGAGGGCGGAGAGGGGATGGAAGGAGAAGGTCTCCAGGGCCGCCTTCTTCTTCCGCACCCCCCTGCGGTACAGCAGGGACACCAGAAAGGCCCGGAGGACCGCCAAGACTTGCGCCCCCACGCCCCGCACCTGGCAGGCGTCCTCAAGGTAGCTTCGCTGACCATGGAGGAGGACGTCCCGTACCCAAAAGGACCGGTTCTCCACCTCCCACCGGGAAAGGAGAAGCTCCCCAAGCCGCCTCGCGTCCGCCTCCTCGGCTCCCAAGCTGGTGAGGGCGTAGCTCGCCGCGCGCCGTACCTCCCCCGTCCCCTTGTGCACCACCTCCCGCTCCACCCGCACCACCTGTCGGCACCCGGGAAAGGCCAAGAGCGCATCCGGCAGATAAGGGGAAGCCCAGACCCGGTAGGTCCACACCTCCCCGTCCCGCACCACCTCCCAAGCTGACTCCGTCTCCCCGGGAAGCCGCCTTTCCTCCATCCCCTTGAATACCTCCAGAGCCCACTCCAGCAGTTCCCCCTGGTTGGCCTTCAGGACGAAGAGGTATGCCCCCCTTTTTCCACCACCTTCCCCGCCACCTCCGGGTACAGGTACCCCGCGTCCCCCACCACTACCTTCCCTTTGAGCCCCTCCGCCCCCAGGCGGTCCAGGAGCTCCAGAAGCGCTTGGTCCTCCCTCCCCTCCACCCGGGCCTGGGCCAGGGTGGTCTTGAGGTGCAGGGCCAGGACCTCCACGAGCCTGACCTGGGGGCTCTTCCCCTTGCCGCTTCCCCGGAGGTGCTTCCCGTCCACCACCAGGACCCCTCCCAGGTCCACCTCGGGGAAGACCTGGAGGAGGGCCTCCTGGAGCTTCTTTGGGTCCAGACGGTGAAGGAGGAGGGTGAGGATGGTGTGGCCCGGGGGGTTGCGCAGGCCCAGGTGGGGCAAGAGGTGAGGGTTGGCCCGGGCGAAACGTTCCACGCCGCGCAGGGAGTCCACGCGGGCGAGAAAGGCCACCAAGATGAGGGCCAACAAGCCCCACAAGGGATACCGCCGGTTGCGGGCCCTGGGGTCGGGGACTTGGGACAAGGCCTCGCGTAGGGTCATGCCCCCTCTTTACCCCAAGGCCGCATATCGGTCAAGTCTGAGCCGCGAGGCCACATACCCCGGCCACAAGGCCGCCAGCAGGCCAACCCCCATGGCG
Organism: Thermus amyloliquefaciens; assembly: GCF_000744885.1. NCBI lineage: Bacteria > Thermotogati > Deinococcota > Deinococci > Thermales > Thermaceae > Thermus > Thermus amyloliquefaciens. Next base: position 915,087 of record NZ_JQMV01000003.1, on the reverse strand, counting down.
TAACCCAGGGTGAGGAGGACCTCCTTCACCCCCAGCCTGCCATAGAGCACCTCCGGCAGGCCGAACTCCCGGTACTGCTCCAGGATCCACTGGGGCAAGGGAAGACGGAAACCATCGGCCAGCTCCAGTTGCAGGATGAGCCCCGCCCCCAACCCCACCAAGGCCGCCACCCCCACCAGGAGGAGGCTCTCCCAGAAGACCAGGGCGATAAGCCGCCTCCCCGTGAGGCCCAAGGCGACCAAAAGCCCGAACTCCCGGACCCTTTCCACCAAGGAGAGGTAGAGGGCGTTGAGCAGGATGAGCCCACCCAAGAGGAAGAAAAAGCCCACGTAGATGCCCATCACCGTGTCGTAGAGGGGGAAGATGGCGGCGTAGGTGGGGTTGGCCTCCAGCCAGGTCTCGGCCTCGAGGCCCTGAAGGTGGGGCCCTAAGGCCGCCTTGAGCTCCTCCAGGGGCTTTAGTTGGTAAAGCCCGAGGCCCGGAAGCCGCACCTCCAGCCGGGTTACCCGGCCCGGGGCCAGGAGGGCCTGGGCATCGGCCAGGGGGACGAGGAGGGTACGGGCCTCGAGGTGGGTTTCCGGCAGGTCCAAAAGCCCCACCACCCGGAAGGCATACACCCCAAGGCCCAGGCTCCCAGGAGCGTAGGCCACCACCTCGTCCCCTAACCCCACCTTGAGGGCCTTGGCCAAGGCCTCCCCCAAAAGGGCCTCCCCCGCCGCCTCCGGCAGGCGGCCTGCCCTAAGGAAGCTCTCCTGCCGGGCCAGGCCCAAGGCCTCCAGCCCCGTTAAGACCACCGCCCGGCTCCGCTCGTGCGCGATGAGAAGGGCCCCGCCCTCCAAGACGCCCTCCACCTTGGCCCCAGGGGGCAAAGGGAGCTCCGGCGGGACGAAGGCCAGGCTCTCCAGGTCCTCCTTCCCCTTGTACCCCTCCACCCGCACCACCAGGTGCCCGGTGCGCTCCAGGAGAAGCTGGAAGAAGGCGTCAAAGGCCCCCGCGTAAACCGAGAGGAAGAGCAGGGAGAGGAAGACCACCAGGGCCACCACCCCCCCCGTGACCAGGCTCCGCCCCGGGGTCCTGAGCAGGTTTCTCCAGGCCAGCCTCAGCACCCTAACACCCCCTTTCCAGATAAAGGGGGTTGAAGCACCGCTCGGGTACGGGCCCCACCTGCACCTCCAGAACCCGCAAAAGGCTACGGTACCCAGGGTTCTGCAGGTCCCTAAGCTCCATCTCCCGGGGGAGGTAGGCCCCGTCCAGACGCTGGTAGGCGGAAAGCTTAAGCTCCCGCACCGCCTGGTTCCGCTGGTCGTGGTAGAGGATGCGCTCCACCAAACCCTCCCTCAGGTACACCTCCACCTTGCCGTAAGGGGTGGGCGCTCCGGGCCTCGGGGTGAGCACCAAAACCCCCTGGACCTCCGCCACCTGGAAAAGCGCCTCTAAGTCCCGGCCCATCAGGTCCTGGTAGGTGAGGTCCGAACCCAAGAACCGCTCCCCCCGGCCCGTGGGGGGCAGGCGCAGGGTCCGCCCCAGGCGGGGGTCATAAAGGTAAAGGTCCTCCCCCAGGGAAAGGAACGCCTGGCCCGCCTCGCTCCTGGGCTCCAGGACCCGGAGGTGGGCCCGGTGGCCGTCGGTGTAAACCCTAAGCCGGTAGGTGCGCACCGAGCTGGGCCGTTCCACCCGAAGCTCGTACACCCCCTGGTGGGCCGGCCCCCGCAGGCGGTCCAGGGCCAGCTTCAGCTTCTCCGAAGGGCTTTGCGCCAGGGCCAGGGCGGCAAAGACCAGGAGGGCAAAGGCCATCCTTCCCATATCACTCCCCCTTCACGTACCGGGAGGGGTCCAGGCGCAGGACCAGCCTTCCCGGAAAGAGCAGGGCCAAGAGGGCGGAAAGCCCCACCAGGAGGCTGGCGTAAAGGGCGTAGACGGGCCTTATGGAGGTGTAGAGGTGCTCGGAAAGGCCCGCCTCGGGCAAAAGCTCCACGGAAAGGCGCATGAGGGGGCCAAAGACGTCGTGGGTGGAGGTGTACCCAAGGAGGGCGTAGCCCAAGAGGAGCCCGGCCAAAAGGCCCAAGCCGCTGGCCAGGGCCGCCTCGAGGGCCACCTGCCCCGCCAACCGGGCCGGGCTAAGGCCCAAACTTTCCGCCACGGCAAACTCCCTGAGCCTTTCCCGCACGCTCACGTAGGTGGTGCTCACCACCGCCACCGCGGCCAAAAGCATGAAAAGGCCCAACAAGGGGACGTAAAAGAGGCGGCTTCCCTCGTAGTCGGCCCGGATGGGGCCCATGAGCTCCCAAACCCCCTTGGCGCGAAACCCCTCCGGCAAAACCTGGTTCAGGGCCTTCGCCACCCCCTCCTCCCGCCCCCGGGGCACCCTCAGGGCCAGGTGGGTGGCCCCCACACCCCCTCCCGCCAACCGCCTGGCGTCCTCCAGGTGCACGTAAACCCCGCCGAAATCCACGTTCCCCACGCCCGCCCGCACCAGGCCCACTACCTGGAGGCCCAAAGCCTCCTTCCCCGTCTCCACCACCAGCCTCTCCCCCACCCGCACGTCCAGCCGCTCCGCCAGGCGGTAACCCAGGACCACCTCCCCCGGCCCCTGAAGCCACCGCCCCTCCCCCACCTTGGAGGGCACCCGGGAAAGGGCCTTTTCCCCTTCGGGGTCCACCCCCAGGACCACGCCCCCCTGCATCCGGTAGGGGGAGCGGAAGAGGGCGTAGAGGGAGAGCCTGGGCGTGGCCGCCTGGACCAAGGGGTGGGCCAGGGGGGGCAAGGAGGGGAAGCCGTTTTCCGGGTCGGGGTCCTCCCACCAGGCCTCCCGGGCCACCACCACCGGGGCCTCCACGTACTGGGCGTAGGCCTCCACCAGGCTTTCGCCGTAGCCGTCCAGGAAGCCGAACATGAAGAGCACGGCCACGGTCACGTAGACCACCACCAGGGAAAGCAGGGCCGTGCGCCGCCTCTGCCGGAGCACGTTGCGCCAGGCCAGCCTAAGAAGGCTCATGCCTCCTCCGCAAACCTCTCCAGAAGCTTGGGAAGCTCCCGCTCAAAGAAGGCGTACAGATCCCGCATCTCCTTAAGCCTTCTGCCCTTGGCCTCTCCCACCAGGGCCAGGCCCTTTTCCGCCTGCTCCCGGTAAAGGGCAAGGGCCCGGGCCTTTTCCAGAAGAAGCCGCCGCCAAGCCCCCGGGCGCACGGTATACCGGTCGGCGCGCTCCCCGGGACGACGCAGGCGCTCCACCAGCTGCAACCGGGCAAGAAGGTTCAGGGCAGGGCTCAGGGCCCCCTTGCTGGCGGAAAGAACCTCGCTGATCTCCCTGGCGCTGGCCTCCGGGGGATCGGCCACCAGGAGGTAGGCCAGAACCCGGCCCGCCATCCGGGGCAAGCCCGCGGACTCAAAAAGGAGGGCGGTCTCCTCTACCCAGTGCTTCAGGGCGGGGTCCACGGGACCACGATAAGCCGATCGGAAAGTTCTGTCAAATCAGAACACTGGGCATGAAAAGGGGGCGGGGTTGGCTGGGGACCTTACGTGCTTTTATTCACGATGTTACCTGCTTGTGCCCACAATCTCCCCATTGCCAGCCAACACCCACCCCCGCCTCAAAGCTCCGCCAGGTCCACCCGCTCCAAGACCGGCAAGGCCCTAAGGGCCTCCAAGACCTCCGGGCTCGGCTTCTGGTCCACGGTGAGCACAAAAAGGGCCCGCCCCCCGGGCACGTCCCGGCCCAGCTGCATCCCGGCGATGTTCACCCCGGCCTCCCCCAGAAGGGTGCCCACCTGGCCCACCACCCCGGGGCGGTCGTAGTTCACGCAGACCAGCATGTACCCCTCGGGCAAGACCTCCAGGGCGTAATCGTCAATCCCCACCAGCCGGGGCCTGCCCCCCATCACCACCCCCCGGGCCCGGCGCGCCTCCTGGTCCGTGGAGAGGCGCACCTCCAAAAGCCTGGTGTACTCCCCCGCCTGCTCCTCCTTGCGGGTGACGAGGCGGATGCCCCGGTCCTTCAAAAGGGGTTTGGCGGAGACCAGGTTCACCATCCCCTCCCCCAGCACCCGGGAGAGAAGGCCCTTGGCCACGGCGCTGGCCACGGGCTCCGGGTCCTTCTCAAACTGGCCCAGGAAGCTCACCTCCAAAACCTCCGGCCGGCCCCGGGTGATCTGGGCGAGGAGCTTCCCCAAGGCCTCCCCCAGGGGGAGGAAACCCCTTAGGGCCTCGAGGGCCTCGGGGTCAAAGCCGGTGTTCAGGGCGTAGGAGAGGTCCCCCTCCAGGGTCCTCACCACCCGCTCCAAGACCGCCTCCCCCACCCGCTCCTGGGCCTCCACCGTGTTCGCCCCCAGATGGGCGGTGAGGACCACCTTGGGGTGCTGCAAGAGGGGGTGGTCCCTGGGCGGGGGCTCCTCGGCGAACACGTCCAAACCGGCGGCGAAGAGGTGGCCCTCCTCCAGAACCTCAAGGAGGGCCCGCTCGTCCACGATCCCCCCCGGGCGGCGTTCACCACCACCGCCCCCCGGGGCAGAAGGTAGAGCTCCCGCCGGCCGATCATCCCCCGGGTTTCCTCGGTGAGGGGGGCGTGGATGGTGAGGAAGTGGCTTTGCCGAAGCATGTCGGAAAGGTCCCCCAGAAGCTCCACCCCCAGGCTCTCCGCCCGGGTGCGGGGGATGTAGGGGTCGTAGGCCAGGACCCGCATCTCAAACCCCTTGGCGAAGCGGGCCACCTGCCCCCCGATCCGCCCCAGGCCCACGATGCCCAGGGTCTTGCCCTTAAGCTCCAAGCCCAGGAACTTCCGGTCCCACTCCCCCGCGCGGATCTTGCGGTCGGAAAGGGCGATGCCCCGGGCGGCCGCCAGGAGGAGGCCAAAGGCCAGCTCCGCCGCCGAGCGGGTGTTGGCCTCGGGGACGTTCACCACCAGGATGCCCAGGCGGCTCGCCGCCTCGAGGTCCACGTTGTCCACCCCCACCCCGCCCCGGCCCACCACCTTGAGCCGCTTGCCCCGCCGGAGGAGCTCCGCGTCCACCTGCGTCCGGCTCCGGGTGATGAGGGCATCGTAGGCGGGGATGACCTCCAAAAGCTCCTCCCGCCCGATCCCCGGCCGGTAGTCCAAAAGCACCCCGGGATACTTCACGTCCCCAAGCCGCATGTCGTCCGACACCAAGACGCGCCACATATACCCCAGACCCTAGCAAAACTCGCCCTCCAGGACAACTGGACGGCTACACTACACCGCACCCCTGTGGTATCCTGGGCCGGACCGAAAGGAGGCCCTATGAAGGTAGCCTTAGTCACGGACTCCACCGCCGACCTACCCAGGCCCCTACGGGAGCGCCTGAGGATCCGGACGGTACCCCTTTACGTGAACCTGGGAGGGAAGGTGTACCGGGACTGGGAGGAGATCACCCCCGAGGAGATCTTCCAAAAGGTGCGCCAGGGGAAGGCCTTCCCCACCACCAGCCAGCCCTCCCCGGAGGACTTCCTGAAGGCCTACCAGGCCGCTTTGGAGGAGGCGGACCACGTCCTCTCCATCCACATCTCCAGCAAACTCTCGGGCACGGTGCAATCGGCGGAGCTGGCGGCGCAAAGCTTCCCCGGGCGCATCACGGTCTTTGACAGCCAGGCGGCCTCCTTGGGCATTGGCATGATGGCCCTAAGGGCTCACGAACTCCTCGCCCAGGGGCAAGGGCTTGAGGAGGTGCTCAAGGAGCTTGGGCGCATCCGCCAGGACCACTTCGTGCGCTTCAGCGTGGCCACCCTGGAGTTCCTAAGGCGGGGCGGGCGCATCGGCGGGGCCCAGGCCCTTTTGGGAACCCTTCTTGGCATCAAGCCCATCCTCACCCTCAAGGAGGGCCGGGTGGAGGCGGCGGGCCGGGCGCGGGGGGAAAGGAAGGCCCGGGAGGAGATCCTCAAGGACTTCCAGGCCTCGGCCCGGGGCCGGGGGCGGATCCGGGCCTTCTTCCTCTATAGCGCCGAGGAGGAGGCCGTGAGGGAACTGAAGGCCATGGTGTTGGCCTCCGGTCTTCCGGTGGAGGAGGCCTTGGTGAGCGAACTGGGGGCGGTGATCGCCAGCCACACCGGCCCCGGTACCTACGGCTTCTATGCCTACAGCCTCTAAGGTGGCCTTCCTGGCCGATTCCACCCTGGGGCTCTCCCCGGAAGCGGGCCTCAGGCACGGGATCCACGTGGTGCCCCAACAGGTGGTCTGGGGGGAAAAGGCCTACCGCGACCTGGTGGAGATAACCCCGGAGGAGGTCCTGTCCCTCCTGAAGCGGGGGGAACGCCTCACCACCAGCCAGGTGGCCCCCGAGGACCTGCGGGCGGCCTACGAGAGGCTTCTTGGCTCCCACGAGCGGGTGCTCTCCGTGCACGTATCCGGCCAGCTCTCGGGCACCGTGGCCACCGCCAAGGCCGTGGCCCGGGAGTTCGGGAATAGGGTCCAGGTGCTGGACTCCTGGTCCCTGAACGGGGGGCTTTGGCTGGTCCTGGAGGAGGCCAGGCGGCTCCTTCGCCAAGGGGTCGCTTGGGAGCGCCTGGAGGAGGCGGTGGCCCCTTACCGGGAAAGGGTGCGGGGCTACGTGCTCCCCCAAACCCTCACCTACCTGCACCGCTCCGGGCGCATCTCCGGTCTGCAGAACCTGGTGGGAAGCGTCCTGCGCATCCTCCCCGTCTTGGAGGTGAAGGGGGGCAGGGTGCTTCCCGGACCCCGGGTGCGGGGCTTCGCCGAGGGGCTGCGAAAGGTGGCCTGGCTCTTCCGCCGGGATTTCCCGGAAGGGGCCCTGGTCCACCTGGCCCATGCGGGGAACCCGGAAGGGGCCGCGGCCCTGGGGGAGCAGGTGCGGGCGGAAGGGGTAGAGGTCCGCGCCACCCTACCGGCCGGGGCGGCGGTGAGCGTCCACGCCGGGCCGGGCACCGTGGCCCTCTTCGCCGGGCCCAGGAGGTGAGGGATGCGGGCGGTGGTGCAACGGGTTTCCGAGGCCTTTGTGGAGGTGGAGGGCGAGGAGGTCGGAAGGATCGGTCTGGGGCTTCTGGTCCTCCTGGGGGTGGGGCAGGCGGACACGCCGGAGGACGCCCTTTACCTGGCCCGCAAGATCGTCAACCTGCGCATCTTCCAGGACGATGCCGGCAAGATGAACCTCTCCCTGAAGGAGGTGGGGGGGGAGGTGCTCTTGGTGAGCCAGTTCACCCTCTATGCCGACACCCGCAAGGGCAACCGCCCCTCCTTCGTCAAGGCCGCCCCTCCCGACGTGGGCCGCAGGCTCTACGAGGCGGCCCTCGAGGCCTTTTTGGCGCAGAGGGTACACGTGGAAACCGGGGTCTACGGGGCCCATATGCGGGTGCACCTGGTGAACGACGGCCCCGTGACCCTGGTCCTGGACTCGGAGGAGCGGCTTAAGCCCCGCTGAGGCAACCAAAAGGACGCGGCCTGGCCTCGGCCCTCATGGTCCTCATGGTCCAAAGGGCTACCATGGGCTACTCCCCGGAAGAGGAGCGCCTATGCGGAACACCCAACCCCAACGAGTCGAACCCAAGGACTGGATCCCCCTCATCAAGCCCTACGCCAAACCCAGCGTGCCCCGGAGCCTGCGCCAGATAGCCGACACGCTTCTGCCCCTCCTTCTTCTCTTCTACCTGGCCCACAAGGCCCTTTCCGTTTCCCTGGCCCTGACCCTCCTTCTGGACCTGGCGGCCGCCCTTTTCCTGGTACGCCTTTTCATCCTGCAGCACGACGCCGGCCACGGTTCCTTCTTTCCCAAAAAGTGGGCCAACGACCTCCTGGGCTTTTTCACCGGGGTTCTGACCCTGGTCCCCTACCACCACTGGCAGCTTTCCCACGCCCGCCACCACGCCACCAGCGGCAACCTGGACAAGCGGGGGGTGGGGGACATCTACACCATGACCCTGGAGGAGTACCTAAAGGCCAGCCCCTGGGAGAGGCTCAAGTACCGCCTCTACCGCAATCCCTTCGTGATGTTCCTCCTGGGGCCCATCTACGTCTTCATGCTGTCTTACCGCCTTCCCCTGGGCTACGGCTCGGACAAGCCTTCCGTGCGCAACTCCGTGGCCCTAACGAACCTCTTCCTGGCCCTTTTGCTGGCCGGGATCGTGGCCTTCTTTGGGGTCAAGACCCTCCTTCTGGTCTACCTGCCCATCCAGTATCTAGCGGGCATGATCGGCATCTTCCTCTTCTACGTGCAGCACCAGTTTGAGGATGTGTACTGGGAGCACGACCCCCGTTGGGAGTACCTGAGGGCGGCCATGGAGGGGAGCACCTACCTGAAGCTCCCCAAGGTGCTCCAATGGCTCACGGGGAACATCGGCTTCCACCACATCCACCACCTGGCCCCCAAGATCCCCAACTACCTCCTGCCCAAGGTGCAGGAGGAGGTGGATCTGGTGAAGGTGGCCCCCACGGTCACCCTGAAGGATGCCCTCAAGATCGCCTTCGCCGACATGCACCTCTACGACGAGGAAAGCCGGAAGCTGGTGGGCTTTAAGGAGGCCCACCAGCGCCTACGGCAAAGCCAAGGCCAGAAGGCCTACTGAAAACCCGGGCACCTCCTTAGGCCCAGGGGAGCTCCGCAGAGCTCCCCTTTAAGTTACCCAAGGCCCAGGTGCTCCCGTATCCGAAGGTTCAAAGCCTCTAGAAGGTCCTGGGGAAGCTCCCCCAAGCGCGCCTTGACCCTTCTCCGGTGGATGTGACGGATAAGTTGGACCTGGGCTTTGCTGTCCCGGTCCCTCGTCTCAGCTCCACGTGGTCTCGGCTAAGGTTTCCTCCAGGCCGGAGTCCAGCAGAGGATCCTGGAGAAAATCCGCATCACGGGCTAAGGCGCGGTACCCTTGGGCCAGCTCCAGTTCCCTTAGGCGCCTAAGGGCCAAGGCGAACACCTCGCTTCTCGTAAGTCCCAGGCGGCTGCGTGTTTCCTCCACGTACTGCGCCAGGGTAGGGTCCAGGCTTATGGTATAGCGCACATGGGCTTTCACACCTTAAATCCTACCCCATGTACGCCTAGTGCCGGAAGTGGCGTACCCCGGTGAAGACCATGGCCAGGCCCAGCTCGTCCGCCGCCCGGATGGAGTCCTCGTCCCGCACGCTTCCCCCGGGCTGGATGATGGCGCTCACGCCAAACTCCCCCGCCAGGCGCACCACGTCGTCAAAGGGGAAGAAGGCGTCCGAGGCCAAAACCGCCCCCTTGGCCTTCTCCTTGGCGGTCTTGAGGGCGTGCTTGGCGGCGGCGTAGCGGTTGGTCTGCCCCACCCCGATGCCCAGGGTCTGCCCACCCTTGGCCACCACGATGGCGTTGGAGCGCACGTGCTTCACCACCTTCCAGGCGAAGAGGAGGTCCGCCCACTCCCCCTCGCTGGGGGCCTTTTGCGTGACCACCTTGGGCACCACGGGGTCCTCAGTGTCGGCGTCTTGGAGGAGGACCCCGCCCCGGAGGCGGCGGAGGTCCAGGTAGGGGCCTTGGGCAAGGAAAGGCACCCGGAGAAGCCGCAGGTTCTTCTTGCGGGCAAAGACCGCCAAGGCCTCCTCGTTAAACTCCGGGGCCAGGACCACCTCCAGGAAGACCTCCCGCATGGCCTCCGCCGTGGAGCCGTCCACTGGGCGGTTAAAGGCCACGATACCCCCGAAGATGGAAACCGGGTCCGCCTCGTAGGCCTTTTGGTAGGCCTCCAAGGGGTTTTGCCCGAGGGCCACGCCGCAGGGGTTTTGGTGCTTGATGGCCACGCAGGCGGGCTCCTCAAACTCGGAGACCAGGTTCCAGGCGGCCTCGGCGTCCAGGTAGTTGTTGAAGCTCATGGCCTTGCCCTGGAGGACCTCCGCCTCCAGCACGGGGCCCCCTTCCCCTTCCACCCGGTAAAGGGCCGCCTCCTGGTGGGGGTTTTCCCCGTAGCGCAAGGGGCTTTCCCGCCTGAGGACCAAGAACTTCTCGGGCGGGAACTTCTCCCCGGCCAGCCACTCGGCGATGGCGGCATCGTAGGCCGCGGTGTGGGCGAAGGCCTTGCGGGCAAGCTCCCGGCGGAACTCCGGGCTTGGGCCCTCCTTCAGGGCCTCGAGGACCCGGGGATAGTCCTCGGGATCGCACACGGGAAGCACCGCCAGGTGGTTTTTGGCCGCCGCCCGCAGCATGGCGGGCCCCCCGATGTCAATCTGCTCCAGGGCCTCCGCGAAGGAGGCCCCCCGGGCCACGGTCTCCCGGAAGGGGTAGAGGTTCACCGCCAAGACCGCTATCCGCTCAAAGCCCAAGGCCCTGAGCTCCTCCTCCTGGTCGGGCCGGGCGAGAAGCCCCGCGTGCACCTTGGGGTGGAGGGTCTTCACCCGGCCCTCGAGGACCTCAGGGAACCCCGTGAAATCCGAGATGTAGGTCACGGGAAGCCCCGCCTCCGCCAAGGTCCTGTAGGTCCCCCCGGTGGCCAAAAGCTGGAAGCCAAGGCGCAGAAGCCCCTCAGCAAAGGGCACAAGCCCCCTTTTGTCGGAAACGGAAAGCAGCGCCCACATAAGGGGCATTCTACGGGCTAGACTAAGGGGGATGGGCATCTACGAGGCCATCAAGGAAACCATCAAGGAGGCCATGAAGGCCCGGGACCAGAAGACCCTGGACTTCGCCCGGGTGGTGAAGGCGGAGCTGGACCGCAAGGGGGACGGCAAGCCCCTGCCCGACCTCGAGGCGGTCAAGGTGCTAAAGGCCCTGCGGGAGATCGCCCTGGAGCAGGGCAACACGTTTGAGGTGGAGTTCCTGGACCGCTTCCTGCCAAAGGAGATGAGCGAGGAGGAGATTGAGGCCTGGATCCGGGAAAACATAGACTTCTCCCAGTTCAAAACCCCCTTGGCGGCCATCGGCGTGGTCACCAAGGCCCTGGGCCCCAGGGCCCCCGGGGAAAAGGTCCGCCGGGTGATTGAGCGGCTTGCGCCATGAGCCCCTGGCAAAGGATCCAGCTGGAGGAGATCCTCACCGAGCCCGTGAGGCTGGTTCGGGAGCGGGTGCGCACCCACACCGGCAAGGAACTCACCTACATCTACCGCCCGGGTCCGGTGGCCGCCAGCTTCGTCCTGCCCGTGACCCCAAGGGCCACCGCCCTCCTCATCCGGCAGTACCGCCACCCCACGGGAAAGTTCCTCCTGGAGATCCCCGCCGGCAAGGTGGACCCCGGGGAAACCCCCTTGGAGGCCGCCCGGCGGGAGCTCTTGGAGGAGGTGGGGGCCGAGGCCAAGCGGTTTCTCCCCCTCCCCGTCTTCCACCCCCAGCCCTCCTTCACCGCGGTGGTCTTCCATCCCTTCCTGGCCCTTCAGGCGGAGGTGGTGGCCAGGCCGGCCCTGGAGGATGGGGAGCTTCTGGAAACCGTGGAACTACCCCTTCGGGACATCTACCGCCTCCTAGAGGCCGGGGAGATCCAGGACGCCTCCACCGCCCTCACCCTCTTCTACGCCCGCCCCCACCTGGAAGCCGAAGGGCTCCTGTAAAAAGCCAAGCCCAAACCGCATAAAATGCGTCTGGGAAGGGGGCCGGGGCCCTGGTAGACTGGCCCCGTATGAAACCCAGCATCCACACCCCGCTTCCCGGTCCCAAAGCCAAAGCCCTTTTGGAAAAGGGGCAGGCCGTCCTCTCCCCCTCCTACATCCGCCCTTACCCCTTCGTCCCCGCCCGGGGGCAGGGGGTGTTCCTGGAGGACGTGGACGGGAACGTCTTCCTGGACTTCATGGCCGGCATCGCGGTGAACACCACCGGCTACGCCCACCCCAAGGTGCTGGAAGCGGTGAAGGCCCAGGCGGAGCGCTTCGCCCACGTGTGCTTCTCCGACTTCACCCACGAGCCCACCCTTTCCCTGGCGGAAAGGTTGGCGGCGAGGCTGGGCGGGGGCTTCCGGGTCTTTTTCGGCAACTCGGGCACCGAGGGGATAGAGGCCGCCATCAAGCTGGTGCGCCACCACACGGGCAGGCCTTACCTCCTGGCCTTCACCGGGGCCTTCCACGGCAGAAGCCTAGGAGCCCTTTCCCTCACCGCCAGCAAGAGCGCTTACCGCAAGGGCTTCTCCCCCCTCCTTCCCGGGGTGGTGCACGTGCCCTTCCCCAACCCCTTCCGCCCGCCCCTGGGAGCCAGGCCGCAAGAGGCGGGGAAAGCCGTGCTGGAGTACCTGGAGCACCTCTTCCGCACCGTGGTGCCCCCGGAGGAGGTGGCCGCCTTCTTCCTGGAGCCCATCCAAGGGGAAGGGGGGTACCTGGTGCCCCCGCCCGGCTTCATCCCCCAGCTCAAGGCCCTTCTGGAGCGGTACGGCATCCTCCTGGTGGCGGATGAGGTGCAGACGGGGGCCGGTCGCACGGGGTGCTTCTTCGCCCTGGAGCACGAGGGGGTGCGGGCGGACGTCTACGTCCTGGCCAAGGGGCTGGCCTCCGGCTACCCCTTGAGCGCCCTCCTCTTCCGGGAGGAGCTCGGCAGCTGGCGCCCCGGGGCCCACGGCACCACCTTTGGCGGGCAGGCGGTTTCCGCGGCCGCGGCCCACGCCACCTTGGACCTATTGGAAGGGGGGCTTATGGAAAACGCCGCCCAGGTGGGGGCCTTCCTCCTTGAGGAGCTTCAGGGGATGCAGGCCCGCTACCCCTTCCTTGGGGACGTGCGGGGAAGGGGCCTGATGATCGGCCTGGACTTCGGCACCCCCGAGGAGGAACGGCCCGACCTCCGGGACAAGGCGGTGGAGCTCGCCTTCCAAAAGGGCCTCCTCCTCCTCCCCGCGGGGCCCTCCGCCCTGCGCATCGCCCCGCCCCTCATCCTGAGCCGGGAGGAGGCGGCGATGGGCTTGGAGATCCTCGAGGCCGTGTTCCGTGAGCTCTAGAAGAGGGGAGGGCCGGGTAGCCCCCAGCCCTCCCCCCTTTTCCCTTTACTTCGGCTCCCCCGGCCAGTCCCCCACCACCCCCGGGGCGGCCCACTCCATGCTGAGGAGCTCCTGCAAGCTGGCCTTCTTCCCCGCCGGGATGCGCACCACCCCCTTGCGGTCCCGGATGGGTCCGGTGAAGGGGTCAAAGGTGGGGTTGGGGCTCTGCATGTCCTTCAGAAGGGCCATGATGCGGTCGTAGACGCTCACCTTCTTCCCGTCCACCGTCATCTGGGCCTTCTGCAAAAGGGGCACGTGCTTGGGGTTGATGGGCACCCCGTAGTCCGCCCCCATCTCCACCGCCTTATGCTGCAAGAGCCAGAAGTAGTCCACGTTCTGCAGGTTCTTGGCGGTGTACACCCCCTCCTTCACCTTCTTCAAGAAATCGGTGTAGATCACGTCCCAATGGACGATCTGCCCCGAGACCACGTGGTCGGGGGCGAACTTCAGCATGGGGGTGTAGTGGCCGAAGGAGTACGCCCCCTTCTTGGCCGCGGTCTGGATCACCGTGGGGGTGTCCTCGGTGAAGGCGAAGACGTCCGCCCCCTGGGCCAACAGGGCCTCCGTGGCCTCCCGGGCCTTGGCCGGGTCGTACCAGGCGTTGATCCAGCGCACCAGCACCTGGGCCTTAGGGTTCACCGCCCGCACCCCCAGGGTGAAGGCGTTGATGTGCCGCTTCACCTCGGGGATGGGGAAGGCGGCCACGTAGCCCACCTTGCCCGTCTTGGAAAGGGCTCCGGCGGCCAGGCCGTTCAGATAGTAGACCTGGTAGAAGTCCGCCATGTAGGTGGCCACGTTGGGGGCCCGCTTGATGCCGGTGGCGTGGGCGAAGAGGACGTTCGGGTACTTCTTGGCCGCCTCGAGGACCGCCTCCATGTACCCGAAGCTGGTGGCGAAGATCACCTGGCAACCCTCCTTCACGAAGCGGTCAATGACCGGCAGGGCCTGGGCCTCGGGCACGCTCTCCACGTACCGGGTCTCCAGCCAGGGCAAGGCGGCCTCCGCCTTCTTCCGCCCCTGGTCGTGGGCGTAGGTCCAGCCCGCATCCCCAATGGGCCCCACGTAGATGAAACAGGCCTTGAGCTTTGCCTCCTGCCCTAGGGCTAACCCCAGGGCCAGCGCCAGCAGTACCAGTAGCCTCCTCATTCCCTCACCTCCCCCGCTCAAAGGGCACGCCCAGGGCCTTGGGGGCCCGGGCGCGGCCCGAGAGGGCCAGGACCAGGATAACCAGAAGGTAGGGCATGGCGGCAAAGGCCTCGGACGGTATAGGTACACTGCCCTGCAAGCGGAACTGCAGGAAGAAAAGGAGACCAAAGAGATAGGCACCGAAAACCGCCCTAAGGGGCTGCCAAGCGGCCAAGATGACCAAGGCGATGGCCACCCAACCCAGGCCCGAGGTCATGCCGTCCGTCCAGGAGGGGCGGTACGCCAAGGAGAGGTAGGCCCCGGCAAGCCCGATGAGCCCCCCTCCCAGGCCCAAGGCCCCATAGCGCACCCCGTCCACGTTCACCCCGAAAAGGTCCGCCGCCCTTGGGTTTTCCCCCACGCTGCGCAGGTAAAGGCCAAAGCGGGTGCGGAGGAGGAGATGGTGCAAAAGCAAAGCCAGCGCCAGGGCCACCAGGGCCAGGCCTTCCTCGGGCAGAGGGTGGGCCAAGGGCACCCCCTCGTACCGCTTCCCCAAAAGCCCCGAGGCCCCAAGGCCCAAGGCCGCCACCGCCAGCCCCGCCACAAACTGGTTGGTCCGCAGGAAAACCGCAAAGACCCCCAGGGAAAGCCCCAGGAACCCCCCCACCCCCATCCCGGCCACCACCCCCAGGAGGGGACCCGCCTCCTGGGCCACGGCAAAGGCCGCCAGGGCGGAAAGGGCCATCATCCCCTCCACCCCCAGGTTCACGACCCCACTTCGCTCCGAAAGCAACGCCCCCAGGGCGGCCAGGAGGATGGGGGTTCCAAAGAGGACCGCGCGCACCAAAGCCTCTTCCATCAGCGCCTCCAGACCAGGCGGTGGCGGCTTGCGGCCTCCGCCCCCACGAGGGCGAGGAGCAAAAGCCCCGCCACCACGTCCACCACGCGAAAGGGCATGGAGAGGGAAAGCTTCAGGGCATCCCCCCCAGCCAGGATGAGGCCCAGCAGGGGGGCGGTGAGGAGGACCAAGAGGGGCTTGCCCCGGGCCAGCCAGGCGGCCAGGATGGCGGTGAAGCCGTAGCCCAAGGAGATTTGCGCGGGCTCCAGAAGCCTAAGGTGGATCCCCGCCACCTCCCCCACCCCGGTGAAGCCGGCCAGGGTGCCGGAAAGGAGCGCCGCCAGGAGGAGGAGCCTCCCCGCCCTCAGGCCCAGGTAACGGGCGGCCTGGGGGTTCTCCCCCAGCACCCGCCACTCCAAGCCCAAGGGGGTGCGGAAAAGGAGGAGGTGCAAAGCCGCCGCCGCCAGGACCCCCAGGAGCAGGGTGGGCCAGTGCACCAGGGTATCCCCGAGCCGGGGAAGCTGGGCCTCTTGGGGAAAGCGGTCGGTGTAGAGGAAGCCGAACACGAGCTGGCCCTTCCAGGGCCCCGCCACCAGGTAGACCACCAGGTAGTAGGCCAGGTAGTTCTGCATGAGGGTGGTGAGGATCTCACTGGCCCCGAAGCGTACCCTAAGCCAGGCGGCCAACCCTGCCCAAAGGGCACCCAAACCGCCCCCAAGGAGGAACATCAGGGCCAGGGTCCAAGGCCCTGGGGGAAGGAAAAGCGCCCCGTAGGTGGCTCCCACCGCCCCCATGAGGAGCTGCCCTTCCGCCCCGATGTTGAAAAAGCCCACACGGAAGGCCAAAACAAGCCCCGAGCCGATGAGGAGAAGGGGGATGGTGCGCCGGGCCACCTCCGCCAGGCCCAAGGCGTCCCCCAAGGGGGAGAACATGAGGGCGTAGGCCCTAAAGGGGGAGACCCCATAGGCCCAGAAGAGGACCCCCAAGGCCACGAGGGCCAGGAGCAGGAAGAAGACGTAGGCCAAGGCCACCTTGCCCGGGCTCGGGCTTGGGTCCAGCTCCCACCTCATGCCCGCCCCTCCGTCATCATCCGCCCCAGGCGCTCCCGGTCCACCGCCTCCCGGGGCACGGGCCCCACCAGGCGCCCGTGGTACAGGGCGGCCACCCGGTGGGAAAGGGCCAGGATCTCGTCCAGGTCCTCGCTCACCAGGAGGACCGCCGCCCCCTGGCGCACCAGGTCCAGGATGCGCCCGTGGACCTCCTCCGCCGCCCCCACGTCCACCCCATGGGTGGGGTGCATGGCCAAAAGGAGCTTGGGGCCTCCCCTGAGCTCCCGGGCCAGGATCACCTTCTGCACGTTGCCCCCGGAAAGGAAGCGCACCGGGGTGCGGGGCGAGGGGGTTTTGATGCCGTACTGGGCGATGATCCCTTCGGCGTCCCGCTCCATGCGGCGGTAGTCCAAGAGGCCGCCTTGGGCATAAGACCGGTAGGTGCGCAGGGCCAGGTTCTCCGCCACGCTCATCCCCCCCACCACCCCCATGGCCCGCTCCTCGGGGATGTGGGCGATGCCCAGGGAGAAAAGGCGGGCGGGGTCCTGGGGAAGGGGCTTGCCCAGGAAGCGGACCTCGCCCCGGTGGGGCCTAAGGCCCGCCAGGGCCTCGAGGAGCTCCGTCTGGCCGCTTCCCGCCACCCCCGCCACCCCCAGCACCTCCCCGGAGCGCAGGGTAAAGGAAACCCCCTGCAAGGGGAAGCCGTGCCGGGGCACCAGGAGGTCCAGCACCTCCAAGACCACCTCCTCCCCCGCAGGGGGTGCCTTGGGCGGCGGGGCCACGCTCCGCCCCACCATGAGCCGCACCAAAAGCTCCTTGTCCGCCTCCTCCCGGGGCACCTCCCCCACCTTTTTCCCCTCCCGCAGGACCACGATGCGGTCGGCGATGGCCAGGACCTCCTCCAGCTTGTGGCTGATGAAGATCACCGCCATGCCCATCCCCTTGAGGCGGCGCACCTCTTGGAAAAGGCCCTCGGCCTCCTGGGGGGTGAGGACGCTGGTGGGCTCGTCCAGGATGAGGACCTTGGGCCGGTTGAGAAGGGCCCGCAAAAGCTCCACCCTCTGCTTTTCCCCCGCGGAAAGCCGCCCTACAGGGGCCTCCAGGTCCACGCCGAGGGGGTGGTCCCGAAGAAGCTCCCGCAACCGCCGCACCAAGGCCCGCCGGGAGAAGAAGGCGGGCAGGTCCAGCCCCAGGGCCAGGTTCTCCGCCACGCTGTGGGCCTCAATGAGCTCCGGGTGCTGGGGGACCAGGGCGATGCCCAGGCGCTGGGCGGCCCTGGGCGAGGGGATGCGCACCTCCTTGCCCTCCAGGAGAATCCGCCCCTCGTCGGGGGCATAAAGGCCATAGAGGATGCTCACCAAGGTGGTCTTCCCCGCCCCGTTCTCCCCTAGAAGGGCGAGCACCTCCCCCCGGGCCACCTCGAGGCTCACCCGGTGGTTGGCCACCACGGGACCAAAGCGCTTGGTGATGTTCTCCAGTTTCAGCATGGGCCGGGCCACAAGGGCCGGCCTTGAGGATACCACGCCCATGCCCGCGCAAGCTTCCCAACCAGCAAGCCATGCCCCTGCCAGCGCTCAAGGATGGGACATGAAGCCAGGCCCCCAGTCCTCAGGAAAGTCTCCGCCTGGCAAAAATGGTTTCTTTAACCCAAGTTGCCACCTAAGCGATTTTGTTGGCGATGAGCCGCAGGTTGTGGGCCAGGATGAAGGTGAAGACCTTGAGGACGAACCCCTCCGCGGTCACCGCATGGATACGCCGTGGGAAAAGCTGATGGAGCATGCTCCCCACCGTCTCCACCACCCTCCTACCCAGGATGGCCAGGTACTGCAGGTGAGGCACATACCGCTTGCTCCGAACCTTGCGGATGGGCATGGGCACCAGACCCTGGGCCTCCCGCAAGAGGTCCTCGTAAAGGGCGCTCTCGTACCCCCGGTCCATGCACACCTCCTTGCCCTCAGGGATGTCCAAGGGCAACAGCAGGAGGGAGGTGAGGTCGTGGAAGCTCCCTGGGGTGAGGTTCGCTTCGCAAATGAACCGTCCATCGTCCACCAAGAGGTGAAGCTTGTAGCCGTGTGAAGAAGACCCGCTTGCTGGGGATGTAGCCCCGGTAGACCCTTGCCGGGGCCAGGCGGGACCTTGGGGCTCGGATGTTCTCGCAGACGGGGATGGGGAAGGTGTCCAGAGCATAGCTTTGGGCGGTATGGAGCCTCTGCCAAACCTGGGACAGGAGGTGGAGGAGGGGGAGGAGGTAGACCTTTGCCCGATGGAGGCGCCGGTGGAAGCGGCTGGGGGAGGGGATGTGGCTGAAGAGGTGGAGTTCCTTAGCCAAGGCCAGGGCTTGGTTGTGCTTGCCGCCGAGCCCCAAGGCGGCCAGAACAGCCAGGGTCAAAATGGCGCTGGTGGGTACCTTGGTCTGAGGGTCATCCTTGTGTCCCATGGCCTTGAGGGCATCGTCTATAATGCAGAAGGCCGCTATAGCTTGCTGCAGCATGGCGGCCACTATTTTTTCCGAGTTCCAGAGTCCCTGGCAAGGGATAGGTGGCAACTTGGGTTAGAATAGAGCTACCAGAGCTACCTATGATGGAACCTACAGAGCGTCCCTTTGGTGAGCTCCCAGCCGCATTAGTAAACGAGGTGCGCCAACGCACCGGGGATCTGGGCCAGGAATTGCTCAACAACTTTGAGCAAATAAGCGCTCGTCGCCAAGAATGGCGAGAAATCCCGGAGCATAAGGGTTTGCTTCGCCGGGATGCTGAGCTTCCATATATGCCCATCCCGACGACTTGCGGTGCAGATGGCCCCTATGCTGTGGAGCGATTGTCGGCCAACGACCTGGTCGCCGCGGCGGCCGTCGCGGTGGAAGGCCTAATGCCTCCCTCCGAAACACGCTATTGGCTGGAACCTCATCACCTCGTTTGGGTTGAAACAGAAGCTCATGAGGCCGAAACCGGCACGATCCTGCGTGCCCTGATGATCGGCATGGAACTGAAACTGGCCTCGCAAGCACCACATGAGGTTGTCTTCCTGGATGGATCCCTCACCACCCCTCTCATCTCCTTTCAAGCGTTGGACAAGAGTCAGGACATCCCTTCGTTTGCTACTTGACCTGCACCCCCAGGACATGAAAAAAGGGGGATGCCATGCGACTCGATCGCGAGCATCCCCTTTACCATATTGACGCAGAAACCCTCCTGGTGGCTACCTACGTCTGGGTCGATGACCAGCTCAAAGCCCTCCAAGCCCAAGGAATGCGCTTGCCAAAACCCCAAAAGCACCAAAAGGCCACCCTCCCCGAACTCCTGGCCATCGCCCTCTCCCTGACCTTCTTGGGCCTGGACCTCAGCAAAGGCTACCTCCTCTCCCAATCCCTCCTCCGCCCCTACTTCCCCTCCCTACCCCACCTCTCCCGCTTCCTCCGCGTCTTGCAAAACGCCCAGCCCCTCCTGGCCCACCTGGCCCTCCGCCTGGCTCAGGGGCCCAGCCTCCTGCACGTGGTAGACCTGAAGCCCCTCCCCATGGCCCACGGCCACCGCATCCGGGGCTATGCCCTGCCCGGATCGGGGATTGGCGTGGGGCCCCTGGGAGGCTTTGCGGGCTACGCCCTGGTGGGGGTCATCAACGACCGGGGGCTGTTTCACCGCTGGGCCCTGTTGCCCGGGAATGCCCGGGAAACCTGGGCCAGGGGGCTTCTGGAGGGGCTGGAGCACGTTCTGGGGGACCGAGGCTTTCGCTGGGTGGAGGGCGTTCTCACCCCACCTTATCGCCTGCGGGGGAGACAGGTGGTGGAGACGGGATGGCGGGAGTGGATGGGGAGGGTGAGAAACTGGATCGAGACGCGTTTCAGTGTGATGGTGCGTTCCCTGGGGCTTGGGCGGGTTGAGGCTCGTTCCTACTGGGGGCTGGTGGCGAGGGTGAACCTCGTCCTCTTAGCCCACAACCTCATCCGGAGTCGGGTTCTCCTGAAGATGGCAGGGGTGGAGCTTTGAAGTAGCAAACGAAGGAATACCGCCTGGTCGTCCTGCCGATTGAGCCAGCGGGAAACCGCTATAGGCTGATGAACGAGGAGGAAGCACGTCGCAGAGGCTATGTGCATCTGGCCGAGTGGCTGGCCAAGGTGCAGGGGGAGTGGACGAAGCGGCGAGGCGCGAAGGCGGCAAGGATGACGGCGCTTGAGCGGCTTGATTACAGAAAGGACCTGACTGAGCAGAATCCTCAAGCGAATTACCGGGTGCTCTACAACGGTTCTGGGACATTTTTGACTGCGGCCGTCGTGGAACCGGAGCCCATCGAGTTTAAAGTTGGGGATCAGAGTATCCGGGTGCGTGGATTTATTGCGGATACCAAGGTTTATTACTGATACCAAGGTTTATTACTGTGAACTAAGCAGCTACGACGAGGCGTCGTTTCTTGCGTCTATACTCAACGCGCCGACGGTCGACAGGATGCTCAAGCCGATGCAAAGTCGCGGCTCTTGGGGGCCGCGCGACATTCACAAAAAACCTCTCGAGCTCCCTATTCCCCAATTCGACGCCGCCGATCCGACACACCGACGGCTCGCGCAACTGGGCAAGCGATGCAGCGAAAAGGTAAAGGCATGGCTTGCCGGCGGCGGCGCAGGCACCGTCGCCAGCATCGGCCGATTACGCCGTATGGCGCGGGATTTGTTGAAAGAGGAGCTGGCGGAAATAGACGCGTTGGTGGAGAAGATTTTGCGATGAGACCGGCGGCCGTGTTGCCAATGCATCCCTCGCAGGAGGAAGGACTGGCCCGGACTCCGGAAGGCCTGCGAGGCCCCCTCCGCCCGGGCCTGGGCCGCCGAAACCCTGGGCAGGATGGGCGAGGCGGCCCGACCCGAGACGCTCGCCGCCGTGGCCGCCGCCTTCCGGGAGGACGGGTACGTGTGGGTCCGGTGAGCCGCCTTGATAAGAAATTTACACCCCTCCCTCAGCTCCCCCCAGGCCACCAGTGGAAGAGGGTGTAGCTCCGGATGAGGGCATGCTGGGTCCGGAGGTACGCACACCGCGCCTCCACCCGCTCCCAAAGCTCCTCCTCCGTCTCCACCTGCCCATTGGCCACCCCCGCATCCACCAAGCTCCACACCCGCTCCACCGGCTGCAGCTCCGGGGAATAGGGCGGCAAGAACACCAACCCCACCCCCTCAGGTACCCGCAGCTTCGGGGAAGTATGCCACCCCGCCCGGTCCAGAACCACCAAGACCACCTTGCCCTTCCCAGCCCCTCGGCCCCGGGCAAAGGCCCTCAAAACCGCCTCAAAGGACACCGTGTCCACGGAGGGCAACAGCCAGTGCTCGTTCTCCCCCGTGTTGGGCCGCACGAAGGTGTAGACGTAAAGCCACCGATAGCGCGGCCTCTCCCAGACCAGAGGGGTCTTCCCCCGCAGGGCCCACAGGCGACGGCGGAGGGGCTTCAGGCCCAAGCGATGCTCGTCCAAGGCCCATCGGAGTAACCCAGGATCTTGGCCACCTGGGGGATAGGGTCCAAAGGCCACAGGGCGTGCCAGTGGGCCCGTTCCACTGGGTCTTCTGTCTCCCGATAGAGGGCGTGGAGGTTGTCGGGGTGGGGAGGGTTCTTGAGTTCCAGCCTGGGGCGGCGTTGGTGCTTAGCCAGTTGCATAAGCACATTCTGCCGGATGAGGTCATGGGGAGTTCTATTAGGGCGCCAAGGCTTTTCCTGGTCCTGGCCATAAGCGTGTCTTGGAGGGATAAACCCCCGCGATAAACCGTAGGTAAACCGTATGAGGCACCCCCCGGCCACACTACCGGGGGGTGAAGCTTTGCGTCTTGGACTTGGCGGGCCCGGAGGGATTCGAACCCCCGACCTACCGCTTAGAAGGCGGCTGCTCTGTCCACTGAGCTACGGGCCCACGAGAAAGGCCGGGGCGGTTTTCACCCCGGCCGGTTGGAGCGGGAGACGGGACTCGAACCCGCGACCCTCGGCTTGGAAGGCCGATGCTCTACCAACTGAGCTACTCCCGCATGGTCGGGGCGGCCCGATTTGAACGGGCGACCCCCTGCTCCCAAAGCAGGTGCGCTACCGGCCTGCGCTACGCCCCGGGGCCAAAGGCCACCCAAAGGCCACGATAACACCAGACCCCAGGAGGGTCAAGGCGTGCTACAATAGCCCCATGCGCTTAGGTCCGGTGGAAATCCTCCTCATCCTTCTCGTCATCCTCCTCCTCTTCGGCGCCAAGAAGCTTCCTGAGCTCGCCCGGGGGATCGGGCAGTCGGCCAGGGAGTTCAAAAAGGGTTTACAGGAGGGCGAGGAAACGAAGGAAGAGCCTAAGGCCTGAGGATTCCCTCGGCCACGGGCATCCCCCCGGGGGCGTAGAGGCGGTAGCCCGTGGGGCGCACGTAGGTGGCCAGGGCAAGGCCGTAGGCCCGGGCCAGGGCCACGGCCGGGGCGGTGGCTCCCGTGCGGCTGGCCAGGAGCACGGCGCCCATGCCGATGGCCTTGGCCGCCATCTCCTGGCTCACCCGGCCAGTGGAAGCCACCAGGACCGGGGGGCTTATCCCCCGCAGAAGCATGTAGCCTGCGAGGCGGTCCACGGCGTTGTGGCGGCCGATGTCCTCGTTGAGGTAAAGAAGCTGCCCCGAAAGGTCAAAGAGGGCGGCCCCGTGGATGCCTCGAGTCCGGGCGTAGCGGGAAGCATTCGCCCGGAGTTCGGCCAGGAGGCGCTGGGGGAGCTCGGGTTCCAGGCTCACCCGGGGCACCGGGGCAAGGCGGGGCTCCCCGTAGCGAAACCCCGCGGCGCAGCCGCTATCCCGCACCCCTAGGCCCCGCTCCGGCTCGTGGGGAAGGTCCACGGCCACCACGCCATCCCCCACCCAAAAGCGCACCCCCTCGAGGCTTTGCACCACCCCGCTCAGAAAAAGGTGCCCCAGGGCCAGATGGGCCTCGTCCCCCGGCGTGTAGCTGAGGGTAGCCCAGGGCTTTCCGTTCACCACCAGGAGCAGGCGCTCCTCTTCGGGAAGCGGAAACTCCGCCTCCAGAAAGCGCCCCCCCTCAAACCTCCACATCCTCTTCCTCCGCCATGGCGTACCCGGTCCCCTTGGCCCTCAGTATAGGATCCCATCCGGCCTGAAACCCTAAGGGGGGAGGATGCCCAAGCCCCCGAGCCGCCAAAACCGCCAGCCCAATACCCCCGCCCGGGGGCAAGGGCCTACCCGCGCCATCGCCAGGAAGTGGCCCTGCGAAACGCGGCCAAACCCCCAGCGCCCCCGGCCCGTCCAGGGGTAAATCAAGGGCATCCCCATGGGGATGCCCTTGGTCTATCCCGTTTGGCCAGAGCCCGCTAAAGCCGTCTAAGCACCTCCTCCGCCTCCTTGTAGCCAGGCTTTAGCTTCAAGGCCTCCTGGCACTGGTAACGGGCCCCCTCCTTGTCCCCCAGCTTCTCGTTGGCCAAGCAGAGCTGGTAGCGGTACTCGGCCCGCTTGGGCTCGAGGCGGACCGCCACCGTGAGGCGGCTTTTCGCCCGCTGGGCATCCCCCAGGGCCAGGTACACCTGGCCCAGGTAGTAGTAGGCCACGGGGAAGCGCAAGGGGGCCAGGGCCACCGCGTTCTCCAGGGCCACACCCGCCTCCTTGTGGCGGCCCAGGAGGAAATAGGCCTGGCCCAGGGTGTACCAACCCTCGGCGTCCAAGGGCTTGAGGCGGTGGCCCTCCTCCAAAACCCTGGCCGCCTCCTCCGCCCGTCCCTTCAACAGGAGGGCCGAGGCGTAGCGGACCCTTAGCTGCCCATCCTGGGGCGAAAGCTGGAGGGCTTTGGCGTACTGCTCCAGAGCCTCGTCCAAGCGGCCCGCCGCCAGGTAGAGCTCGGCCAAGGCCGCCCTCACCTCCGCCGTATCCTGCAAGCTGAGGGCCTTCTTGAAAGCCTCCTCTGCCCTGTCCGCCTGGCCCAGGAGGGCGTAGACCAAGCCCCTTTGGGCGTAAAGGGGAGGGTAACGGGGGTTTACCCGTTCGGCATCCCGCAACACGGTAAGGGCCTGCTCCAGGTAGGCCTTCCCCTTATCCCGGTCCTCCGCGGCCCTGTAGAGGGCCACGTAGGCCTCGGAAAGGACCATGTACCCCCCGATGTACCGGGGGTTCCGGGCCACCAGCCCCTTGGCGTTCTCCAAGGCGGGGTTGAGGAGCCCCACCTTGAGCTGGGCCCGGGCCAGCCAGTAAAGGACATCCGGGTCCTGGGGCCGTTCCCGTAGGGCGCGCTCAAAGAGCTCCAAGGCCGCCTCGTACCGACCCAGGGCGTAAAGCTGCACCCCGAGCCGGAAGGTATCCTGCTTCTCCACCTGGTTGGCCGGGGGCGGCGGGGTCTGGGCCAAACCGGATACAGCCAGCAAGCTAAAGGCCAAAAGGAACCAGCGCATCTTCCCTCCTAAAGCACAAACCGCGTAAGGTCAGGTGAGGCGAACACCACCTCAAGCCGCTGCTCCACGTAGGCCCGGGTGATCTCCACCCGGCCCAGGTCCGTTTGGAAGCTCACCTCCTCCAGCACCCGCTCCAAAACCGTGGCCAGCCTCCTGGCCCCGATGTCCTCCAGCTCCTGGTTGGCCCGGTAGGCCGCCTCGGCCATGGCCCTTAGGGCATCGTCATGGAAGACGAGTTCCGTGCCGTCTGCCCTCAAAAGCTCCGTGTACTGGCGGATCAGGGAGTTTTCCGGCTCCTTCAGGATGCGGTAGAACTCCTCGGGGCCCAAGGGGGAAAGCTCCACCCGGATGGGGAAGCGGCCCTGAAGCTCGGGGATCAGATCCGAGGGCTTCGCCACGTGAAAAGCCCCGGCGGCGATGAAAAGCACGTGCTCCGTGGACACCGGCCCGATGCGGGTGGAGACCACCGTACCCTCCACGATGGGCAGGAGGTCCCGCTGCACGCCCTCCCCGGAGACGTCGGGCCCCACGGTGCCCTCCCGGCGGGCCACCTTGTCGATCTCGTCGATGAACACGATGCCGTCCTCCTGCGCCCTCCTCCGGGCCTCCTCCTTCAGCTCCTCCTTGTCGATGAGGCGCTCGGCGTGCTGGTTCTTGAGGACCTCCCGGGCCTCCTTCACCGTCATGCGCTTGCGCACGGGGCGCTTGGGGAGAAGGCCTTTGAGCATCTCCCCCATGCCGCCAAAGCCCTCGGCCCCCAAAACGCCCATGAAGGGCAGGCCCATCTCCTCCTCCACCTGCACCTCCACGGAGAGGCTGTCCAGCCGGCCCGAGCGCACCTCGGCCACCGAGGCGCGAAGGAGGGTGGCAAGCTCCTCCTCCGCCAGGGCCAGGGCCTTTTCCTCCACCTTCTTCTTCATCTCCTCCAGCACCAACTGGTAGCTGGCCTCCGCCAGGTCCCGTACGATGGCGTCCACATCCCGCCCCACATAGCCCACCTCGGTGAACTTGGTGGCCTCCACCTTTACAAAAGGGGCCCCCGCCAAACGGGCCAGGCGCCGGGCGATCTCCGTCTTGCCCACCCCCGTGGGCCCGATCATGAGGATGTTCTTGGGGGTCACCTCCCGGGCCACCTCAGGGAGAAGCTTCTTCCGGCGGTACCGGTTCCTCAAGGCCACGGCCACCGCCCGCTTGGCCGCCTCCTGCCCCACGATGTGCTTGGAAAGTTCCCGAACGATCTCCGCGGGCGTGAGGTTCATGCTTCCCCCAAGGTTAACACCGTGACCTGGCCAGAGGTGTAGAGGTCCACCTCGGCGGCGATCCGCAAGGCCTCCTCCGCGATCTCCCGGGCGGAAAGCCCGGAGTGGCGGTAAAGGGCCTTGGCGGCAGCCAGGGCATAGGGACCCCCAGACCCCACCGCCAAAAGGGGTTCCTCAGGGGTGATCACCTCCCCGCTTCCGGATAGCAGCACCATGGCCTCCCGGTCGGCGGCGATGATCATGGCCTGGAGGTGGCGGAGCACCCGGTCGGTGCGCCAAAGCTTAGCGGTCTCCACCGCGCCCTTTAGGAGGTTGCCCCTGGCCTCCTTGAGCTTTTCCTCAAAGCGCTCCAAGAGGCTTAAGGCATCGGCCACCCCCCCGGCGAAGCCCACCAGAATGCCTTCCCCCACCTCGAGGCGCCTTACCTTCACCGCCCCTCGCTTGAGCACGGTCTGGCCGAAGGTGACCTGGCCATCCCCGGCCAAGGCGGTAACCCCGTCCTTGCGCACGGCCAGAATGGTGGTGCCGTGGATCTCCACAAGGGGCACCTTACCGCGTGGCCATGAGAAAGCCGTTAGGGGGGGATGACTAAGAAGCCAAGCTTCTCAACCGGGCCCAGGCCAGAGAGCCGAAGAGCACCACCGCCAAAACCTCGGGCCGTTTTCCCAAAAAAGCCCCCGCCCGCTCCACCTCCGCGCGGCGCACGTGGGGGTCAAAGGAAAAAATCCGAGTCATAAGGAATCCTCCACAAAGCCCAGCACCCTTTCCGCCAGCCGCACCGCCTCTTCCGCCTCCCAGTCCCTCGCCCGGTTCACGCCCCCATGGTAACCCCTTGCCGCCCTCCGCCACAAACCCCTTCCCCTCCTTGGCCCTAAACTGAAGGGGTGAAGGCCAAAACCCTAGGCGAACTCCGCAACGTCTATCCCTTGGCAAAGCTCAAGCGCACCGTCAAGGACGAGGCCCGGGGAAACCTCAAGGAAAAGCTCCGCAAGGGCGAAAAGCTCTTCCCCGGCATCCACGGCTACGAGGACACCGTCATCCCCGCCCTGGTCCAGGCCATCCTGGCCAAGCAAAACTTCATCCTCCTGGGCACCCGCGGGCAGGCCAAAAGCCGCATCCTGCGGAGCTTGGTGAACCTCCTGGACGAGGAGATCCCCGCCCTGGCCACCGAGCTTAGGGACAACCCCCTCAAGCCCATCTCCCCGGAGGGCAAGCGGCTTCTGGAGGAAGCCGGGGACGACGCCCCCATCGTCTGGGTGAGCCGGGAGGAGCGGTACGTGGAGAAGCTGGCCACCCCCGACACCACCGTGGCCGACCTCCTAGGGGACATGGACCCCATCAAGGCCGCCCGCAAGGGCACGGGGATGGCGGACCTGGAGAGCATCCATTTCGGCCTCCTTCCCCGGGCCAACCGGGGCATCTTTGCCGTGAACGAGCTGGCGGACCTGGCCCCCAAGGTGCAGGTGGCCCTCTTCAACATCCTGGAGGAGGGGGACGTGCAGATCCGGGGCTACCCCCTTCGCCTGCCCCTGGACGTCTGGCTGGTCTTCACCGCCAACCCCCAGGACTACACCGCCCGGGGCCGCATCGTCACGCCCCTAAAGGACCGGATCGGGAGCGAGATCCGCACCCATTACCCCAGGACCCTCGAGGAGGGCCTCAGGATCAGCGCCCAAGAGGCCTTCGTGCCCGAGGAGGTGGTGCTCCCCGAGTGGATCCGCCTTTCCGTGGAAGCCGTGGCCTTCGCCGCCCGGGAGGACCGGCGGGTGGACCAGACCGCCGGGGTCTCCCAGCGCCTGGCCATCAGCCTCCTGGAGGTGGTGGCGGCCAGTGCCGAAAGGAGAGCCCTCCTGCAAGGGACGAAGCCCGTGGCCCGGCCTTTGGACCTCTACGAAGGCCTCCCCGCCATCACGGGGAAGCTGGAGCTGGAATACGAAGGGGAGCTCCAGGGGGCAGAAAGGGTGGCCCGGGACCTGGTGCAACGGGCCTTTGGCCTGGTCCTTCCCCGCTACCGCCTTAGGACCGACCCCATTGTGGGCCATTTTGAGGAAGGGAACCTCCTCACCTTGCCCGAGGGAAGCGTGGAGGAGGCTCTGAAGGCCATGGAGGCGGTGCCGGGCCTCCTGGAGGCGGCCCGGAGCCTGGCCCCCAGCCAGGAACCCGAGGTGCTCCTTTCGGCGGGGGAGTTCATCTTGGAGGGGCTGGTGGGGCGGCGGAAGCTGGCCCGGGGGGAGATGAGCTACCAGGCAGCGGAAAGGACCCGGAGCTATGGCAACTAGCCTGGAACGGGACAGGGAGGCGGTGCTCACGGCCCTAGCGCCCCACCTCCAGGGCAAAGGGGTCAAGCTCATCCTCTACGGCTCCCATGCCCGGGGAGAAGCCGGTCGGGGCTCGGATCTGGACCTGGCCCTCCTGGGCCCTGCACCCCTAAGGGAGCTCCTTCCCCTCCTCAGGGAAGCCCTGGAGGAGGCGCCCGTGCTCAGCCGGGTGGATCTGGTGGACCTGGGGGAAGCCGACCCTGCCTTCCGGGAAAGGGTTCTACGGGAGGGAATCGTATGGGCCGAGTTCTAGAACGCCTGGCCCTAACCATGGCCGACGACCGCAACCTCACGGTGCACACCTACAACGAAGCCCTGGCCCAGGCCATCTTCGCCCGGCTTGGCGGCTACGCCCAGCTCATGGGCAAGGTTCTCGGGAGGATGTCA
The DNA here is from genome assembly GCF_000744885.1 of Thermus amyloliquefaciens. Lineage (NCBI taxonomy): Bacteria > Thermotogati > Deinococcota > Deinococci > Thermales > Thermaceae > Thermus > Thermus amyloliquefaciens. The sequence continues at coordinate 886,883 of NZ_JQMV01000003.1, read as the reverse complement.
GATGAAGGCCATCCGCTATAGCCGCTACCAGGGGAGCCCGGAAAACCTTTCCCCTGAGGAAATCCTCTCCCTCCTGGAGGATTTCCTTCTGGACTCGGGGTTTTCCGACCCCTTCCAGCGCTACGATCCGGACCCGAACCGCACCCCCACCCTGGAAGACCTCTACGACGCCCTGCTACAAGCCCTGCTCAAGAACGAGCTGGTGCCCGAGGAGTGGATGCGGGAAGCCCGCTTCGCCGAGCGCAAGGAGGAAACCCGCCTCCACCAGGCCCTTCAGCGGATGCTGCAAAGGCTCCAGGAGGCGGGCTACCTGCGCCTGCCCGGGGAGGACCCCACAAACGCCCCCCAAGGGGGATACAGGGGCGAGGCGGGCGAAGCCCGCTTCGAGCTCACGGAAAAGGCCTCGGACTTTTTGGGCCTGAAGAGCCTCAGGGAGCTTCTTGGGGCCCTGGGCCGCAACGCCCCTGGCCTCCACCCCACCCCCACCACGCCCCCGGGGTGGAGAAGACCGGGGAGACCAAGGTCTGGAAGTGGGGCGACCCCCTGGAGCTCAACGCCCCCGAGACCCTCAAACGGGCTTTGCCCAAGGGCCTGGAGAACCTAAGCCCCGAGGACCTGGTCATCGACCTCTCCGAGTACACCGCCAGCATGAGCACCGTGGTCCTCCTGGACTGCTCCCACTCCATGATCCTCTACGGGGAGGACCGCTTCACCCCGGCCAAGCGGGTGGCCCTGGCCCTGGCCCACCTCATCCGCACCCAGTACCCCGGGGACCGGGTGCGCTTCGTCCTCTTCCACGACACCGCCGAGGAGATCCCCCTGGCCAGGCTTCCCCTGGCCCAGGTGGGCCCCTACCACACCAACACCAAGGCGGGCTTGGAACTGGCCAGGACCCTCCTCAGGAAGATGGGCGGGGAGATGCGGCAGATCATCCTCATCACCGACGGCAAGCCCTCGGCCCTCACCCTTCCCAGCGGGGAGATCTACAAGAACGCCTGGGGCCTGGACCCCCTGATCCTGGCGGAAACCCTCAAGGAGGCCACCCTGGCCCGTAAGGAAGGGATCCCCATCCACACCTTCATGCTGGCCCGGGAGCCGGAACTTTTGGCCTTCGTCAAGAAACTTTCCCAGATCACCCGGGGCAAGGCCTACCTCACCCACCCCGGCAACATCGGCCGGTACCTCCTCTTGGACTTCCTCAACAAGAAGGTCCGGAGGGGCTAAAGGGAAAAGGCCATGGAGGGTCCCCAGCCCAGGAGAAAAAATGGGAAGGCCCTTTGGGCGTTCCGGCTAAGCCTTCTTTTGGAAAGGTTGCGCCCCCACACCTATCCCAAGCCCCCTCCCGCCCTCATCCAGGAGTTTCCCCAAGTCCGCACCCCCCTCCGCCTGGACCTCCCCTATTACCCCGCCAGGTCTCGAGGAGGGTACACCTTTATCCCTTGGGACCCCTACATGGAGGAAGGGGAGGAGCTCCTTAGAAACCTCTAGCCCCGGCACCCCATGTCAAGATGGAAGCCATGGGAAAGACCCTCCCCTGGATGCTCCTCTTGGGGCTTTGGCTCCTATCCCCAGCCCTGGCCCAGGACTGGCGGCTTACCCGGAGCCAAACCCTGACCCAGGCGGGGGCCCGGGAGTGGCGGTATACCCTTAGCCCCTCCGGCAAGGAAGCCCAGGAGCTTTGGCGGAAGCTTTCGGAGCAGTACCGGGAGCATCTGCGGGCCGGGTACCGGGTGGACCTGGGGGCCTGGCGGCTCTACTTCCTGGGGGGAAGGCTAAGGGTGGAGCCCCACTGCCCGGCGGTGAACCCCGCCTGCTTCACCTTCGGGGCCCTTCCCGTGAGCAAGGGGCGGCAAGACCGGTTCCTCCTGGAGCTATCCCAACTCCTGCACCAGGCCCTGACCCAGGCCCAAACCACCGGGGGTGTGGTCCTCCTCTCGCGGCTATTCCGCCTCGAGGTCCCCCGCGGGGCCAACCCCCCCTATCCCGCAAGCCCCTCGGGCTGGCGGCCCTGAGGGCTCCTTGGCCCCTACGCTAAACTGGGAGCATGACCTTTGGCTTGCGACCCACCGGGGAACACGAAGGAGCCCCTCCCATGGGCAAGCGTCTGGGAAGGGTTTGGCCCTCTCCCCTTTCGCGGGTTTGGGCGTGCGGGTGCTGAGGCTCGGCCTGGTGGCCTACCCCGGCCTCGGGGGTAGCGGCATCGTGGCCACGGAGCTGGCCCACCGCCTGGCCCAGATGGGCCACCGGGTCTACCTTTTCGCCACGGAAAGGCCCTTCCGCCTCCCCAAGGACAGCCCCGTGGTCTACATCCCCGTGGACCTCCCCTTTTACCCCGTCTTCCCCGGCCCCCTCTACACCCTTTCCCTGGCCGGGGTGCTGGAACGGGAGGCCAAGGGGCTAGGGCTGGACCTGGTCCACACCCACTACGCCATTCCCCACGCCCCCGCCGCCTACCTGGCCCTGGGGGAGGAACTCCCCCTGGTCCACACCCTTCACGGCACGGACGTGTCGGTCCTGGGGATGGACCCCGCCTTCCACGGCCCCACCCGGAAGGCCCTGCAAAGGGCTAAGGCCACCACCGCGGTCAGCCGGGCCCTGGCCCAGGAGGCCCAGAAGGCCTTTGGGGTTAACCCCGTGGTGATCCACAACGCCGTGGACCCGGACCGCTTCTACCCCAGGCCGGAGCGCAAGAGGCTTTATGCGGACGAGGGGGAGTGGCTTTTGGTGCACGCCTCCAACTTCCGCCCCATCAAGAGGGTGCCGGACATCGTGCGGGCCTTCGCCAAGGTGCGGAGGAAGGTAAAGGCCAGGCTTCTCCTCCTGGGCAAGGGCCCGGAGGAGGGGGAGGCGAGGCGGGTGGCCGCGGAGCTGGGGGTGGAGCGCTGGGTCAGCTTCCACCCCCCCACGCCCCACCCCGAGGAGGTCCTGGGAGCCGCGGACCTTTTTCTCTTGGCCTCGGAGGAGGAATCCTTCGGGCAGGCGGCCCTCGAGGCCCTGGCCAGCGGGGTCCCCGTGGTGGCCACCGCCGTGGGCGGGGTTCCTGAGCTGGTGCGGCCCGAGGTGGGGCGCCTGGTAGAGTTGGGGGACCTGGAAGGCTTCGCCCAGGCGGTGCTGGACCTCCTGGCCCATCCCGCACTCCCCAGGATGCGCAAGGTGGCCCGGGAATACGCCATGGCCTATTTCCACCCTGAAAGGATCACCCAGGCCTACCTGGAGGTGTACCAGAAGGCCCTGGGGAACCCCCTTTAAGGAGGGAAAAACCGCCCGGGGGTCTTCCCCGGGCGGGGTTCCCGCCATGGGGGCCAACCCCTAGGCGTGGGCCACCACCTCCTTCTTGGCCCGCCCCCTCACCCCCTTGGCCTTAGGCCGCTGGGCCCGTTCCTCCAGGGCCTTAAGCCCCCCCACCAAGGCCAGGTCCAGCACCTGGTCCAGATGCTCCACGAAGTGGAAGGTCATGTTCTGCCGCAGGGGCTTGGGGATATCCCCGAGATCGGCCTCGTTTTGCTTGGGAAGGATCACCTCCCTTATCCCGGCCCGCCTGGCCCCAAGCACCTTCTCCTTCACCCCGCCAATGGGAAGCACCCTGCCCGTGAGGGTGATCTCCCCGGTCATGGCGATGTCGTGGCGGACGGGCACCTCCGTGAGGGCGCTCACCAAGGCGCTCACCAAGGCCACCCCGGCGCTGGGGCCCTCCTTGGGGATGGCCCCCGCCGGCACATGGATGTGGATGTCGGATTCCTCAAAGCGCTTCAAGGGGATGCCGAAGCGCTCGGCGTTGCGCTTGGCATAGGAGAGCGCCGCCCGGGCGGACTCCTTCATCACATCCCCAAGCTGCCCGGTGAGGATCAGGTTGCCCTTGCCCGGCATCACCGAGACCTCCACGAACATGATGTCCCCGCCCACGGGGGTGTAGTACATCCCCGTGGCCACCCCCACCTGGGGCTCCCGGGCCTCGGTCTCCGGCAGGAAGCGGGGGGGGCCCAAGTAACGCTCCAGGTCCCTTTCCGTGATGCGCACCCGCTTTTTCCCCTCCTCCAGGATCTGCCGGGCGGCCTTGCGCAGGAGGGAGCCGATCTCCCTTTCCAGCTGCCGCACCCCGGCCTCGCGGGTGTAATGGGTGATGAGGCGCATAAGGGCCGCCTCGGTGACCACCACCTGGCCCTCCAGGAGGCCGGTCTCCCGCATCTGCCGGGGGAGGAGGTAGCGCTTGGCGATCTCCAGCTTCTCCTGCTCGATGTAGCTGGTGAACTCAATGGCCTCCATCCGGTCCCAAAGGGGCGCGGGGATGTTCTGGGGGAAGTTGGCGGTGCAGATGAACATCACCTCGGAAAGGTCAAAGGGCACCCCCAGGTAGTGGTCCACGAACTCCTTGTTCTGGGCGGGGTCCAGAACCTCTAGAAGGGCTGCCGCCGGGTCCCCTTGGTAGGAGATGCCCAGCTTGTCCACCTCGTCCAGGAGGAAGACGGGGTTCTTGGTGCCCGCCTGGCGCAGGCCCTGGATGATGCGACCCGGCATGGCCCCGATGTAGGTGCGGCGGTGGCCCCGGATGTCGGACTCGTCCCGCACGCCCCCCAAGGAGATGCGCACGTACTTGCGGCCCAGGGCCTCGGCGATGCTCTTGGCGATGGAGGTCTTGCCCACCCCGGGGGGCCCCACGAAGAGGAGGATGGGGCCCTTGTTCACCTCCTCCTCGGGGATCTCCCCGCGTTTGGCCCTCTCCGCCTTCAGCTTGCGCACCGCCAAAAACTCCAGCACCCGGTCCTTGACCTTCTCCAGGCCGTAGTGGTCCCTTTCCAGGATCTCCTTGGCCCGGGAGAGGTCCAGGTTGTCCTCGGTGCGGGTGTTCCAGGGGAGGTTCACGATCCAGTCCAGATAGGTGCGGATGACGCTGGCCTCGGCGGAGTCGGGGTGCATGCGGGCAAAGCGGTTGAGCTCCCGCTCCACCTCCTGGCGCACCACGGGGGGGAGGTTCAGCTCCTCCACCCGCTTGCGGAACTCCTCCACCTCCTCGGCGCCCTCCTCCCCATGGAGCTCGCGCTGGATGGCCTTCATCTGCTCCCGCAGGAAGTACTCCCGCTGGTTGCGGTCAATCTCCTCCTTGACCTGTTGCTGGATGCGCCTTTGCGTTTCGATGAGCTCCAGCTCCGCCTCGAGGAGCACCAATACCCGCTTGAGCCGCTCCGCCACGTTGGCGGTTTCCAAGACCCGCTGTTTATCCTCCAGGCGGAAGTCCATGTGGAAGGCGATGTAATCGGCCAGCTGGCTCGGGTCCTCCAGGTTGAGGACGAACTGGGCCACCTCGGGGGCCAGGTACTTGCCCTCCTTCAAAAGGGCCTGGAACTTGTCCTTCACCTCCCGCACCAGGGCCTTGACCAAGGTGGGGTCAGCGGGCTCATCGGAGAGGACCTCCCCCTTGGCCTCGAGGTGGTCCCCCAGGTCCAGCCATTCCCGCACCCGCACCCGGGCGAAGGCCTGCACCAACACCTGGACGGAGCCGTCCGGGTTCTTGCGCATCTTCAGGATGTTGCAGGCGGTGCCCACCTCGTAGAGGTCGGAAGGTCTGGGGTTTTCCACCTCCTTATCCTTCTGGCTCACGATGAGGAGCACCCGTTCCCGGGCCAAGGCCTGGTCGATGGCCCGGATGGAGATGGGCCGGCCGGCATCGATGGGCATCACCATGGTGGGGTAGATGACGGAGCCCCTCACCGGGCAGACGGGCAGGGTTTCTGGCAGCATGGTTTCCCTCCTTTCCTTGATCTCGTCCATAGCCTAAGCTTACCTATGTCAAGTTTACTGCATCTTGAGCTTTAGCACAAAGCCCCCCTCCCTGGCGTAAGCTTAAAGCCATGCGCCCCTTTCTCTGGGCCCTTCTCCTGGCGCTGGCCCTGGCCTTTGCCCAGAAAAGCGGGGGTGGGGTGGGTGGACGCCCCTACGTCCCAAGCCCACCCCCCATGAGCCCTGGCCCAGCCCCCGTCTTCCCCGCCCCGGCACCCGCGTACCCCTCCTACCCGGGCCCGGTGGTGGTCTACCCCGGAGGGGGTGGGGGAAGCCTGGGCATTGTACCCCTTTTGGCCTTCCTCGGCCTGGTCCTGGTGGCCGCCTACATGGTGCAGGGCCTCCGCCAAGCGGGAAGCCCCGGGCAAAGGGGCCCCACCGCCAGCGTGGCCAGGTTACGCCTGGCCCTCCTGGCCCGCCCCCAGGTGCAACGGGCCCTCCGCCACCTGGCCGAGGGGGCGGAGACCACCTCCGCCAAGGGCCTGGCGGACCTGGTGGACGAGGCGGCGCTTCTCCTCCTCCGGGAGGAGCCCGCCTGGCGCTTTGGCGACTACCAGGTGGCGGGGGGCTCCGAGGAGGAGGCCCTGGCCCGGTTTGACGCCTGGATGCTGGAGGAAAGGAGCAAGTACCAGGAAACCTTCCGCCACTTTGAGGGGAAAAAGGAGGTGACCGAGGGGTACCAGGCCCAGGTGGAGCCCGGGGGACGCTACCTGGTGGTAAGCCTCCTTCTGGCCGACCGCAGGCTCCTTCCCCCCCGCTCCCCCCTGACCCGGTCCCGGGCCCGGGAGGCCCTCATGGACCTGGCTGGCTCCAGCCCCTACACCCTCCTGGGGGCGTACCTCTCCTGGACCCCAGAAAGGGAAGGCGAGGCCCTAACGGAAGAGGAGCTCCTCCTCCTCTACCCGGGGCTGGAGAAGCTCTAGGGGCCGGCGATGCCCAAGCCCCCCGCCGCGGCGCAAGCCACCGCCGGGGCGCCTAGGTCCCTCCTCGTCCCAGGTAGAGTATTCCCGTGGTACGGGTTTCTAAGCGCACCGTCACCTTCTTTCCCCCTCCCCGGGCCAAGGCGTTGGTGGGGGACTTCACCGACTGGGAAAGGAACCCCATCCCCCTCACCGGCCCCGTCACCCTGGAGTTCCCGGAGGGGGCTTACGTGGAATACGCCTTCCTGGACGAGCTGGGTAGGCCCTTCCCCGACCCCGAAAACCCGGAGCGGGCGGACAACCCCTGGTGGACCTACCCCCGGGCCGTCCGGCTTCCCGGGCACCGGTTGGAAGCGCCCCCCGAGCCCCGGGAGGAGCCCAAAGTGGAGCGCCACCGCCTGGGGCAACGGCGCTACTACGTGGCGGAAGCCGGGGCAAACCCCAAGGCCACCCTGGTGGCCCAGGACGGGGTGGCCTTCTACCGCACCGCGGGCCTGCACAAGGTGGCCCAAGCCCTGGTGGAGGCGGGCGAGATCCCCCCGGTGCGCCTGGTCTTTGTGGAACCCATAGACCGGAACCAGGAGTACCGCTTTTCGGAAAGCTACGAAGAGGAGTTTCACCGGGTCCTGGGGGAGGTGGAGCGCCTCCGGGGCCCTTTGGGGGAGATCCTCCTGGTGGGGGCCTCCCTGGGGGGGCTTTTCTCCTTGTGGCAGGCCTTGCGCCACCCGGACCGCTTCCCAAAGGTCCTCGCCCTCTCCCCGGCCCTAAAGGCCCACCCAGGGGGCACGGACGCCTACCGGGACCGGGAGTGGCTTTTGGAGCAGTACGCCCACGCCCAGGACCTGCCCCGCATCTACCTGGAGGTGGGGCTTTTGGAGTGGCTCCTGGCCCCAGCCCGCCGCTTCGCCGCCCTCCTGGCGGACCGCAAGGTGCCCCACGCCTACCGGGAAAGGGCCTCGGGGCACAACTGGGTCACGTGGAAGCAAGCCCTGGCCCCGGGGCTTCGCTACCTCCTGGGGGAAGCATGAATCCGGAAACCCTTTTGGTGCTCCTTTCCGTGGCGGCCCTCGAGGCCCTCCTCTCCGGGGACAACGCCCTGGTCCTGGCGGTGATGGTCAAACCCCTGCCTGCCCACCTGCGCCGCAAGGCCCTCTTCTACGGGGTCCTGGGGGCCTACCTCCTGCGGGGCCTCGCCCTTCTCTTCGCCGTGTACCTGATCCGGCTATGGTGGGTGCAGGTGTTGGGGGGGCTTTACCTCCTCTACCTCATGGTGCAGCACTTCCGGGACCACCCGGAGGCCAGGCCCTTGCCCGAGGCCACCGCCCGGGAGTTCTGGCGGGTGGTGCTCCTCATCAACCTGGTGGACCTGGCCTTTGCCGTGGACTCCATCCTGGCGGTGGTGGCCTTCTCCAGAGAACTCCTCCTGGTCTTCGTGGGCGTGGCCCTGGGCATCCTCTTCATCCGCCTGGCCGCCAGCTATGTGGTCACGGTGATGGAACGGTACCCGGGCCTGGAGAAGGTGGCCTACGCTTTGGTGGGCTGGGCGGGGGTTAAGCTCCTCCTGGAGGGAAAGGCCACCTTGGCCGAGCTATTGCACCGTCCGGACCTGGCCTGGCACATGCCCAAGCCGCTCTTCTGGGGCGTAACCCTCCTCATCCTCCTGGGGGGAAGCCTTCTGGCCCTCCGGAAACATGCCTAGGGATTGGGACGCCTTCTACCGGGAAAGCGAAGGGGAGCGGTCTCCCGCCTTCACGGTGCGGGCCTACGGGCCCCTCGTCCCCCCTGGGCCCGTGCTGGACCTGGCGGGGGGCCTGGGACGGAACGCCCACTACTTCCTGCAAAGGGGCCACCCCGTGGTCCTGGTGGAAAGGAGCCTCGAGGCCCTGCGAAGGCTTAGGGGCAGGAGCGGCCTGACCCCCGTGGGGCTGGACCTCGAGGCTCCCCAGGCCCTGGCCCACCTGCCCAAGGGCCCCTTCGCCGCCGTCCTCATGAGCTATTACGTGAACCGCCCTCTCCTTAAGGCCCTCCCTCCCCTGGTGGCTCCGGGAGGGCTGGTCCTGGTGGAGGGCTTTAGCCGCCGGGAAGCCATCCGCCGGGGCCGCCCCCATAGCCCCTTCTACTGGGAACCCTATGAACTCCTCACCCCTCCCCCAGGCCTGGCCCTAAGGGCCTTCGGGGAGGGGTGGATGGGGGCCTACCGGGTCTTCGCCGTTTACCAGAAGCCCAAGCCCCCACGGGGGACCTAAGCCCTAAGGCCCCGGGCCACCAGCTCGGCGATGTCCAAAACCTCCGGGGGCCTCTCGTCCTGGGCCACCTCCACGTTCATCATGGCCATGCAGAAGGGGCACCCGGTGGCGATGACCTCGGCCCCGGTGCCCTTGAGTTCCCGGTAGCGGTTCTCGGAAACCCGCATGGCCCCGGGTTCCTCCTCCTTCCAGAACTGGGCCCCACCCGCCCCGCAGCAGAAGCTCCCTTCCCGGTTCCTGGGCGGTTCCACCAGCTGGAAACCCACCTCCTTAAGCACGTCCCTGGGAGGGTCGTACACCCCGTTGTGCCGGCCCAGGTAGCAGGGGTCGTGGAAGACCACCTGCCTGGTCTTTTCGGACACCTGGAGCTTGCCGCTTTGCAGAAGCTCGGCGATGAACTCCGAATGGTGCACCACCCGGTACTCCCCGCCAAAGGCCTTGTACTCGTTGCCGATGGTGTGGAAGCAGTGGGGACAGGTGGTCACGATGGTCTTGGGGGCCACCTGGTTTAGGGTTTCCACGTTCTCCGTGGCCAGCTGGAAGAAGAGGTACTCGTTCCCTGCCCTCCTGGCCGCGTCCCCGGTGCACTTCTCCCTTCGGCCCAAAACCGCCCAGTCCACCCCGGCGGCGTTCAGGATCTCCACCATGCTCCTTGCGATCTTCTGGGCCCTGGGGTCGTAGCTGGCCGCACACCCCACCCAGTAGAGGACCTCGGGGTGGGGCTTTTCCTCCACGGTGGGCACGTTAAGCCCCTCGGCCCAGTCCAGGCGCTTGTCCTGGCCGATGCCCCAGGGATTGCCGGAGCGCTCCATGCCGCGGAAGGCGTTGTTAAGCTCCTGGGGGAAGGCGCCCTCCATGAGCACCTTGGCCCGGCGCACATCCAGGACGTGAAGCATGGGCTCGTTGCCCACCGGGCAGACCTCCACGCAGGCCATGCAGGTGGTGCAGGCCCAAAGGGCCTCCTCGTTCAGGGCGAAGTCCATGAGGGGCCTGGGGCTCTCCTGCCCGTGGGCGAATGCGGAGAGAATCTCGTTCAGCTCGTAGCGTTCGGAAATGACGATGGCCGCCGGGGAAAGGGCCTTGCCCGTGGTGTAGGCAGGGCAGGCCTCCTGACACCGGTTGCACATGATGCAGGCGTAGGCGTCCAAGAGCCGTTTCCAGGAAAGGTCCTCCAGCTTCTCCGCCCCGAACTTCTCCTCCTTCTCAAAGTCCAGGGGCTCGAGGGCCCCGGGCTTTTCCTGGCGGAAGGCCAGGTTGATGGGGCCCATCATCAGGTGGATGTGCTTGGAACGGGGGAAGTAGGGAAGGAAGAGCAGGATGGAGCCCAGGGCGCCCCACCAGAAGACGTGCTCCAAGACCACCAGGCTGGAGGGGGCAAGCCCGGAAAGGAGGCCCGCCAGGAGACTGGCCACCGGTTGGAAGGGATCGGGCTCCCCCTGGGCCAGGCCTGCCGCCTTGGAGAGGAGGCGGCTTCCCACGTGGAAGGTGATGAAGGCCCCCACGATGGCCGAGTCCCTGGGGATGCCCTGGCGCACCCGCTCGTGGAGAGGCACCTTGGGGTTCCAGGTGAAGTCGTGCGGGGCCAGCAGGTAGCGGCGGAGCATCAGGCCCAGGATGCCCACCAGGATGGCCGCGGTGAGGAGGTCGGCTACGAGGTTATAGGCGTTCCAGACCCCTCCTTGGGTGTGCAGGGGGAAGTACCCCTCCAAGAGGTCCACCAGGTTGACCAGGAGGTAGTACACGAACCCGTAAAAGACAAAGGCGTGGAGGAGGGAAACCAAGGGCCGCCTCTTGAAGACCGTCCGCTGGGTAAGGGTTAGCCAGATGGCCCTCCCCACACGCTCGGGCAGGCGGTCAAACCGGTCCTCAGGACGCCCCCGGCGGATGGCCAGATACACCCGGCGAAAGCCGGTATAGGCATAGTAAAGGCTGCCCGCCAGGAGCAGGATAAAGAGGATTTTCTCCGGTAGCGTAAGCATGGGTCCAACCTCCTTATACTCAGTAAAAGTTTACCCCATGGCGCCCACCTGGCAAGGGCTTACAATGGTGCCCCATGGAAACCATGGCCCTTGGCCTCCTCCTCTTCTTCGGCCTTTTGAACCTCTGGGTCTTCCACCGTTTCAAAAAGCCCCTCCTGCCCCTGGCGCTGGTGCTCTTCGTGAGCGTTTTCGTCTTCTTCCTCTCCCCGGTGCTGGGGCTCCTGGTCTTCCTTTTGGGGCAAACCCTGGCCTTCTACGCCGCCGGGAAAAGGTGAAAGCTGAGGAAGGCCACCAAGGCGCCCAGAAGGGCCCCCACCAGGACCTCGAGGTACGTGTGGCCCAAAAGCTCCTTCAAAGGCTCCGGGGCGGGACCCTTCTGCAAAACCTGCTGCAGTTCCTGAACCAACTGGTTGAGGAGCTGGGCATGAAGCCCCGCCGCCCGGCGGATCCCCGTGGCGTCGTACATGACGATGAGGGCAAGGACGGCGGCCACGGCGAACAGGGTGCTACCAAAGCCCTCCCGGAAGCCCACCCCCATGGCCAAGGCGCTCACGGTGGCGGAGTGGGAGCTGGGCATCCCCCCGGTTTCCAAGAAGCGTTCCCACTGAAACCGGCCCTCCAGCAGGTAATAGAGGAAAAGCTTCAGGGTCTGGGCCAGAAGGTTGGCCAGGATCGCCGTCCAAAAGACCTGGTTAGCGAGGAGCTCCATGCCGCCTGAGCAAAGCCGCCTTCACGGTGTTGGCCATCAGCATGGCCACGGTCATGGGCCCCACACCCCCGGGGACCGGGGTGAGGGCGGAGGCCACCTCGGCCACCTCGGGGTGCACATCGCCAAGGAGCTTGTCGTCCACCCGGTTCACCCCCACGTCCACCACGATGGCCCCCGGCCGCACCCACTCCCTGCGCACCAGGTGGGGCTTCCCCACCGCCACCACCAGCACCTCTGCCCGCCGGGTTACCTCCGGAAGGTTCCGGGTGCGGGAATGGGCCACGGTCACGGTGGCGTCCTCCCGCAGGAGGAGGCCGGCCAGGGGCTTGCCGACGATGTTGGACCGGCCCAGGACCACCACCTCCTTGCCCCTTAGCTCCACCCCGTGGTGCTTTAGGAGGCGCACGATGCCCAAGGGGGTGCAGGGGAAAAGCCCCTCGCCCCCGCTCCAAAGCTTGCCCACGTTGATGGGGTGGAAGCCGTCCACATCCTTGAGGGGAGAGATGGCCTCCAAAACCCGATCCGTGCGGATGTGGGCGGGCAAGGGAAGCTGGACCAGGATACCGTCCACCTCGGGATCCTGGTTCAGGGTGGCGATCCGCTCTAAAAGGGCCTCCTCGGGGGTATCCGCCGGGTACACCTCCACCTGGCTCAAAAGGCCCAGCTCCCGGGCCCTTTTGTCCTTCAGGCGCACGTAGGAAACCGAGGCGGGGTCATCCCCCAGGCGGATCACCCGGAGGGAGGGCACAAAGGGCAGGGAGCTAAGGGTCTCCCTTAGCTCCTGGTACACGGCCTGCGCCACCTCGTGGCCGGAAAGGATACGGGCAAGGGTCATCTCAGTCCTCCTTGGGCACCGCCTTCAGCTCGCCCCCCTTAATCCGCCGGTACAAGCGGCCAAGGACCCCGTTGACAAAAGCCCCGGAGTGCTCCCCCCCGTAGCGGTTGGCGATCTTCACCGCCACCTCGATCAGGGGGGCGAAGGGGGTGGGCTCGTAGAGCATCTCGTAGGTGGCCAGGCGCAAGACCGTGAGGTCGGTTTTGGACATCTGGGCGAAATCCCATCCCTCCACGGTTTCCCGCAGCACCCGGTCCACCTCCTCCGCATGGGCCTTGTACCCCTCCAAGAGCCTCCGGGCAAAGGCCACCCCTTCCTGGTCCAGGGGATCGCCGTAGGCGTCCTCCTCCCCCCCCATCTCCTCCAAGGCGTGACGGAAGGCCTCCTCCAGGTCCACCCCCCCCTGGGTGTGGGCAAACAGGGCCCGCATGGCCAGCTCCCGGGCTCGCCTAAGCATGGGCCTCCTTCCGGTACTCCACCTGGGCCACGGTGAGGTTGACCGCCAACACCTTCTCCCCCGTGGCCAGGTAAAGGGCCTCCCTCACGGCCTTCTGCACCGCCTGGGCCACCTCGGGGATGGGAACCCCGTAGTCCACGGAAAGGACCAGGTCCACGGTGAACCCCTCGGGGGTGCGCTCCACCTTGATGGGCTTCATCCGCCGGAAAACCTCCCCCAGGGAGCGGGGGGTGGTTTCCAGAAGCCGCACCCCCTGGACCTCGGAAAGGGCATGGGCCACCAGCCCCTCGAGGGCATGGTCGCTGATCTCGTACTCCACCATCACACGCCCAGTCTACATCTCCATCCGCCGGGCCACGAAGTTGGTGTAGACCGCCCCCCGGCGGAAGAAGGCGTTTTGCAGCACCCTTTGGTGGAAGGGGATGGTGGTCTTGAGGCCGGGCCCCTCGATGACCGTCTCGGAAAGGGCCCTTTCCATGCGCTTGATGGCCTCCTCCCGGGTGGGGGCCCAGGCGATGATCTTGGCGATCAAGCTGTCGTAGTGGGGCGGGATCTGGTACCCCGCATAGAGGTGGCTGTCCACCCGGATCCCCGGCCCCCCGGGGAAAAGGAGGGTTTCCACCTTGCCGATGGAGGGCCTAAAGCCCTTCTCCGGGTCCTCGGCGTTGACCCGCACCTCGAGGGCATGCCCCCGGACCTCCACCTCCTCCTGCCGGAGCCAGAGCTTCTCCCCCATGGCGATGCGGAACTGGGCCTGGACCAGGTCAATCCCCGTGATCATCTCGGTCACGGGGTGCTCCACCTGGATGCGGGTGTTCATCTCAATGAAGTAAAAATTCCCCTCCTTATCCACCAGAAACTCCAGGGTGCCCGCGGAGACATACCCCACGTGCCGAGCGAGCCGGGCAGCCGCCTCGGCGATGGCCTTCCGGGTCTCCAAGGGCAGGGTGCTGGGGGCCTCCTCCAAGAGCTTCTGGTGCCGGCGCTGGATGGAGCAGTCCCTCTCCCAAAGGTGGATGACGTTCTCCCCATCCCCCAGGACCTGGATCTCGATGTGCTTGGGCTCCTCAATGTACTTCTCCAGATAGACGGCGGGGTTGCCAAAGGCGGCCCGGGCCTCCTCCTGGGCCTGCTGGACCGCCCTCTCCAGCTCCTCCTCGGTGTGCACCAAGCGCATCCCCCTGCCCCCGCCCCCGGCGGAGGCCTTGAGGATCACGGGGTAGCCGATCTCCTGGGCGGCGCGCTTGGCCTCCTCCACGCTCTCAAGCTCATCCGTCCCCGGAACCGTGGGCACCCCAGCCTCCCGCGCCACCTTCCTGGCGGTGGCCTTGTCCCCCAGGGCCCGCATGTTCTCCGGGGTGGGGCCGATGAAGGTGATGCCGTGGTCCCGGCACATCTCGGCAAAGGTGGCGTTTTCCGCCAGGAAGCCGTACCCGGGGTGGATGGCGTCGGCCCCGGTCACGATGGCCGCGGAAAGCAGGTTGGGGATGTTCAGGTAGCTCTGCCCCGAGGGGGGCGGGCCGATGCAGATGGCCTCGTCGGCCAAGAGCACCGGCAGGCTCTTCTCGTCGGCGGTGGAGTGGGCCACCACGGTCTTGATCCCCAACTCCTTGGCGGCCCGGATAATCCTCAGGGCGATCTCCCCTCGGTTGGCGATCAGAACCTTTTTCATAGCGGCTGGATCAGGAAAAGGGGCTGCCCGTACTCCACGGGCTCTCCATTTTTCACCAAGATCTTCTTAACGATGCCCGAAACCTCCGACTCAATCTCGTTCATGAGCTTCATGGCCTCGATGATGCAGAGCACCTGGCCCTTCTCCACCCGGTCCCCTTCCTTCACGTAAGGGGGGGCGTCGGGGGCCGGGGCCCGGTAGAAGGTACCCACGATGGGGGCCCTCACCTCCACGCAACCCGGGCACCCCTCCTCTGCCCCCTTGGCCTCCTTCGCCTCGGGGGCCTCGAGGGAAGCCTCCGGGGCCGGAGCCGCAGGAACCGGCACGCCCGAAGTGGCGGGCGTGGGCAAGGGAGGCGGGGTGGAGGCGGAAGGGGCGGTTATCCCTTGCGGCAAGGCCACCACCTGCACCTCGCCCCCTCGGCGTACGGTGAGCTTGTAGTCCGGGGTCTCCAGGGTGAGCTCGCTCACCCCGTGCTCCACCAGGGCCTGCAGGATCTGCTTCAGCTCCTTGGGCGTCATGGGTGCACCTCGCGGCATCAAGCTTACCCTAACCAAGGGCCACCCGTGCCCTTGGACCCAGTAAAAGAAAAGCCCGGGGGTGAACCCGGGCCCTCCCGCCCAAAAGCCTCAGGCGCGGCCCACGTACTGGCCCGTGCGGGTGTCCACCTTGATGACCTCGCCGGGCTCCACAAACAGGGGCACCTGGACCACCGCTCCGGTCTCCAGGGTGGCGGGTTTGCTCCCGCCGGAAACCGTGTCCCCCCGCACCCCCGGGGGCGTGTCCACCACCTTGAGCTCCACCACGGTGGGGGGGGTGATCTTCAGGGGGCGCCCCTCGTACATGTCCCCCAGGACGGTCATCCCCTCCTTGAGAAACCGCGCCGCCTCCACCTGGTCCTTGGGCAGGTGGAACTGCTCGTAGGTCTCGAGGTCCATGAAGACCAGGTCGTCCCCCTCCTGGTACAGGTACTGGAGCTCCCGGGTCTCCACGTAGATGTCCTCCAGCTTCTCCCCGGAGTTGAAGGTGCGCTCAATGGTGGCCCCCGTTTCCAAGTTCTTGAACTTGGCCACCACCTTGGCCCCGCCACGGCCGATCTTCTGGTGCTGGTACTCCACGCACTCCCACAAGCCGCCTTCCATCTTGACCTTGGTGCCGGGCCGTAGATCGGTCACGCTGATCATGCTTCCTCCTGTAGGTCCAAGACCTGGGGCTCAAGCCCTAAGAGGTCAATATACCGAAGATACTCCTCCTCCCCAAGCTCCCGCCCGGCCAAGGCCACCAAAAGGGCCTCCATGACGTTGGTGCCAAAGCTCCGCCCCTGGAGGCGGGGGGTGGTGGTGATGAGGCGCCTTACCCCCCGTTCCCTAAGAAAGGCCACGTCCTCCGCCGTGGTGGTGTTGGTGAGCACCGTCTTTCCCCGCATGTCGTCGGGCATGTGGCGCTTGAGGTAGTGCCAGTCCCCCGCCACCACATCCGCCCAGAGGTAGTAGCGGCTCCGCCAGTCCACCACCCGCTTCTCCTGTTTTTCCCCCGTGGGGTAAAGGAGCTGGAAGGGAAGCTGGGTGAGGAGGGGAAGGAGCACAAAGGCCAGCTTCTGCAAGAAGGAGAGGGAGTAGAGGGGTATGGGCAACCCCAGGGCAAAGATGAAATCCCCGTAAAGAACCCGGGCTCCAGCCTCGTGCAGGGCCTCGGCCAAGCCGAAGCGATCCACGGCGGAGGGCAGCAACACCTTGGTTTTTTTCCAGTCTATCAGCCCCGCCAGTTGGGCCACCGCCCGGCGCTCCAAGGTGTGCTTTAGGCCCGAGCCGTCCACCACCGGGGTCTTACGGGCAGCCTCCTTGAGCCCTTTGGCGTCCCGGATGGTGTAGCGCCGTCCCCCTGCCCAGAGGTAGAGGTCGATGCCCCCAAGGCCGATGGCGTCCACCCGGCCATCCAACTCGGCGATGAGGGCAAGGGCCTTCCTGAAGTCGCCATCCGTGCCCCGCCTTTCCAAAACCACCTCTTCCCCCAGAAGCTCCACCTGGACCCTGGAGTCCCGGCGGCTTCCTCCCAGGGAGACGGAAACCACGTGCTTAGCCACAAGGGCCTATTCTAACCCAGCCCAGAGGGCCAAGGCCAGGAAAACCCCGGCCACGAGGAGGAAGGGCCAAACCCTCCGCACCCCCACAAGCCGGGCGAGGATCCCCAAGACCAGGCTGCCGAAGGCCAAGGCCAAGAAGAGGGCCTCGAGGTGGGCCAACACCAGGCTCATGGCTCCAAGTTAGCGCAAGACCCGCCCGAAAAAGTCCAGGACCCTTTGGCGGAAGACCCGGTCCGCCTCCCCGCGGAAAAGGTGGCCCGCAGGGTAACGGAAGCACTCCACCGGCTTCCCCAAGGCCTTAAGCCTTCGGCAAAGCTCCCACGACCACTCCGGGGGCACCTGGGCATCCTGGGTGCCGTGGTGGACGCTGAAGGGCACAGCGACCCTCTCCAGGTAGGTCCAGGCGGAAGCCTCCGCCAGGGTTTTTGCGGGCAAGGCCCAAAGCTCAAGGCCTCGAGCGCCCCCCGACCAGCGATGGATCCGCTCCAGGTTCCGCCTCTCGTCCCCGCTCATGCTGCCCTGGAGCACCACCCCCTTCAGGCGGGGATCCACCAAGGCCACCACCTGGGCGATCCCCCCGCCCATGGAGTGGCCGAAGAGGGCGATGCGCCTCCCATCCGCTTGGGGCAGGGCACCCTTGCGCACCTCGGCCAGCAAGTTGAGCACGTCCACCGCATACGCGTGGCGCAGGCCCCCGGCGGGCCGCCCCTCCGAGGGGGGATGGCCCCGATAGTTGGGGTGCAGGACCAGGTACCCTTCCCTGGCGAAGAAGTCCGCATAAGGGGTGGTATAGGCCA
This sequence comes from Thermus amyloliquefaciens, assembly GCF_000744885.1. Lineage (NCBI taxonomy): Bacteria > Thermotogati > Deinococcota > Deinococci > Thermales > Thermaceae > Thermus > Thermus amyloliquefaciens. The sequence goes on along the minus strand of NZ_JQMV01000003.1, from coordinate 869,410 downwards.
GGAGGCGGTAGCGGCTCGGCTCCACGTAGCCATGGAGGACCACCACCACGGGAAAGGGGCCCTTGCCCTTGGGCAGGTTGGCAAACCCATGGACCCGAAGGCCATCGGAAAGGTGGGAGAACTGAAGGCGGGTGAAGGAAGGCCCCTCCCCCAAAACCCGTTCCACGCGGAACCCCCCCTCCCCGTACGACCTCTGCCAAAGGTCGGGAAGGGTAAGGGGCTCGGCCCGCACCCACCCGTGGAGGAGGAGCCCCAGGCAAAGAACCCAGCGGACCATGGCCCCACGCTAAGGGGGCAGGAAGCCGAGGAATGTGGTTTAGGGGGTGGCCGCCTCGAGCCAGCCCGCCTGGAGGCCCTTTAGGCCGATGGCGTGGTAGACCAGCTGGGCCGCGGTCATCTCCGCATGGAACTGCCCATTGGGCGAAAGCTCCACGAAGTCCATCCCCACCACCTCCTTCTCCCGGAACACCGCCCCCAGGAGGTCCACCACCTGGCGGTAGGTGAGGCCCCCGGGGAGGGGGGTGCCCACGCTGGGCATGAGGGAAGGGTCCAGGGCATCAAAATCCAAACTGATGTAGACCCGCTCCCCTAGGGCCCCCAGGATCTCCCCCAGGGGTAGCCCCTCCCGGTGAAGCCGGTGGGCGGGGAAAAGCCCCACCCCCCGCTCCCGGGCCAGGGCCAAGGACTCCCTGTCCATGGCCCGGATGCCCACCTGCACCAGGGGAAAGCCCTCCTCTAGGAGCCGGTGGAAGGGGGATGCGTGGGAGTAGACCGAGCCTTGCCACTCCGGGTAAAGGTCCGCGTGGGCATCGATGTGCAGGATGGAAAACTCCCCCAGCGCCTCGCGGTGGGCCTGGACCAGGGGATGGGTGATGGAGTGGTCCCCCCCCAGGGAAACCACGAACTTGCCCGCCCGCAGGTGCTCAAGGGCCGCTTCCCGGATCAGGGCGTGGCTGGCCTCCGCGCTTCCCGCCACCCAGGGCACGGGCTCCGCGGCATGGATCCCCACCTCCTCCGGGGCCACCATGAGCTCCAGGAGAAAAGGCTCCAGCTCCCGGCTAGCCAGCAAGATGGCCTCAGGGCCAAGCCTCGCCCCCGGCAGGAAGGACAGGGAAAGGTCGTAGGGCACGGGCAGGACCACCACCCGGGCCTCCTGGTAAGGGGTATCGCGCTCACCAAAGACCAGGCGCATACCCCATAGAGCCTAGCAGACCCCGGCGCCTAGCGGCCCAGGAAGTGGAGCTCCAAAAGCCGCAGGAGGGCCAGGGTCCCGCGCTCAAAGTCCTGGATACGGATGTGCTCGTTGGGGCTGTGCACCCGGCTCCCTGGGTACCCCACCCCCAGGCCCACCGCCGGGGCCTTCAGGTGGTGGAGGAAGGGGTACATGGGGCCCGACCCCGCCATGTTGGGGTAGAGAACGGGCTTGGTCCCAAAGGCCTCTTCCAGGGCCTTCCGCACCAGGTCCAGGAAGGGATGGGCAAGGTCCGAGCGCGCGGGATGCTCCCCCTTTTCCAGGACCACCACCTCCACGTCGTGAAACCCCTGGGCCTCGAGGTGCCGCCGCAAGAGGATGGGGATCTCCTCCGGGTCCTGGTCGGGGACCAGGCGGAAATCCAGTTTGGCGAAGGCCTCCGCCGGCAACACCGTCTTGGAGCCCGGCCCACCGTACCCCGAGTGAAACCCGTTGAAGTTCACGCAGGGCTCCGCGTAGAGGCGCTGGTTAAACTCCTCGTCCCTGGCCCCGCCCAGGAAGTCCCGCACACCAAAGGCCTCCCTTAAGGCCTCCGATTCGTCGGGGATCTCCGCCAGCACCTCCATCTCCTTGGGGGTGAGGGGCCGGACCCGGTCGTAAAACCCGGGGATAAGGACCCTCCCTTCCTCATCCCGCAGGCTGGCCAGGGCCCGGCTCAAGCGGTAGATGGGGTTTTCCACCACCGCCCCATAGGAGGAGTGGAGGTCAAACCCCGCGGTGCGCACCCTGAGCTCCAGGGCCACGATGCCCTTAAGCCCCGCATAGAGGTAAGGCCGGCCCTTGGCGTCCACTCCCCCCGCCTCCCAGACCACGGCCTCGGACCTTAGGAGGTCCTCCTTGTCCCTTAGGTAGTCCGCCAGGTGAGGGCTTCCCACCTCCTCCTCCCCCTCCACCACGAACTTCACCCGGGGCAGGAAGCCGTGCTTTTCCCGGAACAGGCGCAAGGCCATGATCCTGGCCACCAGCTCCCCCTTGTCGTCGTGGGTGCCGCGGCCATACCAGGCCCCGTTGCGCTCCTCCAGACGAAAGGGCTCGCTTTCCCATAGCTCCAAGGGATCGGGGGGCTGAACATCGTAGTGGTTGTAAAACAAAAGTGCCCCTTCCCCCTCGCCCCCCTCGGCGTAGACCACCGGGGGCCCGTAACCGCGATGAAGCTCCGCTTTCAGCCCGAGCCCCTCCAAAACCTCGGCCACCTTGGCCGCCCCCGCCTCGAGGGCCTTCCCTTCCGCGCTCACCGTGGGCAGGGCCACCAGTTCCGCCAAAAGCCCCTTGGCCTCCTGCAAAAAGGACCTCATGGTAAACTGAGCATACTATGGTGGAACCCTCCTTGGTCCTTTACGGGGCCCTGTACCAAAGGGCCATGGACGTGCTCCAGGAGGCCCTCCAGGAAACCGGGGCCCGCTACGCCCTATTCATTGACCGCAAGGGGTTCGTCCTGGCGCACAAGGAGGCCCTCTGGGCCCCCAAGCCTCCCCCCTTGGACTCCCTGGCCACCTTGGTGGCGGGCAACGCCGCCGCCACCCAGGCCTTGGCCAAGCTGCTAGGGGAAGCGCGCTTCCAAGAGGTGGTGCACCAAGGGGAGCGCATGGGGCTTTATGTGGACGAGGCGGGCGAGGCGGCCCTCCTGGTGCTGGTCTTTGACGAGAACGCCCCCCTGGGCAAGGTCAAGCTCCACGGGAAGCGGGCCGCAGAAGCCCTAGCCCGCATTGCCGAAGAAGCCCTCGCCAACCCGCCCAAGCTGAACCTGGACACCCAGTACCGCGAGGAGGCCAAGGCCCTTTTGGACGAGCTCTTGGGCAACTAGCATGAGCACCATCAACTTTGCCAATCGCGAGATCAACTTCAAGATCGTCTACTACGGTCCGGGGCTTTCCGGAAAAACCACCAACTTGAAATGGATTTACAGCAAGATCCCCGAGGGCCGCAAGGGGGAGATGGTTTCCCTGGCCACCGAGGACGAGCGCACCCTGTTCTTTGACTTTCTTCCCCTGGACCTGGGCGAGGTGAAGGGTTTCAAAACCCGCTTCCACCTCTACACCGTCCCGGGGCAGGTCTTCTACAACGCCAGCCGCAAGCTGATCCTGAGGGGCGTGGACGGCATCGTCTTTGTGGCGGACTCCGCGCCCAACCGGCTTCGGGCCAACGCGGAGAGCATGCGCAACATGCGGGAGAACCTGGCGGAATACGGCCTCAAGGTGGAGGACCTCCCGGTGGTGCTCCAGGTGAACAAGCGGGACCTGCCGGAGGCCCTGCCCGTGGAGATGGTCCAGGCCGTGGTGGACCCCGAGGGGCGTTTCCCCGTCTTTGAAGCCGTGGCCACCGAAGGGAAGGGGGTCTTTGAGACCCTGAAGGAGGTAAGCCGCCTGGTCCTGGCCAGGGTGGGAACCACATAACACCGCCGGCTTAGGGGAGGGGGGTACTGCCCCTCTAGGTACCCCGGGGGGTCCCTAGAGGGGCCTTAAATCTCGCCCTTCTACCCCTCCCATGGGTCACGGGGGAAGCCCGTAACCTGCGGCAACCCCCCACGCATGGGCGCTTGGCTTCCTAATCCGGGCGCTTGGTCAAGGCATCTGGGCTTCCTTTGCCTTCGGGGACAAATGTACTTCACCTTTTTCTCAGCCTTCGGCTACCATAGGCGCCGTATACGGCCAGCTGCCGTAAAGGGAGGACGGGTATGGAGGAAAAACCGGTGGGCGCCATAGGAGTGATAGTGGTTCTTACCCTCACCATCCTGATCTTCTGGCTGGGGGTATACGCTGTCTTCTTCGCTAGGGGGTAGGGTATGGTGGACGAGCACAAGGCCCACAAGGCAATCCTGGCCTACGAGAAGGGGTGGTTGGCCTTCTCCTTGATCATGCTGGTGGTCTTTATCGCCCTCATCGCCTACACCCTGGCCACCCACACCGCAGGGGTGATCCCCGCAGGGAAGCTGGAGCGGGTGAATCCAGCCACGGTCCGCACCGAAGGCCCTTGGGCCGATCCCGCTCAGGCCGTGGTGCAGACCGGCCCCAACCAGTACACGGTCTATGCCTTGGCCTATGCCTTCGGATATCAGCCAAACCCCATAGAAGTCCCCAAGGGGGCGGAGATCATCTTCAAGATCACCAGCCCCGACGTGATCCACGGCTTCCACGTGGAGGGAACCAACATCAACGTGGAGGTCCTCCCTGGGGAGGTATCCACCGTGCGCTACACCTTCAAGGAGGCCGGGGAGTACCGCATCATCTGCAACCAGTACTGTGGCCTTGGCCACCAGAACATGTTCGGCAAGATCGTGGTAAAGGAGTGAGCTATGGCGGTGCGGATGTCGGAGATTAGCCGGGTCTACGAGGCCTATCCGGAGAAGAAGGCCACCCTTTACTTCCTGGTCCTGGGCTTCATCGCGGTGATCATCGGGAGCCTCTTCGGCCCCTTCCAGGCCCTGAACTACGGCAACGTGGATGCCTATCCCCTGCTCAAGCGCCTCCTGCCCTTCGTCCAGTCCTACTACCAGGGCCTCACCCTGCACGGGGTGCTGAACGCCATCGTCTTCACCCAGCTCTTCGCCCAGGCCATCATGGTCTACCTGCCCGCCCGGGAGCTGAACCTAAGGCCCAACATGGGCCTCATGTGGCTCTCCTGGTGGATGGCCTTCCTCGGCTTGGTGATGGCCGCCCTGCCCCTTCTCGCCAACGAGGCCACGGTCCTCTACACCTTCTACCCCCCTCTCCAAGGCCACTGGGCCTTCTACCTGGGGGCCAGCGTCTTCGTTTTGTCCACCTGGGTGAGCGTCTACATCGTGCTGGACCTTTGGCGTCGCTGGAAGGCGCAAAACCCCGGGAAGGTGACCCCCCTGGTCACCTACATGGCCGTGGTCTTCTGGCTCATGTGGTTCATCGCCTCCATCGGGCTGGTGCTGGAGGCGGTCCTCTTCCTCCTGCCCTGGTCCTTTGGCCTCATCCAGGGGGTGGACCCCCTGGTGGCCCGGACCCTTTTCTGGTGGACGGGCCACCCCATCGTGTACTTCTGGCTCCTGCCCGCCTACGCCATCATCTACACCGTCTTGCCCAAGCAGGCGGGGGGCAAGCTGGTCTCCGACCCCATGGCCCGCCTGGCCTTCCTCCTCTTCCTCCTCCTCTCCACCCCCGTGGGGTTCCACCACCAGTTCGCCGACCCCGGCATCGACCCCACCTGGAAGATGATCCACTCGGTCCTCACCCTGTTCGTGGCCGTGCCCAGCCTCATGACCGCCTTCACCGTGGCCGCCAGCCTGGAGTTCGCCGGGCGCCTGCGGGGCGGGAAGGGGCTTTTGGGCTGGATCAAGGCCCTCCCCTGGGACAACCCGGCCTTCGTGGCCCCCGTCTTGGGGTTGATCGGCTTCATCCCCGGAGGGGCTGGCGGTATAGTGAACGCCAGCTTCACCCTGGACTACGTGATACACAACACCGCCTGGATCCCGGGGCACTTCCACCTGCAGGTGGCGAGCCTGGTAACCCTCACCGGCATGGGTTCCCTGTGGTGGCTCATCCCCAACCTCACGGGCAAGCCCATCTCCGATGGCCAGCGCCGCCTGGGCCTGGCGGTGGTCTGGCTCTGGTTCATCGGCATGATGGTGATGGCCCTTGGACTCCACTGGCAGGGTCTCCTGAACGTGCCCCGGCGGGCCTACATCGCCCAGGTGCCGGACGCCTATCCCCACGCCGCCCTTCCCATGGTCCTCAACATCCTCGCCGGCATCATCCTGCTGGTGGCGTTGCTCCTTTTCATCTACGGCCTCTTCAGCGTTCTTTTGGGCCGGGAGCGTAGGGCGGAGCTGGCCGAGGCCCCGGTGCCCTTCGCCGAGGTCATCTCCGGCCCCGAGGACCGTCCCCTGGTCCAGGCCATGGACCGTATCGGCTTCTGGTTCCTGGTGGCGGTGATCCTGGTGGTGTTGGCCTACGGCCCCACCCTGGTGCAGCTTTTCAGCAACCTGAACCCGGTGCCGGGTATGCGGCTCTGGTAGGCCCTCAAGGGGTCAAGGGCCAGGAGTTTCTGGCCCTTGACCTTTTTTGCGGAAGGCGCAAGGCTATGCCCGTGGGCTTTGTAACCTCCCCTGCCTTGAGCTGGATAGTGGGCCTCACCCTTCTCCCCTTTTTTCTCCAGTTCCTGGGGTTGGGCCTGAGCGAGGTGCTGGGGCAAGGGCTTTGCGGAAGCGCCCTGGGGGTTTCCGAGGCGGAGGCTGTCCGCTACGGTCTGGTGAGCGAGTATTACCTTTACGGCCAGCTCTTCCTTGTTTTGCTGGCCCTAAAGGTCACCTACGCCCTTGTCCTGATCACCCTGCGCTTCATGTACCCCAAGGGGGAACCCCCCTTCGCCCCCTGGGTGTGGCGCGTTGGGGTGGGGCTTTCCACCGTTTTCCTCCTGCTCTTCCTCCTCACCCGCACCCTGCCCCTACCCTTCGCCACCCCCCTGGGGCCAGCCCTGCTTTCCCCGGCCCCCTTGGACCCCCTTTCCCTGTTGATGGTCCTTCCAGAACCTCCCCTGCTTTTCCTTTACCTGAGGTACCGGCCATGAAGCTTCCCGCGCAAGTCTACCTCCTGGGCCTGGTCAGCTTCCTCATGGACGTGGCCAGCGAGATGGTCTATCCCCTTTTGCCCCTCTTCCTCACCAGCCTGGGCGCAGGGGCTGGAACCCTCGGCCTGGTGGAGGGGATAGCCGAGGCCACCGCCAGCCTCTTCAAGGTGGTGGGGGGACGGGTTTCGGACCGGGTGGGCCGGAGAAAGCCCCTGCTCCTCCTGGGCTATGGCTTACCCGCCTTCTTAAGGCCCATCCTGGCCCTGGCGCAAAGCCCAGGGCACGTCCTTCTGTACCGTTTTCTGGACCGTCTCGGGAAGGGCCTGCGCACCGCCCCCCGGGATGCCCTCCTTGCGGAAACCGTGGATAAGGGCGCCCTGGGACGGGCCTATGGCCTTCACCGGGGCCTGGACACCTTGGGGGCCACCGTGGGCCCCTTCTTGGCCTTCCTTCTCCTGCCCCATCTGGGGGTGCGGGGCGTCTTCTGGCTTTCCGCCATCCCCGCCTTCTTGGCCTGGCTCACGCTTCTTAGGGTCACGGAGCCTGGCCCGGCCAGGGCCGCCCACACCCCCCCTCCCCCCCTTCGCCTGGACTACCTGAAGACCCTCCCGGCCGCTTACCGGCGCTTCCTTCTGGTTTCCGGCATCTTTGCCCTGGCCCTCTCCTCCAACGCCTTCCTGCTCCTGCGCCTTAAGGACCTAGGCCTCTCGCAGGAGGAGGTCACCCTGGCCTACACGGGCTACAACCTCCTTTACGCCCTTCTCTCCTACCCCTTGGGGGGGCTTGCCGACCGGGTGGGGTTGAGGCGGGTGGTGGCCCTGGGGTTTGCCCTTTACGCCCTGGTCTACCTGGGCTTCGCCTGGACCCAGACCGCCCTGGGGGGCGTGGCCCTGCTTCTCCTTTACGCCCTGTACTCCGCCGCTTTTGAGGGGTCAAGCCGGGCCTACCTGGCCACCCTGGTACCCCAGGAGGCCAAGGCCACCGCCATCGGCCTGTACCACACGGTGGTGGGGGTTTTGCTCTTCCCCGCAAGCCTGATCTTCGGTTGGCTATGGCAAGGCTATGGCCCTGCGCTGGCCTTCGCCGTGGGGGCGGGTCTGGCCCTTTGGGCCCTCCTCCTTTTCCTGCTTGACGGAAGAAAGGGCAGGTCCTAACCTGGAGGAGGCCCTTTGGGGCCTCGAGGAGGAAGGGGCCAAGAGCGCCTTCCCCCCTGACGGAGGTGAGGATGCCCATCAGCAAGGAAGAAAAGCAAAAGGTCATAGCGGAGTACGCCCGCTTCCCCGGGGACACGGGGAGCACCGAGGTGCAGGTGGCCCTGCTCACCCTGCGCATCAACCGGCTTTCCGAGCACCTCAAGGTGCACAAGCACGACCACCACTCCCACCGGGGTCTCTTGATGCTGGTGGGGCAAAGGCGCCGGCTTCTTCGTTACCTGGAGCGGGAAGATCCGGAGCGCTACCAGGCCCTGGTTGAGAAACTGGGCCTTAGGAAGTAAACTGGTATCCAGGTCGGGGGCGGGGCCTTTGGGCTCCGCCTTTCGCTTGAGGACAACCATGGCAGAAGGCACACCCAACACCCCAAGGGCCGAACGGTACGAAACCCAGGTGGCTGGCCGCCTCCTGGTTCTGGAAACCGGAAAGTACGCCAAGCAGGCCTCCGGATCGGTCCTGGTGCGCTACGGCGACACCGTGGTCCTGGCCACGGCCCAGGCCTCCGAGGAACCCATTGAGGCGGATTTCCTCCCCCTCACCGTGGAGTTTGAGGAGCGGCACTATGCCGTGGGCAAGATCCCGGGGAGCTTCATGCGCCGGGAAGGGCGCCCTGGGGAAAAGGCCATCCTCTCCGCCCGCATGACGGACCGGCCCATCCGCCCCCTTTTCCCCAAGGGGTTCCGCCACGAGGTGCAGGTGATCATCACCGTGCTCTCCGCCGACCAGAAGAACCCCCCGGACATCCTGGGGCCCACGGCGGCCAGCGCCGCCCTGATGCTTTCCGACATCCCCTGGGAGGGCCCGGTGGCCGCGGTTAGGGTGGGCCTCCTCGGGGGGCAGTTCGTCCTGAACCCCACCCTGCAGGAGCTGGAGGAAAGCGCCTTGGACCTGGTGGTGGCGGGAAGCCGCAACGCCATCCTCATGGTGGAGGCAGGAGCCCAGGAGGTGGACGAGGAGACCCTCGTCCAGGCCTTGGAGTTCGCCCACCGGGAGATGCAGCCCATCCTGGACCTGCAGGAGGCCATGGCCCGCGCCCTGGGCAAGCCCAAGATGGCCTGGACGCCTCCCGAAACCCTCTCCGAGGAGGAGAAGGAGGCCCTCTACCGCCTGGCCCTGGAGCGGGGGCTTTCCGGGGTGCTCCAGACCGCCAGCAAGGGGGAAAGGAGCCGGGCCCTCGAGGCCTTCGCCGAGGCCCTGATCGCCGAGGCCCTGCCCAAAGGGGAGGACGGCACCCCGGACGAGAGCCGGAAGCCGCTTTACGAAAGCGCCTTTGACGAGGTGGTGCGCAGGGAGCTCAGGCGGCTGGTGCTGGAGGAGGGTAAGCGGGCGGACGGCCGCACCCCCAAGGACCTCCGCCCCATCTGGATCGAGGTGGACGTCCTGCCCCGCACCCACGGCTCCGCCATCTTCACCCGGGGGGAGACCCAGGTGCTGGGCACCGTGACCCTGGGCACCGGCCGGGACGAACAGATCATCGACGACCTGGGGATCGACGAAACGGAAAAGTTCCTGGTGCACTACAACTTCCCCCCCTTCTCCACCGGGGAGGTGAAGCGCTTAAGGGGGGTTTCCCGCCGGGAGATCGGCCACGGCAACCTGGCCAAGCGGGCCCTGAAGGCGGTCCTCCCCCCCGAGGAGGCCTTCCCCTACACCATCCGGGTGGTGGGGGACGTGCTGGAATCCAACGGCAGTAGCTCCATGGCCACGGTCTGCGCCGGCTGCCTGGCCCTCATGGACGCGGGCGTGCCCATCCGGGCCCCCGTGGCCGGGGTGGCCATGGGCCTGGTGTGGGAGGGGGACCGGGCGGTGATCCTCACCGACATCCTGGGCCTGGAGGACGCCCTGGGGGACATGGACTTCAAGGTGGCCGGTACCCGCCGGGGGGTCACAGCCTTGCAGATGGACAACAAGGTGGGCGGGCTTCCCCGGGAGGTGCTCAAAGAGGCCCTCATGCAGGCCCGGGAGGCCCGCCTGAAGATCCTGGACCTCATGGAGAGCGTCCTCCCCGCCCCACGCCCCGAGCTCAAGCCCTTTGCGCCGCGTATCCTTAGCCTCAAGGTGCCGGTGGAGAAGATCGGCCTCGTCATCGGCCCAGGGGGCAAGAACGTGCGCGCCCTAGAGGAACTCGGGGTGGAGGTGGACATCGAGGAGGACGGGACGGTGCGCATCTACTCCAGCGACATGGAGGCGGCCCAGAAGGCCAAGAAGCGCATCGAGGAGCTCACCATGGAGGCCAAGGTGGGCGAGGTGTACGAGGGCACCGTGACCAAGATCACCCCCTTTGGCGCCTTCGTGAGCCTCTTCCCCGGCACCGAAGGGCTCCTCCACATCAGCCAGATCGCCCCCGGCCGGGTGCAGCGGGTGGAGGACCACCTGAAGGTGGGGGACGTGATCAAGGTGAAGGTCCACCGCATTGACGAACGGGGCAAGATCGACCTGATCCGCCCCGAGCTGGAAGGCAAGATCCCCCCCAGGCGGCGCGGCTAGCCCCTGGGGGTTTCCCCTCAGCGCCCATCCCGGCCAGGCCGGGAAGATAGGAGGTTTATGGAAGAGCAGGCGCGCAAACCGAGGCGGCGGCGGAGAAGGCCGCAAGGAGGAGGCGGAGCAACCGGCACCGGTCCCCAGGACTTCCTGGAGATCATCCCCTTAGGGGGGATGGGGGAGATCGGCAAGAACATCACCGCCTTCCGCTTCCGGGACGAGATCTTTGTGCTGGACGGAGGACTGGCCTTCCCCGAGGAGGGGATGCCCGGGGTGGACCTCCTCATCCCCCGGGTGGACTACCTGGTGGAAAACCGCCACCTCATCCGGGCCTGGGTCCTGACCCACGGCCACGAGGACCACATCGGGGGGCTTCCCTTCCTCCTGCCCATGGTCTTCGGCAAGGACTCCCAGGTGCCCATCTACGGGGCCAAGCTCACCCTGGGTCTTCTCAAGGGGAAGCTGGAGGAGTTCGGCCTGAGGCCGGGAAGCTTCAACCTCAAAGAGGTTTCCCCTGACGACCGCATCCAGGTGGGGCGGTACTTCACCCTGGACCTTTTCCGCATGACCCACTCCATCCCCGACAACTCCGGGGTGGTCATCCGCACCCCCATCGGCACCATCGTGCACACCGGGGACTTCAAGCTGGACCCCACCCCCATCGACGGGAAGGTTTCCCACCTGGCCAAGGTGGCCCAGGCGGGGGCGGAAGGGGTTTTGCTCCTCATCGCCGACTCCACCAACGCCGAGCGCCCCGGCTACACCCCGAGCGAGATGGAAATCGCCAAGGAGCTGGACCGGGCCATTGGCCGGGCCCCGGGAAGGGTCTTCGTCACCACCTTTGCCAGCCACATCCACCGCATCCAGGCGGTGATCTGGGCGGCGGAGAAGTACGGGCGCAAGGTGGCCATGGAGGGGCGGAGCATGCTGAAGTTCAGCCGCATCGCCCTGGAGCTGGGCTACCTCAAGGTGAAGGACCGCCTCTACACCCTGGAGGAGGTGAAGGACCTTCCCGACCACCAGGTGCTCATCCTGGCCACGGGAAGCCAGGGCCAACCCATGTCCGTCCTCTCCCGCCTGGCCTTTGAGGGCCACGCCAAGATGGCCATCAAGCCCGGGGATACGGTGATCCTCTCCTCTAGCCCCATCCCCGGCAACGAGGAGGCGGTGAACCGGGTGATCAACCGCCTCTACGCCCTGGGGGCCTACGTCCTCTACCCCCCCACCTACAAGGTGCACGCCTCCGGCCACGCCTCCCAGGAGGAGCTGAAGCTCATCCTGAACCTGACCACGCCCAAGTTCTTCCTGCCTTGGCACGGGGAGGTGCGCCACCAGACCAACTTCAAGTGGCTGGCCGAGGCCATGAGCCGCCCCCCGGAGAAGACCCTCATCGGGGAAAACGGGGCGGTGTACCGCCTCACCCGGGACACCTTTGAGAAGGTGGGCCAGGTTCCCGCGGGCGCCCTCTACGTGGACGGGCTAGGGGTGGGGGACATCACCGAGGAGATCCTGGCCGACCGCCGCCACATGGCCGAGGAGGGCATCGTGGTCATCACCGCCCTGGCCGCCCGGGACCCGGTGGTGGAGGTGGTGTCCCGGGGCTTCGTGAAGGCGGGGGAAAGGCTTCTTGGGGAGGTGAAGCGCATGGCCCTCGAGGCCCTGCAAAACGGCCTTCGCGAGAAGAAGCCCCTGGAGCGCATCCGGGACGACATCTACTACCCGGTGAAGAAGTTCCTCAAGAAGGCCACGGGCCGCGACCCGGTGATCCTCCCCGTGGTCATTGAGGGGTGAGGCATGTACCAGAGCCTTCTCCTTCCCACCGACGGCAGCGAGGCCGCTGAGCGTGGCGTGCGGGAGGGCCTCCAGCTGGCCAAGGCCCTGGGGGCCAGGGTGGCCCTCCTGTACGCCCTGGAACCCTTGGGGCCCAGGCTCCTCCTGGGCCCGGAAACCCTCCCCTACTACCAGGCCCTGCTGGAGGACCTGCGCAAGGAGGGCCTGGCCGCCCTGGACCGGGCCACCCGCCTGGCGGAGGAACTGGGGGTGGCCTTTGAGGCCCATCTCCTCGAGGGCCGGGCAGCGGAGACCATCCTCCGCGAGGCGGAAAAGCACGACCTGGTGGTCATGGCCTCCCATGGGCGGACGGGGCTGGACGCCGCCCTCTTGGGGAGCGTGACCCTGGAAGTGGTACGGCGCTCTTCCAAACCCGTGTTGGTGGTCCCTTACCGCAGGGCGTAAAGCCAGACCAGGCGCAAAAGGTAAAGCCCAAGAAGGGTAAGGGTGTCCCAAGAAAGCACCGCAAGCTTTCTCAGGGCCTGGTAGCTCATGCCCAAGAGCACCACCCCGTACATGGCCAGGGCCACCAGCACCGCGGCCAGGTGGCTTTCGTGGGCGGCGTGGAAAAAAGGGCCCGCATAGAGGAAGTCGTCCCAGGCCAGGATGAGGGCGTTGAAGAGGTTGCTCCCCAGGAGGTTGCCCACCTTGGCCTTTACCCCTTAACCCCCTTCCGCCATACTAGCCGGTCTACCCCTTCGGCCAGCAACCAGGCAAGCAGGGCCATGCCCAAGACCATCCCCCAGATCCACCCCGGCACCAAGACGGCCTCCAAAACCCCAGGGGCCAGGGTGCCAAGGAGGAGCTGGATGAGGATGCCCAAAACCACCGCCCCGTGCAGGTAGGGGTTAGGGAGGGGCATGAAGTGGGTATGCCTGGCCGCATAGGCAAAGAAAAGCTGGCCCAGGGTCATGAAGTGGAAGGTGGCGGTGCGGGCCACCTCGAGCTGGGAAGACATCCCCACAAAGCTCCCCCACCTCGGCATCAGGCCCAGGATGGCCAGAGCAAAAAGGGCCTTGAGGCTCCCGGTGACCAGGATGAACCGCCAGGAAGGCGGATCCAAAAGAGGGCTTTCCTTGGGCCTGGGGGGTCGGTCCAGGACCCCAGGGTTGCGGTCCAAGGCCAGGGCCAAGGCGGGAAGGCCATCCGTCACCAGGTTGATCCAAAGGATCTGCACCGCCGTGAGGGGAAGGAGAAGCTGCCCCGCCTCGTCCCTCAGGTGGAGAAGGGCGGATAACCCCATGCCCAAGGCCACCACCAGTATCTCCGAGAGGTTTGTGGAAAAGAGGAAGCGGATGAACTTTTGTATGTTTTCATAGATGCTCCGCCCCTCCTCTATGGCGGCCACGATGGTGGCGAAGTTGTCGTCCATGAGGATCAGGTCCGCCACCTCCCGGGAGACATCCGAGCCCCGTTGGCCCATGGCCACCCCCACGTCCGCCCGCTTGAGGGCCGGGGCGTCGTTCACCCCATCCCCCGTCATGGCCACCACCTCCCCAGCCTTCTGCAAGGCTGCTACAATGCGGAGCTTGTCCTCGGGGCGGACCCGGGCGAAGACGTCCACCTCCAAAAGCTCCTCGTCGGAAAGCTCGGCGATCTCCTCCCCGGTGGCCACGGTTTCCACCGGCAGGCCCACCTGGCGGGCGATGGCCAGGGCCGTGGCCGGGTGGTCCCCGGTGACCATCACCACCCTGATCCCCGCCTTCAAGACCTTGGCCACCGCCTCGGGCACCTCGGGGCGGGGAGGATCCAGGAGAAGGGCAAAGCCCAGAAAGCTTAGGCCCTCTTCCCGTTCCCCCTCGCCCCAAGCCAGGGCCAGAACCCGGAAGCCCCTTTGCGCATGGGCCTCCGCCTCCTCCAAAAGGGAGGCCTTTTCCCCTGGCTCCAGGGCAAGGCGGGGGATAAGGGCCTCGGGAGCCCCCTTGAAAAAGCTGCCCCTGGGCGTGGTCACCCGCATGTACTTCCAGGCGCTGTCAAAGGGCCTTTCCGAAAGCCTGGGGTTCTCCTGACGGACCCGCTTCACGTCCAGGTGCCGCGAGGCATAGCGCAGAAGGCCCAGCTCCAAGGGGTCCCCCGCACCCGTTTCCAGGTCGGCGTCGTTGCAGAGGGCCATGGCCAGGAGGGCCCCTTGGGGGTCTGGGCCCACCACCCCCTGCACCTCCATGCGGTTTTCCGTGAGGGTACCGGTCTTGTCCGTGGCGATGACCGTGACGCTCCCCAAGGCCTCCACGGCCGCCAGGCGGCGCACCACCGCCTTGCGCCGGGCCATGCGCTCCACCCCCAGGGCCAAGGCCAAGGTAAGCACGGCCGGAAGCCCCTCCGGCACCGCCGCCACCGCCAGAGCCACCGCGAAAAGGAGCACCTTGGCGGAAAAGCCTTCCACCAGAAAACCCAGCGCCACCAGGGCCACGGCAAGAACCACCACCCAGCGGGCCACCCGATGGCCGAAGGCCTCGAGGCGCCGCTCCAAGGGGGTTCTCTCCTCCTCCATCGTGGCCAGGAGCCCGGCGATCCGCCCCATGGCGCTGTTCAGGCCCGTGCGGGTCACCTGCAAAAGGGCCCTGCCCCGCACCAAAAGGGTGCCGGAGAAGACCTCCTCCCCTTCCCCCTTCTCCACCGGGACGCTCTCCCCGGTGAGCACGCTTTCGTCCACCAGAACCCCGCTGGCCTCGAGGAGGAGGCCATCCGCCGGGATGCGGTCCCCCGCCTCCAGGCGCACCACGTCCCCCGGCACGATCTCCCGGCTGGGAAGGCGCTGGAAACGCCCATCCCTTAGGACCCAGGCCAGGGGCTCCGCCATGGCCTTGAGGCGCCTTAGGGCCTCCTCGGAACGCTTCTCCTGGAGGGTGCCAAGCCCGGCATTGAGGAGAAGGATGGCCAGGATGGCCAGGGATTCCAAGGGAAGCCCGTGGGCTCCCTCATAAAGCCAAAGGCTCAGGTCCACCAGCAGGGCGAAAAGGAGGATGTAGATGAGAGGGCTTTGGAACTGACGCAGGAACTTCCGCCAAAGGGGCTCGGGCGGCTTCTCCGGAAGGGCGTTGGGGCCGTATTCCGCCAGGCGTTTTTCCGCTTCCTTTGAGGTCAGCCCCTGCATGGGGGCATGATACCAAGGCCCTTAGGGGCTTATTGTCCCCAGGGACAGGCTTCGGATATGATGGACCCATGCTGCAGTACCCTGAGCTACCCCTAGAAAGCCCCCTCATCGACGCCGAGCTCCCCGATCCCAGGGGCGGGCGGTACCGGCTTTCCCAGTTCCAGGAGCCCCTTTTGGCGGTGATCTTCATGTGCAACCACTGCCCCTACGTGAAGGGCTCCATCCGGGAGATCGTCTCCCTGGCGGAGAGGTACCGGGGCCGGGTGGCCTTCGTGGGCATCAACCCCAACGACTACGAGCGGTACCCCGACGACGCCCCGGACAAGATGGTGGCCTTCGCCGAGGAGCATGGCATCTTCTTCCCCTACCTCCTGGACGAAACCCAGGAGGTGGCCAAGGCCTACAAGGCCTTGCGCACCCCCGAGGTCTTCCTGTTTGACGCCAGGCGCCTTCTCCGCTACCACGGCCGGGTGAACGACAACCCCAAGTTCCCCGACCAGGTGCAAAGCCACGACCTGGAGGCGGCCCTCGAGGCCCTGCTGAAGGGGGAGGAACCTCCCCTCAAGGAGGCCCCGGCCCTGGGCTGCACCATCAAGTGGCGGCCTGGCAATGAGCCCGAGGTCAAAATCGGTTAACCCCGTTTCCTGGGCCTGTTAGGATGGTGCCGTTTTGGCCTGCCGTTTCCAGGGCAGGCAGGAGGTTTTATGCGCGTACTGGTGACGGGTGGAGCAGGGTTTATCGGTAGCCATATCGTGGAAAGCCTTTTGGAAGAAGGCGTGGAGGTGGCCGTTCTGGACAACCTCTCCACGGGCAAGCGGGAAAACGTCCCCCAGGGCGTCTACTTCTACAAGGTGGACCTCCGGGACCGGGAGGGTTTGGAAAGGGTGTTCCGGGAGTTTCGCCCCACCCACGTGTCCCACCAGGCAGCCCAGGCCTCGGTGAAGGTGAGCGTGGAAAACCCCACCCTGGACTTTGAGGTGAACCTTCTGGGCGGCCTGAACCTCCTCGAGGCCATGCGCAAATGGGGGGCGGAAAAGATCGTCTTTGCCTCCACGGGCGGGGCCATCTACGGGGAGGTGCCCGAAGGGGAACGGGCCGAGGAGACCTGGCTCCCCAGGCCCAAAAGCCCCTACGCCGCCAGCAAGGCGGGCTTTGAGCACTACCTTTCCGCCTACGGGCAGAACTACGGGCTCAAGTGGGTCTCCCTCCGCTACGCCAACGTCTACGGCCCCCGCCAAGACCCCCACGGGGAGGCCGGGGTGGTGGCCATCTTTGCGGAAAGGGTGCTCAAAGGGGAGCCGGTGACCCTCTACGCCAGGAGGACCCCAGGGGACGAGGGGTGTGTGCGGGACTACATCCACGTGGCCGATGTGGTGCGGGCCCACCACCTGGCCCTAAAGGGCCTGGAGGGGATCTACAACGTGGGCACCGGGGAAGGGCACACCACCCAGGAGATCCTCATGGCCGTGGCCGAGGCCGCCGGGCGGACCCCTGAGGTCAACCCCGCCCCGCCCCGCCCCGGGGACCTGGAACGGAGCGTGCTCTCCCCCTTCAAGCTCATGGCCCACGGCTGGCGGCCCGAGGTGGGTTTCCAGGAGGGCATCCGGCTCACCGTGGAATACTTCCGCACCCGTTGACATACCCCCCACCCCTATCTGATGATGGGGGGTATGAGCGTCCGTTTCTTCCATCCCGCCTGGTTCGCCATGGTGATGGGGGGAAGTGGGGTGGCCCTTGCCCTCCACCGCTTTGGCCTCGAGGCCCTAGCCCTGGTTAACCACGGGGTGGTGGCCCTTCTCTTCCTCGCCAGCCTGGGCATCTTCCTGGCAAAGCTTTTCGGCCACCGGGACCGGGTCTGGGAAGAACTCCATCATCCCCTTCTTTCCCAGCTCTACGCCACCTTCCCCCTGGCCTTTTTGCTCTTCAGCCTGGCCAGCCACGAGGTTTTGGGGCAAGGGAAGCTGGCCCTGGTCCTCTTCGCCGTGGGCTCACTCCTGGTCCTCTTCCTGAGCTTCCTTCTCAGCTATTTGATCTTCACCCGCATGCGCCTTCCCTTTGAGGCCGCCAATGGCACCTGGTTCATCCCGCCGGTCTCCTCCGTGGTGGTACCCCTGGCGGGAGGCCCCCTCCTGCCCCTCATGGGCCCTTGGGCCAAGGAGGCGTTCTATTGGATGCTCATGTTCCTCGGGCTTGGCCTCGTCCTCTTCCTTTGGGTGGGGGCCAACCTCCTGGCCCGCCTCTACGCCCATGAACGCCCGGCCCCCGAGCTGGTCCCCAGCTTTTTCATCGCCATGGCCCCGGTGGGGGTGGGCATCCTCGCTCCCCTCTCCCTCCTCAAGGGGGCCCAGGCCCTGGGCTTTTTCCCAGGGAGCCTCGAGGCCCTATACCTTTTCGGGATCGCCCTTTGGGGCCTGGGCGGGTGGTGGTTTGTCCTGGCCATGGCCCTTTTCCTGGAAAACCTTCTCCTCCACCGGGTGCGCTTAGGGTTCCAGCCCGGACTGTGGGCCTTCGTCTTCCCCCTGGCGGCCTTCACCCTGGCCACCAGGGCCCTGGCCGAGGGCCTATCCAGCCTCCTCCTGCACCTCCTAGCCCAGGGGCTCCTCCTGGTGCTTCTGGCCTTCTATCTGCCCCTTTTGCTCCGGAGCCTCCTGGCCTTTCTCCGCCTGGAAGCCCTCCGGCCCCTTGGCCAACAGGCGCCGGGCCAGGCGAACCCGGGCCCGCAGGGCCGCTAAAGCCTTCCTTTCCTCCTTAAGCCCCCTTTTGGCCCGGGCCAAGGCCTCCGCCCGGGCCCTGGGCCCCACACCCCCCAGGACCTCCCGGCGGGCCAAGAAGCCCTCGAGGCTCATCCAGGCGATGAGCTCCTCCCGTTCCACCCCCAGGAGCTCCGGCCTCACCCCAGGCAACGCCCCCTGGACCCGCCGGTAGGCCTCGGCGAGGGGTACCCCCTTGCGCACCAGGAGGTCCACCGCCTCCGAGGCCAGCACCTCCGGGGAGAACTCCTCCAAAAGAAGCGCCGGCTCAAAGCGGCTTTCCTCCAAGGCCACCCGGGTGAGCTCCAAGGCGGCCTCGGCGCTTTCCAAAAGGGCCGTCAAGGGCTCCAGCACCCCGGTGGAGTGGTCGTTCAGGTCGGTGAAGGGGGTGTTGTGGTTCAAGAGGGCCAGGGTCCCCACCCCGCCCACCAGCTGGCCCGCATGGATGCGGGCGTGCTCCAGCACCACCGGGTTCCGCTTCTGGGGCATGAAGCTAGAGCCCTGGGCCAGCCCCTCCCCCACCACGAAGGCCCCCCGCTCCGCCAGGGCCAGGAGGTCGGTGAGGAAGCGGGAGAGGCTGGCCCCCAGCCCCGCCAGGGCCGAGGCCAGCTCCAAGGCGTAATCCCCCGAGGCCACCGCATCCAGGGTGTTCTCCACCGGTCCGGCAAAGCCCAAGAGGGCGGCGAGCCGCCGCCGGTCCACGGGATAGGGGTTCCCCGCCAGGGCGCTGGCCCCCAAGGGGCAACGGTCCAGGGTCTCCAAGGCCTGCCTCAAGCGGCGGAAATCCCTCCCCAAAAGCGCCTCCACCCCAAGGAGGTAGTGGTCCAAGGTGGAGGGCTGGGCCGGCCGATGGTGGGTGCGCAGGACCAGGGGTACCCCGGAGTGGGCCTCGGCCACCCGGAGCATGGCCCCCCGCAGGCGGAGAAAATCCCCCAATAAGGCCACGGTGCGGTCCCTCAGGTAGGCGCGGAAGGCGGTGAGGTCCAGGTCGTTGCGGGAAAGCCCCCGCCTGACCACCCCCGCCACCTCCTCCCCCCAGTGCTCGGCCAGCTGGGAGTAGATGGAGAAAAACACGTCCTCCACCTCCCCCGTAAAGCTGGGCAGGGGAAGGGTGCGGAGTTCCTGCAAGGCCCTCACCGCCGCATCGGCCCGGGGGAGGCCCAGGCGGGCAAGCTCCATGGCGTAGGCGGTGAGGGCATCAAAGAAGTGGGGCACCAGGGCCTCCCGGGCGAACCGGTAATGGCGGCCCAGGACAAAGCGGCGATAGACCGCATGCCAACGCATGATCCCATCCTAGGGCCTCAGGGCCAGCACCCCCAAAAAGCCCCCTTGACCCAAAGCCCCAGGCCGGTAAAATGTTACCAACCGCCCGGTTGGCAGGGAAGGAACCGCATCCCCGTCGCCTTTTGGGCCACAAGGGCCTTTTCCCAACCGGCGGCCCGCTGGGCTAAGCCCCCAGGACTTGCCGGAAAAGGGCAGCCGTGGTATGGTGGCACCGAGCACAAGCGGAAAGGAGGCAAACCATGAAGCGCAGGGAGTTTTTGAAGAAGCTGGGTGTGGGCACCTTGACGGCCTTGGGCATGCCCTACTTCGCCACCGCCCAAGCCCGGCCGGTGAAGCTGGCCGCTCTTCTGCCCCTAACGGGGCCCTTCGCCTTTGCCGGCAACGCCGGCCGGGAGGGGTTCGTGGACGGGGTGGATTACGTGAACGAGGTCCAAGGCGGCATCGGCGGGCGCAGGCTGGAGCTCATCGTGGAGGACACCGGCTACGACGTGGCCAAGGGAACCGCCGCCTTCAACCGGGTGGTATCCCGGGAGCGCCCCGACGAGCTCCTCTTCGTCTATGGGGACTCCACCGGCCTTTCCAAGGCCCTGGCTCCGGAGATCGCCCGCATGGGCCTACCCTACTCCGCCACCAGCTTCGCCAACGAACTGGCCGACCCCAAGACCTACCCCACCATCTTCGTCTTCGGCCCCACCTACAACGACATGATGGAGGCCCTCCTGCGGCAGATCCGCCTGCAAAAGGGCCGGGCCAGGATCGCCCTGGTCTACTCCAACACCGAGTTCGGGCGCGACCCCATCCCCTACGTGAAGGAAAGGGCCAAGGCCCTGGGCATGGAGGTGGTGCACGAGGAGGTGACACCCCCCGCCTTCACCGACGCCACCCCGGTGGTGCTGAACCTCCGCCGGGCGAACCCCGATTTCGTCATCCTCCAGGGCTACGCCCTCTCGGTGGAACCCCTGATCCTCCGCACCGCCCGGGAACAGGGCCTGCAGGCCCAGTTCATGGGCACCTACTACTCCGCGGAACTGGCCCTCATCCAAAGGGCAGGCCCGGCCGCCGAAGGGTTTACCGTCACCTACCACAACGCCTACTGGTACGACACCCTGGTGCCGGCGGTGGACGAGATGCGGAAGTTCCGCCAGCGGAAGGGGCGGGACGTCTCCTACCGCCCCACCTACTACATGGGCAGCCTGGCAGTGGCCCTGGCCGTCGCCGAGGCCATGCGCCGGGCCGCCGGAGCGGGCAAGCTCAGCCGGGCCGGGGTGGTGGAGTACCTGGAGAAGCTGGGGGACTACAACGGCCTCGGCCTGCAACGGAGCTACCAGTTCGTGAACCACCGCCTCCCCTACACCAAGCTCTACCGGGCCAGCGTGAGGGAGGGGCGTTTCAACGCCATCACCAACTGGATTAAGCTGGCCTAACAAGCCCGCCTCCCGGATCCTGGGGGCTTTGCAAAACGCCCATGTCCGACCTCCTCCCCTACCTCATCGGCGGCCTAGGCAATGGGGCCCTCTACGGCCTTCTGGCCCTGGGGTTCGTCCTGGTCTACCGGGCCACCAGCGTGGTGAACTTCGCCATCGGGGAGTTCCTGCTGGTGGGGGCCTACCTCACCTACACCTTCGCCCTCTTCCTGCCCCTCCCCTTGGCCATGCTGGCCGCCCTGCCCGCGGCCCTTCTCTTTGGGCTTCTGGTGGAGCGGGGTTTTGTGCGGCCCCTCCTGGGGCGGAACGTGGTGGCGGTGATCATGGCCACCATCGGCCTGGCGGCGGCCCTGGACGGCGGGGTACAGCTCCTCTGGGGCCCGGACCTGAAGTACCTCAACGGGGAGCTGCCCCAGCTGGGCTTTCAGCTGGGGGATGCCTTTGTGCCCTCCCGGGCCGTCTGGAACCTCCTGCTGGCCCTGCCCTTGGGCCTTGGCCTCCTTTGGCTCCTCCGGAGAAGCCGCTATGGGGTCCTGGTGCGGGCCATCTCCGAACGGGAGGTGGCCGCCCTGGCCCTGGGCATCCCCACCGCCCGCATTTTGGCGGGGGTTTGGGGCATCTCCGCCCTCCTCGCCACCCTGGCCGGGGCCCTTCTGGCCGTGGCCAGCGGGGTGGGCCCCAACCTGGTCTTCTTGGGCCTCAAGGTCTTTCCCGTGGCCATCCTGGGCGGGCTGGACTCGGTGGGCGGGGCCCTGCTGGCCGGGTTTCTCCTGGGGATCCTCGAGGCCCTTTCCCAACGGTACCTGGAACCCCTCCTCCCCGGCTTCACCGAGGCCCTGCCCTTCGTGGTGGTGCTTCTGGTCCTTCTGGTGCGGCCCTATGGCCTGTTGGGCGAGCGGCAGATCGAGAGGGTGTGAGGCCACCCCACCCTGGCTTGGGCCAAGGTGGGGCCCCGGTAACGACCTTCTCCAAGCCTCGAGGCGAGGGAAAAGATGGGAAGAAACGGCATGATCCTGTCCGTAGAGAACCTCAAGGTGGTCTACCGGGGGGTGATCCTGGCCCTGGACGGGGTTTCCCTGGAGGTGAGGGAAGGGGAGGCGGTGGCCCTCCTGGGGCCCAACGGGGCGGGCAAGAGCTCCTTGGTGCGGGCGGTGGCGGGCCTCCTCCCCAAGTTTGAGGGGCGGGTGCTGGACGGGCATGTGCGCCTCTTCGGCCAGGAGGCCACCCACCTGGACCCGGTGCGCATCACGGGCTTGGGGCTTACCGCGGTCCTGGAGGGGCGCCCCCTCTTCCGCTACCTGACCCCCGTGGAGAACCTGGTGGCCGCCGGGCACCGCCTCTCCTCCCGGGAGCTTAAGGAGGGCATGGAGGAGGTTTTCGCCCGGTTTCCCCGGCTCTACGAAAGGCGGCACGAGCAGGCAGGTTACCTCTCAGGGGGGGAGCAGCAGATGCTCCTCCTGGGCATGGCCCTCCTCACCCGGCCCAAGGTGCTGGTGGTGGATGAGCCCTCCTTGGGCCTCTCCCCCAAGCTGGTGGAGGAGGTGATGCGCACCCTGGACACCCTGAGGAAGGAGAAGGGGCTAAGCCTCCTCCTGGTGGAGCAAAACGCCCGGGCCGCCCTCGCCATCGTGGACCGGGTTTACGTGCTGGAGCGGGGCCGGGTGGTGTTTGAGGGGGATGCCAAAACGGCCCAGGAGGACCAGGACGTGATGGAGTTTTACCTGGGCAGGGAAGAGGTGGGCTTCCGCCAGGCCAAGCGCTACCGTAGGAGGAAGCGGTGGGTGTGATCCTCGAGGCCAAGAACCTCCACCTCGCCTTCAAGGGGGTGAAGGCCCTGACGGGGGTGGAGTTCAGCGTAGCCGAAGGCGAGTTCTTCGCGGTGATCGGGCCCAACGGGGCCGGAAAGACCACGCTTTTGAACGTGCTTTCCGGGGTGTACGAGCCCGACAAAGGCGAGGTGGTCTTCCTGGGCCAAAACCTCCGGGGGAAAAGCCCCCAGGACAGGGCCCGCATGGGCCTAGCCCGCACCTTCCAGGGCCTGGAGATCTTCCGGGGCTTGAGCGTTTTGGACAACGTGAAGCTGGGGGCCGAGCTGGCCCTGCCCACCTACCCCTTGGCCCTACCCCGGGCCGAGCGGGAATGGCGCCTCCGGGCCTGGGCCGAGGAGGTCCTGGACTACCTGCACCTCTCCCCCTTCCGCCACGCCCCCGCGGGCATGCTTCCCTATGGGTTGCAAAAACGGGTGGAGGTGGCCCGGGCCCTGGCCAGCCGGCCCAAGCTCCTCCTCCTGGACGAGCCCATGGCCGGGCTCTCCCTGGAGGAGAAGCAGGACCTGGCCCGGTTTCTCCTGGACGCCCGGGAGGAATGGGGGGTTACCCTCCTTTGGGTGGAGCATGACCTGAGGGCGGTCCTGGAGCTTTCCGACCGGGTCCTGGTCCTCTCCTACGGGGAGGTGCTCTACCATGGCCCCCCACAAGGGGTGCGCCAGGATCCCAAGGTGGCGGAAGCCTACCTGGGGCAAGCTTGAGGCACTATGGAAGGAACGCTTCTTGCCTACCTGCACCGCCACGCCACGGAGCGGCCCCACGCCCCCGCCTTGCGGGTGAAGCGGCTTGGGGTGTGGCAGAAAACCTCCTGGAAGGAGCTCCTAGAGCGTACCCTCCGCCTCGCCGGGGGGCTTTGGGCCTTGGGCCTTCGGGAAGGGGAGGTCCTGGCCATCCTGGGGCACAACGCCCCCGAGTGGGTGGAGGCGGAACTGGCCGCCCAAACCCTCGGGGCCTTGCCCATGGGCATCTACGCCGACGCCATGCCCGAGGAGGTGGGCTACTTCCTGGAGTTCACTGGGGCCAAGGGCATCGTGGTTTCCGACGAGGAACAGCTGGACAAGGTCTATCCCCACCTGCACCTGGTGGACTTCGTCCTGGTCTGGGAGGAGGCGGGGATGTCCCGCCACTTCCAAGGCAAGGTCCGGCGCTTCAGCCAGGCCCTGGGCGACCCTAAGGTGGGGGAGGAGGCCCTAAGGAGGCGCCACCCCGAGGAGATCGCCCTCCTGGCCCCCACCTCGGGCACCACGGGGAGGAGCAAGCTGGCCATGCTGTCCCACCGCAATCTTCTCGCGGGCCACTTTGCCGTGGGCCAGGCCTTGGGCTTCCAAAAGGGGGCCTGGGTCTTCAGCTACCTGCCCCTTCCCTGGATCGGGGAGCAGATGCTCACCGTGGTGCAGAGCCTGGTGGAGGGCTCCACTGTGCACTTCCCCGAGGACCCCACCACCCTGAGGGAGGACCTCAAGGAGGTCCAGCCCGACTTCTTCCTGGCTCCCCCCCGGCTTTGGGAGGATATGGCCAGCCTCATCCAAAGCCGCATGGCGGACGCCGACTTCCTCAAGGCCTTCTTCTACCGGGTGGGGATGGGGGCCCTCCTGGAAGGGGCAAGCCGGGAGTTCCGGGGGGAGAGGGTGGGCTTTTGGCTCAACCTCAAGCGGGCCCTCTTCTACCCCCTCATCGCCAGGCCCCTTAGGGCCAGGCTGGGCCTCGCCGCCTGCCGCATCGCCGTCACCGGGGGCGCCCCCCTGGGCCCCGAGGTCTTCACCTTCTTCCGCGCCCTGGGGCTGGACATCCGCCAGGTCTACGGCCAGTCGGAGACCGCCGCCGCCACCACCGCCCACGCCACCGGGGACGCCCCGCCCGAGACCGTGGGCCCTCCCCTTCCCCAAACGGAGGTGCGCATCAGCGAGGAGGGGGAGATCCAGGTGAAGGGGCCCCAGGTCTTCCGGGGGTATTTCCGCCAGGAGAAGGCCACGGAGGAAAGCTTCACCGAGGATGGCTTCTTCCGCACCGGGGACGCGGGCTTCTTTGACGAGCGGGGGCACCTGGTGATCCTGGGCCGGGTGAAGGAGGTGGGGGCCCTGCTGGATGGGACCCGGTTTGCCCCCCAGTTCCTGGAAAACCGCCTGAAGTACTCCCCCTACATCCGCGAGGCCGTGGTGCTGGGGCATGGGAGGCCCTTTGTGACCGCCCTCATTGAGCTGGATCCGGAAAACGTGCAGAACTGGGCCAGGCGGCGGGGCATCCCCTTCACCACCTACCTCTCCCTCACCGAGCGCCCCGAGATCAAGGCCCTGATCGCCGAGGAAATCCGCATGGTGAACAAGACCCTTCCCGAAAAGCTCAAGATCCAGCGCTTCGCCATCCTTCCTAAGGAACTCCACCCCGACGACGAGGAGATCACCCGCACCCGCAAGGTCCGGCGCCAGGTGGTGGAGGCCCGCTACGGCCCGGTGATCCAGGCCCTCTACGGGGAGGGGGGGCGGGTGGAGGTGGTGCTCCCCATCCGCTACCTGGAGGGGGAAGGCAGGCTCGAGGCCACCCTCGAGGTGCAGGAGGTCTAGGATGTACCGCCTGGCCAAACAGCTCACCGACGCCTTTAGCCGCCGTTTCGCCCGGGCGGTGCGGGAAACCTACCGCGAGGACGAGGCCTACGCCAGCACCCCCTTGGGCCGGATGGCCCTTTGGGCCTTTTTGCTCCTCCTTCTCCTCCTGCCTGCCCTCCTCGGCCCCTACCCCATGTACGTGGCCACCCTGGTGGCCATCGGGGCCCTGAGCGCCTTGGGCCTCCACCTCCTGGTGGGGGGTGCGGGGCAGATCTCCTTGGGCCACGCCGCCTTCATGGGCGTGGGGGCCTATGCGGCAAGCCATCTCCACGGCCCCCTGGCCCCCCTGGGCATCCTCCTGGGCGGGGGGATCGCCGCCTTGCTGGGCCTTCTCCTGGGCCTCCCCTCCTTGCGCATCAAGGGGGTGTACCTGGCCATCGCCACCTTGGCCTTCCAGTTCCTGGCGGACTACGTCTTCAAGAACTGGGAGGCGGTCACCGGGGGGATCCGGGGGCGGACCCTGCCCCCTGCGGAGCTCTTCGGCCTGGCCTTGGACACCCCGGAAAGGCTTTGGTACCTGGTGCTCCTCTTCGCCCTACCCCTCTTCCTCTACGGCAAGCGCCTCCTCATGACCCGGGCGGGCCGGGCCTTCATGGCGGTGCGGGACAACGACCTCTCCGCCCGGGTGGCGGGGGTGGACCTGGTGCGGGTGAAGCTTTTGGCCTTTGCCCTCTCCGCCTTTTACGCCGGGGTGGCGGGGGGGCTTCTCGCCCAGCTTTACAAGGCGGTGACCCCCGAGTACTTCCCCCTCACGGTGAGCATCCAGTACCTGGCCATGGTGATCGTGGGCGGGGCGGGCACGGTGCTGGGAGCGGTTCTGGGGGCCTTCTTCGTCCTCCTGATCCCCGAGGTGCTCAACAGCCTGGTGGGGTCCTTAGGCCCGCAGTACGCGGCCACCCTGGCCGCCTGGCGCAACGTGGTCTTCGGCCTCCTGATCCTGGGCTTTCTGATCCTGGAGCCCTTGGGCCTGGTGGGCCTTTGGGGGAGGATCCGCAACTACTTCCGCACCTGGCCCCTCCCCTACTGACTAGCGGTCCCAGTCCTTCAGGTGGCGCAAGGCCACGGGAAGGCCGAGCCCCAGCCCGAAAAGGAGGTGGCCGGGGTCCGGGTGCAGGAGGCTGGCCAAGAAGGGCTGGGCCAGGGCCACGGCCAAGGCCGCCCGGTAGGGCCTGCGGAAAAGGGCCTGGAGGAGGGCGAAAAGGGCCAAGCCCCCCAGGAGGAGGCGGGGTCCACCGCCAGGAGGACCCCGGCGGCGGGGGCCAGGGCCTTGCCCCCCGGAGGAGGAGCCAAGGGGAAAAGGCGTGCCCCCAGACCGCCCCCACGCCCCCCGCAAGGCCTCCCCAGGGGCTTCCCGCCGCCCCCTCCCCCAGGGCCACGGCCAGGACCCCCTTGAAGACGTCCAGGAAGAGGACCATGAGGCCCGGCACCGGCCCCAGCAGCCGGTAGGCGTTCAGGGCCCCGGGGTTTCCGGAGCCCTCCTGGAGGAGGTTTCTTCCCCTAAGAGTCCCAAACCAGAAGGCGATGGGGAGGCTTCCCACCAGGTAGCCGAGGAGGAAGGCCAAGGCCATGGTCTAGGAAAGGGCCTTTTGCACCTGAGCCTGAAGCCGCAGCAAGGCCGCCTCGAGGCCCCTTAGGCGCAAGGGGGTGAGGAGCTCCTCCAACCCCGCCCCCTGGTAGAAGGTGGGGGTACCGCCAAGACCACTTCGGGGGGCTCCCCTTCCAGCCCCTCCTTGAGGAGGCCGGCAAAGGCCCTCACCGTGGGGGCCTCCTCGGGGACGAGGAAGTGGAGGCGCACCCTCCCCTCCTCCACCTCCGCCCGCAGGTAGAAGGGGGTCTGGCACTCGTGGACCCGCTCCAGCTCCAGCCCGGGAGGCGGGGCGGGTACCTTCTTGGCGTAGTCCAGGAGCACCTGGGCCTTGAGCTCCTTGGGCAGGGCGCGGATCAGGTCCAGGGCCTCTTGAAGCTTCTTGGGCAGGGCCATGGCCTAAGCTTAGCCCCCCTTGGGAGCGGTCTGGGTGGGGCGGAGCTCTATTTCGCTCACCAGAGCCCTTTCCGGCATCTCCAGGGCAAAGAGCACCGCTTGGGCCACGTCCCCTGGGGCAAGCTTCCAGGAGGCCCCGGGGGCGTTCCCGGCGAAGCCCGTGTCCACCGAGCCCGGCAGGACGTTCACCACCCGTACCCCCGCCTCCCTTAGTTCCAGCATGGCCGCCCCCATGAGGCCCAGAAGGCCGAACTTGCTAGCGTTGTAGGCCGCCCCACCCTTGAAGGCGTTCTTGCCCGCCAGGCTCCCGATGTTCACCACCACCCCCCTGGAGGCCAGGAGGGAGGGCAAGGCCGCCTTGAGGCCCAGGAAGGGCCCCACCAGGTTCACGTCCAAGACCTCCCGGAACTCCTCCTCGGAAAGCTCGTCCAGGGGCTTCATGAGCCCGATCCCGGCGTTGTTCACCAGGGCGTCCAGCCGGCCAAAGGCCCGGAGCACCCCCTCCACCGCCCGCTCCCAGTCCGCCTGGCGGCGCACGTCCCCGGGGAGGGGGATGGCCCCCTCGCCCAGCTCCTCCGCCAGGGACCTAAGCCGCCTTTCGTCCCGGGCCAGGAGGCCCACCCGGTATCCCTTGGCGTGGAGAAGCCGGGCGGTGGCCTCCCCGATGCCCCGGCTTGCCCCCGAGATCAAAACCGCCCGCATAGCCCTAGGATAGCCCAAAGCGGCCCCGGAGCTCCCTCAGCACCTTTTCCAAGGCGGCCTCCAGCTCCGCCAACCCTCCCCGGTTTTCCAGGGTCCAGGTGGCCCGCTTCCGCTTCTCCTCCTCGGGCATCTGGGCCCTTTCCCGGGCCAAGACCTCCTCCCGGGAAAGCCCGGAGCGCTCCATCACCCGCCTTAGGCGTTCCTCCAGGGGAGCGGCCACCAAAAGGGTGGCGTCCAGGTGGGCCTCCCAGCCCTTCTCAAAGAGGAGGGGGATCTCCAGGAAGACGATGGGCGCCTGAACCCGGGTCAGCTCCTCCTGCAAAAGCCGGCGCACCTCGGGGTGGACCACCGCCTCCAGGGCCCGAAGCTTCTCAGGATCGGCAAACACCTCCCGCGCCAGGGCCCTCCGGTCCAGCTCCCCCCCGGGGAAGGCCTCGGGGAAAAGCCGCTTGAGCTCTTCTTTCTTGTTCTCCCGGGCCCGGGCGGCCAGGGCGTCCAGGTCAATCACCGGGTAGCCCCGGGCGCGAAGGAGGGCGGCCACGGTGCTTTTGCCGCTGCCGATGTTCCCGGTGATGCCGATAATGATGGGGTGCTTCGTCTCCTCGCCCATCTTGGCTTCCCCTTTTATACCCCCAAGGGGGCCTTCCCCGTAGGGGGGGCGGTGCGGGACCTCCTCCTGGGAAGGCGGCCTTTGGACCTGGACTTCGCCGCCAGGGACCCCCTGGCGGCGGCCAAGGAGGCCCAGGCTCGCCTGGGGGGCACCCTCTTCCCCTTAGACGAGGGGAGGGGTCAGTACCGCCTGGTGGTGCCCCGGCCCGGCCCCCAACCCCCCTTGACCCTGGACTTCGCCCCCCTCGAGGCCACCCTGGAGGAGGACCTCCTTCGGCGGGACTTCCGCCTCAACGCCCTCCTCTGGAAGGAGGGCCGGGTCTTCGGCCTGCCGGGCGCGGAAGGGGACCTATGCAGGCGCCTCCTGGTGCCGGTGCGGGAGGCAAACCTCTACGCCGACCCCCTAAGGAGCCTGCGGGCGGTGCGCCTGGCCGCCAGCCTGGGCCTGGGCCTGCCCGCGGAAACCCGGAGGGCCCTTTCCCGCCATGCCCGCTTCCTCCTGGCCCACCCCGAGGCCCTCCCCGCCCGGGAGCGGGTGCGGGAGGAGCTGGCCAAGCTCCTCCTCTCCCCAAGGGCGGCCTGGGGCCTCCACATTCTGGAGCGCACGGGGCTTTTGGACGTCTACCTCCCCGAGCTCCGCCCCCTGGTGGGCCTGGAGCAGGGCGGGGTGCACCACCTGGACGCCTGGCGGCACACCCTCTCGGTCCTCTTCCACCTCAGCTGGCTCTGGCCGGAGGCCCCCCTCGCCGCCCGCCTCGCCGCCCTTTACCACGACGTGGGCAAGCCCTTAACCCGCCGCTATGACCCCGAGCGGGGCCGCTTCCGCTTCCTGGGGCATGCGGAGGTGGGGGCGGAGGTGGCGGCGGCAAGCCTCCTTGGGCTCCGCTTCCCCAAGGCGGCGGTGGAGGAGGTGCGGGCCCTGGTGCGCCGCCACATGGACCGCCCCCCCGAGGGGCAAAAGGCCCTCCGCCGCTTCTATTTCCGCCGCAAGGACCTCCTTCCCGCCCTCCCCTACCTCATGGCCGCGGACCGCCTGGGCACCCGGGGGGTGGAAGGGGAGGCCTGGGAGGTCCTGGAGGGCTTCCAGTTGGCGGCCCAAACCCCCCTGCCGGAGCGCCCCCTGCTTTCCGGGGAGGAGGTGATGGCGCTCCTCGGCCTAAGGCCGGGGCCGGAGGTGGGGCGGGCCTTGGCCCTTCTCCTCGAGGCCCAGGCGGAAGGACGGGTGCAAAGCCCGGAGGAGGCCAAGGCCCTTCTCCTATATTGGAAGGGTGGAGGGCAGGATCCGGCTTCTTGAACCGCAGATCACCCGCGTGGAAGGGGGGTTCCTCCTCAGCGACCCCTACGGGGTTTTCGGCAAGCCCCTGGCGCTCACGGAAGGGGGGCTTTTCCTCCTCTCCCTCATGGAGGGGAAGACCCTGGAGGAGGTCCAGGAGGAGGTCTTCAAGGCCCACGGGGTCCTGGTGCCCCGGAAGGAGCTGGAAGACCTCTTGAAGGCCCTGGAGGAGGCGGGCCTCCTCCTCACGGAGGGGGTGGAAAGGCGGCTTAGGGAGGAAGAGGAGAAGCTTAGGAAGGAGCGGCCCATGCGCCTGGCGGGCCTCTCCTACCCCGAGGGGGCGAAGGAGGCCCGGGCGTTTTGGGAGGCGTTTAGGGCCAGCTTCCAGGGGGAGGCCCCTGAGGCCCAGGCCCTTCTTTTGCCCCACCTGGAGCCCGCCCGCGTGCCCGAGGCCTACGGGGCCGCCCTGGCCGCCCTGGAAAAGACCCCGCCCCCTGAGCGCCTCTACCTGGTGGGGGTAGCCCACCGCCCCCTAAGGGAGAAGGCCGCCGCCCTGCCCGTCCCCTTCCAGACCCCCTTCGGCCCCGCCGAGCCCGACCTCCCCGCCCTCCAGGCCCTGGACGCCCTCCTCCCCTTTGAGCTCTTCAACACCCCCCTGGCCTTCCGGGAGGAGCACAGCCTGGAGCTACCCCTCTTCTTCCTGAAGGGGGCCTTCCCCCAGGCCAAGGTGCTTCCCCTCCTGGTGGGGCGGCGAAGCCCCGAGCTGGGGGAGGCCCTGAAGGTGGTGCTCAAGGACTTCCCAGGCCTTGTGGTCCTGGCGGTGGACCTTTCCCACGTGGGGCCCCGGTTTGGGGACGAGCCCCTTTCCCGCTCCCTGGCGCAGGAGGCCAGGAGGCGGGACCTGGGCTTCCTGGAAAGGCTGGCCCAGGGGGAGCCCGAGGCCGCCTTGGCCCACCTGGGAGCCAACCCCACCCGGGTGGACGCGGTGGAGGTGGTGGCCTCCCTCTCCCCCCTCCTCTCGGGGAGGCGGGGCCAGGTCCTGGCCTACCGGCTGGACCTCGAGGTCCCCACCCTAAGCGCCGTGGGGGCGGGAACCCTGGCCTTCTAAACCACCCCATGCGGGCTTATTCTTGATGGAGATGCTGGGGGTGGTGGCAAAGCGGTGCCGGGGCTCGCATAGGACCTCGAGACCCTCAGGCGGCACACCCTCTTCCCCTGGTGGCCTAGGGTGAGGGAATCAGCATAAAAGGGTATCAGGCGCGCAGCACCGTTAGGTGCATGCCGTTGTTAGACGCCATCTCCTCACCGTCCCGTCTGCCACTTGCGCAGGATCTCGTACGCACGGGAGAGACGCCCACCGTAAGGTGCCAGCCAAGTGGGCGGGTTCTTCGGTTCGACAGATAACCAAAAGGTGTCGTTACCACCCTTACCCTTATGCTGAGGCGTGCGGCCAATGACATATTGCCGGAGGACGTCCTTGGGAATAACCCAGCAATGTGCGTCAAAAGGTGAGATCCCGAGGCATATTGCGAACTCGTAGTTCTGGTCGCGAAACTGCTGGAACTTGTAGATACCGCTTTCCCAGAGCGTCGAGAATTTGATTTCGACTCGCCGTCCGGCAATGACGCGGTCAGCCTCCGAGTCTCCGGTCGCCGTGACGTCGAGGCCCTTCGCTGCGCACCAGCCAGCCACAAGTTGCTCGCCAATCTTGCCGACCTGTCGAGACGGGCATGTACGAATCCATGCGAACGGACTGCCCGCCCAAGGGTCATGGGCGCCCTCACGGACGTAGTCGGCCTTGAGCGTGCTCGCTAGCGCCGCGAGCAGCTGTACTTCAGGATCCTTGATCTCATCCTGCATTCGGTTACTCCTCCGGCGCGGCCGGCGCCGAGAACAGCCTACGCTGCTCCTCGCGTTTCTGGAACGGCGTCGGATCGAACCCAACCCACTCGATTCCATGGACGCCTTCGAACCGCCTGGCCATAACCGCGAGGGCCTCGGGGTTGTTATCAACCAGGATAAAGCGCCGTCCCAGCTCAAGCGCAGCTACGCCCGTTGTACCGCTTCCCGCGAAGAAATCGAGGACGATGGCCCCTGGGCGTGAGGATGCTTGTACGATGCGCCTAAGGATTCCGAGCGGTTTCTGTGTTGGATACCCGGTTTTTTCGGAGCTGTTGGTTGGAACTATGGTGTGCCACCAGACATCGGTCGGGAGCTTTCCACGCGCCGCCTTTTCTGGACCCACAAGACCGGGTGCCATGTAAGGTATGCGCTCGATCTCATCGACATTGAACACATAGTTCGATGGGTCCTTGACGTAGAGCAGGATATTGTCGTGCTTTGGGGGCCAGCGGTTCTTGGGGCGGCCGCCATAGTCGTACGCCCAGATGATCTCGTTCAAGAAGGACCGGCGGCCGAATATTGCATCAAGGAGAACCTTACAGTAGTGCACCTCGCGATAGTCCACGTGGAAATACAGGGAACCGTGTGGTGCCAAGACGCGATATGCCTCGACGAGACGCGGCTCCAAGAACGCCAGATAGTCGTCGAAGAAGTCGTTGAAGCGCTTGCTTCCCACGACGATGCTCTCGTAGCGGTGGCCCTGGAATCCGACGCGGTCCCCTTCGGGGGAACGCCTCGTTTTGAGCTGCGTCCGCTTCTGAACCTTCCCGGTATTGAAAGGAGGATCAATGTAGATCAGATCCACAGACGCTGCCGGAAGCGCCCGGAGAACCTCAAGGTTGTCAGCAAAGTAGATAGTCCCTGTCACATTGGCCTCAAGTGGATTCCTGATTAGCATAGCTCCCTCCTTGCGCCTAACTTATCCTTGTAGCCCACCTTCGTACGCTATGAGAGACTGTCGTCAAATCTTCCCACCCCACCTCAGGCGGCCCTGGCCAGCCACTTTACCAACAAGCATATCATGCCCACATACATCCATCCAGGTTTCCGTCACCTTTCGCCCCGTCGCTTCCGCGAGGTATTCCCCTTGCGGGGAAGCAGCGGGGCCCCCTTTTCCCTGGACTTGACGGAGGGACGGTCTATGACCAAGGCGCTAGGGGAAGCGTACCTCCCTTCTCACTTCCGGTCCCGGCGGGCCAGGGCCTGGACGGCGCTCTCCCCGGACACGCGAAGAGGTTTTGGCCCGCAAGGGACCCTAGCGGCGCCGCTTCCTGCGGCCTGGGCGGGGCTTCTCCTGCCCTTCCTTGGGCTGCCACTCGCCGAAGTAAACGGTGTTCACCGTGGCCCGCTCGGGCCGGTCGTCGCGGTGCCTTTCCTTGGGCGGTCCCACCACTTTGCGCATGATCTCCTCCTCTTTCTTGGACTTCTGCCCCCTTGGCTCCTTCGCCTTCTCCTCTCCCCCCTTCTCGGGGGTTTTCTCCACGTAGGGCACCAGGTCCACCTGCCTAAGCCTGGGGTTGGCGGCGGCGATGACCACCTCCATCTCGTCCCCCAGGCGGATCCGCCTGCCCTTGGGGCCCAGCAGGGCCAAAGCCTCCTCGCTGTAGGTGTAGGGCCCCAGGGCCTCGAGGCGCACCAGGCCCTCCACCCCGTTTTTCAGGGTAACGAAGGCCCCAAAGGGGGCCACCCCCGTCACCTTGCCCAAAAACCGCTCCCCCAAGTGGAGCTCGGCCCACTTGGCCATGTAGTACTTGGTGAGCTCCCGCTCCGCCGCCTCCGCCTTCCTTTCCATCTCCGAGGCCTGCTCGGCGATGGCGGGGAAGGAGCCTTGCCACCTGGCCTTTTTCGCCGGGGTGAGGGTGCGCCTCAGGAGGGCCTTCAGCACCCGGTGCACCACCAGGTCCGGGTAGCGGCGGATGGGGCTCGTGAAGTGCAGGTAGTGCTCCATGGCCAGGCCGAAGTGCCCCAGGTTCTCCGAGGCGTAGCGGGCCAGGCGCAAGGAGCGCAGGACCAGGTTGGCCACCACGGGCTCCTCCGGGCGGCCCTTGGCCTCCAGGAGCACCTTCTGCAGGGCCTTGGGGGAAAGCTTCTCGGGAAGGGAATAGCCCAGCCGGGCCAGGGCCTGGCGGAGCTTGGCGTAGGCCTCCTCCAGGGGTTCCTCGTGCACCCGAAAAAGGCCCGGAAGCCCCCGGCGCACCAGGTGCTCCGCCACCTTCTGGTTGGCCAGGAGCATCAGCTCCTCAATGAGGCTCCTGGCCTTGGGCTCCTCCTGGGGCAGGAGGTGCAGGGTGCCCTCCTCCACCTCCACCTTCACCTCGGGGAAGCTGAAGTCCAAGGACCCCGCCTCGAGGCGCTTTTGCCTAAGCCTTTGCGTCAGGTCCAGAAGGAGCGCCAGGTCCTCCGCCAAAAAGGCGTGCTCCTCGGGAAGGCCAAACCCCTCGGCGAAGGCCTCCACCTCGGTGTAGGTGAGGCGGGCCACGCTCCTTATGACCCCTTCCGCAAAGCGCACCCGCTTCACCTCCAGGTCCTCGTCCAGGTCCACCAGGACGGAGAGCACCAACCGGTCCTCCCCGGGCCTCAAGGAGCAGACCCCGTTGGAAAGGCGCTCGGGGAGCATGGGCAACACCCTTCCCGGCAGGTAGACGCTCGTCCCCCTTAGGAGGGCCTCCCGGTCCAGGGCGCTACCCTCCTTCACGTAGTGGGAAACGTCGGCGATGTGCACCCCGAGGCGGTAGCCCTTGGGCAGGCGCTCCACGTGGATGGCGTCGTCAAAGTCCTTGGCGTCCACCCCGTCCACGGTGAAGACCCGCAAGGAGCGGAAGTCCTCCCGCCTTCTGAGCTCCGCCTCGGGGATCTCCAGGGGAATGGCCTCCGCCTCCCGCAGCACCTCCTCCGGGAACTCCGCCCGGAGGCCGTACTTGGCGATGACCGCCTCGGTCTCGGTCTCCGGGGCGTCCCCCTCCCCCAGGTACTCCAGGAACTCCCCGTAGGGGCGCCGGTCGTAGTGCACCTTCACCACGATGCGGCTCCCCCGCTTGAGGCCGTGGAGCCCCTCGGGAAGAAGCCTCAGCTCCGGAAGCCCCGGCTCATCGGGAAGGAGCACGGCATACCCCTTGCGGAAATCCAGGGTACCCACCACCCGCTCCCGGGCCCGCTTCAGGACCCTTTCCACCACCCCCCAGGGCTTCCCGTCCCGCCCCGGGGGCATGAGGCGGGCCTCCACCAGGTCCTCGGGCCAGGCGTCCTGGGTGTGGCCGGGGGGGATGAAGAGGTCCTTCTCCGGCAACCGCACGAAGCCGTACCCGTCCCGGTGGAGGCTGATGGGCCCCTGCACCCGGGCCGGAAGGAAGTACTGGCTCCCCTTCTTCTCCAAAAGGCCTTCCCGCACCAGGCCCCTCAGGTAGGCCTTGGCCTCCCGCTTCTCCAGGCCAAAGCGCCTGAGGATCTCCTCCAGACGGTGGGGCCTGCCGGTCTTCTTGAAAAACTCCAGTAAGGTTTCCCGCATTCTATCCTAGGAGGCCCTCCAGGGCCTTCTCCGTGGCCTTCAGGCTCTCCGAGAAGGCGGAAAGGGCCTCGTCCACATGCTCCTTGCCGATGATGAGGGGGGGCTCGAGGCGCACCACCTTGGGGTTGTTGAGCCCGAAGGCGGTGATCACCCCCCTTTCGGCCAGCTCCGCCACCACCAGGGCGCCGATGTCGGCATCCGTAAACTCCACGCCCAGCATCAGCCCCCTGCCCCGCACGTCCTCAATCAGGTGGGGGTACTGGGCCTTGAGGGCCTTTAGCCCCTCCATGAGGTGGCCCCCCATCTCCAGGGCCCTTTGCGGCAGGTTCTCCTCGAGGGTCACCTCAATGGCCGCCAAGGCCGCCGCCGCCGCCAGGGGGTTGCCGCCAAAGGTGGAGGAGTGGTAAAGGGGGTTGGCCTTGAAGACCTCAAACACCTCCCTCCGCCCCACGCAGGCCCCGATGGGCATCACCCCGCCCCCCAGGGCCTTGGCCAGGGTCATGAGGTCGGGGGCCACCCCCTCCCAGTCCACCCCGAAGAGCCTGCCCGTGCGCCCGAGGCCGGTCTGCACCTCGTCGGCGATCATGAGCACCCCCTTCGCCCGGGTGAGCTCCCGCACCCCCTTGAGGTAACCCTCCGGGGGCACCCGGATGCCCCCCTCCCCCTGGATGGGCTCCACGATCACCGCGGCCGTTTCCTCATCTATGGCCGCTTCCAAGGCCTCCAGGTCCCCGTAGGGCACCACCTTCACCCCCGGCACCAGGGGCTTGGCCGGGTCCTGGTACTCGGGCTTGGGGGTGAGGGAAAGGGCCCCCAGGGTCTTGCCGTGGAAGCCCCCCTGGGTGGTGACGATGCCGGGCTTGCCCGTGTAGGCCCGGGCCAGCTTGATGGCCGCCTCCACCGCCTCCGCCCCGGAGTTGCCGAAGAAGACCATCTCCAAGCCCTCCGGGGTGATCTCGGCCAGCTTGGCGGCCAGGCGGGCCGTGGGCTCGGACACCAGCACCCTGACGGACATGGGCATGCGGTCCAGCTGCCGCTTCACCGCCTCCACCACCTTGGGGTGGCGGTGGCCCAGGTTCAGGGTGCCGTATAGGCCCAAAAAGTCCAGGTAGCGCTTGCCCGTGGTGTCCCAAACGTAGGGGCCTTCCGCATGGGACTCCACCCGGTCCAGACCGGTGAAGCGGAGCAAGCCTGCCAAGCCGGGATTGATGTGGCGCTCAAAGAGGGTAAAGGGGTCGTGGCTCATGCCCAAAACGCTACCCTAAGTGTAGCACACTCAAGGTCTGGTAGATGTCCTCGGGGATGCGCCCGGCCCTCTCCCCCACCTGGCAAAGGTGGCGGGTGAAGCCCTCCGCCAAAAGGACCCCTTCCCGCTCCACCCGGTAGCGGAAGGTGAGGTCCCGCCGGGAAAGCCGCTCCAGCCAGGTGCGCACCCAGACCTCCTCCCCGAAGCGGGCTGGGGCGCGGAAGGTAAGCCCCAGCTCCACCACGGGGAAGAAGACCCCCCGGGCCTCCACCCGGTGGTAGGGAAGCCCCGCCTTTTCCAAGAAGTCCACCCGGGCGGCCTCCAGGTAGACGGCATAGACGGAGTGGTGCACCACCCCCATCTGGTCGGTCTCCGCGTAGCGCACCTTGATCCGGGTCAGGCTCTCCACGGCAGGAACTCCAACCGGGGCAGGTGGCGCATCCGCACCTTCCGGGCCACGGCCCCCAGGAGGCGGGGCTTTGCGTGCTCCAGGGCCGAAAGCGCCTTTTCCTCCTCCTGGAAGGCCTCCACGTACACCGTGAGCACCCGGCCATCCGGGGAAAGGCGCACCGCCTCCACGGTGAGGAGGAAAAGCCGGGGGTCCTCCAGGCCATGGATGGCCTCGGCCAGCGCCCGCTTGAGGCGCTCCTCCAGGTGGGCCCTTCCGTAACTCACCACCTTCAGCTTACTCCCGGTCCAGGCGGGCCACCAGATCGGCCAGCTCCCTGGCCAGCTCCTCCGCCCCCTCCTTGGCCTCCACCATCACCCGCACCACAGGCTCGGTGCCCGAGGGGCGCACGTTCACCCGGCCGAACCCCCCAAGGCGTGCCTCCGCCGCCCGCACCGCCTCCTCGAGGCGGGGATGGGCCATGACCCGGTTCTTGTCGGAAACCCGCACGTTCAAAAGCACCTGGGGGTACATGGGCAAGGCCTCGTACCATTCGGCCAGGTCCCCCCCCAGGGCCTTCAGGGCCTTCAGGGTGAGGAGGGCGGTGAGGAGCCCATCCCCCGTGGTGTGGTGCCGGAGAAAGATCACGTGCCCCGAGGGCTCCCCGCCCAAGTAAAGCCCCTTTGCCTTCATCGCCTCCAGCACGTACCGGTCCCCCACCGCCGCCCGGTGGAAGCCAAGGCCCTTTTCCCTCAGGGCCACCTCGAGGCCCATGTTGCTCATCACCGTGCCCACCACCCCCTTTTCCCCATAGGCCAAGGCGGCCAGGTAAAGGATGTGGTCCCCGTGGAAAAGGCGCCCCTTCCGGTCTATGAACTGCACCCGGTCCCCATCCCCGTCAAAGGCGATCCCCAGGTCCAGGCCCAGCTCCACCACGAAGCGGCTCAAGGCCTCGGGGTGGGTGGAGCCGCAGGCCTTGTTGATGTTCCGCCCGTCCGGGGTGTTGAAGAAGGCCATCACCTCGGCCCCCGCCCGCTGGAAGAGCCTGGGGCCTATGCGGTAGGTGGCCCCGTGGGCCAGGTCCAGGCCCACCCGAAGGCCCGAAAGGTCCGGGGCGTGGGCCAGGAGGAAGTCCAGGTACATCCTTTCCGCCTCCCGGAAGTCCCCCACGGTGCCGATGCCCCGGGTGGGGTGCTCCTCCTCCAAGAGGGCCTCAATCTCCTCCTCCACGGGGTCGGGAAGCTTCTCCCCCTCTGGGCCAAAGAACTTGATGCCGTTGTCCTGGTAGGGGTTGTGGCTGGCGGAGATCATGGCCCCGGCACTGGCCTGGAGGTGCCGGGTCAGGTAGGCGAGCCCGGGGGTGGGCAGGACCCCCAGGTGCTCCACCCGCACCCCCTGGCTCATGAGCCCCGCGGCCAAGGCGGCCTCCAAAAGGTCGCTGGACTCCCGGGTGTCCTTGGCCAGGAGCACCACCGGCCTGGGGCTCCCCCGGCGGAGATGGGCCCCCGCCGCCTGGCCCAGCCTGAGGACGAACTCCGGGGTGAGGGGGGGCTTGCCCGCCTCCCCCCGCACCCCGTCGGTGCCGAAGTAGCGCCTCATGGGAAAGACTATACGCGCCTGCCCGCCTTTTCCGAAAGCCTGGGGGCGGCCAAGCCCTCCTGCCCCGGAAGGAAGGGATAAGCCAGGGTGGGCCGCCGCCACCAGAACCCCAGGGAGGGCCTCCTGCAGGGACGCCTAGCCCTTGGCGGCAAGCCAGTCCTCCCCCATGCCCACCTCCACCTCCAGGGGCACCTTGAGGGGCCACACCCCCTCCATGATCCGCTTGGCCTCCTGGGCCACCTCCTCCGCCCGGTCCTTGGGCGCCTCGAGGACCAGCTCGTCGTGCACCTGCAAAAGCATCCTGGCCCCCAGCTCCCCCAGCCTGGGAAAGAGCTTCACCATGGCCAGCTTCATCAGGTCGGCGGCGGTGCCTTGCACCGGCATGTTGAAGGCCATGCGCTCGGCAGCCTCCCGCACGCTCTTCACCCGGGAGGTGAGGTCGGGGACGTAGCGCCTGCGACCAAAGAGGGTTTCCACATAGCCCCGCTCCCGCCCCTCCGCCAGGGTCCTTTCAATCCAGGCCCGCACCTTGGGGTAGCTTTGGAAGTAGCGCTCAATGAAGGCCACCGCCTCCTCGTAAGGGATGGCGAGCTCCCCCGAAAGCCGGTGGGCGGACATGCCATAGAGCACCCCGAAGTTGATGGTCTTGGCCGCCCGGCGCATGAGGGAGTCCACGGCCTCGGGGGGCACGCCGAACATCCAGCTGGCCGTCTGGGTGTGGATGTCCTGCCCCTCCTGGAAGACCCGGATGAGGTTCTCGTCCCCGGAGAGGTGGGCCAGGACCCGGAGCTCTATTTGGCTGTAGTCCAGGGCCACCAACACCCACCCCTCCTCGGCGACGAAGGCCCGGCGGATCCGCTGGCCCAAGGGGGTGCGCACGGGGATGTTCTGCAGGTTGGGGTCGGAGCTGGATAGCCTCCCCGTGGCGGTGGCGGTCTGGTTGAAGCGGGTGTGGAGCCGGCCCGTCTTGGGGTGGACCAGGGCGGGCAGGGGGTCGATGTAGGTGCCCTTCAGCTTGGCCAGCTCCCGGTACTGCAGGATGTGCTCCACGATGGGGTGGACATGCCTCAGGGCCTCCAAGACCGCGGCGCTGGTGGAGCGCTTGCCCGTCTTCTCCGTCTTGCCGATGGCGGGAAGCCCGAGCTCGTCAAAGAGCACCTTCTCCAGCTGGTCGCGGGAGTTCAGGTTGAAAGGGTGCCCCGCCAGGCGGAAGACCTCCTCCTCGAGGCGCCTCAATTCCGCCTCCACCTCCAGGGAAAGGGCCTTCAGGTAGGCCACATCCAGCCGCACCCCCGTGGCCTCCATGTGGGCCAGGACCCGGGAAAGGGGTTTTTCCACCTCCTCGTAAAGCCAAAGAAGCCGCTCCTCCCCCTTTAGCCGCTCCCGGAGGTTGGCGTAGAGCCTTTCGGCGAGGAGGGCCTGCTCCCCCGCCTCCCCCGTCCACTCCCCCCCGTAGCGCCGGGCCACCCCCTCGGGGGCGGTGTTGGAGGGGTCCAGGAGGTAGGCGAGGAGCATGGGATCGTCCCCAGGCACCAAGGAGATGCCCTCCCGCAGGGCCAAAACCGCCAGGTCCTTGGCCAAGAGGCCCCGGGCCTCCCCCAGCTCCTGGAGGGCCGCCCAGGGGCTTGGGGCCCGGTAGACCCGCCCCCCGAGGCCGCGGCCAAGGCCAGGAGCTCCGCCCACATGGGCTCGGGGCGGGAGAGAAGGAAGCCCACGAAGGCCCCTTTAGGAGGTGGCCAGGGGGCCTCCTCCGCCGCCTTGGGGCTTTCCAGAAGGCCAAACTCGTGGAGCAGGCTTCCGAACTCCAGCCTTTCCAAAAAGGCCTTGAGCCCCTCCCGGTCGGGCTCCCGGCGCCGGGCGAAGTCCACCTGGAGGGGCAGGTCCGTGCGGACCCGGGAAAGCTCCAGGGAAAGCCTCAGGTCCTCCATGTGGTTGAGGATCTTTTCCCGCACCGAGGCGGGTTTCACCTGGTCCAGGTGCCGCAGGAGGTTTTCCAGGCTTCCCCACTCCCGGATCAGCTTGGCGGCGGTCTTCTCCCCGATCCCCTTGACCCCGGGGATGTTGTCGGAAGGGTCCCCAGAAAGGGCCCGGTAGTCCACCCACTGGGAGGGCGTAAGCCCGTACTTTTGCCAAAGCCATTCCGGGGTGATCAGGTACCCCTCGGGGTGCAGGATGGAGATGCGGTCCGAAAGGAGCTGGTAAAGGTCCCGGTCCGCGGTGAGGATGCGCACCTCGTAGCCTTCCGCCTCCGCCTTCTTGGCCAGGGTGGCCAGGACATCGTCCGCCTCAAAGCCCGGGACCTCGAGGCGGGCAAGCCCCAAAAGGTCCACCAGCTCCTTGATGAGGGCAAGCTGCCGGGGAAAATCCTCGGGGGTGGGGGCCCGGCCCGCCTTGTAGGCCTCGTAGGCCTGGTGGCGGAAGGAGGGGGCCTTGGCGTCAAAAACCACCACCACCACGTCCCCGTCTTCCTTGAGCGCCTTCAAAAGGCTTTTGGCGAAGCCGTAAACCGCCTGCACGGGCTCGCCGCGGCTGGTGGTGAGGCCCTTGAGGGCGAAAAAGGTGCGGTAGGCCAGGTGGTGGCCGTCCACCAGGAGGAGGCGGCCCTTGGGTTCAAAGAGGGGCAGCATCGCCTCCATGCTAAGGGTTCTCCACCCGGGCCTGGCCCCGGGTCAGGTCCAAAAGCGCCCGCAAAAAGGCCTCCCTCTCCCCTTCCGGAAGGCGCAGGGCAAAGAGCACCCCCTCGGGCCCATAGCCCTCCTTCGCCGCAAGGCCGCGGGCCTTGAGGAGCCCGTGCACCCGGCCCACCTCGGGGAAAGGCACAAGGAAGCGCACCTCCACCCAGTCCACCAAGGGCACCTTGGGCGCCCGCCTCAGGGCCTCCGCCGCCACCCCCCGTAGGCCCGCACCAGGCCCCCGCCCCCAGCTTGACCCCGCCGAAATAGCGCACCACCAGGACCACCACCCCATCCAGCCCCTGGGCCTCAATGGCGTGGAGGATGGGCTTGCCCGCGGTGCCCGTGGGCTCGCCGTCGTCGGAAAACCGGTACAGCTGGCCCAGTTTGTAGGCATAGCAGTTGTGGGTGGCCTGGGGTTCGCGGTTGGCCGCCAAGAAGGCCAAGGCCTCCTCCTCCGAGGCCACCGGGGCCGCCTTGGCGAGGAAGCGGCTCTTCTGGATGATCTCCTCATGGACCACCGGGGCCGCCAGGGTGTAGGCCATTCACCCCTCCCCCAGGGCCTGGCGGGCCGCCTCCTCCATACCCTTTGGATCGGGGAGGAAGCCCGTCCAGATGCGGAAGGCCAAGGCCCCCTGCCAGGCCAGCATGGGAAGCCCGGTCTGCACCTTGAGCCCCCGGGCCTGGGCCTCGCGCAGAAAGCGGGTCCAGAGGGGGCGGTAGACCAGGTCCACCGCCGCCCCCTCCGCCGGAAGGAACTCCGGGGGCAAGGGCGTGGCCCCCGGATCCTTCAACCCCACGCTGGTGGCGTTCACCAGGAGCCGGGCCTCCTTAGCCCGCTCCAAGGGCACGGCCCTCAACCCAAACGCCTCCGCCAGGGCCAAGGCCCTTTCCCCGGTGCGGTTCCAGACCCAGACCTCGAGGCCCACCTCCCTCAAGGCCCAGGCCACCGCCCGCCCCGCCCCTCCCGCCCCCAGGACCAAGGCGGGGCCCTCCAGGGGGATCCCCCCGGCCCTGAGGGCCTGGAGGAACCCCGGGGCATCGGTGTTGAAGCCCAAGAGCCTCCCCTCCACGGAGAGCACCGTGTTCACCGCCCCTATGCCCCGGGCCTCGGGGGAGACCCAGTCCAGAAGGGGCAAGGCCGCCTCCTTAAGGGGAATGGTGAGGTTCACGCCCCGGTAGCCCTGGCGCACCTGCTCCAGGCGGTCCCTTAGGGCCT
This sequence comes from Thermus amyloliquefaciens, assembly GCF_000744885.1. NCBI lineage: Bacteria > Thermotogati > Deinococcota > Deinococci > Thermales > Thermaceae > Thermus > Thermus amyloliquefaciens. The sequence goes on along the minus strand of NZ_JQMV01000003.1, from coordinate 827,027 downwards.
CGAGGGGGGTTTCCCAGGCCTCATAGCTCCCCTTAAGGCCCAGGGAGCCCAGGGCGTACCGGTGCATGGCCGGGGAGAGGGAATGGGCTATGGGATGGCCCAACACCGCCAGGCGTAGCACGGACTTCAGGATACCCCACCACACTCCTCCGCCCAAGCCGTATAGAATGAGGGCGGTGAAAAGGCTCCTTGCCCTTTTGCTCCTCCTTCCCCTAGCCCTGGGAAGGACCTACCTTGTCCCCATCCAGGGGGAGATCGACCCCGCCTTGGCCGTCTTCGTGGAGCAGGCCCTGGACCGGGCCGAACGGGAGGGGGCCAGTGGGGTGGCCTTCCTCATCGACACCCCCGGGGGCCGGGTGGACGCGGCCATCCGCATCTCCGACCGGATCCTGCAAACCCCCCTCCCCACCCTGGCCGTGGTGCAGAACGCCTTTTCCGCCGGGGCCCTCATCGCCCTCTCCTGCCGCCAGATCGCCATGCTCCCGGGCTCGGAGATCGGGGCGGCCCTGCCGGTGGTGGCCCTGCCCCTGCAGCAACCCCAGGCGGCGGACCAGAAGGTCATCTCCGCCCTCAAGGGCAAGTTCCGCGCCGTGGCGGAAGCCCGGGGCAGGCCGGTGGAGCTGGCCGAGGCCATGGTGGACCCCAGCCTGGAAATCCCCGGCCTCTCCGCCAAGGGGGAGCCCCTCACCCTTTCCGCCGACAAGGCGGTGGAGCTGAAGGTGGCGGACTTTAAGGCGGGAAGCCTGGCGGAGGCCCTGCGCCAGGGGGGCTACGCCCTGGAGACGGAAAGGCTGGAACCCGGCCCCAGGGTGCAGGTGGCCCGGTTCCTGACCAGCTCCACCGTGGCCGGGCTCCTCCTGGCCCTGGGGCTTTTGCTCCTCCTCCTGGAGCTTTTCACCCCGGGGTTTGGGGTCATGGGGGCCTTGGGCCTGGCCTTTTTGGCCCTTTACTTCGCAGGGGGGTGGCTCGCGGGGCTTTCCGGGGCCTTTGAGCTCATCCTCTTCTTCCTGGGGGTGGCCCTCCTCCTGGCGGAGGCCTTCCTCTTCCCCGGGTTCGGCGTCGCGGGCGCCCTTGGGGTGGGGGCCATCCTGGCCTCCGTGTACTTCACCTTCGGGGAGAACGCCCTCATGGTCATCGGCATCGCGGTGATCGCCCTGGGCCTTGGCCTCCTCCTGGTCTTTCGCTTCCTGCCCAGGACCCGGCCGGCAAGGGCCTTGGTGCTGGAAAGCACCATCGCGGAACACGCCACGGGGGACGAGGTGGAGGTGGGGGCCATCGGGGTGGCCCTCACGGACCTAAGGCCAGGGGGCGTGGCCCGCTTCGGCAACAAGCGCATCGACGTGGTGGCTAACCGGGGTTTCCTGCCCAAGGGCACCACCTTAAGGGTGGTGGAGGTGAGGGGGCCCACGGTGGTGGTGGAAGCCTTGGAGGAATGATATGGAAGGACTGGGCATACTCTTTCTGGCTTTTGTTGTTCTCATCCTCGTTTTTCTCTTCTTCAGCTTCATCCCGGTAGGCCTCTGGATCTCCGCCTGGGCCGCAGGGGTCAGGGTGCCCCTCATCACCCTGGTGGCCATGCGCCTAAGGCGGGTTCCCCCCGCCAAGATCATCTACCCCCTCATCAAGGCCACCAAGGCGGGGCTGGACGTGCGGTTGGACCGCCTCGAGGCCCACTACCTGGCAGGGGGCAACGTGGACCGGGTGGTGGACGCCCTCATCGCCGCGGACAAGGCGGGGATCAAGCTCACCTTTGACCGGGCGGCGGCCATAGACCTGGCGGGGCGGGACGTTTTGGAGGCGGTGCGGGTCTCCGTGAACCCCAAGGTGATCCAGACCCCCATGGTGGCCGCGGTGGCCAAGGACGGGATCCAGCTTCTCGCCACCGCCCGGGTAACGGTGAGGGCCAACATCGACCGCCTGGTGGGCGGGGCCGGGGAGGAGACCATCATCGCCCGGGTGGGGGAGGGCATCGTGACCACCATCGGCTCCGCCAACTCCCACAAGGAGGTCTTGGAAAACCCGGACCGCATCAGCAAGACCGTGCTGGAAAAGGGCCTGGACGCGGGCACCGCCTTTGAGATCCTCTCCGTGGACATCGCGGACGTGGACGTGGGCAAGAACATCGGCGCCCAACTCCAGATCGACCAGGCGGAGGCCGACAAGAAGATCGCCCAGGCCAAGGCGGAGGAGCGGCGGGCCATGGCCGTGGCCGCGGAGCAGGAGAACCGCGCCCTGGTGGAGGCCATGCGGGCCAAGCTGGTGGAGGCCCAGGCCCAGGTGCCCCTGGCCCTGGCGGAGGCCCTGCGCGCGGGAAGGCTTGGGGTCATGGACTACTACCGCCTGAAGAACATCGAGGCCGACACCGACATGCGGGAGTCCATCAGCCGGGCGGCCAAGCCCGAGGGTGAGGAATGAGCCTGGACGATCTCCTTGGCCTCCTCTTCCTCCTTTTCTTCATCGTCATCCCCGCCCTGCAGGGCCTAAGCCGCCGCGGGCAACCCCTGCCCCCCCCAGGCTTTCCCGAGGACCTGCCAGGCCCCGAGGCCCAGCCCCGCCCCAGGCCCAAGGCCCGGCCCAAGCCAAAGCCCCGGCCCACCCCCCCTCCTTCCAAACCCGCCGAGGCGGCCTCCTTGGAGCGCTACCCCAGCCCGGAGCGAACCCCCTTGGAGGTCAGCTTCCGCGCAACCCCAAGCCCGGAAGAGGCGCCCAAGAAGGCTCCCAAACGAAAGCTGGTGGCCACCGACGGTGAGAGCATCCTGAAAGGGGTGATATGGCACGAAATCCTGAAGAAGCCCAAAGGTTGGTAATCCCCCTCAAGCCCGAGGAAACCCTGGCCTTTTTGGGCCAGGCGGACCGCAACCTGAAGAAGCTCCGGGCCCTTCTGCGGGAGGCCTTCGGGGAACGGCTCAAACTCATCGTGCGGGGCAACCAGGTGGAGCTGGAGGGGGAAGGGGAGGCGGTGGGGGTGGCGGAAAGGGCCGTGCGGGACCTCCTGGCCCTCCTGCGACAGGGGGCCGAGCTGGACCCCCCCACCCTGGAACAGGCGGTGGCCTTGGCCCTGCAAGGGGAGGGCCTGTACCAGGCCACCACCCCGGAAACCGAACTGGCGCTCCCGGGACGCCTCAGGCCCAAAACCCCGGGGCAAAGGCGGTACGTGGAGGCCATCGCCCACCACGACATCACCTTCGGCATCGGCCCTGCCGGTACCGGGAAAACCTACCTGGCGGTGGCCATGGCGGTGAGCCACCTCAGGGCCAAGAGGGTCAAGCGCATCATCCTCACCCGGCCGGCGGTGGAGGCGGGGGAGAAGCTGGGGTTTCTGCCCGGGGACATCCAGGCCAAGGTGGACCCCTACCTCCGCCCCCTATACGACGCCCTCTTTGACATGATCGACGCCGAGCGCTTTGAGCAGTACCTCCAGTCCGGGATCATTGAGGTGGCCCCCCTGGCCTTCATGCGGGGCCGCACCCTGAACGACGCCTTCATCATCCTGGACGAGGCGCAAAACACCACCCCGGAGCAGATGAAGATGTTCCTCACCCGCATGGGCTTCTCCTCCAAGATGGTCATCACCGGGGACATCACCCAGATTGACCTGCCCAAGCACCAAAGGTCGGGGCTGGTGGAGGCCACCCGCATCCTGAAGGGCATTGAGGGCATCGCCTTCGTGTACTTCAAGGAATCCGACGTGGTGCGCCACCCCCTGGTGGCCCGCATCATCAAGGCCTACGAGGAAGCCGAGCGTGGTGGAGATCGTAGCCAATAAGCGCCCACCCCGGGGGCTTATCCCCAGGCTCCGCCGGGCCCTTTCCCAGCTGATGGAGGAACTGGGCGTGGGGGACAAGGCGGTCACGGTCATCCTCACCGGGGACCGCAGGCTCAGGGCCCTCAAGCGGGAGTGGTGGGGGGAGGACGAGGCCACGGATGTCCTCTCCTTTCCCCACTACGAACCCGGGGACCCCTTTGTACCCCCCCACCTTGGGGACATCTGGATCAGCCTGGACACGGCCAGGAGGCAGGCGGAGGCAAGGGGGGTTCCCCTGGAGGAGGAGGTCCTGGTCCTGGCGGCCCATGGGCTATGGCACCTCCTGGGCCACGACCACCAAGAGGAGGGGGATTGGGAGGGGTTCCGCCGCGTCCAAGAGAGGATCCTCGGCCTCTAAAGGGCGTCTGGCGCTCCCTGGGTTACGCCTGGGAGGGCATCCTGTACGCCTGGCGGGTGCAGCGCAACTTCCGCCTCGAGGTCTGCCTGGGCCTCCTGGCCCTGGGGCTCGCCCTGTGGCTAGGGGTGAGCCCCGTGCCGGTGCTTCTGGCCAGCGCCCTGGTGCTTTCCCTGGAACTCATGAACACCGCCCTCGAGGCCCTGGCGGACCTGGTGAGCCCCGTCTTCCACCCCCTGGTCAAACGGGCCAAGGACACGGCGGCAGCGGCGGTGCTTTTGGCCAGCTTCTTCGCCCTCCTGGTGGGCCTTTACCTCCTCTTGCCTCCCCTCCTCGGGCGGTTTGGGCTAAGCTAAGCGTATGGACCACGAGGAAAGGGAGATGATCCTGGAGATCTTTCCAGGCACTCCCCCCGAGCTTCTCCCCATTGGGGAGATTCTTTATTATCGCGACGAGGAAGGCCGGGTGATCATCCAGGAAAAGGGGCCCCCGGAGCTCCGCCTGGCCCTGGAACCCCTGCCCGGGACCCTGGGAAGCCCCCAGGTGTGCGAGGCTTGCCGCCGCCACCTCTCGGGAAGCGCCCTGGGGTTCTTCCGCCACCCCGTGGGGGGAAGGGAAACCCACCTCCGCTACCTGGTCCTCTGCCTGGACACGGCTTCTTGCGCCAGCCATGCGGAGCCCGAACGTTTGAGGGAAATCCTCCTTCGCGGTATACTCACCTGAGAAGGAGGCCCTTGGGCCAAGGAGGTCGGCTTTGGCCGACCTTCATGACTTACGAGGTGAGCTATGGCGCGCGAGGTAAAGCTAACCAAAGCCGGTTACGAGCGGCTCATGCAGCAACTTCTGCAGGAAAGGGAACGCCTGCAAGAAGCCACCCGCATCCTGCAGGAGCTCATGGAGTCCTCCGATGACTACGACGATTCGGGGCTGGAGGCGGCCAAGCAAGAGAAGGCCCGCATTGAGGCCCGGATCGACAGCCTCGAGGACATCCTCTCCCGGGCGGTGATCATCGAGGAGGCCGCCACCGAGGTCATCGGCCTGGGCTCGGTGGTGGAGCTGGAAGACCCCGTCACCGGCGAGCGCCTGGAGGTGCAGGTGGTCTCCCCCGCCGAGGCCAGCGTCCTGGAAACCCCCATGAAGATCTCCGATGCCTCCCCCATGGGCAAAGCCCTCCTGGGCCACCGGGAGGGGGATGTGCTCAGCCTGGATACCCCCAAGGGCAAGAAGGAGTTCCGGGTGGTCTCGGTGCGCGGCTAAACATGAACGAGCAGACTCGGCAACGCTTACTCAACCTGGAAGCCCTGGTGGAGGCGGGTTTTCAACCCTACCCCTACCGGTATCCCAAGACCCACAGCGCAAAGGAAATCCTATCCGCCAAGGAGGGGGCTCCCCCGGAAAGCGAGTGGGAGGAAGAGGTGGCCCTGGCCGGGCGCATCGTGGCCTTGAGGCGCATGGGGAAGGTCACCTTTGCCCACCTCCTGGACGAAAGCGGCAAGATCCAGCTCTATTTTCAAAAGGACCTCACCCCAAGCTACGAGCTTTTGAAGAAGCTGGACGTGGGGGACATCCTGGGGGTCAAGGGCACGGTCTTCACCACCAAGACCGGGGAGATCACGGTGAAGGTCCTCTCCTGGACCCCCCTGGTGAAAAGCCTCCACCCCCTCCCCGACAAATGGCACGGGATCAAGGACAAGGAGGTGCGCTACCGGCAGCGCTACCTGGACCTCATCGTAAACCCTGAGGTGCGGGAGGTCTTTCGGCGGCGCACCGCCATGGTGCGCTACATCCGTCGCTTCTTTGAGGAGCGGGGGTTTTTGGAGGTGGAAACCCCCATCCTCCAGCCCACCACCGGTGGGGCGGAGGCCAGGCCTTTCAAGACCTACCACAACGCCCTAGACCACGAGTTTTACCTCCGTATCTCCTTGGAGCTCTACCTCAAGCGCCTCCTCGTCGGGGGGTACGAGAAGGTCTTTGAGATCGGGCGCAACTTCCGCAACGAGGGCATTGATCACAACCACAACCCCGAGTTCACCATGCTGGAGGCCTACTGGGCCTACGCGGACTACCAGGATATGGCCCAGCTGGTGGAGGAACTCCTTTCCGGCCTGGTCCTCCACCTCTTCGGCAGCTACCAGGTCCCCTACCAGGGGCGGGTGCTGGACTTCAAGCCGCCCTTCAGGCGCATCTCCTTCGTGGAGGCCCTGAAGGAGAAAGCGGGCCTTCCCTTTGACCCCCTGGACCTGGAGCGCCTAAGGCTTTGGGCCGACGCCCACCACCCCGAGCTTTCCCAGGTGCCGAACTATAAGCTTCTGGACAAGCTTTTCGGCATCTACGTGGAGCCCGAGCTCCAGGACCCCACCTTTGTCTTTGACTTCCCCCTGGCCATCAGCCCCCTGGCCAAGCGGCACCGGGAAAAGCCCGGGCTTACGGAACGCTGGGACCTCTATGCGGGAGGGATGGAGCTGGCCCCCGCCTACTCGGAGCTCAACGACCCCCTGGACCAAAGGGAGCGCTTCCTGGAGCAGGCCCGGCGCAGGCGCGAAGGGGACGAGGAAGCCCCGGAACCCGACGAGGACTTCCTGTTGGCCTTGGAATACGGCATGCCCCCGGCGGCAGGGCTTGGCCTGGGCCTAGACCGCCTGGCCATGATCCTCACCGACCAGCCCTCCTTGAGGGACGTCCTCCTCTTCCCCCTCCTCAAGCCCAAGAAGGAGGCGGTGGAAGGAGGGGTTTAGATGGCCGAAAACGCCGCCCGGTTGAGCCTCGTCGTCGCCCTCCTCGTCTTGGGGCTCAAGGCCTTCGCCTACCTTCTCACGGGCTCGGTGGCCCTGCTCTCGGACGCCCTCGAGTCCCTGGTGAACGTGGCCGCGGCGCTTCTCGCCCTCCTGGCCATCCGCTTCGCCCAGCGTCCTCCCGACGAAACCCACCCCTTCGGCCACAGCAAGGCCGAATACTTCTCCGCGGTGCTGGAGGGAGTCCTGGTGGTGCTGGCCGCCTTTCTCATCGCCAAGGAATCCATCCCCCGCCTCCTTCATCCCAGGCCCCTAGGGGACCTGGGACCGGGCCTCCTGGTCAGCCTCTTGGCCTCCCTGATCAACGGCCTTCTCGCCTGGCACCTCCTCCGCCAGGGGAGGCGCCTGCGCTCCCCCGCCCTCACCGCCGACGGCTACCACGTGCTTTCCGACGTGCTCACCTCCGTGGGGGTTTTCGCCGGGGTAAGCCTTGCGTGGGCCACGGGGTTATGGGTGCTGGATCCCTTGCTGGCCCTTTTGGTGGCGGGGGACATCCTCCTCATGGGCTTCCGCCTGGTGCGCCAGTCCGTGGGAGGGCTTATGGATGAGGGGCTCTCCCCGGCGGAGGTGAGCCGGATCCGAAAAACCATCGCCGAGGCCTTGGGGGGAAGGGCCCTCGAGGTCCACGACCTCAAAACCCGCAAGGCGGGAAACCGGGCCTTTTTGGAGTTCCACCTGGTGGTGCCGGGGTCCATGACCGTGGAGGAAGCCCACCGGCTCTGCGACGAGCTGGAAAGGGCTTTGGAGGAAAGTTTCCCCGGGCTTGCCGTCACCATCCACGTGGAGCCCGAAAGCGAGCGGAAGCGCTAAAGGATAGGGCTGCCCCCTGACCACTCGAGAAGGTAGCTTCAGAAAGGTGCTGCCGACAGGCTGGCTTCTCCCCGCCGGCGAAGGAGTCTTCTAACGCTCTTTTCCCTGAGCGTATAAAAGCGTAGAATATGGCCCAAGGGAGGACCCATGCGCAAGAAGCACGACTGGCTCAGGGAAACCTACCAGAAGAGCTTGGAGAAGATGCCCGAGAGGCCTGTGGCCCACCGCACCCTTTCGGACATCGCCCCAGAGCCCCTCTACACCCCAGAGGACATCGGCGTCCTGGACCCCGAGTACGAGGAGAAGCGGGGCTACCCCGGGGAGTACCCCTACACCCGCGGGGTCTACGGCTCCATGTACCGCTCCAAGCTCTGGACCATGCGCATGTTCGCCGGCTTCGGCACCGCCGAGCAGACCAACGAGCGCTTCAAGAAGCTCCTGAAGGCGGGCCAGACCGGGCTTTCCGTGGCCTTTGACCTCCCCACCCTCATGGGGTACGACTCCGACCACCCCCTCGCCAAGGGGGAGGTGGGGAAGTGCGGGGTGGCGGTCTCCAGCCTGGCGGACATGGAGATCCTCTTTGACGGGATCAACCTCGAGGAGGTCACCACCTCCATGACCATCAACAGCCCCGCCAACGCCATCTGGGCCATGTACCTGGCGGTGGCCAAGAAGAAGGGCTACGACTGGAAGAAGCTCGGGGGGACCATCCAAAACGACATCCTCAAGGAGTTCATCGCCCAGAAGGAGTTCATCTTCCCTCCCGAGCCCAGCGTGAAGCTGGTCATTGACACCTTTGAGTGGGGGCCCAAGAACGTCCCCAAGTGGAACTTCATCTCCGTTTCCGGCTACCACATCCGGGAGGCGGGGAGCACCGCCGTGCAGGAGCTGGCCTGGACCCTGGCGGATGGCTTTGCGTACGTGGAGGCGGCTATTCAGCGGGGCCTGGACGTGGACGAGTTCGCCCCCAGGATCAGCTTCTTCTTCGACGTCCACAACGACTTCTTTGAGGAGATCGCCAAGTTCCGCGCCGCCAGGCGCATCTGGGCCAAGGAGATGCGCCACCGCTACGGGGCCAAGAACCCCCAGAGCTGGATGCTCCGCACCCACGCCCAGACCGCCGGGGTCTCCCTCACCGCCCAGCAACCCCTCAACAACATCGCCCGGGTGGCCATCCAGGCCCTGGCCGCCGTCCTCGGGGGCACCAACAGCCTCCACACCGACGCCTACGACGAGGCCCTGGCCCTGCCCACGGAGGAGTCCGCCACCATCGCCCTCCGCACCCAGCAGATCATCGCCTACGAAACGGGCGTCACCCACACCATCGACCCCCTGGCGGGGAGCTACTACGTGGAGTGGCTCACCGACGAGATGGAACGCCAGGCCATGGCCATCATTGAGGAGATCCGCCGCATGGGGGGCGTGGTGCGGGCCATTGAGGAGGGCTACTTCCTCCGGGAACTGGCCGAGGCCAGCTACCGCTACCAGCAGGAGGTGGAGCGGAAGGAGAGGATCATCGTGGGGGTAAACGCCTTCACCGACGAGATTCCCCTCAAGGTCCCCATCCAGCTGGTGGACCCCGAGGTGGAAAGGGTGCAGGCGGAGCGCCTCGCCCGGGTGCGGCGGGAGCGCGACCCCAAGCGGGTGGAGGAGGCCCTTGCGGGCCTCAGGCGGGCCGCGGTGGAGGGGCAGAACACCATGCCCCACTTCGTGGAGTGCGCCCTGGCCTACTGCACCCTGGGGGAGATGATGGACGTCTTGCGGGAGGTCTACGGCACCTACCAGGAGCCAGCTTACGTTTAGGATGGGCGTATGGACAGGCGCATACGGGTGCTCATCGCCAAGCCCGGGCTGGATGGCCACGACCGCGGGGCCAAGGTGGTGGCCCGGGCCCTAAGGGATGCCGGCATGGAGGTGATCTACACGGGGCTGCGGCAAACCCCGGAGATGATCGTGTCCGCAGCCATCCAGGAGGATGTGGACGCCATTGGGCTGTCCATTCTTTCGGGAGCCCACATGCACTACTTCCGGGAGGTCAAAAGGCTTTTGGAGGAACAAGGGGCCTCGGACATCCTCCTCTTCGGGGGAGGGATCATCCCCGATGAGGACGTGCCCAAGCTGAAGGCCCTGGGGGTGGCGGCGGTGTTCGGCCCTGGGACCAGCACCCAGGAGATCGTGGACTTCCTGAAGCGGGCGGTGCCGGAGCGCTGGCAGGCCCAGGGCTTAGCATGAAGGCCATCCAGCTCTACTACCCCCCGGAGTGGGCCCACTGCTACGGGTGCGGCTACCTGAACCCCATGGGCCTGCACCTCAAGACCTACTGGGACGGGGAGCGCCAGGAAAGCCGCACCGCCTTCACCCCGAGCCCCCACCACACCGCCATCCCCGGGTTCGTCTACGGGGGGCTACTGGCCTCCCTGGTGGACTGCCACTCCACCGCCACCGCCGCCGCCGCCAAGGCCCAGGCGGAGGGGCTGGATCTGGAAACCCACCCCCTGCGCTTCGTGACCGCCAGCCTCAAGGTGGACTACCTGAAACCCACCCCCCTAGGCCCGGAGCTGGTCCTGGTGGGGCGGGCGCGGGAGGTGAAGGGCAAGAAGGTGGTGGTGGAGACCGAGCTTTACGCCGCGGACGTCCTCACGGTGCGGGGGGAGGCGGTCTTGGTCCAGATCACCGAGGGTTTTGCCAGTAAAACTCCAGCCGCCGAATGAGCTGCGAAAGCTCCTCGGCCTTTGGGGAGGCGGCCAGAACAAGCTCCAACCAGGCCTCCTCCAAGATCCTTTTAACCTCTCCCAGCTCCCGCTCAGGAAAAACCTTGCCCAAGGCCAGGGCTTGGCAGCGGTCCAGAAGCTCGCGCTTTTCCTGGGCCAGGTGTTCCACCCTCTGCCGCAGTTCCCAAAGCTCCGCCTGGGTCCTTTGCAAGCGCTCCTTCAGGTGGCTTTCCTCTAAACGCCTCCTCGCTTGCTCCCTAAGGATGGCGCGTTCCAGCTCGTCATCCCAATGCAGCATGGTTCAAGCCTAACCCCCTTCTGGAACCCAGCGGGTGATCTTTGCACACGCCTTAGAACTCAAAGAAAACGGGCAAAAACTCATACCCCTCCCCCGCACGGCGGATATGGCCCACCGCTGGCCAAGGGAAGTGGTGGGCGGTGCGTCCACAAGGCCCCCGATATGGTCGGGGTGGCCGTGGGTCAGGAAAACGTGGGTGATGTCCTCCGGAGCGTAGCCGGCCAAGGCCAGGTGCTCCAAAAGCCTGCCTCCCGAGGCCACCCCCCGCCCGGTATCCACACCATCCCTGCGCCCTGTAAGAACCGCCTGCGTTGCATGGACCACCCTCCTTGGGCTTCCCCTAACTCTAAAGGCGCCTACGCAAGGAGGGTGTGCCCTGGCTCACACGGGCCTCCAGGTACCGCTCCAGCAGGAAAAGCAACAGGGCCAGGGCCAAGAGGTGCGGGCGAAGGGAAAGGGGGGTGGGAGGGGCCTGGCCCAGGTCCTCCCAGCGCAGGAAACGCCCCCCGCTGGCCTCGGCCATCTCCCGGAGCACCTTTTCCCCCGGGAGCGGGGTCCACTCCCCCGGCAAGGGGAGGTCCAAGGGCAGGCGCCTTTTCCCATCCAGCAAAACCCCCTGCTCCCGGACCCAGGCCTGGTGGCGCAAGGGGCCCGTGGGCACCAGGGGCACCTCCTTCCCCCCGCTCAGCAGCACGGGACGCTCCAGGCGGCCCAGGACCACCACCTGCACCCCCTGCGCCTGGGGATAGGCGTAGAGGGCCAGGGAACGCTGGCTTCCCACCAGGTAACGGGCCAGGCCGCCCAGAAAGGGCGCCGCACCTTCCCAACCTCGCCAGGAGCGGGAAAGGTCCGTGGCCAAGGCGGCCACCCGCCCTTCTCCCCTTTCCCCTAGGGCCAAGACCGCCTTGTCCTCGCTGGCCAAAAGCACCTCCGCCCAGGGCTCGGCCCGGGCCGGGAGGAGGACGGAAAGGGGGGGTGGGGAAAACCCCTCGGTGAGGGGGTGGGGCCTGGCCTGGACGGGAAAGCGGCCCTCCAGGCCCTCCCCCTGGAAAACCTCCTGCCCTTCCCGCAGGAAAAGCCGCGGAAGCTCCTGGGGGGTGGCCGCCCGGTAGTACCGGCCCCCGCCCCTTTCGGCCAGGGCCTGCATAAAGGCCTGGTCGGCGTCAGGTCCCAAGGCCACGGCGCTCACCTCGAGGCCCGCGCCCTCCGCCAGGGCCAGGAGGGGCTCCTGGGGGTCGGAGATGAGGCCGTCGCTGAGCACCAGGATCCCCTTGCGCTCCACCGGCACCCCCTGCACAAGCCGCACCGCCTCCCGGAAGGCGGGCCCCAACACCGTCCCGCCCCCCGCCCGCACGGAGAGGAGGAGGCTTTCCGCCTCCCGCTTGCCCTGCTCCGTCATGGGCCTAGGGGGGAAGAGCACCCGCTGGCTGGAGGAGAAGAGCACCACCCCGAGGTAGTCCTCCGGGGCCGCGGAGCGCACCAGCTCCAAGGCCCCCGCCACCGCCAGGGAGAGCTTCTCCCCCTCCATGCTCCCGGAGACGTCCAGGACCAGGACCAAGGCGGCCCCCTTGCGGCCTAAGGGCTTCAGGGGAAGGTCCTCCGGGAGGGCGCGGTCCCAGCCCCCGAAGAAGAGGCCCTTGGGGGTGGCGGTGAAGAGGAGCCCCCCGCCCCGGCGGAGATGGTCCCGGAGGGCCCCAGGGGCCCCTTCTGGGAGGTCCAGGACCCCGAGGCCCACCGCCACCAGGTCGGCCTCCAGGGGCAACCGGAAAGGCCCCTCCTCCACCTGGAACCCCTGGACCTCCAGATAACGGGCCAAGGCCGGGTCCCCCAGGACCAGGGCCCTGGGGCGGTCGGCGGGGGCAAGCCTTATCCGGGCCTCGCTCCTGCCCCAAGGGCCCTCCGCCACCGCCCGCACCTCCACCTCCCCGGTGAGGGGAAAGGTGTAGGTGAGGCTCCTTTGGCCCTCCACCCGCAGGGAGCGCTCCAGGGTGGAAGGCCCCTCCACCCTCAGGCGGGCTTCCGTGGGGGTGGGGGCCTCGAGGACCACCCCCACCCCCACCGTCTCCCCGTAAAGGGGGTAGGGGGGCGGGACCAGGCGCACCGCCACGTAGGGCCTAGGGGGAACGTAAAGGACATCCAAGGGGAAAGGCGGGGGCACAGGTTCCAAGAGGCCGTCGGAGATCAGCACCGCCCGGCTGGGCCCAAGATTGGCCGCCTCCTGGAAGGCCGCCCGCAGGTTCGTCCCTTCCCCCAGGTCCAGCCGGCGGGCCGTGGGGGAGGGAACCCTCACCGCCCGCTCGGCAAAGGCCACATAAAGACCGTCCTTGGGAAGCCTATCCGCCAGGGCGAAGACGCCCTCCCGGGCCGAGGGGGAGAAGTCCAGGAGGTAGACCACCCGCCCCGGCAAGGGCACCTTGGGGTCCAGGAAGGCTAGGAGGAGCAGAAGGAGCACCGCTCCCCGCAGGAGGAGGGGCATACACCCATCCTACTTGGGTGGGGCCTCAGTCCATCCAGTGGCCCAGCTTCTCCTTCTTGGCCTGGAGGTAGCGCTCGTTATGGGGGTTATCCCCTGCCCGCAAGGGGATGCGCTCCACGATCTCAATGCCGAAGCCGGAAAGGGCCTTCACCTTGCGCGGGTTGTTGGTGAGAAGGCGCATCTTCCGCACCCCCAGGTCGTAGAGGATCTGGGCCCCCACCCCGTAGTCCCTTAGGTCCGGGGGAAAACCCAAGGCCAGGTTGGCCTCCACCGTGTCCAGGCCCTGGTCCTGCAGGTGGTAGGCCCGGATCTTGTTGACGAGGCCGATACCCCGCCCCTCCTGCCTCAGGTAGACCAGAACCCCTTTCCCCTCCTGGGCGATGCGCTCCAGGGCCAGGTCCCGTTGGAAGCCGCAGTCGCACCTTAAGGAGTGCAGGGCGTCCCCGGTGAGGCACTCGGAGTGCATGCGCACCAAAATGGGCTCCTCAGGGTCCCAGTGGCCCATGACCAAGGCGGCGTGCTCCTCCCCGGTAAGGCTATCCCGGTAGCCCAGGATGCGGAACTCGCCAAACCGGGTGGGCAAAAGGGCCTCCGCCTCCCGTTTCACGTAAAGGTCCCCCTTCTCCAGGCGGTAGCGGATCAGGTCGGCGATGGTACCCACCTTGAGGCCCCGCTTCCGGGCAAAGTCCAAAAGGTCCGGCAGGCGGGCCATGGTGCCGTCCTCCTTGAGGATCTCGATGAGGCTCCCCACCGGGGTGAGCCCCGCCAGGCGCAGGAGGTCCACCGTGGCCTCGGTATGCCCGGCCCGCCGCAGAACCCCCCCCGGCCGGGCCACCAGGGGAAAGACGTGCCCGGGACGGCGGAAGTCCTGGGCCGTGGCCTCGGGGTCAGCCAGGAGCCTAACCGTGGCCGCCCGCTCAAAGGCGGAAATCCCCGTGGTGGTTCCCCGGGCATCCACGCTCACGGTGAAGCGGGTCCCCTGGGGATCCTGGTTTTTCTCCACCATGAGGGGAAGGTCCAGGGCCTTGGCCCGCTCCTCCGTCAAGGCCACGCAAAGGAGGCCCCGGCACTCCTTGAGCATGAAGTTCACCCACTCCGGGGTCACGTGCTCCGCCGCCATGATCAGGTCGCCCTCGTTTTCCCGGTCCTCGTCGTCCACCAGGATCACCGGGCGGCCTTGGCGGAGTTCCTCCATGAGTTCCTGAACGCTGGCCAAACCCTCCATCATTCCCCCTTCATGAGCCGTTCCAGGTAACGGGCGATGAGGTCCACCTCCAGGTTCACCCCATCCCCCACCCTCAGGCCCCCCAGGTTGGTGACCCGCAGGGTGTGGGGGATGAGGGTGACAAAAAAGGCCTCCCCCTCTAGCCCCGCCACCGTGAGGGAAACCCCGTTTAGGGCCACGCTCCCCTTCTCCGCGATGTAGCGGGAGAGTTCCCGCGGGGGTCGGAAGTGGTAGTCCACGGCCCCCGGGGCCTCCCGGATGGCCACCACCTCCGCCACCCCGTCCACATGCCCGGTGACGAAATGCCCCCCAAGCCGGTCCCCCACCTTAAGGGCCCTTTCCAGGTTGGGCCGGTGCCCAGGGCGCCAGGTGGGGGCGGTGCGGCGCAGGGTCTCCTGGGCCAGCTCCACCCAGAAGCCCTCCCCGTCCACCGCCACCGCGGTGAGGCAGACCCCGTCCACCGCCACGGAATCCCCCACCTTAAGGTCCGAAAGCACCTCCTGGGCGGCGATCCTGACCCTAAGGAACGGGCCTTCCCTGACCTCCACGATCTCGCCGGTTTCCTCCACCAGTCCCGTGAACATCAGCCCTCCGGATAAGCCTCCAGCCAAAGGTCTTCCCCTATCCACTCCTTGCGCGCCAGCCTAAGCCCCTTGGCCTCGGCCATGCGCTCGGGGGCAAACCCCTCCATCAGCCCCCTTCCCTCCCCCAAGAGCTTGGGGGCCAGGAAAAGGGCCAGCTTGTCCACCCAACCCCTTTGCCAAAAGGCCCCAGCCAGCCTCGGCCCCCCCTCCAAGAGCACCCCGTCCAGGCCCTCCTCCAGCAAAAAGGCCAGGGCCCCCTCGAGGCTCACCCTCCCCCCCTCCCGGGGAAGCTCCACCACCCTGGCCCCCGCGGCCTCCAGGGCCCTAAGCCGCTCCCCGGGCGCCCCTTGGCCCACCAGCACGTAAACCCGGGCGGGCTCCCCCCGGGGCCCCGGCTGGAAGAGGCGGGCATGGGGCGGGGTGCGGGCTTCCGTGTCCAGGACCACCTTCACCGGGTCCCGGAGGGGCGGGGGCTCCAGCATGAGGGGAAAGGGCCTGAAGTCGGGCTCCCGCACGGTGAGCCAAGGATCGTCCCTTAGCACCGTCCCCACCCCCACCATCACCGCGGGAAGCCCCTGGCGGTAGGCCTGGGCCACCCGGCGGCTTTCCTCCGAGGAAACCCAGCGGGCATCGCCAGAAAGCGCCGCCACCTTGCCGTCCAGGGTGAGGGCGGACTTGAGGAGGACGAAGGGCCGGCCGGCCTTGTGGGCGTGGAAGAAGACCTCGTTCTGCTCCCGGGCCTCCCGCTCCAAAAGCCCGGCCTCCACCGCCACCCCCGCGGCCCTAAGCCGCTCCAGGCCTCCTTGGGCCAAGGGATGCGTATCCCGGGCCGCCACCACCACCCGGGCCACCCCCGCCTGCAGAAGGGCCAAGGAGCAAGGGGGGGTGCGGCCAAAGTGGTTGCAGGGCTCCAGGGATACGTAGGCGGTGGCCCCTTGGGCCAAGGGCCCAGCCTGACGGAGGGCAAAGACCTCGGCATGGGGCTCCCCGGCCTTGGGGTGGTACCCCTCCCCCACGATGCGGCCCTCCCGCACCAGCACCGCCCCCACCAGGGGGTTGGGGTGGGTGTGGCCTCGAGCCCTCTCGGCCAGCTGTAGCGCCCTCCGCAGGAACCGTTCGTCCAGCTCTCGCAAAGGCCCTCCTTCTCCCATCCGGACTTTCACCGTCGGCCCCGGAATTCCACCGGGTCGGGCCCCATGGGGGCTTCGCGGGCTTTCACCGCCGGTGGGGACTTCCACCCCGCCCCGAAGGAGGTGCCAGGTGGCACCCAACCCCACTTTACACCCGAGGGAAGGGCAAAAGCTGGAAGTGGGCTACCCTTAGGGCGCCCTTCTGGCCCCCCTGGGCCTCCTTAACCCCCATCCCTTCAGGCATCCAGCCACCCTGCCCCATGGGGACAAAAGCAAATAGGGGCCTTTGCAGGCCCCTATGCCCTTTGGTGGAGGTGGGGGGAGTTGAACCCCCGTCCGAAAGTCCCTACGGCAGGCTTCTACGTGCGTAGTCCGTGTTTTGGGTGTCCTCCTGGCTTAGCCCACGGACAGGCGGCCAGGAGCGAGCCCCGCTTACTTTCGCCTTGGGTTACGGGGCCTAGCCAAGGCTAGCCGGGTTTGTGTCCCCGCTACCGTGAGCCCCCGGCAGGGCTTCCGGGCGGGGTCGCGGGTCTAAGCCGCGAGCGCGTAAGCAGGCTTGTTGGCCTTTATTCGTTTGCGGGTTTTTACGAGGCCACCCGCACCTCGGCACGCCACCTGCCCTCGGCGACCCCCGTCGAGACCGTTCACCCCCATGTACCTGACCGGGATCGGACCGGCAAGCTTGAGTGTACCAGGCTAAAGGGGTTGTAGTCAAGGGGGTTTTGGGTGTAAACTAGGCGCAGTGCTCCCAAGGGAGGGGGGTGGGTGTAAGCCCACCCTTCCTTTGTGAAGGGAGGTTGGGGAGGTGCCTGTGGACCTTTGGCGGTTGGTGGAGGAAGCGGTAGAGCCCTTGGGCCTCGAGGTCCTGGAGGTGAGGGAAGCCCCCGGGGAGGTCCTGGTCCGCCTGGAGCGGAAGGACGAGAGGCCCATCCGCGTGGCCGACCTGGAACAGGCCAGCCGGGCCATCGAGGCCGTCTTGGACCGGGAAGACCCCATCCCGGGAAGCTACCGCCTTTTGGTGGAGTCCCCCGGCCCCAAGCGCCCCCTTTTCACCCGCCGGCACTTTGAGCGCTTCCAAGGCCTCAAGGCCAAGGTGCCGGGGCCCGAGGGCTTCACGGGGCGGATCCTGCGGGTGGAAGGGGACGAGGTGGTCTTCCAGGTAGGCCAGGAGGAAAAGCGCCTGAGGATCGGCACCTTCCGCGCCAACCTCGCCGAGTGGCCCGAGGAGCCAAGATAAAAAGGGGGAAGCATGAACCGGGAATTCATAGACGCCATGCAGCATCTGGCCTTGGAGCGGGGGGTTACCACCGAGGAGGTCCTCGAGGCCTTCAAGGAAGCCTTGCGCAAGGCCTACATCAAGCGGCAGAAGGGTTACCGCAAGGAGGAGATCGAGGCGGGCAAGGGCCCGGAGGTGGACGTGTACATCGATCCCCAGACCGGGCGCATCGAGATGGTGGAGGTCCGCCGCGTGGTGGAGAAGGTGGAGGACCCCGATAAGGAGATCGCCCTCTCCGAGGCCCTCCAGTACGACCCCGAGGTCCAGGTGGGGGACGAGATGGAGTTCCCCATCGACCCCGAGGGCCTCTCCCGCATGGCCATCCAGGACCTGCGGCAGATCCTCACCCAGCGCCTCAAGGAGTCCGAGCGCAACCGCATCTACAACGAGTACAAGGACAAGGAGGGCCAGGTCCTCACGGGGGTGGTGGCCCGGGTGGACAACCGGGGCAACGTCTTCGTGGAGCTGGGCCGGGGAGAGGCCTACCTCCCCAAGAGCGAGCAGATCCCCACCGAGCGCTACTACCCCGGCCAGCGCCTCAAGGTGTACCTGAAAAAGGTGGACCGCTCCGCCAAAGGCCCCTCCCTGATCGTGAGCCGGGCCCATGAGAAGCTGCTGGAACACCTCTTGAAGCAGGAGGTCCCCGAGATCGCCGAGGGCATCGTGGAGATCAAGGCCATCGCCCGCGAACCCGGCCGCCGCAGCAAGGTGGCGGTGATGACCCACAACCCCAACGTGGACCCCATCGGGGCCTGCATCGGCCACAAGGGGCAACGCATCCAGGCG
Organism: Thermus amyloliquefaciens; assembly: GCF_000744885.1. NCBI lineage: Bacteria > Thermotogati > Deinococcota > Deinococci > Thermales > Thermaceae > Thermus > Thermus amyloliquefaciens. The sequence goes on along the minus strand of NZ_JQMV01000003.1, from coordinate 808,779 downwards.
GTTTCCGCCGAGCTGGGCCGGGAAAAGGTGGACATCATCCTCTGGGCCAAGGACCCCAAGGAGTTCATAAGGAACGCCCTCTCCCCCGCCCAGGTGGGCTCCATTGAGCTGGAGCCGGAGGGGCAGAAGGCCCGGGTCAAGGTGACCAAGGACCAGCACTCCCTGGCCATCGGCACCGGGGGGCAGAACGTCCGCCTGGCCTCCAAGCTCACGGGGTACGAGATCCACTTTGAGGAGGCGGAGATCTCCGACCTGGACGAGGCCATCCGCAAGGCCGCCCAGGAGGAAGCCGAAACCACCAGCCGGGCCAAGGAGGAGTTTGAGAAACTCTTCCGCAATCTTTCCGAGTAATGGCGCAACACCTCCCCATCCGCATGTGCGTGGCCTGCCGCAGGAGGCGGCCCAAGGGGGAGCTTTTGCGGATCCTAATCATGCCGGAGGGGTTTCGCCTGGATCCCACGGGGAAGCTGCCGGGCAGGGGGGCCTATGTCTGCCCCGACAACCCCGAGTGCTGGACGGAAAAGAAACTCAGGCGCTTTGCCGGGGGCCGGGCGAAGGCCTTATCGGAAGCGCTCATCGCCCTTTTAGGAGGTACGGATGGCCAAAATACGCATCTACCAGCTGGCTAAAGAGCTGGGCATGACCAACGAGGAGCTTCTGGAACTCCTGGACCAGATGGGGGTTCCCTACAAGTCCCACGCCTCCACCCTTTCCGAGGAGGATGCGGAGGCGGTGCGGGAGCTGGTCAAGGAGCAACGGGGCCTGCAGGAAAAACTGGAGGAGGAAAAGCGCAGGAAAGCCCTCCCCAGAAGGCCTCCCGTGGTGGTCATCATGGGCCACGTGGACCACGGGAAGACCACCCTGCTGGACTATTTGCGAAAAAGCCGCATGGCCGAAAAGGAAGCCGGGGGGATCACCCAGCACGTGGGCGCCTTTGAGGTGAAAACCCCCCAGGGCACCGTGGTCTTCATCGACACCCCGGGGCACGAGGCCTTCACCACCATCCGGCAGCGGGGGGCCAAGGTGGCGGACATCGCCGTCATCGTCATCGCCGCCGACGACGGGATCATGCCCCAGACGGACGAGGCCATCGCCCACGCCAAGGCCGCCGGGGCCAGGATCATCTTCGCCCTGAACAAGATGGACCTGCCCCAGGCCAACCCCGACCGGGTCAAGCGGCAGCTGATGGAGCGGGGTTTCGTGCCCGAGGAGTACGGCGGGGAGGCCATCGTGGTGCCCATCAGCGCCAAGACCGGCCAGGGGGTCCAGGACCTCTTGGAGATGATCCTCCTCATCGCCGAGCTGGAGGACTACCGGGCCGACCCGAACGCCGAACCCAGGGGGGTTATCCTCGAGTCCCGGCTGGACAAGCAGGCGGGGATCATCGCCAACATGCTGGTCCAGGAGGGCACCTTCCGGGTGGGGGATTACGTGGTGGCCGGCGAAGTGTACGGCCGCATCCGGGCCATGATGGACGCCGACGGCAACCAGCGCAAGGAGGCGGGCCCGGGGAGCGCCGTGCAGGTTTTGGGCTTCCAGGAGCTTCCCCATGCGGGGGATGTGGTGGAGTGGGTGCCGGACCTCGAGGCGGCCAAAGAGATCACTGAGGAGCGCAAGGAGGAGCGAAGGGCCCGGGAGGAAGCGGAGCGGGAGCGCCGCCCCAAGACCATGGCGGACCTCCTGCGCGCCCTCCAGGAGGAGGGGAAGAAGGAGGTGAACCTGATCCTGCGGGCGGATACCCAGGGCTCCCTGGAGGCCATCCAGCACATCCTGGCCAAGGAAAGCACCGAGGAGGTGAAGATCAACGTCCTCCTGGCCCAGGTGGGGGCCCCTACCGAGTCCGATGTCCTCCTGGCGCAGACGGCGGGCGCCGCCATCCTGGCCTTCGGGGTGAACCCCCCGGGCTCGGTGAAAAAGGCAGCGGAGCAGAAGGGGGTGCTCCTCAAGACCTTCCGCATCATCTACGACCTCATCGACGAGGTGCGGGCCATGGTCAAGGGGCAGAAGGAGCCCGTATTCAAGGAGGAGGTTCTGGGCCGGGCCGAGGTTCGGGCCATCTTCCGCCTGCCCGGGGGCAAACAGGTGGCGGGATGCATGGTCACCCAGGGCAAGGTGGTGCGGGGCGCCGAGGTAAGGGTTTTGCGCCGGGGCGAGGAGATCTGGAAGGGCAAGATGGCCAGCCTCAAGCGCTTCAAGGAGGACGTGCGGGAGGTGGCCCAGGGTTACGAGTGCGGCATCGGCCTGGAGGGGTTTGACAGCTTCCAGGAAGGAGATGTCATCGAGGTGTTCCAGGTGGTGGAGGTGCCGGCGTAGGGGGTTCTCTGCGGTGGGTCTTGTGGCCTTACCCCAGGAGGTGCCCCATGGCCCTTAGCCCCTCCTTGGGGTATCTGGGGGGTATCCGGGGGAGGTGGGGCCTTGTCCTGGCCCTCCTGGCCCTTGCCCTCCAGGGTCCGGCCCCAATCCCCCCGGGGAGGGTAAAGGGGGAAGCCGGGCTCCATGCCAAGGAACCCGCCTGGGTTCTGAAGGAGGAGCGGCAGGGGAGCGGGGCCATCCCCTTGGCTCAGGTCCCCACCCGCCCCCCCCATCTCCCCCTCAAACCCCAGAACCGGGAGGCCCAACCCCCCGTACCCAGGGCCTTTTCCCCCTCCCACCTCTACCTTCTCTATGGCCGCCTCCAGATGGATGGAGGCTAGGGGCTGGGTCCTCTGCCGGTCCACATCCGGCGCACCCCAAGTTGGCATATACGGCCCTAGGCGCTTTGGATAGCTAATCGGGCACATGCGTGCCCAAAGGGAAAGCGTATGAACCGCAAGCTGCTCAACGGACTGCTTCTCCTCGGCCTTTTCTTGCTGGCCCTCCTCATGGTCTGGAAGCCCTGGGCCCCAGGGGAGCCCAAGGTGAAGCTGGGCCTGGACCTTAAAGGGGGTCTGCGCATCGTCCTCGAGGCCGCCGTGGAAAACCCCACCCCCGACGACCTGGAAAAAGCCCGCACCGTGCTGGAAAACCGCATCAACGCCCTGGGGGTGGCGGAACCCCTGATCCAGATCCAGGGGCAAAAGCGCATCGTGGTGGAGCTGCCGGGCCTCTCCCAGGCCGACCAGGACCGGGCCCTCAAGCTCATCGGCCAGCGGGCGGTCTTGGAGTTCCGCATCCTCAAGGAGGGGGCCACGGGCACCACCGTGGCCCAGATCAACCAGGCCCTCCGGGAAAACCCCCGCCTGAAGCGGGAGGATCTGGAAAAGGACCTCATCAAGCCCGAGGACCTGGGCCCAGCCCTCCTCACGGGCGCGGATCTGGCCGACGCCCGGGCGGTCTTTGACCAGTTCGGCCGCCCCCAGGTCTCCCTCACCTTCACCCCGGAAGGCGCCAAGAAGTTTGAGGAGGTCACCCGGGCCAACGTGGGCAAGCAGCTGGCCATTGTCCTGGACGGCAAGGTCTACACCGCCCCCGTGATCCGCCAGGCCATCACCGGCGGCCAGGCGGTGATCGAGGGGCTTTCGGGCCTCGAGGAGGCCAGCGAGATCGCCCTGGTGCTGCGCTCCGGGGCCTTGCCCGTCTCCTTGGAGGTGGCGGAGATCCGGGCCATCGGGCCCACCCTGGGCCAGGACGCCATCCAAGCCGGCATCCGTTCGGCCTTGATCGGCACCCTGGCCATCTTCCTCCTCATCTTCGCCTACTACGGCCCAAGCCTCGGCCTGGTGGCCTCCTTGGGCCTCATCTACACCTCGGTGCTCATCCTGGGCCTCCTTGCCGGCCTTGGGGCCACCCTGACCCTTCCGGGCATCGCCGGCCTCGTGCTCACCCTGGGGGCTGCGGTGGACGGGAACGTGCTCTCCTTTGAGCGCATCAAGGAGGAGCTCAGGGCCGGGAAAAGGTTCCGCCAGGCCATCCCCGAGGGCTTCAAGCACTCCACCCTCACCATCCTGGACGTGAACATCGCCCACCTCCTGGCGGCGGCGGCCCTGTACCAGTACGCCACCGGGCCGGTGCGGGGCTTCGCGGTGATCCTGGCCATCGGCGTGGTGGCCAGCGTCTTCTCCAACCTGGTCTTCAGCCGCTACCTCCTGGAGCGCCTGGCCGACCGGGGGGAGGTCCGGCCTCCCATGTGGCTGGTGGACCCCCGGTTCAACTTCATGGGCCCCGCCCGCTTCATCACGGTAGCCACGCTCCTCCTGGCGGTGCTGGCGGCAGGGGTGGTTTTCACAAAGGGGTTCAACTACTCCATCGACTTCACCGGGGGCACCGCGTATACCCTGCGCACGGGCCCCGAGGTGGGGGTGGATACCCTAAGGCGCTTCCTAGAAGCGAAGGGCTTCCCCGCGAAGGAGGCGGTGATCACCCAGGTGCAGGCCCCCACCGCCGACTTCCGCGAGTTCTCCCTGAAGCTCCCCCCCCTTAGCGACGCCAAGCGGCTGGAACTGGAGAGGCTTTTGACCTCGGAGCTGAAGGCCACGGTGCTCACGTCAGAGACCGTGGGGCCTGCCATCGGCTCGGAGCTCAGGCGAAACGCGGTGATGGCGGTCCTGGTGGGACTCGGCCTCATCCTCATCTACGTGGCCTTCCGCTTTGACTGGACCTTCGGGGTGGCCAGCGTGCTGGCGGTGGCCCACGACGTGGCCATCGTGGCGGGGATGTACAGCCTCTTGGGCCTGGAGTTCTCCATCCCCACCATCGCCGCCCTGCTCACCATCGTGGGCTACTCCATCAACGACTCCATCGTGGTCTCCGACCGCATCCGGGAAAACCAAAAGCTCCTGCGGGGCGTCCCCTACCGGGAGATGGTCAACCGCTCCATCAACCAAACCCTCTCCCGCACGGTGATGACCAGCCTCACCACCCTCCTGCCCATCCTCGCCCTCCTCTTCCTGGGAGGGAGCGTCCTGAGGGACTTCTCCTTAGCCATCTTCGTGGGCATCTTCGTGGGCACCTACAGCTCCATCTACGTGGTGAGCGCCCTGGTGGTGTTCTGGAAGGAACTGCGCCAAGCGCGGGCCAAGAAGGCGGCCTAGGCGGAAGCGGAAGAACCCACCCCCAGGGGATGCGACCCCTGGGGGTTTAACCTTCCCAACCCAGCTCCCGCAAGGCCCTGGCAGGAGAAGACCCTCCTGGGCCTCCTCGTCCAAGGCATCAGCCTCCCGGCTATAGAATGCCTTAGAGGTACCCCTGAGCCCCAGCGGTTCCAAAACCGTACTGATCACCGGGGCCGGAAGCGGCATTGGCCTGGCCCTAGCCCGGGCCTTCGCCCGAGAAGGGGCGAAGGTGCTGGTCCACGACCTGAAGGACGCCTCCACCCTGGCCGAGGAGATAGGAGGGGAGTTCCTGCAGGCGGACCTGGCCGACCCCAAGACCGTGGAGGAACTGGGAAGACAGGCGGCCCAGCACGGGGTGGACATCCTGGTGAACAACGCCGGCTTCCAGCACATTGACCCCGTGGAGGACTTCCCCTTGGAGACCTGGCAGCGGATGCTCCAGGTGATGCTCACCGCCCCCTTCCAGCTCATCCGGGCCCTGCTGCCGGGGATGAAAAAGAAGGGATGGGGGCGGATCCTCAACATCGCCAGCGTCCACGGCCTGGTGGCAAGCCCCTACAAGAGCGCCTACATCTCCGCCAAGCACGGCCTGATCGGCCTCACCCGCACGGTGGCCCTGGAAGCGGGCCCCTTCGGCGTCACCGTGAACGCCATCGCCCCCGCCTACGTGCGCACCCCCTTGGTGGAGAACCAGATCGCCGACCAGGCCCGCACCCTGGGGATTTCGGAAGCGGAGGTGGTGGAGAAGGTCTTCCTGGCCCAGGCGGCGGTGAAGCGGCTCATCGAGCCCGAGGAGGTGGCAGAGCTCGCCCTCTTCCTGGCCTCGGAGAAGGCAGGGGCCATCACCGGGGCGGTCTTCCCCATCGACCTGGGCTGGACCGCCCGCTAGCCCCGCACGGCCCGAAGGGGCACCCCTTTCTCCTTGGCCCAGGCCTCCCACTCTTGGGCGGTCCTTCCTTGAAAGAAGGCCCGTAGCCGCTCATAAGGCAAAAGGCCGGGCCTGGCGGGACTGAAGGCCGCGGGAAATAGCTCTGGTAGGCCCGCCTCCTCGCAAAACCGGGCCCAAAAATGGGGCTCCAAGGCCGCCAAAGCCACCTGTCCCCGCCGGGCAGGGTAAACCCCATAGCAAAGCACCGAGCCATCCAGAAAGGGAATCGGGGGATAGGCCACGGCCTTCACCGCCTCGGAGAGGGCCACCTCATAAACCCCGCCCCCCAGGAGAAGGCCCTTGAAGACCGCCAGGGCCAGGGCATAGGCCCCGGCCAGGTCGGCGAACAGGAAGGATCTCCAGGGAAAACGTCCAAGTAGTCCGGCCTCGGCCAGGTACGTGAGGTCGTGGCCGGGATCGGCGCCATGGGGATAGCCCCTCAGGCGGGCGTAGACCAGCCGGGGGTTGACCTCCAAGAGCACCTCGGGTCCGAGGCCCAAGCGCTCCATGACCCCAGGGCGGTTGGCCTCGAGGAGAACGGCGGCCTCCCTCACCAGGGCCAGGAACCTCTCCCGATCCTCCCCCCTCTTCAGGTCAAGGGTCAGGACCTCCTTTTCCCCGTTCAAAAAGCGGTAGACCTCCGGGGCCCAGTCCTTTAGGGGATCCCCTTGCGGAGGCTCCACCTTGACCACGGGAAGACCCAAATCCCCAAGCAGCTTCCCCGCCAAGGGCCCGGGAAGAAGCCGGGTCAGGTCCAGAACCTTACCGGGGGGCCATGCGCAAGGCGCCATCCAGGCGGATCACCTCCCCGTTGAGCATGGGGTTTTCCAGGATGTGCAGGACCAAAAGGGCGTACTCCTCCGGCCTGCCTAGGCGCCTGGGAAAGGGCACCTGTTCCGCCAAAGAGGCCTTGGCCTTTTCCGGAAGGCCCTGAAGGAGGGGGGTATCGAAGAGGCCCGGGGCCACGGTCACCACCCGGATCCCCCACTCCGCCAGCTCCCGGGCGGCGGGAAGGGTGAGGCCCACCACGCCCCCCTTGCTGGCGGCGTAGGCCGCCTGGCCCACCTGGCCCTCAAAGGCGGCCACGCTGGCGGTGTTCACGATGACCCCCCGCTGGCCCTCGAGGTCGGGCGGGTTTTCCCGCATGGCCCAGGCCGCCAGGCGCAAGACGTTGAAGGTGCCCACCAGGTTCACCTCCACCACCCTGCGGAAGCTCTCCAGGTCGTGGGGGCCGTCCCGGCCCAGGACCTTGCGGGCCAAACCGATGCCCGCCGCGTTTACCACGGCGAAAAGGGGCGCCTGAAGGGCGGCGAACTCCACCGCCCGCCTGGCCTCCTCCTCCCGGGTCACATCCCCTTCCAGGTACTGGAGGCCCGTATCCTCCCCCCGCCGGAGGTCCAAGACCACCACCCGGTAGCCCCTATCCCTCAGGGCCAGGGCCGCGGCCCGCCCCAGCCCCGAGGCCCCTCCCGTCACCAAGGCGCTCCGTTCCATACTTCCTCCTAGATCCTCTGAAGGATGGTGGCCGTGGCCTGGCCGTGGCCGATGCACATCACCTGCAGGCCAAACTCCCCCCCGGTGCGCTCCAGCTCGTGGAGGAGCTTGGTCATGAGCACCGCTCCCGTGGCCCCCAGGGGGTGGCCGTGGGCGATGGCCCCGCCGTTGGGGTTTACCCTCTCCGGGTCGGGGTTAAACTCCCGCAGGAAGGCCAGGACCACGCTGGCAAAGGCCTCATTGATCTCAATGACGTCCATGTCCTTGAGGGAAAGCCCGGCCCGTTCCAGGGCCTTTTGGGTGGCGGGGATCACCTCCAGAAGCTGCAGGGTGGGGTCCCCCGCCACCACCACCCGGGCGCGGAACCGGGCCCGGGGGCGGAGGCCCAGGGCCAAGGCCTTCTCCCGATCCCCCAAAAGGAGGGCCGCCGCCCCGTCGGAGATCTGGCTGGAGTTGCCCGCGGTCACCACCCCGTCCTCCCGGAAAACGGGCTTTAGGGCCAGCATCCTCCCGTAGTCCACGTCGGGGCGAACCCCCTCGTCCCGGTCCAGGAGGAAGGGCCTCCCCTCCCCATCCACCCCCTCCAGGGGGAGGATCTGGGTCCGGAAGCGGCCTTCCTGGATGGCCCGGGCCGCCCGTTTGTGGGAAAGATACCCCCACTCGTCCAGCTCCTCCCGGCAAAGCCCGTAGCGCTCGGCGATGCGCTCAGCGCTCTCCCCCTGGTGGACGAGCTCATGCTTCTGGAAGAGGGCGGGGTTTAAGGTGTGGAAGCCGCCCCCGATGTCGGAGAACATGGGGACCCGGGTCATGCTCTCCACCCCGCCGGCAATGGCGAAGTCCAGGTCATGGGCGGCGATGGCCTGGGCGGCGAAGTGGACCGCCTGCTGGGAGGAGCCGCACATGCGGTTCAGGGTCACCGCGGGCACCTCCTTGGGGAGCCGGGAGAGGAGGACGGCCAGCCTGCCCACGTTGGCCCCCTGCTCCCCCACCTGGGTCACGCACCCCGTGACCACGTCCCCGATGAGGTGGGGGTCTATGCCCGTCCGCTCCAGGAGGGCGTCCAAGACCTGGGCGTAAAGGGCGTCGGGCCGCCACGCCCTAAGGGCCCCGTTGCGCTTGCCGATGGGGGTGCGCACCGCCTCGAGGATCACCGGCTCTCCCATACCCTCCTCCTTACCAGCTCCCGCAGGACGATAAGCCTTTGGATCTCGGAGGTCCCCTCGTAGATCTGGAGCACCTTGGCGTCGCGGTAGAGCTTGGCCAGTGGGTACTCCTCGCTGTAGCCGTTGCCGCCGAAGACCTGCAGGGCCTCCGAGACCCCCCGCACCGCATGGTCCGCGGCAAAGGCCTTGGCCGTGGCCGCTTCCAAGGCGTTCTCCTCCCCCCGCTCCGCCCCCTCGGCGGCCCTTAGGGTGAGGAGGCGGGCGGCCTCCAGGTCCATGTGGATCTCCGCCAGCTTGAACCCCACCCCCTCATGCTCCCAAAGGGGCTTGCCGAAGGCTTCCCGCATGGCGGCGTAGGCCAGGGCCTCGTCCAAAGCCCTCTGCAAAAGCCCCACCGCCAAGGCGGCCACCATGGGCCGGGAGCGGTTGAAGACCCGCATGGCCAGGGCAAACCCCTCCCAGGCGATCAGCCCTTCCTCGGGCACCCAGACGCCATCCAGCCACACCTCCGCCGCGGGGGAGGCCTTCTGTCCCAGCTTGGGCAAAGGAGGCCCCACCTCCACCCCCTCCCCCCGCTCCACCAGGAAGGCGGCGATCCCCTCCCTCCCCTCCGCCACCTTGGCGAAGACCACGAAAAAGGAGGCCTCTGGGGCGTGGCTGATCCAGGTTTTGCGCCCATGGAGGCGGTAGCCCCCCGCCACCTTCTCCGCCCGGGTGCGGAGGGCGGCCACATCCGAGCCCGCATGGGGCTCGGTGAGGGCGTAGGAGGCCACCTCCTCCCTAAGCCGGGGCAGAAAACCTCGGGCGTAAGGGCTTCCCGAGAGGAGAAGGGCGTCCGCCACCAGGTTGTTGAGGAGCAAGGCCGCCGCCACCCCGGTGCAGGCATAGGCCAGCTCCTCCGCCACCAGGACCAAGGCCCTGGGCCCAAGCCCAGCCCCGCCCAGCTCCTCCGGGACCAGCAGCACGGGAAAGCCCAGCCCCGCCGCCTCGCGGAAAAGCGGCCAGGGAAAGCGGGCCTCCTGGTCTAGCCTTCGGGCCTCGGGAAGGATCCGCTCCCGGGCAAAGCGCCGCGCCAGCTCCCGGATGGGTTTTTCCAGGTCCAAGGGAACCCCCGAACAAAGCTTACCCGGTGCAAAACCCTGGGGCAAGGGCCCATCCCCCCTTCCTTACATGAGCCCATCGGCCGCCTCGAGGGCCACCCCTCCGCCGGGCTGACCCCCACGGAAACCGAAAGGCCCCGCGCCTCCAAGGAGGCCCCGTCCCTTAGGCCCAGGTGCAGGACCGCGGCCAGGCGCCCCACGTCCGGGACCAAGCCACCGGGAAGCCAGCTTGACTTTGCCCCCTCCACCCTGGACGATGAGAAGGATGGATGGCAGGCGCATCCGCAACTTCTCCATCATCGCCCACGTGGACCACGGGAAGTCCACCCTGGCCGACCGCATCCTGCAGCTCACCCATGCGGTGAGCGAACGGGAGATGCGGGAGCAGTTTTTAGACTCCCTGGAGCTGGAACGGGAGCGGGGCATCACCATCAAGGCCAGCGCCGTACGGGTGGAGTACCGGGCCAAGGACGGGGAAACCTATATCTTCAACCTCATCGACACCCCCGGCCACGTGGACTTCACCTACGAGGTCTCCCGGGCCTTGGCGGCGGTGGAGGGGGTTCTTTTGGTGGTGGACGCCAGCCAAGGGGTGGAGGCGGAAACCCTGGCCAAGTTCTACATGGCCCTGGAGCACGGCCACGTGATGATCCCCGTGATCAACAAAATCGACCTGCCCAACGCCAGGCCCCTGGAGGTGGCCCTCGAGGTGGAGGAGGTCTTGGGCCTGCCCGCCGACGAGGCCATCTTCGCCTCGGGGAAGACGGGGGAAGGCGTGGAGGAGGTCCTGGAGGCCATCGTAAAGCGCATCCCGCCCCCCAAGGGCGACCCCGAGGCCCCCCTAAAGGCCCTCATCTTTGATTCCCTTTACGACGCCTACCAAGGGGTGATCCCTTACCTCCGCCTCTTCGAAGGAAGGGTGCGCCCGGGGGACCGGATCCGCATCTACTCCACCGGCAAGGAGTTCACCGTGGATAAGGTGGGGATCTTCACCCCCCAAGGGCTCATCCCCGTGGAGGAGCTCACCGCGGGGGAGGTGGGTTGGCTGGTGGCCGCCATCCGGGACATCCACGACGTCCAGGTGGGGGATACCATCACCCACGCCCATAGGCCCACGGACGCCCCCTACCCCGGCTTCCGCCCCGCCAAGCCCGTGGTCTTCGCCGGGCTCTACCCCGTGGACTCCGGGGACTACGGCAAGCTCCGGGACGCCCTGGAAAAGCTCAAGCTCAACGACGCCGCCCTTACCTTTGAGCCGGAGACCTCCACCGCCCTCGGCTTCGGCTTCCGCTGCGGCTTCCTGGGGCTTCTCCATGCGGAGATTGTGCAGGAGCGCCTGGAGCGGGAGTTTGGCCTGGAGCTCATCGCCACCGCCCCCAGCGTGGTCTACAAGGTCCGCCTGAAGAACGGGGAGGAGATGGAGGTCCTCAACCCCGCCGACCTCCCCGACCCCACCAGGATTGAGGAGATCCTCGAGCCCTACGTCAAGCTCACCGTCTTCACCCCCGAGGAGTACGTGGGGGCCATCATGCAACTCGTTCAGGAAAAGCGGGGTCGCTTGGTGAACATGACCTACCTTCCCGGGGAAACCAAGCGGGTGGAACTGGTCTACGAGGTGCCCTTTGCCGAGATCCTCTACGACTTCCACGATCGCCTGAAGAGCCTCTCCCGGGGGTATGCTTCCATGGATTACGAGCAGATCGGCTACCAGCCCGGGGACCTGATGAAGGTGAACATCCTGGTGCACGGGGAGCCCGTGGACGCCCTCACCTTCATCGCCCACCGGGAGAAGGCCTACACCATGGCCCGGGCCATGGTGGACAAGCTGGCGGAGGTCATCCCCCGGCAGCTCTTTGAGGTGCCCATCCAGGCGGCCATCGGGGGCAAGATCATCGCCCGGGCCACGGTGAAGGCCCTGCGGAAGGATGTGCTGGCCAAATGCTACGGTGGGGACGTGACCCGGAAGAAGAAGCTCCTGGAAAAGCAAAAGGAAGGGAAGAAGCGGCTCAAGGCCATCGGCAAGGTGGAGGTGCCCCAGGAGGCCTTCTTGGCGGTGCTCTCGGCGGGACGGGATGAGTCTTAGGGCAAGGCTGGCCCTGGTCATCGCCCTTCTGGCCTTTCTGCCCAACCTGGTCCTGGCCCTCACCCTGGGCCTCGTGGGGGAAGGCCCATGGCTACCCTTGGTGCTCTGGCTTCTCCTCATCGCCCTGGTTTCCGCAGCCGTGGGGTATTTCCTGGCCCAAAGCCTCCTCAGGCCCTTGGAGGAGCTGGCCCGTGCCCTGGCCTACCTCTCCCTGAAGGAGGGGCCGGTGAACGAGCTCAGGTTGCCTGCCCCCAAGGAGCCCCCGCCCCAGGAGATCGCCCTTCTCCGCGCCCGCTTCGGGGAGCTCCTGCAACGCCTGCAACGCCTCATGGAGGCCAGGGAAGCCTTCTACGGCGCCCTGGCCCACGACCTTAAGACCCCCCTCCTCTCCGCCATCCGGGCCCTGGAGTACCTGGAAAGGGCCGACCACCTGGGGCGGGAAAGGCGGGTGGAGCTCCTTATGGCCCTAAGGCGGGAGCTTTCCCAGGCCCACCTCCTGGTGGAAAACCTCCTGGCCCTTGCCCGCCTCGAGGCCCACACCCCCCAGCGGGAGACCCTAAACCTAAGGGCCCTGGCCGAGGACCTCCTCCTGCGCTACCGGGAGGAGGCGGAAAGGCGGGGGCTTGGCCTGAGGGTGGAGGGGGCAGGCCTGGCCCGGGGGGAGCGGCTCCTTTTGGAAAGAGCCCTGGCCAACCTTCTGGATAACGCCCTCCGGCACGCCAGGACCCAGGTGCGCATCCGGGTGGAGGAGGGGGCCATGCAGGTGGAGGACGACGGGGAGGGGCTTCCCCTTCCCCTCGAGGCCCTGGCCCAGCCCTTCCGCCAGGGCCCTGGGAACCGGGGAAGCGCTGGGCTAGGCCTCTACACCGCCAAGCGGGTGGCCGAGGCCCACGGGGGGAGGCTTCTGGCCTGCAAAAGCCCCTTGGGGGGAGGGTGTTTGCGCCTGGAGCTTCCCTCCGCCAAGGAGCTTTAAGGGCCGGGAAGAAGGGCGATGCCCAAGGTCCTTCTAGGCCCCCGTGGGGGCGCAAGCCACGAGGGGGCAGTTAGTCCATAACCGGGGGAATCTGCCGCACCCAGAGGATGTAGGAGAGGTACTCCAGGTACCTCAGGGGAACCTCGGAAAGGGGGCGGTCCACCTCCAGGCTCATCATGGCCTCCCCACCCCGCTTCTTGCGGCTTACCGTGAGGTAGGCAATGTTCACGTCGTCATCGGCCAGGATCCGGGCCACCCGGGCCACCACCCCCGGGGTGTCCACGTTGCGGATGACCAGGGTGGGGGCTGCCCCGGTGATGCGCACCTCAAAGCCCTCCAGGTCAAAGATGCGCACCAACCCCCCTCCCAGGGAGCTCCCCGTAACGGTGAGGCGCTCCTTCTCCCCCTCCAGAACCATGCGCACGGTGTTGGGGTGCACGTCCCCCAGTTCCACCTCCCTAAAGACCACCTCGAGGCCCTCCTTCTCCGCCAGGGCCAGGCTTTCCTTAAGCCTTTCGTCGTCGGGCTTCAGGCCCAGGACCCCTGCCGCCAGGGCCAAGTGGGTGCCGTGGCCCTTTCCCGTCTTGGCAAAGGAACCGTGCAGGCCAAACTCCACCCGTCTGGGCTTCTCCCCCAAAAGGTGGCGGGCCAGAAGGGCGAGGCGGCAGGCCCCGGCGGTGTGGCTGGAGGAGGGCCCCACCATCACCGGACCGATCATGTCCAGAAGACCCATGCCTGTAGAATAACCCCATGCGCGCGTTCCTGACCCGGGCCATCGGCCTCCTCCTGGCCGTGGGTCTCCCGGTCTTGGGCCAAAGCCTGGTGGTCCCCAGGGAGGTCCAGGCGGGGCGGTCCGTGGTTTTAGAGGGGCGGGACCTGCCCGAGGGACGCTTCCCCCTGGTGCTGGAGGGGCCGGAAGGGCAGCAAACCCTGGAGGTGGAGGTGCAGAAGGGAAGGTTCCAGCTGGAGCTAAGCCCCAAGGCCCCCGGGGAGTACCGCATCCGGCTTTCCCTGCCCGCCGGCGCCTTGGAAGCCCGCTTCACTGCCCTTGCCCCCGCCCTCCCCGAGCTGACCCGGGAAGGCCTTAAGCTCCCCTGGGGCCTCCTGCCCCTGCCCCCGGGGGAGTGGTTGGGACCCCTGGTCCAGGGGGATAAGGTGTACGTGGCCCAGGGGCTTTTGGTGGTGGAGACCAGCCTGAAGGGGGAATCCCTTGCCTTCCACTTCGCCCCAGCCCGCCTCCTGGCCCTCCGTCCAGGCCCCGAGGCCCTCCTGGCGGGGGACTGGGTCCTGCCCATCCCCTTCCCCCCCTTGCCCTTTGAGGGCGACGGGGAGGACCTAGAGGCCCTAGGCGCCCTCCTCCAGGCCCTCAAGCCTCCCAAGCCCTGGCCCTACTTCGCCTACTGGACCCAAGACCCCGCCACCCTCACCCCGGAGGACCTGGAGGCCTACGGCCAGGATCTCCTGGCCCGGGGCCATAGGCCGGAACTCCTCTTCGGCCAGGCGGGGGTGGCCCGCATGGCGGAGGCCTCCCGCTCCTTACGGCAGAAGGACCCCGAAAAGGCCCTCCTCCTGGCCCAGGCCCTTCTCCGCTACACCCCCCTTTTCCCCGGTTCCTTGGCCTTTTTCAGGGAAACGGCCCAGTACCTGGAGGCCCAGGGGCACCCGGCCCAGGCCCTGCGCTTCCAGGAAGCGGAGAAACTCCTTAGGGCCTGGCTTCCCCCAAAGCTTTCCCTGCTTCCCCCCGCCCTGGGGACCCTGGGCCTGGCGTATCTCGCCCTTATGCTCTACCTCTTCCTCTTTTACCTGCCGGCCCAGCTAAGGGACCTGAAGCCCCTGGGGGGCTACCTGGGCGGATTCTGGAAGCACCCCCTCTTGCGCTTTAGGCACCTCCACCTGGCCTACGCCAGCCTGGGGGAAAGGATCCTGGCCCTGGCCCTCCTCCTGGCCCTTGGCCTGGGCCTCCTCCTTCAGGGGCTGGACGCCCGGGTGCGGGCGGGGCTTTCCGCCCCCCCCTTAGACCAGGGGACCCTCCGCACCCAAAAAGCCCAGGACTGGCTGCGCGCCCTGCCCCCCACCCCTGAGGTGAAGGCCCTTTTGGGCTATGCCCTCCTCCCGGAGGCCCCCAAGGAGGCCCAGGGCCTCCTTGGGGAGGCCCCTTTGCCCTTCGCCCTGGCCCTCAGGGGGGACGAGACCCACTTGGCCCAGGCCTACCGCCAGGCGCCCCTCGAGGGCCCCATCCGCACCGCCTTAGGGCTGGGCCAGGACCCCTGGGGGGCCAGGGAGCCAGGCCCCTCCTTGCGCACCCTTTACCTGGCCCTTCTCAAGGTGGAACTCCGGCGCCTCCAGGAGGATCCCTTCCGGGGGTTCCTGCGCCTGGACACCCCCCTTCCTGAAGGGGTGAAGCCTTGGGCTTTCGCGGGCTTCTGGCTCCTCCTCCTCTACCACCTCCTCACCTTCCTCCTGCCCCGGCGCAGGACCCCGGTCCCCCCCTCCTGGGCCCTGGGGGTGCGCCTCTTGGTGCCGGGAAGCCTGGGGTTCTCCGCGGGGCTGGGCCTTGTCCTCCTCCTCCTGGCCGCCTACGGGTTCCTGGCCCTCCTGAAGGGGCAGGGGCCTACCCTCCTGATCCTGGCCTATGGGCTCCACCTCCTGGGGTTGGTCCTTAGCCTGAGGAGGCCCGCATGATCCTTCCCCCCATCCCCACCCCCTTTGACCGGGAAGGCCGGCTGGATGCGGAGGCCTTTCGCGAGCTGGCGGAGGCCCTGGAACCCCTGGTGGACGGGCTCCTCATCTACGGCTCCAACGGGGAAGGCGTCCACCTGACCCCGGAGGAACGGGCCAAGGGGCTTCGGGCCCTTAGGCCCCGGAAACCCTTTCTGGTGGGGCTCATGGAGGAAACCCTACCCCAGGCGGAACGGGCCCTTCAGGAGGCCCAGGAAGCCGGCGCCCTGGCCCTCTTGGCCACCCCACCCCGGTACTACCACGCCAGCCTAGGGGAGGGACTGGTGGCGTACTACCAGGCCCTGGCGGAGAGGATGCCCGTTTTCCTTTACCACGTGCCCCAGAACACCAAGGTGGACCTCCCCCTTGCCGCGGTGGAGCGCTTGGCCCAGCACCCCAGGATCCAGGGCATCAAGGACTCCAGCGGGGACCTGGTGCGCCTGGCCTTTTACCAGGCCCACCTGAAGGACTTCCGGGTCTTCACCGGCCACGCCCCCACCTTCTTGGGGGCCTTGGCCTTGGGGGCGGAAGGGGGCATCCTGGCCGCGGCCAACCTGGCCCCCAGGGCCTACCGGGCCCTCTTGGAAGCCTTCCGGGCGGGGCGGGTGGCGGAAGCCCAGGCCTGGCAAAGAAAGCTCTTCCCCTTGGGGAGCCTCCTCTCCCAAGGAGGGGTACCCCTCCTCAAGCAGGCCCTCCGGCACCTGGGCCTTCCCGCCGGCTACCCAAGGCCCCCCTACCCCCAGGAAAGCCCCCTATGGCCCAGGTTCCTGCCCGTCTTGCAGACCCTCGAGGAAGAGGGGTGGATTTTATGAGAAAGTGGCTCCTCCTGGCCTTAGGTCTTCTGGCGGCTTGTGCCCCCCAGACCCTGACCCCGGAGGCCCGTTTCCGGGGAGGGGAGATCCGGGGTTTTGCGGTAAGCCCGGAACCCCTTCTCCTCCTGGGGGTAAGGGTGGAGTTCCAAAACCCCAACCCCTTCCCCCTCCCCCTTGCCACCTTCGGCGCCCGGCTCCGGGTGGGGGAGGTGACGGTGCCCCTGGACCTCACCCTACCCCCCGGGAGGAAAGAGGAGGTCCTCTTGGTGCGGCTTAGCCCCAAAGGAGCCCTCGCCACCGCCCAAGCCCTCCTTTCCCGGGAGGGGGTGGAGGTGGCCCTGGAAGGCCGCACCCTGGGCCAAACCCTCACCTTCTTCCGCACCCGGCTGGCCTTCCCCCTGGAACCCCCAAGGGTGCGCCGGGCGGGGGTGAACCTCTTCCTGGAAAACCCCAACCCCCTGCCCTTGCGGGTGGAGGGCAGGCTGGTGCTCCTGGGCCAGACCTTCCAGGTGGAGGCCGACCTCCCCGCCCAAGGGGAAAGTAGGCTCCAGGTGGTGGGCTTCCGTCCCGGCCTGGAGCGCGGATCGGGGCGGCTGGAGCTTGTCCTCGAGGTCCCCGGCCTCTTCCGCCAGAGCCTGGTCCTCCCCCTTTAGAGCCTAAAGCCCAGGGGCAGAAGCTCCTCCAGGGTCCGCACCACATACCCCTCGGGCCCGTGCATCACCACCTCGGTCCCGGGGGTGGAAAACTCCAGGAGCACCTGGCGGCACCCCCCGCACGGGGGAACGGGCCCCTTGGGGCTATAGATGTGCACCCGGTGGATGCGCCGCTTCCCCGCCAGGACCATGGCCGCCACCGCATTTCTTTCCGCACACTGGGAAAGGGGGAAGGAGGCGTTTTCCACGTTGACCCCCAAAAACTCCTCCCCCTCCGCCTCCACCAGGGCCACCACGGGAAAACCGGAATAGGGGGCATAGGCCCGCTCCACATGGGCCTTCAGGACGGCCCTAACCCTCTCCATGTTCCACCAACCTCTCCACCCGCACCCTTTCTATGCGGCGCTGGTCCGCGCTTTCCACCACAAAACGGAACCCCTGCCACTCCACGCTCTCCCCCACCCCGGGGATGCGGCCAAACCGCTCGTAGAGGAAACCGGAAAGGGTGTCGTACTCCCCCTCGGGGAGCTCTACCCCCAGGGCCTCGGAGACCTCGTCCACGGGGGTCTGGGCCTGGATGGAGAAGGAACCGTCGGGAAGCCTGCGGATGGCCATATCCTCCGGCTCGTCCGTCTCGTCGTAGATCTCCCCCACGATCTCCTCCATCACGTCCTCCAGGGTGACCAGGCCCGCGGTGCCCCCGAACTCGTCCACCACGATGGCCATGTGCACCTTCCGCCGCCTTAGCTCCCTAAGGAGGGTCCAGGCATCCATGTTCTCGGGGACGAAGTAGGGGGGGTGGGCGATGGAGACCACGGTGCGTCCCTTGAGATCCTCCTCGCAGTGGTAATCCAGCAGGTCCTTGGCGTAGGCCACCCCCACGATGTGGTCCACGCTCTCCTTGTAGACGGGAACGCGGCTGTAACGGTGCTCGCGGAAAAGGTGGAGGAAGTCCTCCAAGGTGGCGTCGGCCTCAATGGCCACCATCTCCACCCGGGGGGTCATGATCTCCCGCACGGGGGTTTCCTCCAGCTCCAGGATGGAGTGGATCATCTCCTCCTCCTGGGCTTCTATCGTGCCCGACTCCTCCGCCCCCGCCAGGATGAGCTTGAGCTCGTGCTCCGAAACCAAGGGGGTATCCCGGGGCTCGAGGCCCAGCACCCGCAGGAAGAAGCCCGCCACCAGGCTGAAAAACCGGCCCACCGGGTAGAGGAGGAGGGAGAGGAGGTAGATGGGCCAGGCGGCCACCTGGGCTAGGGGCACGGCGTGGTGCACGGCGATGGACTTGGGGGTGATCTCCCCAAAGAAGAGGATCAGGAAGGTCATGGCCCCCGTGGCCACCCCCACCCCCACCGAGCCGAAGGCCCGGGTGGCCAGGTCCGTCACCAAGGCGGTGGCGGCGATGTTCACCAGGTTGTTTCCCACCAGGATGGTGGTGAGGAAGCGGGTGATGTCCTGGGAGAGGAGCCGGAAGGGCCCCCCTTGGGTTTCCGCAAGCTCCCGCACCTTCCAGGGGTAGAGGGTGGTGAAGGCGGTCTCGCTCGCGGAGAAGAAGGCGGAAAGGGCCAGGAAGAGGACCAAAAGAAAAAGGTCCCCAGGGCTTGGGGCTTGGGACTGGGCCAGGGCTATGGTGCCGAAGGGCAGGAAAAAGAGCCACCGACTGGGAGGTCTGTCCATATCACCTTTTCGCATTGTACACCATGGGCAAGTGTGGCCCGGCCCCACCTCCTTACTTCACCTTTCTGTATAGTTGAAGGGTATGAATGGTCCGCCCCTCACCCTGGTGGAGGAGCTTTCCCGGTTGGGCTATGCCCTCATGCGCCTCCTCTTCGCCCGGGCCAAGGAGGTCTTCGCTAAGGAAGGGGTGTCCCCCCTGCAGGCGGAGGCGCTCCGCCTGGTGGCCGAGGGGGTGCGGCTGCCCTCAAAGCTGGCCGAGCACCTGGAGGTCCTGCCCTCCCAGGTCTCCCACCTCCTGGCCTCCTTGGAAGAAGCCGGCCTCCTGGAGCGCCACCCCGACCCCGAGGACCGGCGGCGGGTCCAGCTCCAGCTCACCCCCAAGGGCAAGGCGGTGCAAGGACGGCTCCAGGCGGCCTGGCTGGAAGCCTACCGCCAGCACCTGAGCCGCCTGAACACCGCGGAGCTCATGGCCTTCCGCGACCTTTTGAAAAAGCTCACGGAGGTGGAGCGTGGCTAGGCTTTGGGCCCTTCTTTTCCTCCTGGTCCCGGCCCTGGCCAGCGGCCACGCCCTGGACCCCTTGCGGGAGCACCCCCTCCTCCGCCAGGCCCAAGCCCTTCTGGAGGCGGCGCGCAAGGGGCTGGAAGCCCAAGCCGCCCCCCTCGCCTTCAACCTCCAGGGCAACTACGCCCGGCTGGGCTACGAGTGCACCCCCGCCTCCCTCTGCCCAAGCCTCCCCGCCACGGGGGGAAGCCTCACCCTGGCCCTGGTCCTCACCCCCTTCCCCTTCGGGGAGACCGCGGACGGGCTCGCAAGGGCCCAGATCGCCTACCGCCGGGCGGAGCTCGGCTACCGCAAAGCCCTCACCGCCCTCCAGGCCCAGGCGGTGGCCGCATACGGCCGCTACCAGCTGGCCCTCTTGGGGGAAAAGCTGGCGCAAAAAGGCCGGGAGCTGGCCCAGACGGCCCTCGAGGCGGCCAGGAAGCGCCAGGCCAACCCCAAGGAACTCCGGGAGGCGGAGCTGGCCCTAAAGGAAGCGGAAAACCGCCTCCTGGAGGCCCAAAGGAACGTGGAGCTGGCGAAAAAGGGGGCGGAGGGCCTGGTGGACCTCACCAAGCCCCTTCCCGAGATCCCCCCGCCCCAGGGCACCACGCCCCTCGCCCTGGAGGAGGCCCGCCTGAGCCTGGAGGAGGCCAGGATCGCCTACGCCGCCTCCCTGCGCACCCTTTTCCCCGAGGTCAAGGCCAGCTACCTCCTCTACCCGAGCGGGAACGACACCTTGGCCCTAAGCCTTTCCAGCCGGAACCTGCAACCCACCCTGGCCTACACCCGGCAGGACCCAGGGCAACGGCCCACCAGCCTGCCGGGGGGTAGCTACCGCACCGCCGAGGAGCTCAGGCTTTCCCTTTCCCTCACCCTCACCCCCGGCCTTTTTGCCGCCCTGGAGGCGGCCGCGGCCCAGGTGCGGGGAGCGGAGGAAGCCCTAAAGGCGGCCGAGAGGCAGGCCCGGCTCCAGGGGGAAACCCTGGAGAGCTCCCTCAGGGCCTCGAGGCTGGCCCTGGAACTGGCCCGCCTCCGCCAGGAGGCGGGGAAGAAGGCCCTGGAGGAGGCGGTTAAGCGCCTGGAGCTGGGCCTGGAAAGCCCCCTGGCCCTGTTGCAGGCGGAGCTTTCCCTCCTCCAGGCGGAACTGGCCCTGGCCCAAGCGGAAAACGATCTGCGGAACAAGTGGATGGAGCTTTACCAGTTTTACGGCGAACTCTTACCGGAGGTAACCCCATGAGAAAAGGTGCCCTAGCCCTTCTTTTGCTCCTGGCTCCCACCCTGGCCCAGCCCCTCCCCGAGGCCCTGAAGAAGGCCCCGGAGGTGACGGCGGTGGTCCTCGCCCGGCTGGAAGCCGAAACCCGGCGGAAGGACCTGGAGCGCACCCTTCAGGACCCCTTGCGCACCCCCTTGGCCGAGCTGCAGGCGCGCCAGGCCTGGGAACTGGCCGAGGCCAGGCTCAAAAGGGCCTTGGCCCAGGCGGAAAACGAGATCGCTTCCGCCTATGCCCAGGCCTACGAGGCCCTCCTGCAGGTGGGCCTGGCGGAAAAGGCGGTGGAGGTGGCCGAGCTGGGGCTAAAGGCCACGGAGATCCGCCTCAAAGGGGGTGGGGCCACCAGCCTGGACCTCCTGGAAGCGCAAAACCGCCTCCTGGAGGCCAGGAAGAACCTGGAGCTGGCCCAAAAGGGACGGGATAGCGCCTTGGCCGCCCTGGCCCAGCTGGTGGGCCCCTGGAGGCCGGAAAGCGTTAAGGAACTTCCCACCCTCCCCGAGGGGAAGGTGGTGGAAACCCTGCTTCAGGAACACGCCGACCTCTTGCAACTCCGGCAGTCCCTGAACCTTCTCCGCTTCCAGCGGGGCCTCCTGGACGAAAGCTTTGCCCCGAGGAAGGATATAGAGGCCCTGGAGGACCAAAGCCAGGCCCTGGAAACCAACCTGGCCAACCTGGAGCGCACCCTCAGGCTGGGCCTGGAGGCCAGGTACCGCCAGCTTGTCCCCCTCCTCCAGGGGGTAAAGGCGGCGGAGGAGGCCTACCGGGCCGCCCAGGAGCGCTACCGGGCCGAGGAAAAGCGTTTCCAGGCGGGGCTCACCAGCCGGCTTAGCCTGTTGCAGCAGGAGCTTTCCCTGAGGCAGGCGGAGCTTACCCTGGAGCAGGCCAAGCACGCCTACCTGAAGGCCTACTACGGCCTTCTGGCCTCGAGGTGAACATGCGCCCGCTTCTCCTTCTCCTACCCCTCCTTCTCTTCGCCTGCGCCCCCAAGAGGGCAGAGGCCCCCGCGCCAGAGGCCCAAACCCCCTTGGCCCTCCAGGTGCGGGTGGTGGAGGCCAAGCAGGGCGTCCTGGAACGGGAGGTGCGGGCCTCCGCCAGCCTGCAGGCGGAACAGGACAGCCTGGTGGCGGCGGGGGCCTCCGGCCGGGTCCTGCGCACCCTCCCCGCGGGCACCCGGGTGCGGGCGGGGGAGGGGGTGGTTTACCTGGACCCCGCCCCCTTCCAGGAAGCCCTGGAGGCCGCAAGGCTGAACCTCCAGCAAGCCGAGGCCAACCTGGAGCGCGCCCAAAACCAGCTTTTGGGGAACCGGGCGACCCTCAAGGCCCAGCTCCAGGCGGCCGAGGCCCAGCTCCAGGCGGCCAAGAGGCGCTACGAGGAGGGCCAGGCCCTTTTGGCCATCGGGGCCTTGGCCCCCTTGGACCTCAAGGCCCTCGAGGCCCAGTACCGCCAGGCGGAAAGCGCCTACCAGAACGCCTTGGAGGCCCTGTCCCGCCTGGAGCGGGCGGAGGACATCAGGCTTCTTAAGCTCCAGGTGGAGGCCGCCAGGCTCCAGGTGCGCCAGGCGGAAAGGAACCTGAGGGAAAGCGTGGTCCGGGCCCCCTTTGCCGGGGAAGTGGTGGAGGTCTTCGTCAAGGAGGGGGAGTTCGTGGGAGCGGGAAGCCGGGCCTTCCGCCTGGCCACCACGGAGCGCCTCCTGGCCAAGCTCTTCCTTCCCCCGGACCAAGCCAGCGCCCTCAGCCCCGAAACCCCCTTTCTCCTCAGGCAAAACGGCCAGGAGGTGGCGGCCCGCCTCTTGCGCAAAACCGACCTGCCGGGCCAGACCCGGCTGGTGGAGGTGGTCCTGAAGCCAGAGGGCCGGCTTCTCCCAGGCCCCGCCGAGGTGCGCTACCGGGTGAGGCTGGCCGAGGGCATCCTCCTCCCCTTGGCCAGCCTCCAGATCCGGAATGGGGAGGCCCGGGTCTTCGTGGTCCAGGAGGGCAAGGCCCAAAGCCTCCCCGTGCGCCTCCAGGCCCAGGAGGCCGGGCAGGCGGTGGTGGAGGGTCTAAAGCCCAACACCCTGGTGATCCATCCCGTCCCCGAAAGCCTTAGGGACAACGACCCCGTGGAGGTGGTCCGGTGAGGGAAAACCCCTTGGTGGCCTTTTTCGTGGAACGCTTCGTCTTCGCCACCGCCATCTTCGTGGGCCTGGTGCTGGTGGGCCTCCTCCTGGGCCTGGGGCTTGGGGTGGAGCTTTTGCCCCGCTTCAGCGTGCCGGTGGTGGCGGTGTCCACCTCCTACCCCGGGGCAGGCCCCGAGGAGGTGGCGGAGCAGGTCTCCAAGCCCCTAGAGGATGCCCTTTCCACCCTGAGCGGGGTGGACACCATCGGGAGCAGCTCCACCGAGGGCTTCAGCCTGGTCTTCGTCCAGTTCCAGCAGGGGGTGGACGTGGACCGGGCAGCGGTGGAGGCCAGCCAGAAGGTGGCCGCGGCGCGGGGCCAGCTCCCCAAGGACGCCTCGGCCCCGGTGGTGCAGAAGTTTGACCCCTCGGCGAGCCCGATCCTTTACGTGGCCCTCGAGGCCCCGGGGGAGGACCTCTCCCAGGTGCTCCGCTACGCGGAGCGCACCCTGAAGCCCAAGCTCCAGCTGGTCCCCGGGGTGGCGGACATCCGCCTCACCGGGGCCCCCAAAAGGGCCATCCGGGTCTACCTGGACCCGGACCGGCTTCAAGCCCTAGGGGTGGCGCCCGGCCAGGTGGCCCAGGCCCTGGCCGCCTCGGCCCTGAACCTGCCCCTGGGCTCGCTCACCGAGGGGGAGAAGCGGCTGGTCTACACCCTGCGGAGCACCCCCGCCACCGCGGCCCAAGTGGCGGACCTCCTCCTGGACCCCTCCCGGGGCCTCCGGGTGCGGGACGTGGCCCGGGTGGAGGAGAGGGCCGAGGAGCCCACCACCCTGAACCGCCTGAACGGCCGCCCCGCCGTCCTCCTGGCGGTGGTCAAAACCCCGGACTCCAACGCCGTGGCCGTGGCCGACGGGGTGAAGCGGGCCCTTTCCCAGATCCGCCTCCCCCAAGGCTACCGGGCGGAGGTGGCCTTGGACACCACCCGCTTCATCCGCGCCGCGGTGGAGGACACGGTGCGGGAGGCCTTCCTCGCCGCCCTGGCCGTTTCCCTCGTGGTCTTGATCTTCCTGGGGAAGCTCAACTCCGTGTTCTCCGTGATCCTGGCCATCCCCATCACCCTCTCCGGGGCCATCCTGCTCTTTGGAATCCTGGGCTTCACCTACAACCTCATCAGCCTCCTGGCTCTCACCGTGGCCGTGGGCATCGTGGTGGACGACTCCATCGTGGTGGCGGAGAACATTGACCGCTACCGACGCCTGGGCTATGGCCTGAAGGAGGCGGTGCTCAAGGGGGCCAGCGAGGTCTCCGTGGCGGTGGCCGCGGCCACCTTGAGCCTCCTCGCCGTCTTCCTCCCCATCAGCTTCCTGCCGGGGCTCATCGGGCAGATCTTCCAGCAGTTCGGGCTGGGGATGGCGGCGGCCATCGCCGTGAGCTGGCTGGAGGCCCTCCTCTTCCTCACCGTGCGTCTGGCCTACTTCCCCGACCCCGACCCCCCACCCCTCCAGGAAGCCTTCCGCGCCCTCGGCCTCCTGCCCCAGGACCTCCGCTTTGCCTACCGGAGGGGTTACCGCACCCCCTTGGGCCTGCTCCTTGGCCTGGCCACGGCCTACCTCCTCCTCCGCCTGGGGCCTGGCTACCTCCTCCTCCTCCCCCTCTACCCCGCGGCCTACGGGGTGCTCCGCTACCTCTTCCGCCTCCTCCTTGACCTCCTGGGGGCCGTCACCCGCCTCCTCCACGGCCTGGCGGAGGCGGGCCTGAGACGGCTCACGGAGGCCTATGCCCGCAGCCTGGCGGGGGCCCTGAGGCGCCCCGGCCTGGTCCTCGGGGTGGCGGGCCTCGCCTTCCTCTCCATCTTCCCCATCCTGCCCAGGATCCCCTTCAACTTCACCCCCCGCTCCGACACCGGGGTGCTCACCGCCACCCTGCTCCTGCCCAAGGACACCCCCTTGGCGGTGGCCGACCGGGCGGCGAGGGCCCTCGAGGCCTACTTCCTCGCCCATCCCGCCGTGCTCCGGGTGGTGACCACCGTGGGGGCCAGCGCCGTGGGCGGGGCCCAGGTGGGAGACCCAAGCCGGGTGCAACTCCAGATCGTCCTGAGGCCCAAGGGGGAGCGCCAGGACATCTTCGCCCTCACCGAAACCTTCAACCGCGAGGGGAAGGCGCTTCTCAAGGACTTCCCCGGGGCCGACCTGCGGGTCCTGGCCCAGACAGGCCCCGAGGCGGGGGACGCCGATTTGCAGTTCTTCGTCACCAGCCCCGACCGTGCCCTCCTGGAACGGCGGACAGAGGCCATCACCGCCCTCATCGCCGAGAAGCCCTACGTGCTGAACGTGAAGAGCACCCTCGAGGCCACCCAGCGGGAGCGGGTCTTCGTCCCCGACCCGGCAAGGCTCGCCGGGACCGGCCTCACCCCCGCGGACCTGGCCCAGGCCCTGAGGCTCTACCTCTCCGGCACCCAGGCGGCCACCGCCCGGCGCTTTGGGGAGGAGTTCCCCGTGGTGGTCCAGGCCGACCCCCTGCGCCTGGGGAACGAGACGGACCTCCTCTCCCTCCCCGTCTACGCCCCCGCCCTGCAGGCCTTCCTGCCCCTGGGGAGCCTGGGGCGGTTTGTGGAGCGGCCCGGACCCACCCTGATCTCCAGGCGCAACCAGGCCTACGCCGCCGGGATCAACATCAACCTCAAGCCCGACGCCCCGGGAAGCTTCCAAATCCAGCAGCAGCTGGAGGCGGAGCTTAGGGAAAAGGGCCTCCTGGGCGACGGGGTGGAGCTCATCGCCACCGGCCTCGGCTCCTTCACCGGGGAGCTGGCCCGGCTGGCCCCCCTGGCCTTCCTCCTGGCCCTGGTCCTCAACTACCTGGTCATCGCCAGCCAGTTCAACGCCTGGCGCTACCCCCTCTACCTCCTCCTCCCGGTGCCCCTGGCCCTGGTGGGGGCCTTCTGGCTCACCTACCTCCTGGGCACCGGCTTGGACGTGATCAGCGTCCTGGGGGTGGTGATGCTCATCGGCCTGGTCACCAAAAACGCCATCCTCCTCCTGGACTTCGCCGTGAAGCGCATGCGGGAGATGCCCCTGAAGGAGGCCCTGGTGGAGGCGGCCCGGCTCCGCCTGAGGCCCATCCTCATGACCACCCTCACCGTGCTCATCATCAGCCTCCCCTTGCTCCTGGGCACCGGGGAGGGGGCGGAGTACCGTAAACCCTTAGGGGTGATCATCTTAGGAGGGTTGCTCTCCTCCACCCTCCTCACCCTCTTCGTGGTGCCCGCGGCCTTCTACACCTTTGAGCGTGGGCGGGCCCGGGAACCCGTCCTGAGGTGAAGCATGGACGCCAAGAGGCTCCTTTTCCTCTTCCTGGCGGCGGCTTTGCTCCTGGGCGGGGCGGTGGTGGGGGTGGCCCTTTACTTCCTTAGGCCCCTGAAGGCGGAAGGGGTGGCCCAGGAGGTCCTCTCCCGCTCCGGCCTTGCCCTGGAGGAAACCCCTTACGGCTTGGAGCTCGTCCCCAAGGCCCCCAAGGCCCTTTTGGCCTTCTACCCCGGGGCGCGGGTGGAGCCCTTGGCCTACGCCCCCGTGCTGGCCCCGGTGGCCCAGGCGGGATACCTGGTGGTCCTCCTCAAGGTGCCCTCCGGCATCGCCCTTCTGGGGAAGGAGCGGGCCCTCGAGGCCAAGGCCGCCCACCCCCACCTCCCCCTGGCGGTGGGGGGGCACAGCCTGGGCGGGGTGGCGGCGGCGGAGGTGGCCGCCCGGGAAGGGCTTCCCCTCCTCCTCTTCGCCAGCTATCCGGAGGCCGACCTTTCGGGGGAGCGCCTCCCCACCCTGGCCCTCTTCGGCACGGAGGACGGCCTCTTACCCCCTGAGGAGGCCCGGGAAAAGGCCAAGCGCCTCCCCCGAGGGGCCCGGGTGGTCTTCCTGGAGGGGCTGAACCACGCGGGCTTCGGGGCCTACGGCCCGCAAAAGGGGGACCGGCCCGCCACCCGCCCCCGGGAAGCCCTTTGGCGGGAGATCGCCCAGGAGGTCCTCCTCTTCCTGGAGAGCCTGGGCTGGGACACTCCTCCCCCACCCCAGGCCCTACGCTAGGGGCATGGAGCGGACCCACGAGCAGGTTCTTAAGGCCATGCGGGAAAACCTGGGGGAGGGCCTTCCCCAGGCCATCCCCCTCCTGGCGGAAAAGGCCCCGGGCCTCCTTTTGGAGCACGGGCGGAGCTGGAGCTACGCCATGCCGGAAAAGGGGGCCCTGGACGAGGGCACGCGCACCCTGATCCTCCTGGGCATCGCCCTGGCCACGGGTTCGGAAAGCTGCGTCAGGGCCATGAGCCACCGGGCCAAGCGCCTGGGCATCCCCAAGGAGGCCCTCCTGGAGACCCTGAAGATCGCCCGGCAGGCCCAGGCCAACGCCGTCTTGGGGCACGCCACGCCCCTTCTGGAGGTGCTATAGTGGGGAAAGCCGGGGTGGGCGCCCCCCCTCGGAACACTTCCCCCAACAACCGAGCCCAGTTTGGCCCTTTGCCCTTCGGGGGAAGGGAAAGGAGCGGACGTGAAGGACAGCTTCAAGACCCTAAAAACGCTGAAAACGGCCCGCGGCACTTACGGCTACTTTGACCTTGGGGAGCTGGAGAAGCAGGGGGTGGCAGAGGTAAGCCGCCTGCCCTTCTCCATCCGGGTCATGCTGGAAAGCCTCCTGAGAAACGAGGACGGCTACCAGGTGACCCGGGAGGACATCGAGGCCCTGGCCCGCTGGCAACCCGAGCCCGGGGAGATCAACGTGCCCCTGAAACTGGCCCGGGTCATCCTCCAGGACTTCACCGGGGTGCCGGCGGTGGTGGACCTGGCCGCCATGCGGAACGCCGTGGCCGAGCGGGGCGGGGACCCCAAGCGCATCAACCCCGTGGTCCCCGCCGACCTGGTCATTGACCACTCGGTGCAGGTGGACGCCTTCGGCACCGCCTACGCCTTCTTCTACAACGTGGAGAAGGAGTACGAGAGAAACCGGGAGCGCTACCTCCTCCTCAAGTGGGCGCAAAACGCCCTGGAGAACTTCCGGGTGGTGCCCCCGGGCACCGGCATCGTCCACCAGGTGAACCTGGAGTACCTGGCCCAGGTGGTGATGCAAAAGGAGCAGGACGGCCTCCGCCTGGCCTTCCCCGACAGCCTGGTGGGCACCGACAGCCACACCACCATGGTGAACGGCCTGGGGGTCCTGGGCTGGGGGGTGGGGGGCATCGAGGCCGAGGCGGTGATGCTGGGCCAGCCCTACTACATGCTGGCCCCCAAGGTGGTGGGCTTTAAACTCCATGGGGAACTCCCCGAAGGGGCCACCGCCACCGACCTGGTCCTGACCATCACCGAGATCCTCCGCAAGCACGGGGTGGTGGGCAAGTTCGTGGAGTTCTACGGCCCCGGGGTGGCCAAGCTCTCCCTGGCCGACCGGGCCACCATCGCCAACATGGCCCCCGAGTACGGGGCCACCATGGGGTTCTTCCCCGTGGACGAGGAAACCCTCAACTACCTGAGGCTCACCGGCCGGCCCGAGGAGCTGGTGGAGCTGGTGGAGGCCTACACCAAGGCCAACGGGCTTTTCCGCACCCCGGAAGCGGAGGCCAAGGTCCAGTACTCCGAATACCTGGAGCTGGACCTCTCCACGGTGGAACCCTCCCTGGCCGGCCCCAAGCGGCCCCAGGACCGGGTGGCCCTTAAGGAGGTGAAGGCGAGCTTCCTCGCCCACCTCACCAAGCCGGTGAAGGAAAGGGGCTTTGGCCTTACCCCGGAGCAACTCTCCAAAAAGGTAGCCGTCAAGCGGCAGGAGGAGGAGTTTGAGCTCACCCACGGCTCGGTGGTCATCGCCGCCATCACCAGCTGCACCAACACCTCCAACCC
This sequence comes from Thermus amyloliquefaciens, assembly GCF_000744885.1. Classification (NCBI taxonomy): domain Bacteria; kingdom Thermotogati; phylum Deinococcota; class Deinococci; order Thermales; family Thermaceae; genus Thermus; species Thermus amyloliquefaciens. Next base: position 780,372 of record NZ_JQMV01000003.1, on the reverse strand, counting down.
CACGGTGATGCTGGGGGCGGGGCTTTTGGCCAAGAAGGCGGTGGAGGCGGGGTTGGACACCAAGCCCTGGGTGAAGAGCTCCCTGGCCCCCGGCTCCAAGGTGGTCACGGACTACCTGGAGATTAGCGGCCTCCTCCCCTTCCTGGAGGCCCTCCGCTTCCACGTGGTGGGCTACGGCTGCACCACCTGCATCGGCAACTCCGGCCCCCTGCCGGAGGACATCGCCCGCGCGGTGGAGGAGGGCGATCTGGTGGTGGCGGCGGTCCTCTCCGGCAACCGCAACTTTGAGGGCCGCATCAACCCCCACGTGAAGGCCAACTACCTGGCGAGCCCCATGCTGGTGGTGGCCTACGCCCTGGCGGGGCGCATGGACATCGACTTCGCCACCGAGCCCCTGGGCCATGACCCCAACGGCAAGCCCGTGTACCTCAAGGACATCTGGCCCTCCATGGAGGAGATCCGGGAGGCCATGGCCAAGACCCTGGACCCCGAGCTCTTCAAGAAGGAGTACGCCAGGGTCTTTGAGGGGGACGAGCGCTGGCAGGCCCTTCCCGCCCCCACCGGGGAACTCTTCCAATGGGACCCCGAGAGCACCTACATCCAAAACCCCCCCTTCTTCCAAACCCTGGGCCAGCACCAGGTGGGGGATATCCGGGGGGCCAGGGTGCTTCTGGTCCTGGGGGACTCGGTGACCACCGACCACATCTCCCCCGCCGGGGCCATCCCCGTGAAGAGCCCGGCGGGCCAGTACCTGTTGGCCAAGGGGGTCAAGCCCGAGGAGTTCAACTCCTACGGCTCCCGCCGGGGCAACCACGAGGTGATGATGCGGGGCACCTTCGCCAACATCCGCATCAAGAACCTCATGCTGGACGGCCTCGAGGGCGGATACGCCAAGAAGCTGCCGGAAGGCGAGGTGGACTTCGTCTACAACGTGGCCATGCGCTACAAGGCCGAGGGCACGCCCCTTTTGGTCATCGCCGGCAAGGAGTACGGCACCGGGTCCAGCCGCGACTGGGCCGCCAAGGGCACCTACCTCCTGGGGGTGAAGGCGGTGCTGGCGGAAAGCTTTGAGCGGATCCACCGCTCCAACCTGGTGGGGATGGGGGTCCTGCCCCTGGAGTTCCTCCCCGGGCAGAACCGGGAGACCCTGGGCCTCACCGGGTACGAGGTCTACGACATCCTGGGCCTTCAGGACCTCGTCCCCCGCAAGAAGGTGGAGGTGGTGGCGCGAAGGGAGGATGGCACGGAGGTGCGCTTCCAGGCCATCGCCCGCCTGGACACGAAGGTGGAGGTGGACTACTACCAAAACGGGGGCATCCTGCAGACCGTGCTCCTCAACCTCCTGAAGGAGGCCAAGGCCCAGTAGGCAAAGCGGCAAAGGACCCCGGGGGTTCCCCGGGGTCCTTTGTTCCTGCCCGCGCCGCCTTTTCGGGGAACCCACCCTGGCCAAGCCAGGGTGGGTGGCATTAGAGGCCCGCCCCGATTTCCAGGTGCGGGTTGGGGCGCCCGCCCTCGGCCTCCGCCTCCCGGGCCTCGATCTTGCCCTTGATGCGTTTTAGGCGGAAGGTGTCCTCCCGCTCCCGTTGCTCCAGGACCTGCTGGATGAAGCGGATCTGGGAGCGGATGCCGGGGATCACCACCTGCTCCAGGGCGTTCACCCGGCGGGTGGTCTTCTTGATCTCCTCGCCGATTTTCTTGAGGCGGGTTTCCGTGTTGGCCACCTGGATCAGGGCCTCGGCGTAACGGCGGAAAGCACGGGCGGCCTCCAGGGTGTAGGCGGGGGTGCCCACCGGGGAAAGGAAGGCCCCATCGGGAAAGGTGGCCCTAAGCCTGGGCACCTTGCTCCCCCAGACGTTTTCCACCTCGGCCTCCACCCCCTCGAGGGGCCTTATCCCCAAAGCCGCCCCGGAAACCACCTCGGGCCCGTCAAAGGCCTGGGCAAGGAGCAGGGCCCCATAGGCCTCCTGGGCGGCCTGGTTCAGGGCCTTGCGGGCCTCGAGGGCCTCCCGCACCAGCCCGAAGAACTCCGCCACCAAGGCGTCCCGCTTCTTCTTGAGGAGGTCCACCCCCTTCTGCGCCAGGCGCATCTGGCTGCGCCGCTGCAGAAGGTTCATGCGGGTGGGGCTCACTTGGCTCAAGACTTCACCTCCTTACCGGGGGCCTATAGGGCCTGCGGAGCACCCCAGATCTCCTCCAGCTTCTGGCCGTAGTACTTGCCGATGTGGTCCTTGGAGATCCGCTTAAGCTCCCCTTGGGGTAGCATGGAAAGCAGGGCCCAGGCGATCTGCAGGCTCTCCTCAATGGAGCGGTTCTGCTGGCCCTGGTTGATGAAGTGCCGCTCAAAGGCGTCGGCGAACTGCAGGTAGCGGCGGTCGTTTTCCGTGAGGGCGTCCTCGCCGATGATGGCCACCAGCTTGCGGATGTCCACCCCGTTGGCGTAGGCGGAGTAGAGCTGGTCGGACACCTGCTTGTGGTCCTCCCGGGTCTTGCCCTTGCCCACGCCGTTGTTCATGAGCCGGGAAAGGGAGGGCAAGGGGTCAATGGGCGGGTAGATGCCCTTGCGGTGGAGCTCGCGGGAGAGCTGGATCTGGCCCTCGGTGATGTAGCCGGTGAGGTCGGGGATGGGGTGGGTGCGGTCGTCGTCGGGCATGGAGAGGATGGGGATCTGGGTCACGGACCCCTTCTTGCCCACCACCACCCCGGCCCGCTCGTAGATGGTGGCCAGGTCGGTGTACATGTAACCGGGGTAGCCCCGCCGCCCGGGGATCTCCTCGCGGCTCGCCCCGATCTCCCGCAGGGCCTCGCAGTAGTTGGTCATGTCCGTGAGGATGACCAGCACGTGGTAGTCGTGCTCAAAGGCCAAGTACTCCGCCACGGTGAGGGCCATGCGGGGGGTGAGGATGCGCTCGATGGTGGGGTCGTCCGCCTTGTTCAGGAAGAGGACGGAACGGCTAAGGGCCCCCGTGCGCTCAAACTCCTGGATGAAGTAGGAGAGCTCCCGCTGGGTGATCCCCATGGCGGCGAAGACCACGGCGAAGGGTTCCTCCTTCTCCCCCTCCCCGGAGAGGTCCGGGCGCACCGTGGCCTGGCGGGCGATCTGGGCGGCGATCTCGTTGGCGGGAAGGCCCGAGCCGGAGAAGATGGGGAGCTTCTGCCCCCGCACCAGGGTGTTCATCACGTCAATGGTGGAGATGCCCGTCTGGATGAACTCCTCCGGCTTCCTGCGGGCCACGGGGTTCAGGGGCAGGCCCACGATGGGCAGGCGCTTCTCCGGGGTGATGGGGGGCAGGCCGTCGATGGGCTTGCCGATCCCGTTGAAGCGCCGGCCCAGCATCTCCTTGGAAACCCCAAGCCGGGCCACGTCCTCCACCAGGCTCACGCTGGTGGTGGCCAGGTCCAGCCCCGTGGTCTCCTCAAACACCTGGATGACCGCATACTCCTCGGAGACCTCGATCACCTGGCCGCCGCGCACCCGGCCCGTGCCGTCCTTGATGTCCACGATGGCCCCGTAGGCCAGGTCCTTGGCGTTCTCCACGAAGAGGAGAGGCCCCGAGATGTAGGTGATGCCCGTGTATTCCTTCTTGAGAAGATCCATCCTTCCCTCCCCTAGGCCAAGGCCTTGAAGGCCCCCTCGATCTCCTTCATGGTCTCCTCAAAGTAACCGGGGAAGTCCTGCTCGCTCACGTAGCGGGCCCGGCCGATGCGCTCCATCACCGGGAGCTGCAGGATCTCGTCCACGGTAACCCCTCGCCGGATGGCCGCCTCCGCCTCCTTGTAAAGGCTCAGGATCATCTTCATGATGCCGTAGGCCTTCCCCATGGAGCAGTAGGCGTCGATCTCGTGGTAGGCGTTTTGCTGCAGGAAGTCCTCGCGGATGATCCGCCCCACCTCGATGACCAGGCGCTCGGCATCCTGGAGGGCATCGGGACCCACCAGCTGGACGATCTCCTGCAGGCCCGCTTCCCGTTGCAAGAGCTCGGAGATGGCGTCGCGAAGCTCCGGGTAGTCAGGGGCCACGTTCTCGCGGTACCAGGGATCCAAGGCGGGGGTGAAGAGGGAGTAGGAGCCGTTCCAGTTAATCGCCGGGAAGTGGCGGCGGAAGGCCAAGGAGGCGTCCAGCCGCCAAAAAGCCCCCACGATGCGCAGGGTGGACTGGGTCACGGGCTCGGACATGTCCCCGCCCGGCGGGGAGACCGCCCCCACGATGGTCACCGCCCCCTCCTCCCCGTTTAGGGTGATCACCTTGCCCGAGCGCTCGTAGAAGGCGGCCAGACGGGCGGCCAGGTAGGGGGGGTAGCCCTCCTCCGCGGGCATCTCCTCGAGGCGGCTAGAGATCTCGCGCAAGGCCTCGGCCCAGCGGCTGGTGGAGTCGGCCATGAGGGCCACGGCAAAGCCCTGGTCGCGGAAGTACTCGGCGATGGTCACCCCCACGTAGATGCTGGCCTCACGGGCGGCCACGGGCATGTTGGAGGTGTTGGCGATGAGCACCGTGCGGTGCATGAGGGGCCCACCCGTCTTGGGGTCGGTGAGCTCGGGGAACTCCACCAGCACGTCCGTCATCTCGTTGCCCCGCTCCCCACAGCCCACGTAGACCACCACGTCGGCGTTGGACCACTTGGCCAGGGACTGCTGGGTCACGGTCTTCCCGCTGCCAAAGGGCCCAGGGATGGCCGCCGTACCCCCCATGGCCACGGGGAAGAGGACGTCCAGGATGCGCATCCCCGTGAGGAAGGGGGTGTTGGGGTCCAGCTTCCTTTGCACCGGCCGGGCACGGCGCACGGGCCAGGTGTGGTACATCTTGAGCTCGGTGCCGTCCTCCAGGATCACCACCGGCTCCTCCACCGTGTACTCCCCGGCGGGCTTCACCTCCTTGACCCGGCCCTTCACGTCCGGGGGCACCAGGATCTTGTGGGTGAAGTTGAACTCCGGGACCGTGCCCAGGACCATGCCCCCCTTCACCTCATCCCCCGGCTTCACCCTGGGGGTCCAGGCCCACTTTTTCTCCCGGTCCAGGGCGTGGACCACCACGCCCCGGGTGATGTAGATGCCGGTCCTCTCCTGGATGCGCTCCAGGGGGCGCTGGATGCCGTCGTAGATCCCGTTCAGCATCCCTGGGCCCAGCTCCACCGCCAGGGGAAGCCCCGTGGACACCACCGGCTCCCCCACCTTCAGCCCCGAGGTATCCTCGTAAACCTGGACGAAGGCGGTGTCCCCATCCAGGCGGATGATCTCCCCCACCAGGCCCTCGTGGCCCACCTTGCAGATGTCGTACATACGGGCCCCGGTCATGCCCTTGGCGATCACCGCCGGGCCCGCAATCTTCTGGATCACGCCCTGGATCATCTTCCCTCCATTCTACAGCTTGATGTCAAAGCCTATGGTCCTTCGCACCAGCTCCCGCATGTACCCCTCCACATCGGGGTTCTGGAAGGCATCCCGCAAGCCCGCGATGGGAAGGAGCACGGGGAGGCTCTTGCCCCGCATGAGCCTCTCCACCGCCTTTTCCGGCTCGGGAAGAAGCCCGCTGTCCACGGCCACCAGGGCATACCCCCCGGCCTGGACAAGCGCCTCCAGCCGGGCCCTGGCCTCCTCGGAGGTGGAGGCGGGGTAGGCCTCGAGGCCCGCCAGCCTAAACCCCTGCGCCGCCTCGGGGTCAGCGATCACCGCGATCTTCATTCGCAGACCACCTCCTCCTCCACCTGGGCCCGGGGAAGCCCGAAGTAGGCCCGCCTGGCCAGAAGCCTAAGCCGCACGGCCTCCCACTCCCGCTCCTTCACGTAGGCCAGCACCAGCCCCACGCCCAGGGGGTCGGCGGCCCCCTTCTTGGCCTCCTTCAGGAGGAGGCAGCGGAGCCGCCTTTCCAAGGCCTTGAGGTCCCGCGCGCCCGCCAAAGGGGCAAAGGGGGTGCCCGCAAGCTCGTCCAAGACGGCGTAATCCCCCTCCAGGAGCCGGGCGAAGCGCACCCGGTCCACGAAGCGCCCGCCCCGGATAAAGACGCCTTCCACCGGCACGTCCTGCCCCTGGAGCTTAAAGGCGGTGCGCAGGTTCTCGGCGTCCACCTCGAGGGCCAGGTAGTCCCGCAAGGCCGCCTCCTCCAGGGCCTTGGAGGCCTTGGCCACGTCCTCAAAGAAGCGCTTGGCCAAAAGGGCCTCGATCCGCCCCAGGTCCTGGGTTTCCCGCAGCACCGCCCTCAAGGCCCGGGCCAGGGGGTGCCCCGGCACCGAGAGCACCTGGGCCATCCCCGCCGCGTCCTGGGCCTCGTAGGCCTGCCGCCAGAGAGCCTCCTTCAGGGTACCCGGGAGGAGGACCACCTCCTCAAAGGGCCTCCCCGTGGCCTTGGCCCGCAGGAGGGCCTGCAGGTTGGTGAGGTCGTTCCTCAGAAGGAGAAGCCGGACCGCCTCCCGGGCCTCCCCCGTGACCAGGCCCGCCAGATCCCCCACCAACCGGGCCTGGGTGAGGGCCACGGCCCGGTCCACCTCAGGAAGGCCCTGGCCGGCCAGGTCCTGGCCGTAGACGCTCTCGGAAAGGAGGCGCAGGAAATCCGCATAGGAAAGGTCCAAGGCCTCCTGAAAAAAGCTCTCCTTGAGGAGGGTGCTCCGCCTGGCCCGCACCCGGGCGTTTAGGTAGCCGAAATCATCCGCCATGTTCTAGCCCCACAGCACCTGGGCCACCTTGGAGGAGAGGGCATCCCAGGCCCGTTCCAAACGGCTTAGCAGGGCGTTCTCCACCTGGGTCCTGCCCCCCTTGCCGATGGCCCTCACCCCAAGGCGCAAGGCGGGATCCGGGCGAAGCTCCAGCCCCCGCTCCCGCGCCAGACCCTCGAGGTGGGGAAGGTTCTCGGGATGGGAGGCCAGGGCCTCGGGCTCGCCCAAGGCCCCAAGGGCCTCCTCCGCCAGCTTCCGCAAAACCCCTGGCCAATCGGGGCTACCCGGTAGGGCGCCAAGGGCCTCCTGCACCCTTTCCCTCACCCGGGCCAACACCTCTCCCTTGGCCTCGGTACGGGCTGTGGCCAGGAGGAGCTCCCCGGCGCTTTCCGCCCGGCGAAGGGCGGCCTGCAGGCTGGCCTCGAGGGCCCGCTTCTTAGCGGAACGCAACCCTTCGGCCTTGGCCCTGGCCTCGGCCGCCAGGCGCTCCGCCTGGGCCTTGGCCTCCGCAAGAAGGGCCTGGATCTCCGCCTCCACCTCCTGGCTCAAAATGGCTTCCAGTTTGGACATCTGCCCTCCTTGGAAAAAGGGCCCCACCCCACCAGGGGCAGGGCCCCCAAACCCCTTACAGCTTGCCGTTCAGGATGAAGGCGATGAGAAGGCCGAAGATCACCAGGGTCTCGGGCAAGAGCAGGAAGATCAGGGCGGTACCGAAGTTGCTCCGGTCCTCGGCGATGGCCCCCACGCCCGCCGCACCGATGCGGGCCTGGGCCACGCCGGTACCCAAAGCCGCCAAGCCCACCGCCAGGCCCATGCCCACGGCGATCAGGCCTCGGTCCAGACCGCCGGAAGCCGCCGCCTCCTCCGCCGCCAAAGCCAGCGCGCCGAAAACCGCCACCAGAACCGTAACCAGAAGCTTCTTCATCTCTTTCCCTCCCTAAAGCGTCTCACGGACGCTCTTGAACGGCCGGTAAGGCCTGCCGTTCTCCTCGTAGAAACCGAACTTGGTGAAGAACTCCACCCAGATAAGACGGATGGGCTGGAGCATGTGGCCGAGGGTGGTGAGGAGGAGGATGAGCAGGTGCAACACCGCCGCCACCAAGACCCCAAAAGCACCCCCAGAAGCCCAATCCGCTCCGCCAGGGCGAAGCCCACATCGGTAAGAAGGCCCGCCAGGATGCCCCCGGCAGCCCCCACCGCATAGATACGGATGTGGGAGAGGATGTGCCCTGCCTGGGTGAAGATCTCCGGAACCATGAGCCACATCCGGCTCACGAGAACGGAAAGCAGGAAGAGGCCAAAGCCTAGGTACATGAGCAAGGACAGCCACCCGGCCTGCAGGTTCCCCAGGTACCCGCCGCCAGGGCCAGGATGCCCACCAAGCCCCCAGGTACCCCACCCCCTCCCAGAAGTGGGCCATGTGGTGGTGCTTCAGGCCCAGGTAGGCCCGTAGGGCCAGGCCCCAGAAGACCATGACCACCCCGAAGGCCACGGAGAGGAGGATGAGGAGGTTGGCGGTCTTAGCCGTGTCGATGCGGGGGATGAGGATGGGGATGAGGCCAGGATGCTCGGGGGTGCCAAACACCCCCAGGTGCTCCAAAAAGGTGCCGAAGAACTCCCCGTAGACGAAGCCCCAGACCACCGTCCAAAAGACCATCCAGTTCAGGATGTAGACCAGCTTCCCGATGACCGCAGGCTTGAGCCTAAGGGCGAAAAGGTCGATCACCAAAGGCTCGTTCCGCTTGACGAACCCGGAAAGCCAGCGCCCGAGGAGGAGGAAGAGAAGGGCATACCCTATATCCCCCACGATCATGCCGAACCAGAAGGGGAAAAAGATGGGCACCACCGGGGTGGGATCCAGGGAGCCGTACTTGGGGGTGTTGAGGAAGCTCACCAAAAGCTCAAAGGGCTTCACCCAAGGGGGGTTGTCCAGGGTCACGGGTACCCTATCGGCCTCGTAGTGCTCGTCCACCGGCTCAAAGGCGTAGACCACCTGGTCCTTGTGCCGGGCCAAAGCCTCCTCCACCCGGCCCTTGGCCTTCACCGGCAGGTAGCCCAAAAGGGCAAAGCCAAAGCGCCCCGAGGCCAGCTCCTCCAAGGCCTTCAGCCGGGCCGCCTCATCCTTAGCCCGGGTCCAGAGGCTTTGCAGGGTGGAGGCCGCCTCCTGGGCCAGCCGGTAAAGGGCCTGCCGCACCTCGGAAAGCTCCTTGGGGGCCGCCTCCGCCCGCTCCTTCAACCGGCGGGCGGCCTCGCTTAGGGGAAGATCCCCGTAGGCCCCAGGGAGGCGCAGCTCCGCCACCCCAGCCCGGGAAAGGGCAGCCTTGGCGGCCTCGAGGTCCTTCCGGTGCACCACGAGAAGCCCCGCCACCCCTTTGGCATAGGGTGCGCTGGCCAGGACAAACCGCTCCTCCAAGGCCTTCTTCAAGGCCTCCTCCACCAGGGGAAGCTCCTTCTCGGCCAGCAAAAAGGGCACCACCCGGAAGAAGGGGCTCCGGTCCAGGCCCTGGGCCATGGCGGCAAGCTTTTCCAAGGGCTCCAGGTAGGCCTGGGCCAGGGAAAGCTCCTCCTCCAGCTCCTGCCGCTGCCGGGCCAGGCCCTCGGCATGGCCCTGGATGGGGGCTAGGGCCTTTTCGGCCGCCTCCAGGCCATCGGGGAAGGGCCTTCCGGGCTCCACCTCCCGGCCCAGAAGGGCCAGGGTGTGCTCGGCCCCCGCCGCCACCCCTTCCCAGCGCCTCAGTTCCTCCCGCTCCTCTTGGGAGAGCTTGTACTCGGCAAGCTCCTCCACCCGGAGGGTCTCCAGGTGGACCACCCCCGCCTGCTGCAGGCTTTGGAGAAGCTCCTGGGCCTTGGCCTTGGGCCCGGCCAGGACCAGCTTCTCCATGGGGGCGATCACGGCAAAACCTCCTTCAACACCAAGGCCACGGCCTCCTTCAAACGGGCCTCCGCCTTCTCCTTCACCGCCTTGGCCTCGGCCTCCGCCTGGGCCCGGTACCGGGCCAGAATGGCCTCGGTTTCCTTGGCCTCCCGGTCCCGGTACTCGGCCTCCAGGGCCTTAGCCTCCGCCTCCGCCTGCTGCAAAAGGGCCCTGGCCTCGGCCTCCGCCTGTTGCACCAGGAGCTCCGCCTCCTTTTTGGCCGCCTCCAGGCGGGCCAGAAGCTCCCTTTCCTTTTCCGCCAGGCTCTTGATAAGTCCCAGGCCTCCCATCGCCCCTCCCTTCGTGAAAAGATGCGCAAAGTGCGCCTGCCGGGTATGATACCGGCCCTTGGGGCAAACGTCAACCAACCCCGCTTAAGTATACTTAAGCGGTGCGGATTCTCGTCAACGAACACGGAGCCCAGCGCCTTCTGGCCCGGCACCTTTGGGTCTTTCGCCGCGATGTCCTCTCGGGCCCCGAGGAGCCCGGGCTTTACCCCGTTCACTGGGGCAAGCGCTTTCTCGCCCTGGCCCTTTTCAATCCCCAAAGCGACCTGAGCGTCCGGGCCTACCGCTTCCGCCCGGCCACGGACCCGGCAAAGGCGCTCCTGGAAGGCCTGGACAAGGCCCTGGCCCGGCGTCTTCCCGCGCTGGAAAGGGAGCCCGAGGGGGGCTTCCGCCTGGTCCATGCGGAAGGGGACTTCCTGCCGGGGCTGGTGGTGGACCACTACGCGGGCCACCTGGTCTTGCAGGCCACCGCCTACGCCTGGGAAGCCCTCCTGCCCCTGGTGGCCGAGAAGCTCAAGCCCCTGGGCAAAAGCCTCCTGGCCAAGAACGACGCCCGGGCCCGGCAGCTCGAGGGCCTCCCCCTGTACGTCCGGCCCCTCTTCGGCCAGGTGCCCCAGGAAGCCACGGTGAAGGAGGGCCAGATCCGCTACCGGGTGGACCTCGCCGGGGGCCAGAAGACCGGGGCCTACCTGGACCAGCGGGACAACCGGATCCTCATGGAAAGGTTCCGCGGGGAAAGGGCCCTGGACGTGTTCAGCTACGCGGGAAGTTTTGGCCTCCACCTGGCCTTGGGCTTCAAGGAGGTGATCAGCGTGGACAGCTCCCCTGAGGCCCTAAGGCAAGCGGAGGCGAACGCCAGGCTGAACGGGCTTTCCCTCAAGACGGTGGAGGCCAACGCCTTTGACCACCTGAGGGCCCTGGAAAAGGCGGGGGAGCGGTTTGACCTGATCGTGCTGGACCCGCCCGCCTTCGCCAAGGGGAAAAAGGACCTGGAAAGGGCCTACCGGGCCTACAAGGAGGTGAACCTCCGGGCCATCAAGCTCCTTAAGGAAGGGGGGCTCCTGGCCAGCAGCAGCTGCAGCCACCACCTAACCGAGCCCCTCTTCTACCAGATGCTCACCGAGGCGGCCCAGGACGCCCACCGCAGCCTAAGGGTCGTGGAGAAACGCGGGCAGGGATGGGACCACCCCGTCCTCCTCAACCACCCCGAAACCCACTACCTGAAGTTCGCCCTGGTGGAAGTGCTCTGATCCGGACCGCCAGGCCTTGGGGAGGGGGATGCCCTTAAGCACCCCCTACGACGGGGTGCTGAACTCCCTTCCCCCAGGCCGCCCCGGGATAGACTAAGGGGGTGGAGAAGGAGCTACTGGAAGCCCTGGGCCAGCACCTGGTCTGGCGCATCGGCCGGGCCGAGGAGGAGGAGGTCCTGGTGGTGCGGGTGGGCCTGGCCTCGGCCACACCCCGCTTCCGGGAACTGCCCAGGCTCGTGAACATCCCGGACGCCGAGGTGGCCCGCCTGGCCAAGGAGGGCCGGGTGCGGGTGGAGTGGGTGGAAGGATGAAGGCCAGGCTGCACCTCCACCTCAACGGCCGCCCTACCCCGAACCTACCCCTGGAACTCCGCCTGGAGGGGGAGGAGGTGCGGGGGGTTTTCCGGCAGGAAAACCCCGTGCTCGGGGAGGTGGCCCTTCCCTTCGCCTCGAGGCTCGAGGGGGAGCACCTCAAGGCCCTGCCCCTCCCGCCCCCCTCCCTTAGGATCGAGGGCCGGATGCGCACCCAGGCCTCGGGGGTAGAGCTGGAACTGGAGCTGGAACTCGTCCTACCTGAAGGCCAAAGCTGGGGCGAACGGGCCTTTGCAAGGATCCTGGAGCTTCTCTTCTTTAAAGGCCTGGAGCGCTCCCTTCCCCAGGCGACCCTTCCTCCGGTATAGTGCCCTATAAAGGAGGTGCCCATGCTGGAAATCCGCTATCTGGGCCACTCGGCGGTGTGGCTTTCCGACGGCAAGACCAAGGTGGTCATCGACCCCTTCCTCACCGGGAACCCCCTGGCCCCGATGGGGGTGGGGGAGGTGCAGGCGGACCTGATCCTGGTCACCCACGCCCACGGGGACCATTTTGGCGACGCCGTGGCCCTCTCCAAGAAAGGGGGCACGGTGGTTTCCACCTTTGAGATCGCCACCTATGCGGAGAAGCATGGGGCCAAGAGCCTCCCCATGAACATCGGGGGGACCCACCGCTTCCCCGGGGGCTGGCTCAAGTGGTTCCCCGCCTGGCACTCCTCCAGCTTCCCCGACGGCACCTACGGGGGCATGCCCATGGGGGTGGTGGTGGAGCTTGGGGGCAAGCGCATCTACCACGCCGGGGACACCGCCCTCTTCTCCGACATGCGCCTCATCGGGGAGCTGGGCCTGGACCTGGCCTTCCTGCCCATCGGGGACCACTTCACCATGGGCCCGGAGGACGCCCTGAAGGCCCTGGAGCTTCTCAGGCCCAAGCGGGTGGTGCCCATCCACTACAACACCTTCCCCCCCATCAAGCAAGACGGGGACGCCTTCGCCAAGAAGGCCCAGGAAAAGGGCGTGGAAGGCCACGCCTTGAAGCCGGGAGGGGTGTTGGTCCTTGACTAGCCTAAAGCGGAAGGACTTCCGCCTAAGGATGCTCCTAGGCCTGGGCCAGACCGCCCAGGTCTACCTGGCGGAGGCCCCTTCGGGGGAAACGGTCGCCCTGAAGCTTCCCCGCAAGGAGGTGCGCCAAGACCCTAAGCTGGCGGAGCGCTTCGCCCGGGAGGTTTCCCTCAGCCTCTCCCTGAGGCATGCCCACCTGGTCCGGGGGCTCCACGGGGTACCCTTTGGCGAGGAGGCCTTCCTGGCCCTGGAGTACTTGGAAAAGGGAACCCTGGAAGACCTCCTCCTCCAAAAACCCCTCCCCCAAGAAGAGGCCGTCCGGGCCCTTCTCCAGGTGGGGGAAGCCCTCCTCTTCCTCCACCAAAGGGGCCTGGTCCACCAGGATGTGAAGCCGTCCAACGTGTTCGTGGGGGAAGGGGTGTACAAGCTGGGGGACCTGGGGACCGTCCGCCCCCTGGAAGAGGCCAGCCCGGAGTACGCGGGAAGCCCCCACTACCTGGCCCCCGAGCTCTTCCTGGGGGCCAAGCCTAGCCCCAAAAGCGACGCCTACAGCTTCGGCGTGATGGCCTATGAGCTCCTGACGGGGAAGCGCCCCTTCCGGGGGGAAACCCTCGAGGAGCTCCGCAACGCCCACCTCCTGCTCCCTCCCCCGCCCACCTCCTTGCCTCCCCGGCTGGACAAGGCCCTAAGGCGGCTTCTGGCCAAGAACCCCGAGGAGCGGCTGGACCTCAAAACCTTCCTGGAGGTCCTGAAAAACCCCCAGGGCCCCAAGACCGAGGCAACCCCCACCAAGCGCCGGGGGTTCCTCTTCTGGAGGAAGTAGATGGAACCCATCTGGTACCCCAACCCCGAGGAAGCCCGGGCCACACGGCTTTTCCAGTTCATGCAAGCCCTGGGCTTTGAGGACTACCAGGCCTTCTACCGCTACAGCACGGAGGAGCCCGAGGACTTCTACCACGCCTTCTTTTCCCACCTGGGCCTACCCTGGCGCAAACCCTACCAAAGGGTCATGGAAGGGGGGTTCCCCCTCCCCCGCTTCTTCGTGGGGGGGCGGCTCAACCTGGTGGAGGCCGCCTTGCGCCACGAACCCACCGCCCTGGCCCTCATCCACGAAACCGAGGAGGGAGGGGTGCGCACCCTCACCTACGGGGAGCTCTTGCAGGAGGTGGAACGGGTGGCGGCAGGGCTACGGGCTTTGGGCGTGGAGCGGGGCGACCGGGTGGGCCTCTGGTTCCCCATGGGCCTCGAGGCGGCCATCCTCCTCCTGGCCACCGCCTGGCTTGGGGCTGTGGCCATCCCCATCTTCTCCGGCTACGCCGCTGAGGCCGCCGCCATACGCCTCAAGGACGCCAAGGCCAAGCTCCTCGCCGTGCAGGACGGCTTCCACAGGCGAGGAAGAAGGGTGGAACTCCTCCCGGAGGCCCGCAAGGCCCAGGCCCTGGCGGAAACCCCCCGCCTTCTGGTAGTGCGCCGGCTAGGCCTTCCCCTGGAAACCGGGGAGGTGGACTACGCCACCCTGCAGGGCGAGCCCTTCCCCCCGGAGGAAATGGAGAGCATGGACCCCTTCATGCTCATCTACACCTCCGGCACCACGGGCCGCCCCAAGGGCACGGTGCACTACCACGCGGGCTTTCCCCTGAAGGCCGCCTTGGACCTGGCCCTCCTCTTTGACCTGAGGGAGGGGGACCGCCTCTTCTGGTTCACCGACCTGGGCTGGATGATGGGGCCCTGGGCCATCCTGGGGGGGCTCCTCCTGGGGGCCACGGTCTTCCTCTACGACGGGGCCCCCGACCACCCGGGGCCGGAAAGGCTCTGGCGGATGGTGGAGGCCCACCGCCTCACCCACCTGGGCCTCTCCCCCACCCTGGTGCGGGCCCTGATCCCCTTGGGGGAGGAGCCCATAAGGGCCCACGACCTCTCCTCCTTAAGGGTGCTTGGCTCCACCGGGGAGCCCTGGAACCTCGAGCCCTACCTCTGGTTCTTCCGCGTGGTGGGAGAGGAAAGGCGGCCCATCGTGAACTACTCCGGGGGGACGGAGATCTCCGGGGGCATCCTGGGGAACGTCCTCCTCAGGCCCATCAAGCCCATGGGCTTCAACACCGCGGTGCCCGGGATAAAGGCCGCGGTGCTGGACGAGGAGGGAAGGCCCACGGTGGGCCGGGTGGGGGAGCTGGCGGTGCTCAACCCCTGGCCCGGCATGACCAAGGGCTTCTGGCAGGACGAGGCCCGCTACCTGGACACCTACTTCGCCCGCTTCCCCGGGATTTGGGTCCACGGGGACCTGGCCCTTCTGGACGAGGAAGGCCACTTTTTCATCCTGGGCCGCAGCGACGACACCCTCAAGGTGGCGGGCAAGCGGGTGGGGCCCGCCGAGGTGGAAACGGCGGCCATCGCCCACCCCGCCCTTAAGGAGTGCGCCGCCATCGGGGTGCCCCACCCGGTCAAGGGGGAGGCCATCGTGCTCTTTGCCGTGCTGAAGCCCGGCCATTCCCCAAGCCCCGAGCTGGCCCAGGCGGTGGCCGACCGGGTGGCGGAGGCCCTGGGCAAACCCCTAAGGCCGGAGAAGGTGGTCTTCGTGCCCGACCTGCCCAAGACCCGGAACGCCAAGGTGATGCGCCGGGTGGTGCGGGCCGCCTACCTGGGCCAGGATCCCGGGGACCTCTCCGCCCTGGAGAACCCCGAGGCGGTGGAGGCCATCCGCCAGGCTTCCCAAGGAGGCTAGCCCGTGCAGGCCCTGGGCCTTCTTCTCCTCCTGGGCCTTGCCCTGGCCACACCCTTGGAAAGCGCCCGAAGCCTCCATGCCCAAGGGGAGATGGCCGGGGTCTTGGCCCAGCTTGACCCCCTGCTCAAGGGCTACGACCCCCCGGAGGAGGCCTTGATCCTCGCGGGCTTCGCCCAGTACCGCCTGGGGCGCCTCGAGGAGGCCCTTTTCACCTTCAGCCGTCTGGTGGGCACCCTCAAGGGGGGTGGGGAGGCCCTCTACGGCTTCGGCCTCACCTTGAGAGCCCTTGGGGATCTGGAGGGGGCCAAAAGCGCCCTGGACTGGGCCCTGCGGCAGGGCTACCGGGAGGCGGAGAGCATCCTGGGACGCCTTCCCCCACCCCCTCCCCCGGCCCCCAAGGCCCGCAAAACCCCACCCCCCTTCCGGGCGGAGGGGGGACGGTTCTGGATCGGGGATACCCCCTTCCAGGTCCGGGGGGTCAACCTGGGGGTGGCCCTGCCCGGGCGCTTTCCCGCGGAGTTCCCGGAGGAGGAGGCCCTTTACCGGGCTTGGCTGGAACTCCTGAGGGCCATGGGGGCCAATGCGGTGCGCACCTACACCCTCCTCCCCCCCGCCTTCTACCGGGCCCTCCACCACCACAACCGCCTCCACCAGGACCGCCCCCTCTACCTGTTCCAGGGGGTTTGGACCGAGCTTCCCGAGGAGGAGGGGTATGAGGACTGGGAGGGCCCTTTCCTGGAAAGGTTCCTCCTGGAGGGGCGGGAGGTGCTGGACGCCCTCCACGGCAACCTCCGCCGCCCCCCTCGCCCGGGGCACGCCCACGGGGACTACACCGCGGACGTCTCCCCCTGGACCCTGGGCCTCCTGGTGGGGCGGGAGTTTGAGCCCTACGCCGTGCAGGCCTACAACGAGCGCCACCCCGGACGGGGCTACCGGGGGAAGTTCTTGGAGGCCCTACCCGGGGCCAGCCCTTTTGAGGCGTACATGGCGGAGGTCCTGGACCGCCTGGCCGGGTACGAGTGGGAGGCTTACGGCACCGTGCGCCCCCTCTCCGTGAGCAACTGGCCCACCCTGGACCCCCTCTTCCACCCCACGGAGAGCACCCGGGAGGAGGAGGTGGTCCTCAGGCGGGCTCGAGGGGAGCGGATCGCGGAGGAGGCGGTGCGGGAGCTGGACAACGACAAGGTGAGCCTGGACATGGCCCTCATCCGCCCTCGTCCGGGAAGCCCCGTGCACACCTTCGCCAACTACCACGCCTACCCCTACTACCCGGACTTCATGAACCTGAGCCCGCGGTACCAGGAGGTCCGGGGCCCCTTGGGGCCTTCCAACTACTTTGGTTACCTTCTGGACCTCAAGGCCCACCACGGGGACCAACCGGTGCTCATCGGCGAGATCGGCCTGCCCACAAGCCGCGGCATCGCCCACTTCCAACCTCAGGGCCTTCATCACGGAGGCCACTCAGAGGAGGCCCAGGCGGAGGGGGTGGCCCGTCTGGTGGAGGAGATCGAGGCCGCGGGGCTGGCAGGGAGCCTGGTCTTCGCCCTTTTGGACGAGTGGTTCAAGCGCAACTGGCTCTTTATGGAGTGGGAGGCCCCCGGCCGCGATCCCTTCTGGCACAACCTCCTGGACCCCGAGGAGAACTATGGCCTCCTGGCGGCCACGGCCCGGGGGGGCTTCCGCCTGGACGGGAAGGCGGAGGAGTGGGAAGGGGTGCCCTTCCTCCTCCGGGAGGAAGGCCGCTTCCTCAAAGCCCACGCCGACCCCGAGTACCTCTGGCTCCTCTACCGGGGGCCCCTGCCCCTAAGGCTCTACCTGGACACCGTCCCCGGGGGCGTACCCGTGGCCCAGGGGTTCGGGGCGGAGTTCCACCTGGAGGTGGGCCCCGAGGGGGGAAGGCTTCTCCTCGAGGCGGGCTACTACCCCTTCCAGGAGCTGGACCACGGCCTTTCGGGGACGGAGTACCTCCTTTTCCGCGGGCCCAGCAAGCCCGGGGAAGGCCCCTTCGTCCCCTTCCTCCTTGAACCCAACCGCCGCCGCACGGGCCGGGACGGGACCGACTACCCCCGGAGGGTCTACGAGCTGGGCCAGCTGCGGCGGGGGCAGGACCCGGAAGGGGCCCGGGACCCCACCGCGGACTACGCCCTGGGGGAAGGGGGGCTTTTGGAACTCCGCATCCCCTGGGGCATGCTCCTGATAGCCGACCCCAGCCAGCGCCTCGCCTGGTACGCCCCCGAACCCATCCCCATCGGGGGCATAGGCCTCCTCCTGGAAGGAGCCCCGCCCCTCCGCTTCACCTGGCCCACCTGGGAGGAACCCGCCTTCGCCCTGAGGCTTAAGCCCCTCTATTTCCGTCTGCAGGAGCTCTGGCGAGGAGGGCCCTGAGGGGGAGGCCAAGCAAGCGAGCCCCGAGGAGGAAGACCCCAAGCCCCAAAACCCCCCCGAGGAAAAGGGGCAGGAGGGCTTCCCCCGCCGTGGCCACGGGGAAGAGCCCCCTGAGAACCCACCCCAGCAAGGCCAGGGGAAGCCCCGCCAGCCAGGCCCGCAGAAGGAAGCCGGGCAGAGCCGGGATCCCCACCCCCTCCCGCCCGAGGAGGCGGAGGTAAAGGAAAAGCCCCAAATACCCCGCCAAGGCGGTGGCCAGGTTCAGGGCAAAAAGCCCGGCATCCTTAAGGAGCCAGTACCCCAGGGTGTTGGTGAGGAAAACCACGGCGCTGGCGGAAACCGCTTCCCGGATCCTTCCCAGGGCATAAAGCCCCCTTAGAAGCAGGGTGTTCACCCCCCAGGGCAGGACGGCAAACCCCAGGGCCTGGAGGACCTGGGCGCTGTAGGCCCGGTTTTCCGGGGTAAGGGGGCCAAAGAGGCCAAAGAGCACCACCACCACGAAGGGGGCCAGGGCCACCAGCATCCCCCCAAGAAGGGAAAAGAGAAGGATAAGCCGCTTCAGGGGGCCCGTGAGGAAGTGGGCCAGCTCCTGGCCCCTCAGGGCGCTCATCCGGGGGAAAAGGGCGATGGCGGGGGAGGTGGCAAAAAGCCCCAAGACCATCTGGAAGACCACCTCGGCGTTGTAAAACCCCGTGACCGCCGCCGGGGGGTAGCGGGTGAGGATATGGGTCAGAACCAGGTTCAGAAACTGGCGCAAGGAGGTGGTGAAGGCGAAGGGCCCCATCCGGAGCAAAGCTGGAGCAAAGGCCCGGTGCCAGCGCCACTCCAAGGTATAGCCCTTGAGGAAGGGAACCTGCACCAGGGCCTGGAAAAGCCCTCCCAGGGCCACGGAAAGGCCAAGGAAGGTGGGGTCTCCTGGAAATAGGGCCATCAGGCCGATGGCCACCAGGTTAAAGGCCACGGGGCCTAGGGCGTAGGGCAGGAAGCGCTCCTCCGCCTGCAACAACGCCGAGAACAGGGCGGCCATGGAGATGCCGAGGAGAAAGGGCAAAAGGAGGCGGGTGAGGTAGACCACCTGGGCCAGGTCCTCCCGCAGATGGCTCTCCCCAGCCACCAAAAGCCCCACCACCCAGGGAGCCAGGAGGTACCCAAGCCCAAGCACCAGGAGGTTGACCCCCAACAGAAAGGCTCCAAAGCGGCGGGCGAAGGCCCGGGCCTCCTCTGGGTCCAGGCCCTTCAGGAGGGGAATGAGGGCATTCTGCACCGCCCCCTCCGCCAAAAGCTCCCGGAGGAGGTTGGGCACCCGGTAGGCCACGTTGAAGGCGTCCTTCAGGGCGTCGGGGTAAAGGGCGTTGAAGACCGCCTGGCGCAGGAGCCCGAGGACCCTCGAGGCCAGGGTCCCCCCCATCACCAGGAGAACCTTACGGAGCATTCCCCTCCAGAACCTCCTGGAAGACCTCGAGGAAGTTGGCCTGGTTCACCACCGTGAGGCCGTGCAGGGCGGAGAGCTCCTTGGCCCGGGCCTTGTCCATGCCCAAAAGGACCAGGAAGCTTTCCCTAGCGGAAAGCCCCAGCACCTTCTTGAGCCCCGCATACTTGGCGATGTGGGCCTGGAAGTCCCCGGTCTTGGCCTCAAACCAATAGACCCTCTCCCCCACCCGCACCAGCACGTCCAGCTCCATGGCCTCCCCACCCGGCAGGGTGACCTGGTAGCCCACCGCCACCTCGTGGGGCAGGTTCTTGGAGCGGAGGAGCTTGCGCACCTTCTCGGCCACGTACCGCTCCAGCCAGCCCCCGGTGAGGAAGTTCTGCACCCAACCCTCCGTGCTGGCCTTGGCCCGGATGCGCCTTTCCTCGCTTTTGTAGTGGTAGGAGGTGAGGAGGGCGTACTGCTTCAGCATGGTGCAGAACTGGGTGGAGTTGGCGATCTCCTCCTGGGAGGCCTCGGAAAGGGAAAGCTCAAACTGGCGCTTGGTGGAAAGGCTTTGCTTCAGACGCTCGTAAAGCTTTTCCAGGCTGGGGTAGCGGTCCCCCAGGAAGAGGGCCAGGC
The DNA here is from genome assembly GCF_000744885.1 of Thermus amyloliquefaciens. Classification (NCBI taxonomy): domain Bacteria; kingdom Thermotogati; phylum Deinococcota; class Deinococci; order Thermales; family Thermaceae; genus Thermus; species Thermus amyloliquefaciens. The sequence continues at coordinate 760,748 of NZ_JQMV01000003.1, read as the reverse complement.
GGGTGAGGACCTTCTCCTTCTCCTCCTCCTCCTGGGGCTTCCGCACCACCTGGATGCCCAGGCCCCTCAGCCATTCCTCCAAGGAGGCCACCCTTTTGGCCTTCGGGGCCTCCTGGACCCTGGGGGGCTCAGGGGGAGGAAGGGGAGCCTTGGGAGGCTCCGGCGGCGCCCCCTTCACCAGCCGCCACATCTCCCCGGCCAGGGCGAAGAAGCGGGCCCGCACCGGGTCCTCTGCCCCTTCCAGGCCCGGGGGGGTAAGGCCGGAGCGCAAGGCGTCCAGGAGCCAGGCCTCGAGGGCCTCCCTCAGGGCCTGCCTGGCCGCCTCCAGGTGCTCCGCCTCCACCCTCACGCCCAACTCGGGAAGCTCCGCGGCAAAACGCCCTGGACCCAAGAGCTCGTAGCGGGCCTGGGCCATGGTCCTTTCCAGGTAGCGGGTGAGAACGCCCACGGGCTCCAGCATATCAAGGCCGAGAAAAAAGGCCCCGGCGTTCGCGGGGCCACCTGGTGCCGGGGACGGGACTCGAACCCGTACGGGGGTAACCCCCCAGCGGATTTTAAGTCCGCAGCGTCTACCGTTCCGCCACCCCGGCAGACGCCTTCCATCCTACAAAAAGGGAGGCTCGGCGCCAAGGCGCAGGGTGAGGTCGGCCCCCAAGACGGCTTCCCCCGAGATCCGGTAAGGTACCCCCAAGAGCTCACCCAGCGACTTGGCCAGAAGCCCGGGCCCATTCTCCAGCACCTCCGTGCGGGAAGGGGGCAGGTCCACGGGGTGAAGGATGACCCGCAACCCCAGCTCCCTGAGCCTCAGGCGAGCCTTTTCCGCCAGGGCCTCCTGCCCGGGTCCATAGACCAGGGCCACCAGCCGCCCCGTAAGATCCCCCGTCCCCGCCAGCGCCTCCCCATCAAAGTAAACGTCCAAAAGCTGCCGCAGGGCCTCCTGGTCCACCTCCCAACCCCCTCCCCCGAACCTCCCGGGTAGAAGCAGGCTCACCAGGTGGGGTTGCTTCATGGCGAAGCCCAGGATGGCCCCCTTTTCCTGGCGGGTGAGGTCGGTCTGCACGTAGGGCTCCACCGCCGCCACCACCCGCGGAAGGCGCAGGATACCCGAGGGGGAAAGAAGCTGCTCCTTCAGGGCATGGAAGAAGGCCTGCTGCCGCTGCACCCGCCCGATGTCCCCCAAGGCGTCCTTGCGGAAACGCAGGTAACCCTCCGCCTGCTCCCCGTTCAGCACCTGGCACCCCGGCTTTAAATCAATGTCCAAGCCCGCGGCGGTGTCCCGGTAGCGCATGGGCTTCTCCACGCACACCCTAACCCCCCCAAGGGCGTCCACCGCCTTCCTGAGGGCCTCCGTGCTCACCACCACGTAACGGTCCGCCCGCACCCCGGTGATCTGGGCCACCGCCTCCTTCATGAGCTCCGGCCCCCCCAGGGGGCTTGCCGCATTCACCTTGTGCCAGCCGTAGCCGGGCAGGTTCACCCAAACGTCCCGGGGAACGGAAAGGACCACCACCCGGTTGGCCCCTGGGTCCAGGCGCACCAGGAGGATGGTGTCCGCCAGGCCCCGAAAGCGCTCGGGGGCCCTTCGGTGGTAGCCGGAGTACTCTGGGCTCGAGCCGTAGACCAAAAGGGTCAGGGGGCTTTTGAGCCCCTCGGGGGCAGGCACCGCCCCGTGGCGCACCGCGGGGCCCAAAAGGGGGTAGGCCCAAAGCCCCAGGGCCACAAGGAGGAGCAGGAGAAGGAGGAAAAACCGCCGCACGGGGGCTTAGTCTACACCCCCTTGGGTGAGGCGGATTAGGGGAAGCAGTAGGTGGTGTCCGCCATCACCCGGTCGGCGCGCACCAGGCCGAAGCCGTACTCGTCGTCCTTCCCCGCCGGGCCCAGGTCCTCCGCGGTCTGCGTGAGGCAGGTGTAGACCTGGTCCGGCGTGGGCCAGGTCTTGCGCTCGCTGGCGTATTTGCTCATGTAGAGGGCCACCACCCCGGCCACGATGGGGCTGGCGAAGGAGGTGCCGCTATCCGCCAAGTAGCCCTGCGGGTTCTTGGGGTCAGGCAACACCACCCCCTGCCCGGGGGCCACCAAACTGAGCTCCGGTCCATACGAAGAAAAGCTCGCCCGGGTCTTGTCCTGCTTAACCGCCCCAACGGCGATCACCCCAGGTAGGTTCGCGGGAAAGTAGACCCCTGCAGTACCCCCGTTGCCCGAGGCTGCCACGATGACGATGCCCGCGTTCCTAGCCCGGGTTAGGGCGTCCGCCAAAACCCCATCCGTTATGCCGTAGGCCCCCAGGGAGAGGTTCATCACCCTCGCGCCCAGAGAACGGGCCAAGTCCACGCCCCTCTGGATGTCAGCGGTGGAAAAGTCCGTCGCCCCGCTCCTCAGGACCTTAATGGGCACCACGTATCCCCCCCAGGTCACCCCGGCCATACCCCGGCCATTGTTGGTGTCGGCACCCAGAACGCCGGCCACCTGGAGGCCGTGTCCGTAGCTGTCTTGGAAGGGGGACTGTCCATCGGTCGGGTCGGGGTCGTTATCGGCCGCATCCAGCTTGACGCCCGCGGGAAGGTACTTGCTGGTCTGAAAATCCTCGTGGGGCAGGATGCCCGTGTCCAGCACCGCAATGAGGGGAGGGCACCCCCGGCCTGTACCCACATCCCAGGCCGCTTCCAATCCGACCAGACCGTTCAGGTATGCCCTTTGGTTGCTGGCATAAAGGAGATCGCTGGGCGCCCGCAGGGGGCGGTAAAGGTAGTTGGGCTGCACGTACTCTGCCCCCGCCCGAAGGAGGGCCCGGGCCCTGGCCTCCTCCTGCCCTTTGGGCACCCTCACCCGCAAGAGACCCCGGGGGAGGGTCTCTTGCGGCTCCACCCCCTCGGCCCGTAGGGTCTGGACGGAAAGCCCCGGCTTGGGGAGTACCAAAAGCTCCCCGGGCACGTACTCTCCCGCGAACCGGCCCAAGCCTTGGAGTCTTAGGGGTTCCTCCGCCTGAACCTCCAGGGGCCCCACCGGGCACTCCGAGGGGTTCACCGGTGGCGGAGGGGGCGTCTGAGGGCAGGCGGTGAGGACAAGGGCCGTGGCCGCAAGAAGGACCAGGAAGAAAACCCGGTTCATGCTCCTTACTTTACATGCCCAGCCCTTGGCCTCCCTTAAGCTTCGCCTAAGGTTTGCGCCACCCGGTCCGCCAGCTTTTCCAGGAAGGAGAAGAACATGGGCCCGTAGTGGGCCAGCTCGTCCCCATCGGTGGCGGCTATGGGAAGGTCCCAGCCCCGCTCCCGGGCCAAGGCCCGCGCCTTCTCCAGGGGGTTTTTGCCCCAGGGCTTGGGCTCGTAAAGGAAGAGGTCGGGCTTGCGCCGCTTGACCTCCTCGAGGTCCGGCTGGAAATACGCCTGGGGCACGTCCAGGAAGATGGGCCTGAGGCCCAGGTGCAAAAGGGCCTGGGCGATGTAGCTCCCCCGGCCCACGGTGATGGGCCCCCCCAGGTCCATCTCAAAGTAAACCCGCAGGTCAAACCGCCCCTTGAGGCGGCCGTAGCGCTCGGAAAGCCCGTGAGCAAGCTCCGTAGCCCTCTCCTCCAGGTCTAAAAGGTGCCCCAAGGTGACGAGGTTTTCCAGGATGCCGTAGGGGCTCGTGGGCAGGGGTACGGCGTAGACGGGGAAGCCCTCCTCCTTAAGCCTCAGGGCCTGTTCCCGCTGAACGCCGGTGGAGAGGAGGACCAGATCCGGCTCCAGGCTCCTCAGGAGCTCGGTGCGGGTCTTGGTGTAGGAGGCCAAGACGGGAAGGGAAAGGACCTCCGCCGGGCGGTGGCAGAAGGCGCTCCGGCCCACGAGCCTGCCGCCCACCCCCAGGGCGAAAAGGGCATCGGTCAGGTTAGGGGCCAGGCTCACGATGCGCCCGAAGCGGTCGGGGAGGTCCAAAGGCCCGAGGATCTCGTGAAAGAGCCTCATCGCCTAAGGTCCAGGGAACGGGCATGGCCCTCCAGCCCCTCCGCCCGGGCAAGCAACGCCCCCTTTTGGGCCAACTCCCTCACCGCGTTCTCGCTTAGGCCCATCACGGGGATCACCTTGAGGAAGTCCCGCACCGAAAGCCCCCCTTGGAAGCGGGCGGTGCCCGAGGTGGGCATCACGTGGCTAGGGCCGGCGATGTAGTCCCCTAGAGCCTCGGGGCTTCCCTCCCCCAGGAAGACCCCCCCGGCGTTTTGCACCTTCCCCAGCCAGGGCAGGGGGTCGGCCAGGGCCAGGCAGAGGTGCTCGGGGGCGTAGAGGTTGGCCAGGGCGAAGGCCTCCTCGAGGTCCTGGGTGAGCACCAATCCCCCCCGCTCCAAGGCCTTTTTGGCGATCTCCGCCCGGGGCAGGCCCTCCAGCTGGCGGGAAAGCTCCGCCTCCACCCTCTCCAGGAGGGCCCGGTCGGGGGAGAGGAGCCAAGGCTCAGAGTCGGGGCCGTGCTCCGCCTGGGCCAGGAGGTCCGCGGCCAGGAGCTTGGGGGAGGCGGAACCGTCGGCCACGATCAGGGTCTCCGTGGGGCCGGCGAGCCCATCTATGCCCACGACCCCGAACACCTGGCGTTTGGCCGCCACCACGTAGGCGTTCCCCGGGCCCACGATCTTGTCCACCCGGGGCACCCGCCCCGTCCCGTAGGCCAAGGCGGCGATGGCCTGGGCCCCGCCCATGGCGAAGAGCCGGTCCGCCCCCGCCACCCAGGCGGCGGCCAGCACCCCGGGGTGGACCTTGGGGGGGCTCGCCACCACCACCTCGCCCACCCCCGCCACCTTGGCGGGGACCACGGCCATGAGGAGGCTGGAAAGGAGGGGGGCGGTGCCCCCGGGGACGTAAACCCCCACCCGGGAAAGGGGGCGGACCAGCTGGCCCAAGACCCCGCTGCCGTCCACCTTGAGGAAACCCCCGCGAGCCTCCTCCCGGTAGAAGGCCTCTATGCGCTCCTTGGCGGTCTCCAAGGCATCGCGCAAGGCCTCGTCCAGGTCCTCGTAGGCCTCGCGCCAGGCTCGCTTGGGGATCTCCTCCACCGGATGGCCGTCCAGCTCCAGGCTCAGGCGGTCCAGGGCCTCGTCCCCCTCCTCCCGCACCGCCCGCAGGATGCCCCGCACGCTCTCCTCCACCTTGGGGTCAAAGGTAAGCCCCCGGCGGGCAAACCGCTCCCTCACCTCCTCCGTGCGGTAGATCATGCCTCCACTATACCCAGCGGCGGCGCCTTTTTACCTCCTCCACCCCCTCCAGGACCCCTTCAAACACGTGGTCGCCCACCTGCTGGGCTATCCTCACGGGAACCCCCTCCTCCAGCTGCACCAGGGTCAGGCCCGGGCGCAGGCGGAAGTGGCGGCGCGGGCGCCCTTCCACCTCGAGGTCCGCAAGCCTTTCCACGTACACCCTCCCCCCGGGCATGGGCCACCGCACCACCTCCCCGGGCTCCAGGGCCAGGCGGGGCAGGGCCAGGAGGAGGGAAAGGGGGTCGTGGTAGGGCGCCACGAAGGGCAGGGCCAGGCTTTCCTTGCCCTGGGTCACCAACACCACCCCTTCCTCCTCCAGCCGCTCCACGGTGAACACCCGGCTCTCCCGCCCCTCCACCCGCTCGGAGAAGTAGAGGGAAAAGCCCTCCGCATCCGTTTCCGTCTGCCAGCGCTGGCGGGTCTTGGGCAAGGGCAGGTTCACCTCGGCGGTGAGGGTGGCCTTCACGCCCACAGGCTGAGGGCGCACCTCCAGCCTCCCCTCCCCCGCCTCCTCCCCGGCGAAGAAGTACCGGTACACGTAGACCGCGGGCTGCTCGGTCATGGCCCTAGCGTACCTTGATGACCAAGGGCGGCCCCGGCACCTCTAGGAGGTAGTCCACGGGGTCGCGGCCCGCCACCCGGATGCGCAACCGGTACACGCCCTTCTGGTCAAACTCCGCCCGCCCAGGGGCAGTGAGGAGAAGCTGGCCAGGAGCCATCTTGGAGCCCTCGGGCACCTCCAGGAGCAACACCTCGGCCCGCTCCGTGGGGGGGTCGGTGCGGAACTCCATCACGTACCCCCCTCCGGAAGGGGCGGAGGGGCGAAGGAGGAAAAGGGTTAAGGCCAAAAGCACCACGGCGCCCAGAAGCCCCACCAGTAAGCCCCGCCTCCTTTGCCGTGGGGGTTCCACCACGGCAAAGGAGGGCTCCTCGGGCTCCTCAATGCGGATGACCCGGGGGCGGCTTGGGGTCGTGCCCGCGGACCGCGGGGCCTCCGAGGTTTTCGCCTCGAGGCCCTGGGCCTCCCCGGGGACGGGGTCCACGCTCAGCACCTTCCGCCCGGAAGCGGAGGGCCTAGGGGGTTCCTCCTTGGGCTGGGCCGGGGGTTCCTCGAGGGGGCTCTCCTGGGCCGCACCCCCCTCCGGGCCAGCCGGGGCCTGGGGCGAGGCCTCGGAAAAAAGGGCCTGCAGGGGCTCCTTCCCGGCCTCCACCCCCTCCAAAAGCTCCTTAAGGCGAAACTCGGGGTAGCGCTCCCCGGCCAGGGCCCGGGCCAGGGCCGCCAGGGCCTTTTCCGGCTCTCCGGAAAGCGCCTTTAGCCCCACCCCAGCCAGCCACACCCGCTTGCCCTTCACCAGGCAGAGTTCCGGGATGGGGGCATGGGACACCCCCTGGGCCTTCAAGGCCGCCAAGATCCGGGCCATCTCCTTAAGCCAGTGCTCCAACCGCTCCAGGTCCGCCACCCCCAGGTACTGGCTTAAGGGGACCGCCCCAATGGGCCACTCCAACACCCAGGCCTCCGGGATCTCTTCCAAAAGGGGAAGCACCCCCTCCGCCGCCACCGGCACCCCTTGGGCCCCCTTAAGCACCATCACCGGCATCCCCGTGCGGGTGTCCTGGCCTTCAAAGGCAATGGTGGAGGCAATACGGGCAAGAATGCGCCGCAACCAATAGGTACCCAAAACCTCCATCCTCCCAAGTATAGCCACGAAAACGCCCATCCGCCCGCCCATGACCCAGCCCAAGGCCAATGGGGGTCCCCTCTGGCCAAGGCCCTTTGGGAGCCCCTGTCGGGGCAGGAGGGCCTTTCGCTCCCCATTCCCCCAGCTATACCTCACCCTCTTCCCCGGCTATATAATCCTCACCAAGGGTAGGGCCCTTAGGCCGGAAAGGAGCGGGGATGGAGTTCAAGATCACGCTAACCACGGAGGAGATCATTCGGGGCTTGAAGCACTACCGCCGCATCGCCAAGCAAGACGTCCTCCGGGCGCCGGAAACGCCCAATCCGGAGGTCTTCCGCCGCCACGCGGAGGCCCGGCGCGAGGTCTACGCCAAGCTGGCCGAGGTGGCGGAGACCGAGGGGCCGGAGGCCGTGGTGCAGTACGCCCTGGAGCTTTACAAATCCCTGCCCTTTGTCACCGGCACCCCGGAGGACCAGTACCCCGAGATCAAGGGCCAGGAAAACGCCCTGGAGAACTTTTTCCTCATGATCGGCCTGGACCCCAAGACCCGGCGGGAAGCCCGGAAGGCCCGCAAGCCCCTGCAATGACCCTGGAATTGCTACAGGCCCAGGCCAAGGCCTGCACCGCCTGCCGCCTAGCGGAAGGCCGCACCCAGGTGGTCTTCGGGGAAGGAAACCCCGACGCCCAGCTGATGATCGTGGGGGAGGGTCCGGGGGAAGAGGAGGACAAGACGGGCCGCCCCTTCGTGGGCAAGGCCGGACAGCTGCTGAACCGCATCCTCGAGGCCGCCGGCATCCCCCGGGAATCGGTTTACATCACCAACATCGTCAAGTGCCGCCCCCCGGGGAACCGCACCCCCTTGCCCGATGAGGCCAAGGTGTGCACGGAAAAGTGGCTCCTCAAGCAGATTGAGCTCATCGCTCCCCAGATCATCGTGCCCCTAGGGGCGGTGGCCGCGGAGTTCTTCCTGGGGGAGAAGGTTTCCATCACCAAGGTGCGGGGGCAGTGGTTTGAGTGGCACGGGATCCGGGTCTTCCCCATGTTCCACCCCGCCTACCTCCTCAGGAACCCCAGCCGCACCCCGGGAAGCCCCAAGCACCTCACCTGGCTGGACATCCAGGAGGTGAAGCGGGCCCTGGACGCCCTTCCCCCCAAGGAGCGCCGCCAGGTGAAGGCGGTGAGCCAGGAGCCCCTCTTTTAAGTAGCCCGTCTTGGCTTGGGCCACGACGGGGGCCCCAGATTGGGCATCGCCCTTCTTCCCTGCCTAGGGCGGCAAGCCATTGGCCTTTAGGCCCGGCTCCAGGGGGTGTAGAGGACCGGCAAGGGGCTCACGAAGGGCTCGGCGTAGTCCACCCCCAGGTAGTTTCCCCAGTAGCGCCTTAGGGCCCGCCTCGCCTCCACCCCCTTAGGCCCCACGGTCTCGCTCACCCCTTCCCCGGAAAACTGGCTCTTGTAGGCCAAAACCGCCTGCTCCCACTGGTCTATAAAGGCGGAGATCTTCACCAGGAAGCTGGGGGTAAAGGGGTGGTTTCCCGGATAGAAGAAAAGCCGCTCCACCCGGTGGGGCTCCCCCTCCAGGGGGGCTTTCCCCAGGCCAGAAAGGTGCACCGCCGCCACCGCCAGACGGCTTGCCGCGGTGTGGTCGGGGTGGCGGTCGGCCTCGAGGGGCGCCAGGACAATGCGGGGCCTGAGCCGCCTCAGGGCCTCCGCCAGGCGGAACCGCTGCTCCGCCACGTCGGCAAGCCCCCCATCCGGCAGGCCCAGGTTGCCCCTATAGTCCAGCCCCAGGATGCGGCTCGCCTCCTCCACCTCCCTCGCCCTTTCCTCCGGGGTACCCTTCGTGCCCATCTCCCCCCGGGTGAGGTCCAGAATCCCCGTGGAAAGCCCCTCCGCCTTGGCCCGGGCCAGGGTGCCCCCGCAACCCAGCTCCCCGTCGTCGGGGTGGGGGGCAAGGACCAAAAGGTCAAGCACGCCTCCCCTCCTTCTCCCCCAGGCGCCTCTCCGTGCCCGCCTGAAGGCGCTTCAGGTTCTCCCGGTGGGTAAAGAAGATGAGGAGGGCCATGAGGGCCACGGTGAGCACCTCCCAAAGGGGACGGGCCAGGGCCAGGGCCAGCACCGTGGCCGCCACGCCCCCGGTCATGCTCCCAGCGGAGACGTAGCGGGTGAGGAGCATCACGGAAATGCCGATGGGAAAGGTCCAGAGGGCCAGCACAGGATCCAGAAAGAGCAGGGTGCCGAAGCTGGTGGCCACCCCCTTGCCCCCCTTGAACCCCAGGAAAAGGGAGTAGTTGTGGCCCAGCACCGCCGCCAAGGCCACCCCGCCCAGAAGGGACCCCTCTATGCCCACCGCCCGGGCGAGGAGCACGGCGATCCCCCCCTTGAACACGTCAAAGAAGGCCACCACCAAAGCAGGCCCTGGCCCCAGGGTCCTAAGGACATTGGTGGCCCCGATGTTCCCCGAGCCCACCTTGCGGATGTCCACCCCGTAGGTCCGGGCCACCAAGACCCCGGCGGGGATGGAGCCAAAGAGGTACGCCAGCACGAGGACCAAAACCACGGACGCCATAGGGGGGATTTTAACTGCTGGCGGAGGTGTAGCTCCTCAGGGCCAGGCGGAAGAAACCCCGGGACAGGAGGAAGAGGAAAGCCGCCAAGAGGCAAGCCGGAAGGAGGCCCGCCCCTCGGCCCAAAGCGGCCTCCGCAGGCACGGTGGTGAGAAAGGCCACGGGGACCACGAAGGTGAAGAAGAGCCGGTACATGGCCGGGTAGGCCCCCATGGGAAACCGGCCCGCCTCCAAAAGCCCCCGCAGGACCTCGGTGACGTTGTAGATCTTCACGAACCAGATGCTGGTGGTGGCCAGGAGGAACCAGAGGCTATAAAGCATCCAGCCCCCAAGCCCCCAGTACCCGGCGAAGGCGAGGTAGTCGCAAAACCCAAGCCCAAGCCGCACCCCCGCGTAGAGGAGAAGGCCCAAGCCCAGGAGAAAATCCCCCAGGCCCCAAGGGGAAAAGACCCTCAGGGAAAGCCAGAACTGGGGGTCCAAGGGCTTCAGGAGCACGAAGTCCAGGGTGCCCTGCTGCACGTGCTCCACGATCTTGTTGAGGTTGGGGGCGAAAAGGGTACTCCCCAGGCCCTGGAGAAGGGTGAAGGCCGCCAGGACCAAAAGGGCCTCCTCAAAGGCCCAGCCCCCGGGCCGGTACCCCCCCTGGTAGAGGAGGAGGAGGCCGAAGAGGGCCCCCAGGAGGGTAAGCCCCGAGGAGAGAAGGCCCAGGAGGAAGTTCAGGCGGTACTCCATCTCCGCCGCCAGGCTGAGGCGCAGGAAAAGGAGAAAAACCCTCAGGTACCGCACAGGAAACATTAGACCACAGGGTAGACTGTAGAGGTGTCGGGGGAGCCCATCGTCCTTGCCCAGGACCTCACCAAGCACTACCGGGTGGCCCTCAAGGAGGAAAGCCTCCTGGCCACCCTGCGCCACTTCCTCTTCCGGCAGTACCGGACGGTGAAGGCGGTGGAAGGGGTGAGCTTCCAGATCGCCAGGGGCGAGGTGGTGGGCTTTCTGGGCCCCAACGGGGCCGGAAAAACCACCACCTTGAAGATGCTCACCGGCCTGGTCCACCCCACCCGGGGTAAGGCGGTGGTGGCGGGGCACGTTCCTTGGCGGCGGGAAAAGGCCTTTCTGAAAAAGATCACCCTGGTGATGGGCAACAAGCAGCAGCTCATCTGGGACCTCCCCGCCCTGGACACCTTCCGCCTCAACGCCGCCATCTACGAGATCCCCGAGGCCGAGTTCCGAAGGCGGGTCCGGGAGCTGGCCGAGATGCTCTCCCTCACGGAGAAGCTCCACCAGCCGGTGCGCAAGCTCTCCCTGGGGGAGAGGATGAAGGCGGAGCTCCTGGCGGCGCTGCTCCACCGCCCGGAGGTCCTCTTCCTGGACGAGCCCACCTTGGGCCTGGACGTGAACGCCCAGGTGGCGGTGCGGGAGTTCATCCGGGAGTACAACCGGCGCTATGGGGCCACGGTCCTCCTCACCAGCCACTACATGGCGGACATCGCCGCCCTGGCCGAGCGGGTCCTGGTGATCCACCAGGGAAGGCTCCTCTACGACGGGGTCCTGGAGGGGCTTTTGGAGCGCTTCGCCCCTTATCGGGAGGTGGGGCTTACCCTGAAGGTGCCCCTCCCCCGGGAAGCCCTCCTCCCCTTGGGGGAGGTGCGGGAGCTGGAGGGCCGGGAAGCCCGGCTTTTGGTGCCCCGGGAAAGGCTCACGGAACGGGTGGCGGAGATCCTCCGGAGGCTTCCCGTGGAGGACCTCGAGGTCCGGGAGCCTCCCCTGGAGGAGGTCATCGCCCGGGTCTTCCAAAACCCCGTCCCGGTGGAGGGGGCATGAGGAAGGCGCAAACCCTCCTCTCCGTGTACCTGGCCTACATGCTGGAATACCGGGCCGAGCTCTTCCTCTGGGCCCTGGCGGGGGCCTTGCCCCTCATCCTCCTCGGGGTCTGGACCGAGGCCGCCCGGGGAGGGGATTTCAGCCTATCCCCAGGGGAGTTCGCCCGCTACTTCCTCATGGTCTTCCTGGTGCGCCAGGCCACGGTGGTCTGGGTGGTGTGGGAGTTTGAGCGGGACGTGGTGGAGGGCAGGCTTTCCTTTCGCCTTCTTAGGCCCCTGGACCCCTTCTTTGAGCACCTGGCCGCCCACGTGGCCGAGCGCCTGGCCCGGCTCCCCTTCGTGGTCCTCCTCACCCTGCTCTTCTTTTACCTCTTCCCCGAAGCCCGCTTCGCCCCCGAGACTGGCCCCTTCCTCCTGGGGCTTCTTTTTACCCTTTTCGCCTTCCTCCTTCGCTACCTGATGCAGTACACCACCGCCATGCTCACCTTCTGGAGCGAGCGGGCCACGGCGGTGGAGGAGGTCTTTTTCCTCCTTTACCTGTTCCTCTCGGGAACCCTTGCCCCCCTGGAGGTCTTCCCCGAGCCCCTGAGGACCCTGGCCCTCCTCACCCCCTTCCCCTACCTGGTCTACCTGCCCGCCGCCCTCCTCGCGGGGCAGGAGGTGGCCCTCTTCCCCGGGGTCTGGGTGATGCTCCTTTGGGGCCTGGCCTTTCTCCTCCTTTGGCGCCTCCTCTGGCGGCTTGGGCTTAGGCGGTATTCGGGCCAAGGCGCATAATGGGAGCATGGCCACCCGCTACCGCTTCCGCGTGGAGGAGTTTGAGCGGGCCTTCCGGGACGTGCCCCGGGTGGAGCTCTTAAGGGGAGAGGTCTACCAGATGAGCCCCATCGGACCCAAACACTTTCTGGCGGTGATGTACTTGGACCACAGGTTGAAGGAGGCCCTCCAAGGCAAGGCCTTAGTGGCGGTGCAGTCCCCCCTCCATCTTGCGGAGGATTCTGAACCCGAACCCGACCTCTTGGTGCTCCAGTACCCCTTGGAACGCTATCAAGGCCGGCTTCCTAGGCCTGAGGACGTCCTTCTCCTCATAGAGGTGGCGGACACCTCCCTGGAGTTTGACCGGGAGGTCAAGCTTCCCCTTTACGCCGAGGCCGGGATCCCTGAGGTCTGGCTTGTGAACCTCAAGGAGGGGCTCCTCGAGGTCTACCGGGAGCCCCGAGAAGGGCGCTACCGCTCCATCCGCCTCCTCTCCCCCTCCGAGCCCGCAACCCCCTTGGCCTTCCCCGAGGTCAGCCTGCCCTGGGCGCCATCTCCCTAAGGCTGGGGTAGAGGAGGGCGTAGGCGTAGCCGTCGGTGAGGGCCTTCAGGGAGGCCTCGAGGATGTTCTCGCTGGCCCCCACGGTGCTGAAGCGCTCCTCCCCCCGCTTCATCTCCACCATCACCCGCACCCCGGAGCTGGTCCCCGCCTCCTGCCCCGAGAGGATGCGCACCTTGTAATCGCTGAGCTCCACGTCGGCCAGCTCCGGGTAAAACTGCAAGACCGCCTTGCGGAAGGCCCTATCCAGGGCGGAGACCGGGCCAAAGGGGCTCTCGGCGGCGGTGTGCTGCAGGCTCTCCCCCACCCTGACCCGCACCGTGGCCTCGGCCCAGGCGGTGTCCAGGCCGCTTCCGTGCACGAAGACGGAAAACCCCTCCACGCTGAAGGGTAGGCTTCCCCCCTTTAGGCGGTGGGCCAGGAGGTAGAAGCTGGCCTCCGCCCCCTCGAAGGCGTAGCCCTCGTACTCCAGGGCCTTCACCTCCTCCAAAAGGCGCTTGGCCTCCTCCTTGGAAAGGTCCACCCCCAGCTCCTGGAGCTTGGCCAGGAGGTTGGAGCGCCCGGAGACGTCGGAAACCAGAAAGCGGCGGCTGTTCCCCACCCACTCCGGAGGGATGTGCTCGTAGGTGCGGGGGTTCTTGAGGACGGCGGAGACGTGCACCCCCGCCTTGTGGGCGAAGGCCGCCTCCCCCACGTAGGGGGCGCGGCGGTTTGGGGTCTGGTTGGCCCGCTCGTCCACGAAGTGGGAGAGCTCCTTGAGGCCCTTAAGCCTTTCCGGGGGAAGGGCGGGGATGTTGTACTTGAAGACCAGGGTGGGAAGGAAGCTGGTCAGGTTCAGGTTGCCGCACCGCTCCCCGTAGCCGTTGATGGTCCCCTGCACGTGGGTGGCCCCGGCCCTGACCGCCGCCAGGGCGTTGGCCACGGCGAGCTCCGCGTCGTTGTGGGGGTGGATGCCGATCCTTAGGCGGGGAAAGCGCTCCACCACCGCCTTGGTGACGGCGTAGACCTCCTCGGGCAGGGTGCCCCCGTTGGTGTCGCAGAGGACCAGGGTGTCCGCCCCCCCTTCCCGGGCGGCCTCGAGGGTGGCCAGGGCGTAGCCGGGGTCCTCCTTGTACCCATCAAAGAAGTGCTCGGCGTCGTAGACCACCCGCTTGCCCCGCCCCGCGAAAAAGGCCACGGTGTCCCGGATCATGCGGAGGTTCTCCTCCAAGGTGGTCTCCAGGGCCTCCAGCACGTGCAGGGTCCAGCTCTTGCCAAAGAGGACCACCACGGGGGTCTCGGCCTCCAGGAGGGCCAGGACCGAGGGGTCCTCCTCGGGGAGAAGCCCCTTCCTGCGGGTAGCCCCGAAGGCGGCAAGCCGGGCCTCCCCCAGGTCCACCCCCTTCATGCGCTGGAAGAACTCGGCGTCCTTGGGGTTAGACCCCGGCCAGCCCCCCTCAATGAGGTGGATGCCGAAGGCGGCCAGGCGCTTGGCGATGGCCACCTTGTCGTCCACGGAAAGGCTGATGCCCTCCCCTTGCGTCCCGTCCCTCAGGGTGGTGTCCAGAATCTCCACCATGGCTTCCCCCTAGGGCCCCAGCCTGGCCAGGCTGGGGCGGGCTCAAACGCCCCGCTGGACCTCCTCGATGGAAGGGGGATGCCGGGTGGCCCGGCCCGAGGCCAGCTTCCCGGCGGCGTCCAAAAAGGCCAGGGCGCTGGCCTCTATAATGTCCGGGGAAACCCCCACCCCCACCGCCTGGAGCTCCCCAAGCCGCAGGCGCACCGTCACCTGGCCCAGGGCCTCGGTGGAACCCGTGATGGCCTCCACCCGGTAAAGCTCCAGCTCGGGCCTGAGGCCGATGGCTTCCTCCAAGGCCTTGTACACGGCGTCCACCGGCCCATCCCCGGTGTGGGTGGCCACGCGCTCCCCATCCGGGGTCTTCACCTTCACCGTGGCCGTGGGCAGGAGGCCGGAGCCGGAGAAGAACTGCACGTGCTCCAGGGCGAAGAACTGGGAGGCGGGCTCCCACTCGCTCTCCACCAGGGCCTGGAGCTCCTCGGCGGAGAGGGGCCCCTTCTTCTCCGCGATCTCCTTGAAGCGGGCAAAGAGGACCTTGAGCTGCTCCTCGGTGAGGTCCTTGTAGCCCAGGTCCTCGAGGGCCTTCTTGAAGGCCGCCCGCCCCGAGTGCTTGCCGAGGACGATCACCGCGGGGCGCCTACCGATGAGCTCGGCGTCCATGATCTCGTAGGTGGAGCGGTGCTTTAAGACCCCATCCTGGTGGATCCCCGACTCGTGGGCGAAGGCGTTGTCCCCCACGATGGCCTTGTTGGGGGGCACGGGCATGCCGGTGTAGCGCTCCACCAGGCGGGAGACCCGGTATATCTCCTTGGTGTTGATCTGGGTCTTGGCCTTGTACCAGTCGCGGCGCACGTAAAGAGCCATCACCACCTCCTCCAAGGAGGTGTTCCCCGCCCGCTCGCCGATGCCGTTCACCGTGCACTCCACCTGACCCGCCCCGTTTTCTACGCCCGCCAGGGCGTTGGCGGTGGCCAGGCCCAGGTCGTCGTGGGTGTGGGTGGAGATGATCACGTTCCGGCCCCGCACCACCTCGTCCCGGATGCGGCGGATCAGGGCCCCGTACTCCCCAGGGGTGCCGTAGCCCGTGGTGTCGGGGATGTTGATGGTGGTGGCCCCCGCCTCAATGGCCACCTCGTAGAGCCTCTTCACGAAGTCCCAGTCCGCCCGCATCACGTCCTGGGCGGAAAACTCCACGTCGTCCACGTAGCGCCTGGCGTAGCGGACCATCTGGTCCGCCATCTCCAGGACCTCCTCCTCGGTCTTCTTCAGCATGTACTCCAGGTGGATCTTGGAGGCCGAGGTGAAGACGTGGATCCTGGGCTTCTCCGCCTTCTCCAGCGCCTTGGCCGCCTGGTCGATGTCCAGGGTGTGGGTGCGGGCGAGGGCGGCGATGATGGGGCCCTTGACCTCGGAGGCGATCCGCCGCACCGCCTCAAACTCCAAGGGCCCGGATACGGGGAAGCCCGCCTCGATGATGTCCACGTTGAGCCGGGCCAGGGCGTGGGCGATCTCCAGCTTCTGGTCCAGGGAAAGGGCCACCCCTGGGCTCTGCTCCCCATCCCTCAGCGTGGTGTCAAAAATCCTTATGTGCCTTTCCTCCATCTCCCATCCCTCCTTAAAGACCTGCAAACCACAAGGCCCCCCTTCTGGGGGGCCTTCTTACCTTGGCTAGCCTACCTCCTCCAATACCCTTGCCCGCAGGAAGGGCATCATGGCCCGAAGCCTTGCGCCCACCTCCTCGAGGGGGTGCTCCTTCCAGCGCTTGCGGTTCGCCTCCAGGACGGGCTGGCCCACCTGGTTTTCCAGCATCCACTCCCGGGCGAACTCCCCCGACTGGATCTGACGGAGGATCTCCCGCATGCGCCTTTTGGTTTCCTCCACCGGCACCGAGACCTCCCCCCGGGTGTAGTCCCCGTACTCGGCGGTGTTGGAGATGGAGTAGCGCATCCCGGCGAAGCCCGCCTCGTAGATGAGGTCCACGATGAGCTTGACCTCGTGCACGGTCTCAAAGTAGGCCATCTCCGGGGGGTAGCCCGCCTCCACCAGGGTCTCAAACCCCGCCTGGATGAGCCGGGTGAGCCCCCCGCAGAGCACCGCCTGCTCCCCGAAGAGGTCGGTCTCCGTCTCGTCCTTGAAGGTGGTGGGGATCACCCCCGCCCGGGCCGCCCCGATGGCCTTGGCGTAGGCCAAGGCCGTGGGGAAGGCCGATCCCGAGGCGTCCTGGTGCACCGCCACCAGGGCCGGCACCCCGCTGCCCTTCACGTACTCGCTCCGCACCAGGTGGCCGGGGCCCTTGGGGGCCACCATCCACACGTCCAGGTCCCGCCTGGGCTTGATCTGGCCGAAATGGATGTTGAAGCCGTGGGCGAAGGCCAAGGCCGCCCCCTCCTTGAGGTGGGGCTCGATCTCCTCCCGGTACACCCGCCCCTGGGTCTCGTCGGGGAGGAGGACCATGACGATGTCCGCCTCCCGCACCGCCTCGGCCACGGGCAAGACCCGAAGGCCCATGGCCTCCGCCCTGGCGGCGCTCTTAGAGCCGGGCCTAAGCCCCACCCGCACGTCCACCCCCGAGTCCTTGAGGTTCAGGGCGTGGGCGTGCCCCTGGGAGCCGAAGCCCAGGATGGCCACCTTCTTGCCTTGGATAAAGCCTAGGTCCGCGTCGTGCTCGTAGTAGATCTTCATACCGCCTCCCGTTTTTCCCTGACCTTAAGGGTACGCTCCCCGCGGCTCATGGCCACCGCCCCGGTGCGCATGACCTCGAGGATCCCATAAGGCCTAAGGGCCTCGATGAAGGAGTCTATCTTCTTGGAGTCCCCGGTGAGCTCCAGGATCAGGCTCTTCTGGGCCACGTCCACCACCCGGGCCCGGAAGGCCTCCTGGATGTCCTTCACCGCCAACCGCTCCTCCACCCCGGCCACGTGGACCTTCGCCAGGACCAGCTCCCGCTCCACGTGGGGCTCCGAGTGGTCGGTGACCTTCAGGACCTCAATCAGGCGGTTCAGCTGTTTTTCCACTTGCTCCAGGGTATGGTCGTCCCCGGAAACCACCAGGCTGATGCGGGAAAGCCCCGGCACATGGGTGGTGCCCACCGCCAGGCTCTCCAGGTTGAAGCCCCGGCGGGCGAAAAGGCTGGTGATGCGGTTCAAAACCCTGGGGTGGTCCTGGACCAAAACGGAGATCACGTGCCTCACGCCTCCACCTCCTCCCGTTCTTCGGGGTGCTCGAGGATCATGTCCTCCGCGGCACCCCCAGCGGGGATCATGGGGAAGACCCCTTCCTCGTGGTAGACCTTGAACTCCGCCACCACGGGGCCATCGGCGTTCAAGACCGCCTCCACCCCCTTCATGAGGTCCTCCTTGCGCTCCACCCTAACCCCCTTGATGCCGTAGGCCTCGGCCAGACGGGCGAAGTCGGGGTTGGAGTCCGCCAGGTAGACCTCGGAGTAGCGCTTGGCGTGGAAGAGGTCCTGCCACTGCCGCACCATGCCCAGGTAGCCGTTGTTGAGGATCACCACCTTCACGTCCAGCTTGTACTTCACCACCGTGGCCAGCTCCTGCAGGGTCATCTGGAAGGAGCCGTCCCCGTCAAAGTCGATGACCAGCTCCTCGGGGCGGGCCACCTTGGCCCCGATGGCGAAGGGCAGGCCCACCCCCATGGTGCCGAGGCCCCCCGAGGTGATAAAGCTCCGGGCCCGGGTCACCGGGAAGAACTGGGCGGCGAACATCTGGTGCTGGCCCACCCCCGTGGTGACGATGGCATGCCCGCCAGTGGCCTCGGCAAAGGCCCGGATCACCTCCTGGCTCTGGAGGTGGGGCCGGGGCTTCCAGCGCAAGGGGTGGCGGGTGCGCCACTCCTCCAGCTGCCGCCACCAGGAGGCCAGCTTAAGGGGCTTGGCCCCCTTCAGCATCTCCCGGAGCACGGACCGGGCATCCCCCACGATGGGCACGTGGGTGCGCACCAGTTTGCCGATCTCCGCGGGGTCAATGTCCACGTGGATGATGGTGTGGGCATGGGGGGCGAAGCGGGAGACCTTCCCCGTGACCCGGTCGTCAAAGCGAAGGCCGATGGCCAGGATGAGGTCCGCATGGTGGATGGCCCGGTTGGCGGCCACGGTGCCGTGCATCCCCGGCATGCCCAGCCAAAGGGGGTGGTTCCCCGGGAAGGCCCCCAGGCCCATGAGGGTGGTGATCACCGGGATCCCCGTTTTCTCCGCAAAGGCCAGCAGCTCCCCGTGGGCGTGCTGGGCCCCACCCCCCACCATGAGGACGGGCCGCTCCGCCTTCTCCAGGGCATCCAGGGCCCGCTCGATCTGCTTGGGGTGGCCCTTGGTGGTGGGCTTGTAGCCGGGAAGGTCCAGTTCCACCTGGAAGGTGCCGGTGAACTCGGAAAGCTGGACGTCCTTGGGCAGGTCAATGAGCACCGGCCCCGGCCTCCCGGTGGAGGCGATGTGGAAGGCCTCCCGCACCACCCGGGGGATGTCGTTCACCTCCTGCACCAGGTAGTTGTGCTTGGTGATGGGCATGGTAACCCCGGTGACGTCCGCCTCCTGGAAGGCGTCGGTGCCGATCAGGGCCCGGGGCACGTTCCCGGTGATGGCCACCACCGGGGTGGAGTCCATGAAGGCGTCCGCCAGACCCGTGACCAGGTTAAGGGCCCCAGGACCACTGGTGGCCATCACCACCCCCACCCGGCCCGAGGCCCGGGCATAGCCGGTGGCCGCATGGATCCCCCCCTGCTCGTGCCGCACCAGGATGTGACGGATGGGACTGTCGTAAAGGGCATCGTAGACCGGCATGATGGCCCCACCGGGGTGGCCGAAGATCACCTCCACCCCCTCCCTTTCCAGCGCCTTCAAAAGTGCCTCCGCTCCCTTCATCGCCCCCTCCTAAACCGAAGCCCCCCGGGTTCTCCGGGGGGCTTTGGATGCGCCAAAACGCTACACCCTACCCCCCGCTGGCCCTACGATTAGGACCAGGCCTAGGGATAGGGAGAGGCAAGGACGCATCTTGTGGCCTATCCTAGCCCTCCTTGTGAAAGCTGTCAAGTGCGACTGGCCAAGGGCCCCACGCCAATGCCCCTGGCCCCCAGGGACAAACCCCCAAAACCGCCTCCTCGGCAAGCTACAATGGTCTTGTGCGCCGGGAGGAAGTGTTGGAAAAGCTCGCCCCCCACCTGGACACCCTCCGGGAAAGGTTTGGGGTGGAGGCCCTTTACCTCTTCGGTTCCGTGGCCAGGGGCGATGCAGGTCCCGAAAGCGATGTGGACTTCCTGGTGCGCTTCTTACGGCCCCCAGGGTTTCTGGGCTACATGGGGCTCAAGCTCTTCCTGGAAGACCTCCTGGGCACAAGGGTGGACCTGGCGATGGACACAGCCTTGCGCCCCGAAGTGCGCCCTTGGATAGAGAAGGAGGCCCTGAAGGTTGCGTGACTGGCGGCGCTACCTTTGGGACATGCAGGGGTTTGTTTCCCGGGTCTTAACCTACCGGGGAAACCTGGATCGAAAGGCGGTCTTCTCCGACCCCATGCGCCTGGATGCCATTCTGCGCAACCTGGAGCTCCTCGGCGAAGCAGCCAAGCGGGTACCCCTCGAGGTGCGGGAGCGGTACCCTGAGGTGCCCTGGCGGGAGGTGGCGGGTTTGCGGGACGTCCTGGCCCACGACTACTTTGGGCTGGACGAAGACATCCTTTGGGAGGTCATCGCGGAACACCTGCCTTCCTTGCAGCTTCACTTAGAACGCATCCTGGCGGAAGAAGGCGGTACCCCTAGGTGGCCCTCCTAAGCCCCCTGCCCCGCGCCAACCCCACCCCTTCGCCGGGCGATGGCGGAAAGGGCCACCTTGGCGTGCTCCCGCCCGTTTTCTATGAAGACCGATCGGGTATCTGGCCCAAAGCCGCAGGAGCCGATGGCGAAAAGCCCCCTTCGGCTAGTCTCAAACTCGGGGGAGAGCAGGGGCCTCTCCCCCTCGTAGGCCACCCCCGCCTCCCTAAGGAGGCGGTCCTCCGCCCGGTAGCCGATCTGGACCAGGACGAAATCGGCCTCCAAAAACTCCTCCCCTTGGGGCCTTTCCAGCACCAGACCCGCGGGGGTGATGGCCTTCACCCTGGCCTCCATCACCGCCCTTATGCTCCCCTCCTTCACCCGGTTCTCAAAGTCGGGGAGGAGCCAGTACTTCACGCTGGGGCGAACCCACCTCCCCCGGTGCACCAGGGTTACCTCCGCCCCACCCCGGTAAAGGTCCAGGGCCACCTCCACCGCGGAGTTGCTCCCCCCCACCACCGCCACCTTCCTGCCAAAGAAGGGGGCCGCCTCCTCGTAGCGGTAAAGCACGTGGGGCAGGTCCTCCCCCGAAACCCCGAGGCGGTTGGGGTTAGCGAAGTAGCCGGTGGCCACCACCACGTACCGGGCCCAAAAGCGCCTTTCCCCAAACCGGTCCCGGGCCAAGACCTGGAAGGCCCCCTCCTCCCCTTGGATGCCCACCACCTCCGTGTAGGTGAGCACCCGAAGCCCCTCCCTTTCCGCCACCCTTTGGTAGTAAAGGAGGGCCTCGAGGCGGGTGGGCTTAGGACCTTGGGACACCAAGGGGTGGCCTCCGATCTCTATGTTTTTGGATTCGGAAAAGAAGACCATCTGCCGGGGAAAGCGGTAGAGGGTCTCCGCCACCGTGCCCCGCTCCAGGACCAGGTGGGAAAGCCCCAAGCGCTTGGCCTCTATGGCCGCCGCCAAGCCCACCGGCCCTGCCCCCACCACCAGCACGTCCACCATGCCTTTCAGTCTACGCCGCCCTGTAGACTCTTTCTCATGGACTGGCTCACGAACCCCGAGGTCTGGGTGGCCCTCGCTACCCTCACCGTGCTGGAAGTGGTCCTCGGCGTGGACAACGTCATCTTCATCAGCATCCTGGCCTCCAAGCTCCCCAAGGGGGAGCAGGACCGGGCCCGCGTGGTGGGCATCTCCTTGGCCGCGGTGACCCGCATCCTCTTCCTCCTTTCCATCGCCTGGATCATGGCCTTGAAAAAGCCCTTCTTTGCCCTCTTGGGCCACGAGGTGACGGGCAAGGACCTGGTGCTTATCGCCGGGGGTCTTTTCCTCATCTACAAGTCCGTCAAGGAGATCCACGAGAAGCTGGAAGGGGAGCCCGGCCACGCGGTGAAAAGGCTGGCCCCCACCTTCGCCTCTGTGATCGGGCAGGTGCTCCTCCTGGACATCGTCTTCTCCATAGACTCCGTCATCACCGCGGTGGGGCTCACCCGCTTCGTGCCGGTGATGGTAACGGCCATCCTCCTCTCCGTGGCCATCATGCTCTGGGCCTCCAAGGGCATCTACGCCTTCGTGAACCGCCACCCCTCGGTGAAGATGCTGGCCCTGGCCTTCCTCCTTTTGGTGGGCTTCACCCTGGTGGCCGAGGGCACCGGGGTGCACATCCCCAAGGGCTACATCTACTTCGCCATGGCCTTCGCGGTTTTGGTGGAGTGGCTGAACCTGCGGGCTGGGCTCAGGGGCAAGCCGGTGAAACTCCACGAGCCTTACGAGGAGGCGTAAAATCGGGCTGGAGGTGCTGTATGGAATACCGGATCGAACGGGACACCATGGGTGAGGTCAAGGTACCGGCGGATCGCTACTGGGGCGCCCAGACCCAGCGCTCCTTAGAGCATTTCCGCATAGGAGCCTGGCGCTTCCGCATGCCCTTGGAGGTGATCCGCGCCTACGGGATGCTGAAGAAAGCGGCGGCCAGAGCCAACCTGGAGCTGGGGGAGCTCCCCGAGGAGATCGCCCGGGCCATCATCCAGGCGGCGGAGGAGGTCATCCAGGGCAAGCTGGACGACCACTTCCCCCTGGTGGTCTTCCAAACGGGAAGCGGCACCCAGACCAACATGAACGTGAACGAGGTGATCGCCAACCGGGCCTCGGAGCTCCTGGGGCACCCCTTGGGCTCCAAGTACGTCCACCCCAACGACCACGTGAACCGGGGCCAGAGCTCCAACGACACCTTCCCCACCGCCATGTACGTGGCCACCGCCCTGGCCCTGCACCAGAGGCTTTACCCGGCGGCGGAAGCCCTCATCGCCACCTTTGAGGAAAAGGCCAAGGCCTTTGACGGCATCGTGAAGGTGGGGCGCACCCACCTCATGGACGCGGTGCCCATCACCCTGGGGCAGGAGGTGGGGAGCTGGGCGGCGCAGCTTAGGAACACCCTGGCCATGGTGAAGGAGGCGGAAAAAGGCCTCTACAACCTGGCCATCGGGGGCACGGCGGTGGGCACGGGCCTGAACGCCCATCCCCTTTTTGGGGAACGGGTGGCCCGGTACCTGGCGGAGGAGACCGGGCTTCCCTTTAGGGTGGCGGAGAACCGCTTCGCCGCCTTGGCGGCCCACGACGAGCTGGTGCAGGTGGTGGGGTCCTTGCGCACCCTGGCCGGGGCCCTGATGAAGATCGGCAACGACATCCGCCTTTTGGCCTCCGGGCCCTACGGGGGCATCGGGGAGCTCTTCATCCCCGCCAACGAGCCGGGAAGCTCCATCATGCCGGGGAAGGTCAACCCCACCCAGGTGGAAGCCCTCACCATGGTGGTGGTGCGGGTCTTTGGCAACGACCACGCCGTGGCCTTTGCCGGAAGCCAGGGCAACTTCCAGCTCAACGTCTACAAGCCGGTGATGGTGGATGCGGCCCTG
This sequence comes from Thermus amyloliquefaciens, assembly GCF_000744885.1. Lineage (NCBI taxonomy): Bacteria > Thermotogati > Deinococcota > Deinococci > Thermales > Thermaceae > Thermus > Thermus amyloliquefaciens. The sequence goes on along the minus strand of NZ_JQMV01000003.1, from coordinate 737,928 downwards.
GAGTCCATCCAGCTCCTGGCCGACGCCATGGAGTCCTTCAACGAGCATTTGGCCAAGGGGATCGAGCCCAACCTGGAGCGCATTGAGGAGCATCTCCAGAAAAACCCCATGCTGGCCACCGCCCTCAACAAGGCCATCGGCTACGACAAGGCGGCGGAGATCGTGAAGAAGGCCATCCGAGAGAAGAAGACCCTGAAGCAGGCCGCCCTCGAGCTGGGCTACCTCACGGAGGAGGAGTTTGACCGCATGGTGGTGCCCATGAGGCTGGCCAAGCCCCACGGGGGCTAAGACACAATGTGAGAAGGCCCACCCCACCTGGGGGTGGGTCTTTTATAGTGAAGGGGGAGGTGCGGTATGCCATATCCGTTCAAACTGCCGGAACTGGGTTACGCCTACGAGGCCCTCGAGCCCCACATTGACGCCAAGACCATGGAGATCCACCACCAGAAGCACCACGGGGCCTACGTGAACAACCTAAACGCTGCCCTGGAGAAATACCCCTACCTGCACGGGGCGGAACTGGAGACGCTCCTGCGCCACCTGGCCGCCCTGCCCCCCGACATCCAGACCGCGGTGCGCAACAACGGGGGCGGGCACCTGAACCACAGCCTCTTCTGGGAACTCCTCACCCCCGGGGGGGCCAAGGAGCCCGTGGGGGAGCTGAAAAAGGCCATTGACGAGCAGGTTGGGGGCTTCGCCGCCCTCAAGGAAAAGCTCACCCAGGCGGCCATGGCCCGCTTCGGCTCCGGGTGGGCCTGGCTGGTGAAAGACCCCTTTGGTAAGCTGCACGTGCTCTCCACCCCCAACCAGGACAACCCCGTCATGGAAGGCTTCACCCCCATCGTGGGCATTGACGTGTGGGAGCACGCCTACTACCTCAAGTACCAAAACCGCCGGGCGGACTACCTGCAGGCCATCTGGAACGTTCTCAACTGGGACAAGGCGGAGGAGATGTACAAGCGGGGCTAGAGCAACATCCCCCGAGGGGCCCTACGGGGCCCCTCGGGTTTTTCTTGAGCACTCTGCCTCCCGAAGCCCCCATGCCCCTCGCCCACCTTTAGGCCCAGGCCTTGCCCCTGATCCAGGGCAAGGGAAAAGGGGGAGGGCCAAGGTCCCATTTGGACTCCCGTGACGGGGCCCTCAAGCCCCCCCCTCCCCCAAAACCCTCGCCACCGCCCCTTCCAGGGCCTCCACCGCCTCCCGCACCCGCCAGGCCCCCTTGTCCCGCACCCCGGCCGGGTTGGAGATGGCCCGGAGCTCCGCTCCCCGCACCCCCAGGGCCAGGCAGGCCCGGGCGAAGGCCGCCCCCTCCATGCTTTCCACCTGGGCCCCCCATTGCCGGGCGAGGGCCTGGGCCTCCTCCGGGCTTTCGGAAACCAGGTCCCGGGTGAGGCCCACCGCCACCTCGAGGCCCAGGGCCCGGGCAAGCCCCTGCGTCAGGCCGGGGTCCAGGGGAAAACGATTGTAGAAGCGCCTTCCCTCAAGCTCCAAAGCCGGGAAGCCCAAGGGGGCGAGGCCCGCCTTTAGCCCCAGATCCGCCTCCACCTCCTCCCCCACCAGGACCAGATCCCCCAAGGCCAGGCCCGAGCCGGGGTAGGCCCCGGCGATGCCGAAGAGGAGGGCCTTCTCCACCGGATGGCGCGCCGCCCAGGCCGCCAGGGTAAGGGCGGCGTTCACCTTGCCGATGCCGGCCTCCAGGTAAACAAACCCCTCTCCCCTAAGCCCCTTCCTCCCCAGGAAGGAGAAGGGCTCGCCCCGGAGAAAGGGGGCCTCGAGGGCCGTGGGGGAAAGGAGGAGCCACACTACTCCACCACCTTGAACCCCAAGGCCTCCGCCCGCTCCACAAAGAACTGGATGTTCTCCCCCTTCACCTCGCCCCCCAGGCTTTTGCGGTCAAAGGCCTCCTCCGCCGCCAGGATCATGGTCTCCGCCAGACAGGCGGGCACCTGGTCGGGGGCACCGAAGTGCAGGTCCAAGGTGGCCCGCGCCCTCCCGGGAAGCCGCACCACCCCCCCGGGGATGACCCTCACCCCGGGCACCTCCTTCACCGAGGGGTGCACGTCGGGAGGCACCCCTTCGTCGTAGATCCAGGCCCCTGGCTTCACGTGCTGGGGAAAGATCACGGGATTGGGGTCGCTGGTGGCGGTAAAGATCAGGTCCGCCTCCCGGATGGCCGCCACCTCGGTGCTCACCTGGATCTCCGGCGCTTGCCCCTTGCGCTCCAGGTTCTTGCGCAGGCTCTCCACCGCCTTTTCCAGCCTTTCCCGATCCCGGCCCACCAGGATGAGCCGCCCCACCAAGGGAGCGATCTGCCGGGCGATGCCGAAGGCCACCACCCCGTTCGCCCCCACCACCGCCGCCGTGGTCTGCCTAAGCGCCTTCCCCCCTTGGGCAAAATGGGCCAGGATGTTGGGGATGGCGGCCTTCACGGTGCCCGCGGTGTAGGCCCCGCCGTTGGTCACCTGGATGCCGGGCACCGCCTCCTGTACCCCCTTGCCCTTCTCCCCCACCACGCTCCAGAAGGCCCCCAAGCCCACCACCGTGGCCCCGAGCTCCTGGGCGAGCCTGGCCCCCTGGATGGCCCGCCTCACCGCCAGGTCCGGCTTGCCCTTGATCTGGTGGGGGAGCAGGGGGGCGGAGATGAGGTGGCAGAGGATCTCCCGGCCATCCGCCGTCTTAACCCCCCTCACCTCCCCCACCTTCATGGGGCGGAAAAGCTCCGCCAGGCGTTCTATCCAGGCCTGTTTCAAAAGCCCCAGGCGAACCAGGGGCCGGGCCCAGCGGAAACGGGGGCTTTGCCAGAAATCCTCCACCGTGAGGGGATGGATGAGGAAGGCGCAGACCACCTGCTTTTCGGAAGGCAGGGGCAAGGGGTTACCCAGCCTGGGCTCGGTGCCCTCCAGGATGCGCCCCAGGTTCTCCTTGTAACGCCAAAGGGCAAGGAGAAAAAGGAGGCCGACAAGGGCCTTGGCCCCCGGGCTAAACCCTCCCCAGAAGGACACCCCAAGAAGCCCCAGGGGAAGCCCCAAGGCCCCCAGGGAGGCGTAGCCCGTGAGGGCGTAGAGGGCCAGGCCCAAGGCCACGGGGACCAGGCCCAGGGCTGGGTCCAGGGGAAGGCCCGCCAAGACCCCCAAGAGCACCCCCGCCCCCTTGGCCCGGAGGGGCCAGGGGTCCCGGAAGAAGAGGGGGTAGAGGTGGCCCAGGTAGACCGCCACCCCCAGGGCCAAGAGGCCCTCGAGGCCAAGCCCCAAAGCCCTTCCCAAGGCCAAGGGCAGGTACCCCTTGGCCAAGTCCAGGAGGAAGGCCGAAAGGGCAAAACCCAGCCCTAGCCGCCTCAGGGCGGTTTCCAACCCCAGGGTGTAGGGGCTTGCCGTGCGCAGGTCCACCCCCCGGCGCCTGGCCAGCCAGTACCCCAAGGGCAAGGCGCCCAGGGCGAAGGAAAGGGGTAGGAGAAGGAGCATCATCGCAGGTAGTTTAGCCCGGCCACCGCCCCGCCCGTGAGCAGGAGGACGAGAAGCCCAGCGGCCAGCACCCCCAGGGAGATGGCCAGGAGGGCGTACCGCTTTTTCAGGCCCAGCACCACCGCAAGCACCGCCCCGCTCCAGGCCCCGGTTCCTGGCAAGGGTACGGCCACGAAGAGGAAAAGGCCCAAGGCCCCCAGGCGTTGCACCTGCTCCTCCCCCTTTAGGCGCACCCGGGCCTCGAGGGCCTCCCACGCCCGGGCCAGAAGGGGCACGCGGGTGGCCAGGGCCACCGCCCAGGGCAGGAGGGTGAGGGCCAGGGGGGCCACCAGGAGGTTGCCCAGGAAGGCCAGGAGAAAAGCCTTCCCCGGGGAAAGCCCCAGGGCCACCCCCAGGGGGATGGCCCCCCTAAGCTCCACCACCGGCAAGGCGGCCACCAGGATCACGTAAAGCTCAGGCGGCATAGGCCACAAGGAACGGCCCGCCGCCAGACCCAAAGGGGATCCCGACGGCGGGCCACCGGGGCCAAGGCGCTAGGCGCGGGCCGCCTTGGCCTTCTCCACCAGCTCGGCAAAGGCCTGGGGCTCCCGCACCGCCAAATCGGCCAGCACCTTGCGGTCCAGCTCCACCCCCGCCTTCTTCAGGCCGTGGATAAAGCTGGAGTAGTTTAGGCCATGCTGGCGGCAGGCGGCGTTGATGCGCACGATCCAAAGCTTGCGGAAATCCCGCTTCTTGCGCTTGCGGTGGGCATAGGCGTAGTTGCCCGCGGCGAAGAGGGTTTCCCGGGCCTTGCGGAAGCTTTTGGAGCGGAGCCCCCAGTACCCCTTGGCCAGCTTGAGGATCTTCTTGTGCTTCCTGCGGCGAACGACTCCGGTTTTGGCGCGCGGCATCCTCTACCTCCTACTCGTAGGGCAAGAGGAGCTTGATCCGCTCCGCCTCCGCCTGGGCCAGGACAAACTTCCGCCCCTTCTGGCGGATGGTCTTCCCGGACTTCTGCCAGTTGAGGTGCCGCTTCCCGGTCCTCATGGCCACCACCTTGCCCGAAGCGGTTACCTTCACCCGCTTCTTGGCGCCCTTATGGGTCTTCATCTTCGGCATGTTCTCCTCCCTTTTGGGAAGCGCCCCGCACCGGGGACTTGCAGGCTCCCCAAAAGCCCCCACACTATAGCAAAGACGGGTGAAAAGGTCCAGTCTAGGCCGACACCTTGGCTGGGGCCAAGAGCATGTTCATGTCCCGGCCCAGGAGCTCCGGCTTCATCTCCACCACAGCCAGGCCCTTCAGGTCCTCGGCCACCCTTTCAAGAAGCCTCTCCCCCAGCTCGGGATGGGACATCTCCCGCCCCCGGAACATGATGGTGACCTTGACCTTGTGGCCTTCGGCCAGGAAACGCTTGATATGGTTCAGCTTGGTCTGATAGTCGTGGTCGTCGATCTTGACCCGGAACTTGATGGACTTTACCTCGGTGCGCTTGGCCTTTTTGCGGGCCTCCTTCTCGGCCACCTGCTGCTCGTAGCGCCACTTGGAGTAGTCCATGATGCGGGCCACGGGAGGATCGGCGGTGGGACCCACCAGCACCAGGTCCAGGTCCTGTTCCTGGGCCAAGCGCAGGGCCTCCCGGGTGTCCATGATGCCCAGCTGCTGCCCATCGGCCCCGATCACCCGCACCTGCCGTGCACGGATACGTTCGTTAACCAAGTACTCCTTTATCTACACCACCTCCTAGCCCGCAGGTCTTCCCTTCCGGCTTGCGGGCTAAGGGGAGTGTAGCAGGAAAAGGCGGGCCCCTACAATGGGGGCATGGTCCAGGTGGAAGGAGGCCCAATCTTAAAGGTGTTCCTGAACGACCCTGAGCGCCGCAACCCCCTCTCCCCAGGCATGGTGGAGGGGCTTTGGCAGGCCCTCGAGGAGGCGGAGAAGAACCCCGAGGTGCGGGTGGTGGTCCTTTCGGGCCGGGGAAAGGCCTTCAGCGCCGGGGCGGACCTGGCCTTTTTGGAAAAGGTCACGGAGATGGGCGCCGAGGAAAACTACCGCCACTCCCTCTCCCTCATGCGCCTCTTCCACCGCCTCTACACCTTCCCTAAGCCCACGGTGGCGGCGGTGAACGGCCCGGCGGTGGCGGGGGGAGCGGGCCTGGCCACCGCCTGCGATCTGGTGGTGATGGACGCCGAGGCCAAGCTGGGCTACACCGAGGTGAAGATCGGCTTTGTGGCCGCCCTGGTCTCCGTGATCCTGGTGCGGGCCGTGGGGGAGAAGGTGGCCAAGGACCTCCTCCTCACGGGCCGGATGGTGGGGGCGGAGGAGGCCAAGGCCCTGGGCCTGGCAAACCGGGTGGCCCCCCGGGGAAGGCCCTGGAGGAGGCCCTGGCCCTGGCGGAGGAGGTGGCGAAGAACGCCCCCACCTCCTTGCACCTCAGCAAGGAGCTCCTCCTCGCCCTGCCAGGGATGGGCCTGGAGGATGGCTTCCGCCTGGCCGCCTTGGCCAACGCCTGGATCCGGGAGACCGGAGACCTTAAAGAAGGCATCCGCGCCTTTTTTGAGAAGCGGCCACCCCGGTTTTAAAAAGCAAGAAAAACCGTTCCCAAACCCTCTTATGCGACCCCTTTGGCAAAGCTCGATGCGGCAGCCAACCCTATTCCTAGGGTGTGAACCCGCTTATAATGGGCGAAAATGGAAGAGACAGCCCTTCTCAAGCGGATCACCTTGGATCCCCAAATCAACCACGGCAAGCCCACCATCCGAGGCCTCCGTTACCCTGTGCACGTGATCTTAGAACTCCTGGCGAGCGGCATGACCCCGGAGGAAATCCTGGCCGACTTCCCTGACCTAGAACCGGAGGATATCCAGGCTTGCCTTCTCTTTGCCGCTAAGCTAAGCGACGTCGGGACGGTGCTCCGGGTAGCATGATCCGCTTTCTGGTGGACGCCCACCTGCCCTTCCGCTTGGTTCGCCTCTTGCGGGAACGAGGGTACGATGTTCTTCACACCAGTGAGCTTCCCAAGGGGAACGCCACACCGGACGATGAGATAAACGCCCTTTCCCTCCGAGAAAGAAGGGTGGTGGTTACCAAGGATGGTGATTTTACGCGGTCTTTGGTGCTTCAAGGTATGCCCTACAAGCTTCTTCTCATCGCTACCGGCAACATTTCCAACCAGGCTCTTGAAAGGCTATTCCTAGAGCACCTTGAAACGATATGTCAACTTCTAGAAAAGTACCGCTTGGTGGAGCTGGGAAGGCATGAAGTGGTAGCCCAGCTTCCCTCGAGCCCAGGCGAGGATCATCTGCCCCCTTAAGGCAGTGGGCCTACGAGGGTCACAAAGAGGGCAAAGGAAGGCGGCCCGGAAAACCGGGCGCTTGGGGGCCTTTTTTGAGAAGCGGCCCCCTAGGTTCTGAAAAGGCATGGCCTTGGAGCGGGGGGAGGGTTTGGGACACCCAGCAAGGGCTATACTCCCCTTATGGGCCTCGTTCCCCCCTGCTTCATCACCGAGATCGTGGAGAAGGACCTGCGGGAAGGCAAGTACAAGAAGCTCCTTACCCGCTTTCCTCCGGAGCCCAACGGCTATTTGCACATCGGCCATGCCCGGAGCATCGTGCTGAACTTCGGCCTGGCCCAGGACTATGGCGGGGAGTGCAACCTGCGCTACGACGACACCAACCCGGAAACGGAAAAGGAGGAGTACGCCCGGGCCATAGAGGAGGATGTGCGTTGGCTGGGCTTCACCCCAGATAGGGTCCTCTACGCCTCCGACTACTTTGAAACCATGTACCGGTGCGCCCTGGAGCTCATCCGGGAGGGCAAGGCCTACGTGGACGACCTCTCGGAAGAGGAGATGAGCGAGCTCCGGGCCCAGGGAAAGCCAAGCCCCTACCGGAACCGGAGCGTGGAGGAAAACCTGGAGCTCTTTGAGAGGATGCGCCGGGGGGAGTTCCCCACGGGAAGCCGGGTCCTGAGGGCCAAGATCGACCCCGCCCACCCCAACTTCAAACTCCGCGACCCCGTGCTCTACCGCATCGTCCACGCCCCCCATTACCATGTGGGCGACCGCTGGCCCATCTACCCCCTCTACGACTACGCCCATCCCCTCGAGGACCTCATCGAGGGCGTCAGCCACTCCCTCTGCACCCTGGAGTTTGAGAACAACCGGGCGATTTACGACTGGGTCATTGAAAACCTCAAGGGGAAGTGCGGCCTACCCCTGTCCCCCAGGCCCCACCAGTACGAGTTCGCCCGCCTGGACCTCACCCACACGGTGCTGTCCAAGCGGAAGCTCATCAAGCTGGTGGAGGGGGGCCACGTGCGGGGCTGGGACGACCCCAGGCTTCCCACCCTGAGGGCCCTGAGGCGCCGGGGGGTGCGGCCCGAGGCCATCAGGGAGTTCGTGCGGCGCACGGGCATCTCCCGCAACGAAGCCCGCATAGAGATGGAGCTCTTTGAGGAGGTGGTGCGGGACGACCTGAACCCCATCGCCCCCAGGGTCTTGGGGGTTTTGGAACCCCTAAAGGTGGTCCTCACCAACTACCAGGGGGAGGAGTGGCTTACGGCCCCCTACTGGCCCCGGGACATCGGCAAGGAGGGGGCAAGGCCCCTGCCCTTTTCCCAGGAGCTTTACATAGAGCGGTCGGACTTCAGCCTAAATCCCCCCAAGGGCTGGAAGCGCCTGGCCCCGGGGCAAAGGGTGCGCCTGCGGCACGCCTACGTCCTGGAGCTGGAGGACGTGGTGGAGGAGGGGGGCGAGGTGAAGCTCCTCAAGGCCCGCATCGTCCCGGGCACCCTAGGGGCCAACCCCCAGGACGGGGTGAAGCCCAAGGGGGTCATCCACTGGGTCTCCGCCCGGCACGCCCTGCCCGTGGAGTTTAGGCTTTACGACAGGCTCTTCCTGACGGAAGACCCCGAGGAGGGGGGGGATTTCCTGAGGAACCTGAACCCCAAGGCCCTCGAGGTGAAAAAGGGCTTCATCGAGCCCAGCGTGGCCCAGGATCCGCCGGACACCCGCTACCAGCTGGAAAGGCTGGGCTACTTCTGGCAGGACCCGGTGGACTCGAGGCCCGAGGCCCTGGTCATGAACCGCATCGTCCCCCTCAAGGAGGGGTACCGGCCCGGGTAGGGGGGCCTAAAGCCCCACGCTCACCCCCACCGCTCCCCCGATCCCGAAGCCCGTCTGGGGGAAGAGGTAAAGGATGGGGTGGGCCTCCACGTACACCCCCACCCAGGGCAGGGGCAGGTTCAGCCAGGTGCCCAAGACCGCCCTCAGGCCCCCCTGGCCCCGCCCCTCCTGGGGCAGGGTAAGGGCCGGCCCCGTGCCGTAAAACCCCCCCAGGCCCAGATAGAGGTCGGTGAGGGGCACCTTGAGGAGCAGGTCCACCCCACCCCCAAGGGCCTCAGGGCCCACCCCGCCATACACCCTGCCGTCCACCAGGAGGGGAACCAGGGGAAAGCGCAACCCCCCCTGCACCCCAAAGGGGCTACCCGCGCTCACCTCGGCCCGCTGGGCCAGGCCCAGGGCCAGCACCGTCAGCAAAACCGCCAGCACCCTACGCATGCCGCACCTCCTCCAGGAGGGCTTCCAACCGGGCCATCTGGGCCCGGTGAGCCCCGGGTTGGTAGTCCAAGAGCACCCCTTCCACCCCCAGCATGCCCAAAGCCCGCAGGAAGGCCTCCTTCAGGGCCCGGCTTTGCAAAACGCTGACCCGCATGCCCAGCTCCGGATGCCGCAGCAAGAAGGCCTGGGCCAAGGCCTCGGAGGTCCAGATGCCCGAAAGCCGCTTTCCCAGAGCTTCCAGCACCAGGTGCTCCCCGGGCTCCCCCTCCAGGATGTACCAGGCGCCGGATAGCTCCATCCCAAGGCGCATAATACCCCTCGTGAGGCTGGACCGCTACCTGGTGGCCGAGGGCCTGGCGGAAAGCCGGGAGAAGGCGCAAAGGCTCATCCGCTCCGGCCAGGTGAAGGTGGCCGGTCGGGTGGTGACCAAGCCCGCCTACCCGGTGAAGGAGGGGGTCCAGGTGGAGGTCCTCTCCCCCGAGCGGTACGTGGGCCGGGGGGCTTATAAGCTTCTGGGTGCCCTCGAGGCCTTCCCCATAGAGGTGAAGGACAAGGTGGCCCTGGACATCGGGGCCAGCACCGGGGGCTTTACCCAGGTCCTCCTGGAACGGGGGGCCCGGCGGGTGTACGCGGTGGACGTGGGCCGGGGCCAGCTCCACCCCTCCTTGCGCCGGGACGAGCGGGTGGTGGCCCTGGAGGGGCAGGACGCCCGCACCCTGGTCCTGCCGGAGCCCGTGGACCTTGCGCTTATGGACGTCTCCTTCATCTCCTCCACCCTGCTTTTGCCCAAGGTAAGGGAACTCCTGAAGCCGGGGGGCGAGGCCCTCATCCTGGTCAAGCCCCAGTTTGAGCTGGGCCCCGGGGTACACCAGGGGGTGGTACGGGAGGAAGCCCTGCGGCAAAAGGCCCTGGCCAGGGTCCGGGAAAAAGCCCTGGAACTGGGCTTTCGCCTCCTGGGGGAAAAGGAAAGCCCCCTGCCGGGGAAGGAGGGGAACCGGGAGTTTTGGCTTTGGCTTAGGGCCCCTTAAGCCACTCCTCCGCGATCTGCACGGCGTTGAGGGCGGCCCCCTTCAGGAGCTGGTCCCCCACCACGAAGAAGTCCAGGCCGTTGTCAAAGGCCAGGCTCTTCCGGATCCGCCCCACCTCCACGTTCCACTTGCCGCTCGCCGTGAGGGGCATGGGGTAGCGCTTGGCCCCGGGCTCGTCCACCACCTCCACCCCTGGGGCCTGGGCCAACACCTCCCGGGCCGCCTCCGGGGTGACGGGCCTGGCAAACTCCACGCTCACCGCCTCCGCGTGGGCCCTCAGGGTGGGCACCCGCACCGCGGTGGCGCTGATGCGGAGGGAGTCATCCCCGAAGATCTTGTGGGTCTCCCAGACCACCTTCATCTCCTCCCGGGTGTAGCCGTTTTCTTGGAAAGCGTCTATGTGCGGGATGACGTTGAAGGGCAAGGGGTGGGCGAAGACCTCGGCCACCGGGGTTTCCCCGTGGAGGTGGCGGTGGGTTTCCCTAAGGAGCTCCTCCATCCCCTTGGCCCCGGCCCCGCTGGCCGCCTGGTAGGTGGCCACGATGACCCTTTTGGCCTGGAAGGCCCGGTGCAGAGGCCAAAGGGCCATGGCCAGGATGGCGGTGGTGCAGTTGGGGTTAGCGATGATCCCCCGGTGGGTGAAGATCTTCTCCCGGTTCACCTCGGGCACCACCAGGGGCACGTGGGGCTCGTAACGCCAGGCGCTGGAGTTGTCCACCACCAGGGCCCCGCCCTCCACCCAGACCGGGGCCAGAGCCTTGGAAAGGGACCCCCCGGCGCTGGCCAGGACCAGGTCCACCGGCAAGGGCCCCTCGGGAAGGGGCTCCACCGGAAGGGCCTCCCCCCGGAAGTCCAGGGTCTTGCCAGCGGAGCGGGGGGAGGCGTAAAGCCTAAGCTCGCTTAGGGGGAAGTTGCGGGCCTCGAGGACCCTCAGCATCTCCTGCCCCACGGCCCCCGTGGCCCCCACCACGGCCACCCTCATCCCCGACCCTCCCGCATGCCAATCCCTTGGCGCAAACCCGCTTTTGCCTTTTCCATGCCAACACTCCCTAAGCGCCTTGGCCCGAGAAAGGCCAGGCCTTGTGGAGGAAAACCCCCTCCTCCCCAAAATACCAAACCCGCCAGGGCAGGAGGGGGTTATGGCCCGGGGCAAGGGAAAACCCATGCCCGCCGGGGAAGTCCCCTACCACCTGAGCTTCTCCCGCAAAAACCCCTCCAGCTCGTCCACGTGAAGCCGGATCTGCTCCATGGTGTCCCGGTCCCGCACGGTGACCGTATCCTTCAGCTTGGTGGTCCCGTCCTTGCTCTGGCCGATGGTGTCGTAGTCCACCGTGACGGCGAAGGGCGTCCCCACCTCGTCGTGGCGGCGGTAGGCCTTGCCGATGTTGCCCGTGTCCTCGTAGAGGACCCTGCCCAGGCCCAAGGCCTGGAGCCTGGCCTTTAAGCGCTTGGCGTACTCGGTGATCTCCGGACGGTTCTTCACCAGGGGGATGACCGCCACCTTGATGGGGGCCAGCTGGGGCTTAAGCCGGAGGACGATGCGCTCTTCCCCACTGGGGAGCTCCTCCCGGGTAAAGGCCTCCGCCAGAAGGGCCAAGACCCCGCGGTCCACCCCCGCGGAGGGCTCGATCACGTAGGGCACGAACCACTTGCCGGTATCGGGGTCCCGGTAGGCCAAGCGGGCGGTGGAATGCTCGTTCTTAAGCACCCGGGCGGTGATGCCGAGCTCCTCCTGGTCCTTGGTGTGGCTCCCCAGGTCAAAGTCCGTGCGGTTGGCGATCCCCTCCAGCTCCTCCAGGCCATGGGGGAAGCGGTAGAGGATGTCCACCGTGGCCTTGGCGTAGTGGGCGAGCTCCTCCTTGGGCTGCTCGTAGGGCACCAGGTTCTCCCGGCTCAGGCCCACCTCCTGCCACCACTTAAGGCGCTCCTCCACCCAGTAGCGGTGCCAGTACTCGTCCTCCCCCGGGCGCACAAAGTACTCGATCTCCATCTGCTCAAACTCCCGCACCCGGAAGACGAAGTTCCTGGGGGTGATCTCGTTGCGGAAGGCCTTGCCGATTTGGGCGATGCCGAAGGGAAGCTTCCGGCTGGTGCTGTCCAGGACGTTCTTAAAGTTCACGAAGATGCCCTGGGCGGTCTCCGGGCGAAGGTAGGCCAAAGCCGCCTCCTCCTCCACCGGGCCCACGTAGGTCTTGAACATCATGTTGAAGTACCGGGGCGGGGTCCAGTCGCCGGGCTCCCCGGTGGCCGGGTCCAGGACCCCCGCGGCGGTCATGGCCCCCCGGCCCTCTCCGGGGCCTGCATCATGGCCTGGACCAGGGCGTGCAGGTTGCCCTCCTCCACCTCCATGGCCCGGTAGAGCCGCCCGAGCACCCCTTCCGGTTGCTCCTTGAGGAGGTGGTCCAGGCGGTAGCGCTTCTTAGAGATGCGGTTATCCACCATGGGATCGGCGAAGGTGGCCTCGTGGCCGGAATAGTAGAGGACCAGGCGGTGGGTGAGGATGCTGGCATCCAACCCCTCCATGTCGTCCCGCTCGTAGACGTTCCTCCGCCACCAGGCCTGCTTCAGGTTGTTCTTGAGCTCCACCCCCAAGGGGCCGTAGTCGTAGGTCCCTTGGAGGCCCCCGTAGATCTCCGAGCCCTGAAAGATGAACCCTCTCCGTTTGCAAAGCGCCACCAGTTCGTCAAGGCTAGTTGCCGGCATTGTCCCTCCCCAAAGGGGGCTTAAGCCCCCGGTTACAGGGCATCTTACCGGATGCCGCCCCCTTTTGCCCCCGCTCACGGGGCCGCCATCCCCCAGGGCCAAGGTAATCCCGGGTGCAAACCTCCGCCGCCCTCCCCTTTAGGCTAGAATGTGGGAAGAGGGGAGCATGAACAGGTACGACGATCGCGCCAGGCTGGTTTTTCACTACGCAAGGGAGGAGGGGAGCCGCTTAGGCCACTCCATGATCGGCCCAGAGCACCTCCTCCTGGGCCTGATGCGCGAGGGGGGCACGGCGGCCCGCATCCTCCAGGAGTACGGGGCGAGCCTCGAGGCCATGCGCCGCATGGTGGAGGAGCTGGTGGGCCGCGGCGAGGGGAGCCGCACCGGGGAACCCCCTGCCATTACGCCCAGGGCCAGGCGGGTCATGGAGCTGGCCAGCGCCGAGGCCCGCAACATGGGGGCCTCGGTGATCGGCACCGAGCACATCCTCCTGGGCATCATCCGTGAGGGTGACGGGATCGCTTACCGCATCCTCTCCCACTTCGCCAAGGACGTGGACGCCATCCGCTGGCGCATCCTCTCCATGGCCGAGGGCCGGGAACGGGAAAAGCCGGTGAACACCCCCTTCCTGGACGAGTACGGCCGCGACCTCACCAAGGAGGCCCGGGAGGGCAAGCTGGACCCGGTGATCGGCCGGCAGGAGGAGATCAACCGGGTGATCCAGATCCTGGCCCGGCGCACCAAAAACAACCCCGTCCTCATCGGCGACCCCGGGGTGGGCAAGACCGCCATCGTGGAGGGCCTGGCCCAGGCCATCGTGGAGGGCCGGGTGCCGCCCATCCTGCGGGGGCCCGGGTGGTGGCCATTGACCTGGCGGGGGTGGTGGCGGGCACCAAGTACCGGGGGGAGTTTGAGGAGCGCCTGCGCCAGATCATCGAGGAGCTAAAAAACGCCAAGGTCATCGCCTTCATCGACGAGCTCCACACCCTGATCGGGGCCGGGGGAGCGGAGGGCACCCTGGACGCCGCCAACATCCTGAAGCCCGCCCTGGCCCGCGGTGAGATCCAGGTGATCGGGGCCACCACCACCGGGGAGTACCACCGTTACATCGAGAAGGACGCCGCCTTAGAAAGGCGCTTCCAGCCGGTGATCGTCCTGGAACCCTCCCCGGAGGAGACCCTGGAGATCCTGAAGGGGCTCAGGCCCCGGTACGAGGCCCACCACGGGGTCATCATCCCCGACGAGATCCTGGAGCTTGCCGTCAAGATCGGGATCCGTTCCCTCCCCGGGCGCAACTTCCCCGACAAGGCCATTGACCTCATCGACGAGGCGGCGAGCCGGGTGCGCCTCAACGCCTCCTTGGGCCTGCCCGTGGCCGAGGAGGAGGACGGCACCCCCATGGTGACCCGGGAGGACATCGAGGCGGTGGTGGACTCCTGGGGCGGGATCTACGTGGACGACAAGGACGACGAGAAGCTCATGCACCTCGAGGAGGAGCTCAGAAAGCGGGTGGTGGGCCAAGAGGAGGCCATCCGCGCCCTGGCCAGCGCCCTCCGCCGGGCCCGGGTGGGCCTGGGGGGCCGGACCCGGGTGGCAGCCAGCTTCCTCTTCGTGGGGCAAAGCGGGGTGGGCAAGACCCAGCTGGCCAAGGCCTTGGCCGAGGTGCTCTTTGGCTCGGAGCGGGCCCTCATCCGCTTTGACATGTCGGAGTTCCAGGAGCCCCACTCCATCTCCAAGCTCATCGGGGCCCCCCCGGGCTACGTGGGCTACGAGCAGGGGGGCCGGCTCACGGAGGCGGTGCGCCGCCAGCCCTTCAGCGTGGTCCTCCTGGACGAGATTGAGAAGGCCCACCCCGACGTGTACAACACCTTCCTGCAGGTCCTGGACGAGGGCCGCCTCACGGACGGCTTGGGGCGCACCGTGGACTTCCGCCGGGTCATCCTCATCATGACCTCCAACACCGGCTACAACGTGGGCCCGGCCATCGGCTTCACCAGCAAGGAGGTGGACACCGAATCCCCCCTCAAGGCCCTCTTCACCCCGGAGTTTCTGGACCGCCTGGACGAGGTGATCCGCTTCCGCCCCCTCACCGAAGAGGAGCTGGTGCAGGTGGCCCGGATGATGCTGGAGGAGATCCAGAAGGAACTCCAGAGCCGGGACATCACCGTGCGCTTCTCCCCCGAGGTGGCCCGGTTCGTGGTGGAGCAGGCCCCCAAGACGGGGAGCGCCCGGGCCATCCGGAACATCATCCGCGAACGCATCGAGGACCCCCTCTCCCTGGCCCTCCTCAAGAAGCCCAGGGGCCACCTCCACGTGAACGTGGAGGAAGGGCACCTGGCCTTCCACGAGGTGGAGGGGGAGGAGCTTCTGGTCTAGATGCCCCCCGGAACCCTTAGGCCCCACCTCCTCCACCCGAGGGGGTGGCCTTTCCTTGGGCCCCTCGAGGCCTAAACCCATGGCCAAGACCGCCTACGCCTGCGTGGAATGCGGTTACCGCACCCCAAAGCCCTTGGGGCGGTGCCCGGCCTGCGGTTCCTGGGATAGCTTCCAGGAGGTAGTCCCGGTCTCTCCCCCCAAGCCACCCCGCCAAGCCCACCCGGAACCCGCCCCCCTGCTTGCCCTTTCCCAGGTGAACGAGGCCGAGGAAAAGCGTTTCTCCTCGGGCCTCTCCGAGATGGACCGGGTCCTGGGCGGGGGGTTCGTGCCGGGGGAGGTGGTCCTCCTGGGGGGCGAACCTGGGGTGGGCAAGAGCACCCTCCTCTTGGAGCTGGCCAAGCACCTTCCCAAAAGGGCCTTCTACCTGGCCGGGGAGGAATCCCCGGCCCAGATCAAGCTGCGGTCCAGAAGGCTGGGGGTCCAGGACCTCCTCCTCCTCAAGGAAACCCGTTTAGAACCCCTGCTCTCCCTCCTGGAGCGCGACCCCCCTGAGGTGCTTTTTGTGGATTCCATACAAACCATTGAGGCAGGGGGTAGCCCGGGCAGCCTGGTGGCGGTGCGGGAGGCCACCCATGCCTTCGTGCGCCTGGCCAAGGAGAAGGGCATCACCACCCTCTTGGTGGGGCACGTGACCAAGGAGGGGGTGGTGGCCGGGCCCAAAAGCATAGAGCATGCGGTGGACGCCACCCTTTACCTGGAAACCGCCGGGGTCTACCGGGTCCTGCGAAGCGCCAAGAACCGCTTCGGCCCCGTGGGGGAGCTCGGGGTCTTCCGCATGGAGGAAGGGGGCCTGGTGGAGGTGAAAAACCCCTCGGAGGCCTTCCTTCTGGAAAGGCCCACCGGGGTGCCGGGAAGCGCCATCGCCTTGGCCCTGGCCGGGGAAAGGGCCTTGGCCCTCGAGGTCCAGGCCCTGGCCGCCAAAACCCCCTTCCCCGCCCCCCGGCGGGTGGTGCAGGGCCTGGACCCCAGGCGGGTGGACATGGTCCTGGCGGTCTTGGAAAGGCGGCTCAACCTCCCCTTGGGCAGCCTGGACATCTACGTGAACCTGGCGGGGGGCCTGAGGGTGCAGGACCCGGGCCTGGACCTGGCCGTGGCCTTGGCGGTGTATTCTGCGGTGGTGGGCCGGGCCCTGCCCCCGGACCTGGCGGTGGTGGGGGAGGTGGGCCTTCTGGGCGAGGTGCGGAGCGTTATGGGTTTGGAAAGGCGGCTTAGGGAAGGGGAACGGGCGGGGTTTTCCCATTTTCTCCACCCGGGGAACACCCGCTCCTTGGGGAAAGCGGTGGAGCAGTACCTGGGATGAGGCCCCGCCTCGTCTTCCACCTCCTTTTCGCCTTCCTCGGCTACCAGCTGGCGGTGAGCCTGGAGGGCTTGGGGCTTCTCCCCCGCTCCGCGGGCCTGCTTTCCCTCAACCGCCTCTACCTAACCCTGGCGGGCTTCCTGGCCGGGGTCCTTCTGGCCCCCAGGTTGGAAACCTTCTGGGAAAAGTGGGCCCGGCGCCTCCGGGAACTTCCCCCCGAGGTGCCGGTGGCCCTGACCCTGGGGGCCACCTTGGGGCTTCTCCTCACCGTGTTGGTTTCCAGCCTCCTGGCCCAGATACCCGGGTTTTCCCCCTACCATAGCCTCCTCCTGGCCCTCTTCCTGGTGGGGCTTTTCAGCTACCTGGCCCTGGGATACAAGGACTACCTGCGCCTTCCCCAAAGACCCGCCCGTCCCCTCGGGGGAAAGGTGTTGGACACCAGCGTCCTGGTGGACGGGCGCGTGGCCGAGGTGGCGGCCACGGGCTTCCTGGAAGGCCCCCTTTACGTGCCCCATTTCGTGCTGAAGGAGCTCCAGCACTTCGCCGATAGCCCCGATCCCCTCAAGCGGGCCAAGGGGAGGCGGGGGCTGGAAGCCCTGGAAAGGCTCAAGGAGGTGGCGCCCCTCGAGGTCCTGGAGGATACGCCCAAGGGGGAGAGCGTGGACGAGAAGCTCCTCTTCCTGGCGCGGGACCTGGGGGCCGCCTTGGTGAGCAACGACCTGGCCCTGTTGCAGATGGCCAAGATCTACGGGATCAAGGCCCTTTCCGTCCAGGCCCTGGCCCAGGCCCTCCGCCCCCAGCTCAAGGTGGGGGATACCCTGAAGCTCCTCATCCTGAAGGAGGGCAAGGAACCCCACCAGGGGGTGGGCTACCTGGAGGACGGCTCCATGGTGGTGGTGGACGGGGGGATCCGCTACCGGGGCCAGGAGGTGGAGGTGGTCATCACCCAGGCCATCCAGACCCAGGTGGGCCGGCTCTTCTTCGCCCAACCCGCCGCCGGGGCCTAAGGCCCAGGGGCACCAATATCCCCAGGACCGGCCAAAGGGCCCAGTCCTGTCCTTGGAGGAAGAGGAAGGTGAGGGAGAACCCCACGAAGTATACGTAAGGCTTTTCGGGGCCCCCGCCGTGGCACAAGCCACGACGGGGTACTCAACACCCGCCCCCCTTGGTCACCTTGGGCCTCCTTTCCCCCTTAGCCCACGCCCTTAGCCCAACCGGGGGAAGGGTATAATGCCCCTTGGCCTTGGCCCGCCAAGGCGAGGGAGGTGGAGCTTGAACCTGCACGAGTATCAAGCCAAGGAGATCCTGGCCCGCTACGGGGTGCCGGTGCCTCCCGGCAAGGTGGCCTACACCCCGGACGAGGCCAAACGGATCGCCGAGGAGTTTGGCAAACGGGTGGTCATCAAAGCCCAGGTGCACGTGGGCGGCAGAGGCAAGGCCGGGGGCGTGAAGCTGGCGGACACCCCGGCCGAAGCCTATGAGAAGGCCCAGGCCATCCTGGGGATGAACATCAAGGGCCTCACGGTGAGGAAGGTCCTGGTGGCCGAGGCGGTGGACATCGCCAAGGAGTACTACGCCGGCCTCATCCTGGACCGCTCCCAGAAGCGGGTGGTCCTCATGCTCTCCAAGGAGGGGGGCGTGGACATCGAGGAGGTGGCGGCAAGGAACCCCGAGGCCATCCACAAGTTCTGGATAGACCCCCACAAGGGCTTCAGGGCCTTTGAGGCCCGGGAGATGGTGAAGCGGGCGGGCCTCGAGGGCAACCTCAACAAGCTGGCCCAGGTCCTGGTGGCCCTCTACCGGGCCTACGAGGGGGTGGATGCCGCCATCGCCGAGATCAACCCCCTGGTGGTCACCACGGACGGCCAGGTGGTGGCCGCCGACGCCAAAATCGTTCTGGACGACAACGCCCTCTTCCGCCACCCGGATCTGGCGGAGCTCAGGGAGATCGAGGCCGAGCACCCCCTGGAGGTGGAGGCCAGCAACTACGGCTTCGCCTACGTGAAGCTCCAGGGGAACATCGGCATCATCGGGAACGGGGCGGGGCTCGTCATGTACACCCTGGACCTGGTGAACCGGGTGGGGGGAAAGCCCGCCAACTTCCTGGACATCGGGGGCGGGGCCAAGGCGGAGGTGGTCTACAACGCCCTGAAGGTGGTCCTCAAGGACCCCGACGTGAAGGGGGTGTTCATCAACATCTTCGGCGGCATCACCCGGGCGGACGAGGTGGCCAAGGGTGTCATCCGGGCCCTGGAGGAGGGCCTCCTCACCAAGCCCGTGGTCATGCGGGTGGCGGGGACCGCGGAGGAGGAGGCCAAGAGGCTCCTGGAGGGCAAACCCATCTACATGTACCCCACGTCCATTGAGGCGGCGAAGGCCATCGTGGCCATGGTGGGAGGTGCGGCGTGATCCTGGTGAACCGCGAAACCCGCGTCCTGGTCCAGGGCATCACCGGGCGCGAGGGGCAGTTCCACACCAAAGAGATGCTGGCTTACGGCACCCAGGTGGTGGCCGGGGTAACCCCGGGCAAGGGGGGAAGCGAGGTCCTGGGCCTTCCCGTCTACGACACGGTCAAGGAGGCCGTGGCCCACCACCGCATTGACGCCTCCATCATCTTCGTGCCGGCCCCCATGGCGGCGGATGCGGCCCTCGAGGCGGCCCATGCCGGCATTCCCCTCATCGTCCTCATCACCGAGGGCATCCCCACCCTGGACATGGTGAAGGCGGTGGAGGAGATCAAGGCCTTAGGAAGCCGCCTCATCGGGGGGAACTGCCCGGGCATCATCAGCGCCGAGGAGACCAAGATCGGCATCATGCCCGGCCACGTGTTCAAGCGGGGGAAGGTGGGGCTCATCAGCCGCTCCGGCACCCTCACCTACGAGGCGGCGGCCGCCCTCTCCCAGGCGGGGATCGGCACCACCACCACCGTGGGAATTGGCGGCGACCCCGTGATCGGCACCACCTTCAAGGACCTCCTCCCCCTCTTCAACGAGGACCCCGAGACCGAGGCGGTGGTCCTCATCGGGGAGATCGGGGGCTCCGACGAGGAGGAAGCGGCAGCCTGGATCAAGGAGAACATGAAAAAGCCGGTGGTGGGCTTCATCGGCGGCCGGAGCGCCCCCAAGGGCAAGCGCATGGGCCACGCCGGGGCCATCATCATGGGCAACGTGGGCACCCCCGAGTCCAAGCTCCAGGCCTTTGCCGAGGCGGGCATCCCCGTGGCCGACACCATCGACGAGATCGTGGATCTGGTGAAAAAGGCCTTGGGTTAGGCCACGCCCCTTTTCCCCGCCGTGGCGTGGGCCACGGCGGGGCCTTTATGCCCGCCCCGTGGCCTCGGCCATCCTGAGAAGCCGCTCCCCGTGCTCAGGGGTGAGCTCCCCCGGCCTAAGCCGCCAGGCCCAGTTCCCCGAGGGGCGCCCAGGGTAGTTCATCCGGGCCTCGCTCCCCAGGGCCAGGACGTCCTGCACCGGGTAGATGGCCAGCCTCGCCACCGACTTCATCCCCAGATGCATGAGGGCCCAGGGCACCTCCTCCTCCCCCCGGAAGCCGATTTCCCACTCCGCCAGGTACCTCTCCAGGAAGGCCCTTTCGTGGGGGGTGGCGGTGCGGTACCAGCCCAAGGTGGTGTCGTTGTCGTGGGTGCCCGTGTAGACCACCACCCGGCCATGGGGGGGGTAGTTGTGGGGCAGGAAGGGGTTTTCCCTGCCCCCATCAAAGGCGAACTGCAGGACCTTCATCCCGGGCAGGCCAAACCGCTCCCTCAGGGCCTCCACCTCCAGGGTGATCACCCCCAGGTCCTCCGCCAGGATGGGCACCTGGCCGAAGGTTTCCTGGATCTTCTGGAAAAGTTTCTCCCCCGGGGCCTTCACCCAGCGCCCCTCCACCGCCGTGGGGCAGGAGGCGGGGATCTCCCAGTAGGCCTCAAAGCCGCGGAAGTGGTCGATGCGCACCAGGTGGAAAAGCTGGAGGGCCTTTCCTAGACGCGCGATCCAGAAGGAGAAGCCCTCCTTCTCCAACACCTCCCAGCGGTACAGGGGATTCCCCCAGCGCTGGCCCGTTTCCGAAAAGTAGTCGGGCGGTACCCCGGCCACCACGGTGGGCCTTCCCTCCTCATCCAGATGGAACCACTCGGGGTGGGCCCAGACCTCCGCCGAGTCCTCCGCCACGAAGATGGGCATGTCCCCGATCAGGGAAAGGCCCAAGGCCTCCGCCTCCTCCCTCAAGGCCTGCCATTGCTGGAAGAAAAGCCACTGGGTCCAGGCGTGGAAGGCCACCTCCTGGGAAAGCCTTTCCTTCGCCTCCCGCAAGGCCCCTTCCTCCCTTAGGCGCAGGGGCAGGGGCCAGCGGTTCCAGGGAAGCCCCCCGTGGTGGGCCTTCAAGGCCATGAAGAGGGCGTAGTCGTCCAACCAACCCCTTTCCCGTTCCCAGAAGGCCTGGAAGGCCTCCTTCTCCTCCCGGCTAGCCCGCCCCTGGAAACCCCGGAAGGCCTCCCTAAGCACCGGCCACTTCCAGGCGTAAAGCCCCCCGTAGTCCACCCGGCCCTCAGGAAAGCCGGGGTCCTGGAGGCGCAGATACCCCGCCTCCGCCAGGGGCCTGAGGTCGATGAGGTAGGGGTTACCGGCAAAGGCGCTGAAGGCCTGGTAAGGGGAGTCCCCGTACCCCGTGGGGCCCAGGGGGAGGACCTGCCAATAGCGGGCCCCATACCGGTGGAGGAAATGGAGGAAGGCCCGGGCCTCGTTCCCCAGGACCCCGATGCCGTAGGGCCCAGGGAGGCTCGTGGGGTGCAGCAGCAACCCGTAGGCGCGTGGAAGCTCCATGGGTCCAGTTTATCCCCCCATGGAAGGCTTTCCAACGGGTGGCCTGCCCCTCAGCCCACCTTGTTCCCTTTCTCGTCGTAGGTGTAAAACCCCCGCCCCGTCTTGCGGCCCAAAAGCCCCGCCTGCACCATGCGGCGGAGAAGGGGGGAGGGGCGGTACTTGTCGTCCCCAAAGCCCCGGTGGAGCACCTCCATGATGGCCAAGCAGGTGTCCAGGCCGATGAGGTCGGCAAGCTCCAAGGGGCCCATGGGGTGGTTCATCCCCAGGCGCATGACCCCGTCGATGGCCTCCTTGGTGGCCACCCCTTCCCTGAGGGCCTCGATGGCCTCGTTGATCATGGGCATCAGGAGGCGGTTGGAAACGAAGCCGGGGTAGTCCTGGACCTCGAGGGGCGTCTTCCCCATGCGCCTCGCCACCTCCACCACCACGTCCCGGGTTTCCTCGGAGGTGAGCTCCCCCCGGATCACCTCCACCAGCCCCATGAGGGGCACGGGGTTGAAGAAGTGCATGCCGATGAAGCGCTCGGGCCTTCCCGAGTAGCGGGCCAAGGCGGTGATGGGGATGGAGGAGGTGTTGCTGGCCAGGATGGCCTCGGGCTTCACCAGGCTTCCCAGGCGCTCAAAGAGGCGGCGCTTCTCCCCTTCGTCCTCCACGATAGCCTCCACGACGAGGTCCGCTTCCGCCAAATCCTCCAAGCGCAGGCTGGTGCGGATGCGCCCCAAGGCCTCGTCGCGGGCCTCCTGGGTTAGCCTGCCCTTCTCCAAGAACTTGCCCAAAGAACGCCGGATGGCGGCAAGGCCCCGCTCCAGGAAGCTTTCCGCCACGTCCACCAGCACCACCTCAAACCCCGCCTGGGCCGCCACCTGGGCGATGCCGCTTCCCATCTGCCCCGCGCCCACCACGCCGATCCGCTTAACCTCCATACCGCACCTCTCGGGCTATTTTACGCCCCTGAGGTTCACCAAAAGGACGCCCACCAGGGCCAAGGCCCCGCCCAGGAGGGAAAGGAAGGAGGGCACCTCCCCCAGCCAAAGGTAGGCGATGAGGATGGCCAAGACGGGGGAAAGGTAAAGGAAGCTGGCCAGGCGGGAGGCGGGGGTGCGGGAAAGGGCATAGGTCCAGGTGAGGTAGGCCAAGGCCCCGGGGAAGACGCCCAGGTAGAGGGCGCTGTAGAGGGCCGGTCGGGGTGCGGCGCGCAGGGCCTCCCCCAGGCCGGGGAGGAAGACGAGAAGGGGAAGCGTGCCCAAAACCAGGGTGTAGACCGTCATCTCCCGGCTGCTGTAGCGGGAGAAGAGGGGCTTTTGCCAGACGAAGTAGAAGGAGGTGGAGAGGGCGGAAAGCAGGATCAGAAAGGCCCCCGGGCTAAGGGACACCCCTCCCCCCTCCCCCACGGCGATGAGCAAGGAGCCCGCCAGGGCCAGGGAAAAACCCAAAACCCCCGCGGGCTTAAGGCGCTCCCCCAGGAAGACGTAGGACAGAAGCGCGGTGAACACCGGCCCGGTGGCGATGAGGAGGCTTGCCGCCCCCGCGCTCACCGTGAGCTCCCCGTAGGCCAAGGCGGTGTGGTACACGGTGATGCCCAAAAACCCCAGGAGGAAAAGCCGGGGAAGGTCCTCCCTCCTGGGGGGGCGAAGCCCCTGGAGCCGGGCATAGAGGAGCAAAAGGGCGCTGGCCACCAAAAAGCGGAGGAGGACCAGGTGCCCTGGGCCCAGGCCCTGGAGCCCCGCCCGGATGCCGGCGAAGGCGCTGGCCCAGAGGAGGATGGTGAGGAGGGCCGCCCCCAGCGCCCTAGGCTCCATGGGGTAGCACCAGGTAGTAGAGGCCCCTCCGCAAAAGGCCCCTCTCCAAAAGGGCGTTGACCTCCCTGGCCCCCACCTGGAGCACCTTTTCCTTCACCTGGGCCAGGGAGAGGTATTGGCCCGTGTACAGGTACTCCATCCCCAGGTGGAAAAGCCTCCCCATGGGGGTCTCCCCGGCAAAGACCAGGCCTGTGGCCAAGGGGGTTTTGGCCTTTTCCACCTCCTCCTCCCCCACGCCCTCGAGGGCGATCCGGTCAAGGGCCTCCTGAAGGACGGCCAACACCGCCTCCTTGTTCCCTGGGTCCGCCTGCACGTAGGCGTGGAAGAAGCCTGCCCGGTCGGCCTCCTCGTGGCCAAAGGAGGCCGTCTCCGCCAGGCCCGCGTCCACCAGGGCGAAGTGGAGCCGCCCCGAGCCCTCCTCCCCCAGGAGGTGGGCCAGCACCTGGGCGGCAAAACGCTCCTCCTCCTGGTAGCCGACCCCGGGGAAAAGGCCCACCAGGTAGAGGGCCCGGGCCTTCTCGTAGGGGTTCTCCACCACCCCCTGGGCAGGGTCTAGGGGAGGGTAGGCTCTTCCCGCCTCCCCCAGGGGCCAGTCCGCCGTAAGCCGCTCCGCCTCGGCCACCAGGGCCTCAAAATCCACCTTCCCCGTGGCGGCCAAAACCATGTTCCCCGGAAGGTAACGCCTCGCGTGGTAGGCGGCCATGGCCTCCCGCGTGAGGGCGGTGATGCTCTCCACCGTGCCCAGGACGCTATTCCCCAAGGGGTGCCCCTGGAAGAAGCGGGCCCGGGCCCAGTCGTAGGCCATAAAGCCCGGGCGGTCCTGATAGCGGGCGATCTCCTCCAGGATCACCTTCTTCTCGGTGTCAAAGTCCTCCTGGCGCAGGGCAGGGCGCAGGAGCCGGGAGAAGAGCTCCAGCAGGGAGAGGGCGAACTCGGGCAGGACCGCCCCGTAGTAGACCGTGGCCTCCTCGGAGGTGAAGGCGTTGTACTGGGCCCCCAGGCGGTCAAAGGCCAGGTTCACCTCCCAGGCGCTCATCCCTTCCGGGCCCTTGAACACCATGTGCTCCAGGAAATGGCTTACCCCGCTCTCCTCCGGGGCCTCATCCCGCGCCCCCGTCCTCACGAAGTAGCCCAAGGCCACGCTCCGCGCCTCGGGAAGCACCTCCGCGATGACCCTAAGGCCATTTTTCAGCTCAGCCTCACGAAACATCGTCCACCTCGCCCAGAAGCCCCACCCAGGGGTTGCGGTAGGGGTGTTCCCGCAAGAAGGCGTTCACCGCCTCGAGGCCCGTACCCTCTATGGCCTCCTCGATCTCGGAAAGGGGCCGGATCCGCCCCAGCATGAAGAGGTCCCGCACCATGGAGGCGGCCCGGCTACGGATGGACTCGTCCGCCATCACCAAGGCGGTCTTCAGGCCCACCTTGGCCCGGGAAAGCTCCTCCTCCGTGACCCCTTCCGCCAGGCGCTCCATCTCCGCCAGCATGACCCTCAGGGTCTCCCCGGCCCTCTCCTTGGTGGTGCCCCCATAGGCCATGAGGAGGCCCTGGCCCCTCACCCCGGCGGGGAAGGCGCTCACCGCATAGACCAGGCCCCTCTTCTCCCGCACCTCGGTGAAAAGGCGGCTAGACATGCCCCCGGAGAGCACCTCCAAGGCCAGCCGGGCGGCGTAGAACCGGGGATCCTCGGGGCCCACGTCGGGGTAGGCCAGGCCGATCTGCACCTGGGCGGTGGAGCGCCTGAGGACAAAGCGCTGGGGCTCGGCAAGCCTGGGCTCCGGGTACCAGGCCTCCTCCCCCTCCCAGGCCATAAGGGGCTCCAGGGCCCCCAAAAGCCTATCCCAGGAGACCCCTCCCGCCACCGCCAGGATGGCCCCCCTGGGGGTGTAGCGCCGACGGTAGTCCTCCCGCACCGCCTGGGGCGTGGCCCTTTTTAGATCCTCCTCCTCCCCCAAGGGGTCCCGGCCGTGGGGGGAGAGGAAGACCCTTTTCCTGAGCTCGGAGAAAAGCTTCCGGGCGGGCTGGTCCTCCTGGGAGAGAAGGGCCTGCAGGGCCACGCTTCTCACCGCCTCAAAGCCCTCCTCGGGAAGCCTGGGCCTAAGGAGGAGGAGGGCATAGATCCGGAAGACCTCCTCCAGGGCCTCCGGCAAGAAGGCGGCGGAGAAGAGGGTGTACTCCAGCCCCGCCCCGCTCTGCCGCCTAACGCCCAAGGCATCCAGGGCCCGGGCCAGCCCCAAGGCGTCCAGCTCCCCAGCCCCCTTCCAAAGCCACCCCTCCAGGAGGGAGCTGGCCCCAAGAAGCCCCTCGGGCTCGTTCACCGCCCCGGCGGGCACCAGGAGGCCGAAGGCCACCCCGGGGTAGTCCCGCTCCTCGAGGGCCAGCAAAAGCCCATTCGGCAATCGCTCCACGCGGCTCACAGGCCTAAGGGTATCATGGAGGGCGTGAGGGAAGGGGAACTCCGGGAAAGGCTCTTCCGGCCCATCCTGCGGGAGCTGAGGGATGGCGCCCGGGACCAGGTGGTGGTGGGGGGCCTGGAGAGCCTCATCCAAAACCTGGCCAAGCCCTTCCCTCAGCTCCAGAGGCTTTTCCAAGGGTACGGGGGGAAGACCCCGGAGGAGCGCAAGAAGGTCCTGATGGAGGCCCTCCGCTTCCTCAAGGACGGCCTGGTGGCCCCGCCCAAGGGAGGGGTGGCCCCCGCCCCTTCCCCCCGGCTCACCCCCCAGGACCCCGCCCACCTCCTGGTCCCCCCGCAAAGCCGGAAAAGGCTGGGGGAGCTTTCCCTGCACACGGTGCGGGACGTCCTCCACTACTACCCCCGCCGCTACGAGGACCGCAGGACCCTCCCCGGGGTCCGCTTCCTGGAGGAGGGCCAGAAGGCCACCCTCGCCGTGAGGGTCCTGGCCAAGGAGCTGGTGAAAACCCCCAAGAAGGGGATGCAGCTGGTGCAGGTTAGGGCCCAGGACGCCTGGGGCTTCCCCATCACCCTGGTCTGGTTCAACCAGACCTGGGTCCTCTCCCAGATCCAGGAGGGGGAGACCCTGATCGTCACGGGCAGGGTGCAGCGGCGCCCTAGGGTGCAGCTTTACGTGGAGCACTTTGAAAACGAGGGCACCGAGTCCCTCTCCACGGGGAGGATCGTGCCCATTTACCCCGCCAAGGAGGGGATCGGGCAGGCCTTCTTGCGCCGCACCGTGCACCGGGCCCTGGAGATGGCCCTCCCCCTCCCCGACCCCCTGGAGCCGTACCGGGAGGAGCACCGCCTCCTCCCCTACGCCGAGGCCCTTCGCCAGATCCACTTCCCCGAGGACGAGGAGGCCTTGAGAAAGGCCCTCCTTCGCCTCAAGTTTGACGAGTACGTGCTCTTGGAGCTCAAAGCCCTCCTGGACGCGGGGGGCCTGGTCCTGGGGCGGAGCTTCAAGGTGGAGGAAGCCTGGACGGAGGCCTTCAAGAAGGGCCTCCCCTTCCCCCTCACCCGGGCCCAGGAACGGGTCATGGGGGAGATCGCCCGGGACATGCAAAGCCCCAGGCAGATGGCCCGCCTCCTCCAGGGGGATGTGGGCTCGGGCAAGACGGTGGTGGCCGCTTACGCCCTCTACCTGGCGGCCATGAACGGGGCCCAGGGGGCCCTCATGGCCCCCACGGAGATCCTGGCCAAGCAGCACCACCAGAACCTAACCCGGTACCTTTTCCCCTTAGGGGTAAGGGTGGAACTCCTCCTGGGCTCCATGACCCCCAAGGAGAAGGAAGGGGCCATCCAGAGGCTCCTTTCCGGGGAGGCCCAGGTGGCGGTGGGCACCCACGCCCTCATCCAGGAGGGGGTGGGGTTTCGGGACCTGGGCCTGGCGGTGGTGGACGAGGAGCACCGCTTCGGGGTGTTGCAGCGGCGGGCCCTCCTGAAGCTGGCCAAGGTCCCCCCCGACGTCCTGGTGATGTCCGCCACCCCCATCCCCCGCTCCCTGGCCCTGACCCTTTATGGGGACCTCGAGGTGAGCCTCCTGGACGAGATGCCCCCAGGGCGCAAGCCCGTGAAGACCAAGGTCCTCCCCCACCGCCTCCGCCTCCAGGCCTACGCCTTCGCCCGGGAGGAGGTGAAAAAGGGGCACCAGGTCTTCGTGGTGGCCCCGGCCATTGAGGAGTCCGAGGAACTGGACCTGAAGGCGGCCACCGCCCTCTACGAGGAGCTCAAGGGCCTTCTCCCCGGGGTGCGCATGGCCCTTCTCCACGGCAAGATGCCCGCCCGGGAAAAGGATAGCGTCATGGAGGCCTTCCGCCAGGGGGCCTTTGACCTCCTGGTGTCCACCACCGTGGTGGAGGTGGGGGTGGATATCCCCAAGGCCAGCCTCATCGTGGTGGAAAACGCCGAGCGCTTCGGCCTGGCCCAGCTCCACCAGCTCAGGGGCCGGGTGGGACGGGGGGGGCTGGAAGGCTACGCCATCCTGATCGCCGGGGAGGCCAGCCAGAAGACCCTCAAGCGCCTCCGGGTCCTGGAGGAGTCCAACGACGGCTTCTACATCGCGGAGATGGACCTGAAGCTGAGGGGCCCTGGGGAGCTCAGGGGCACCCGGCAGTCCGGCTACCCGGAATTGAAGCTTGGGGACCTCTCCCAGGACACCGAGATCATCGAGCAAGCCCGGGCCCTGGCCAAGCGCATTCTGGAGATGGACCCGGACCTCTCCTTGCCCCAGCACCAGACCCTTAAGGAGGAGCTCCGGGCCCAGGCGGAACGCATCGGCTTCCGGGAGGTCATCTAGGGGATGGTGGGGCCTGGGCCAATCCTCGCCAGGGGGTGAGGGATGAAGGCCCTGCCCCATCCCCATATCCCCGCCTTCGCCTCCGAGGGGGGGGTCCTGAGGGCCGAAAGCCTCCGGCGCTACCTCCTGGAGCTGCGGGAGGCCTACACCCCTTATGCCCCGGTGCCCCCCGTGACCCTTTACGTCCTCTCCGAGGGGGACTGGCGGGCCCTCCTCCCCTACCCCTACGGCCTAGCCTTCCAGCGAAGCGAGGGGGGAAGGCTTTCCCTCTTCGCCCCCCTCACCTACCCCGAAAGGCTCCTCCACCGCTTCCGCGAGGCCCTGCTTCCCCTGGGGCCCCCTCCCATGGAGATCCCCGCCTTCTTGGACCTGAACCTGGGCCACGAGTACGCCCACGCCCTCCAGGTGGCCTGGCGCCTCAGGACCGGGGCCAGGTGGCTGGACGAGTTCGTGGCCAACTACCTTTTCCTCCTGGGCCTCACCAAGGCCAGGCCCGACCTGGCGGCATCCCTCCTGGCCTTCTGCCGCCACCTGAGCCGCCTCGAGCCGGAAAGGCGAAGCCTCTCCGCCTACGAGAGGAGGCGGGGGGACCTGAAAAGCGCCCTCTGGTTCCAGGCCCAGTTCACCCTCAAGTCCCAAGAACTTCTGGAAACGAAGGGGGACGGCCTTCTCCTGGCCTTCCTCCAGGCCGCCCCCCTGGACCGGAAAAAGGGGCACAGGGTCCTGCTGGAACTCTTCCCGGAGCTTAGGGCCTGGTTCGCCGCCTTCGGCCTCAAGGGCGCACTCTAGGCGGCGCCTTCCCCTCCGCCAGGGCCCTAAGCCACTCCAGGAAGGCAACCTCCCCCACCTTCAAGGTGTACAGCTCAGGGCGGGGCAGGATGCAGTGCTGGCCCCCCGGGGCCAGGTAGAAGGTGTAGTTTTCCGCCTGGGCCGGGGCAAGGACCGCCCTCATGGCCCCTTCGGCCCACTCCCGGGCGGTGGCCTCGGAGGGGGCCCGCTCCCCCTTCATGAGGCCGTAGAAGAAGATCTGGGTGCCGTCCAGAAGGGTGGTGTACTGGGCGATACGGGTCTTGGGGAAGGCCTTGGCCAAGGCCAGGTAGATCTCCCCCACCTCTGGGTCCTGGGAAAGGCCAGGAAGCTCGGGCAGGCGCGAGTTCCAGACGCGGAAGCCGGGGAAGTCCCGGGTGCGCACCCCTACCCCCGCATCCCCGCAGACCGCCACCTGGGCGTTTTTGTAGGTGGCAAGGACCTTATCCGCCCAGAACACCGCCCCGTAGGCCCCAGCGGAGCAACCGGTCACGAAGACCCTCTCTGGGTTCGTGTGGTTGCGGAACACGTATTCCAAGGCCGCCAGGGCGTTCCTGGCCCCCTGGTGGTGGACCCTAAAGCCCCCGTAGTCCACCGTGGCCCGGCCCACATGGAGATCCCCCGTGCAGTAGGGCACGAAGACGTGGGTCCAGCCAAAAAAGGGGTTGGCCACGCTGATGCGGTTGTAAATGCCCTGGGCCAAAAGAAGCTCCTGGACATCCACCCGCTTGCGGTAGGTCTGGCTCTGGGGGCCGCAGGTGGCGGCGTCCCAGCAGGCCCCACCCCCCTGGAAGTCGATCACCACCTTCCTGGGGTCCCCCGGGCTCACGTAGAACCGATAAGGGGAGCCATCGGCGCATACCCCTCCCGGCACCTCCACCGCCTTCCAGAGGGCCTCGAGGCCCTGGGCCAGGGCCAGACCCAAGAGCAAAACGATGGCGATTAACCGCCGCATTGTTCACCTCCGCCTGCAGTTTACAAAGGGTCTTAAACCAAGTCAAGGAAGGGTAGCCTTTCTGGTTACCCCCCAAGGCAAGGGCCCCCGTCGTGGCTTGGGCCACGACGGGGTATAGGGGGTACTCAGAACACCGCCTTGCGTAGGATGTCCGTCACGGAAACGATGCCGATCACCTCCCCCTGGATGACGGGGGCCCGGCGAATCCCGGTGTTGGCGAAGAGGCGGGCCACGTACTCCACCGCCAGGTCAGGGTTCACGGTGATCACCGGCTTGGTCATGATCTCGTGCACCTGAACCGTGGCGGGGTCCTTGCCGTAGGCGATGACCTTGTAGACGATATCGGTCTCCGTGACGATGCCGTAGGCGTCCTCCTCGCTCCGGCGGTCCACCACGAGGGCGCGGAGGCCCGTTTCCTTCATGAGGTTGATGGCCTCCTTCACCGTGGCCGACCCCTGGATCTTCACCACCTCGGTGGACATGATGTCCTTGGCCTTTTTCACGGCACACCTCCTTGCCCGGGAGGGCCAAGCTTACGGTTTCCGGGCGACCTCACCATACCCCTTAGGGTATGGGGTTTGGTAGGGTCAAAACTCTCTTTCCCTTTATGGGGAAAGGGGGTTCCATAAACCCAAGGGGAACTTCACGCCCACTCCACCCGGCTTCCCGAGGGGTGCTTCCGCACCACGAGCCTGGCCGGGAGCCGCACCGCCAAGGCCTCCACGTGGGTGACGATCCCCACCAGCCGCCCCCGGGTGGGAAGGGCCTCCAGCACCCCCGCCACCGTCTCCAGGGTCTCCGGGTCCAGGGTGCCGAAGCCCTCGTCCAAAAACAAAGCCCCAAGCCGCCCCCGGGAAAGCTCCTCGGAAAGGGCTAAGGCCAAGGAGAGGCTGGCCAGGAAGCTTTCCCCTCCGGAAAGGGTCTTCACCGGACGCACCGCCTCGGTCCAGAGGTCCAGGACCTGGTACTCATCCCCCTTGGAGCGGAGGCGGTAGCGGCCTGTGGAAAGGATGGCCATGAGCTCATCCGCCCGATCCACCAGGTTCCTTTGCCGAAGGCCCAGGAGGTAGGCGGGAAAGTTGTTCTGCTGCAGATCAAAGGCCAGCTTCTCCCAAAGATCCACCTCCCGCACCACCTCCGCCAGACGGGCCTCCAGTTCCCGGCGGCGCTTGTGCTTTTCCTCCAGCTCCCTGAGCCGCTCCTCCAGGACCGCCTTCTCCGCCTTCTTGGCCTCCAGGTCCTGCCGCAGGTGGGAAAGCGCCGCCTCCGCCTCCACCAAGCGCGCCTCCACCTCCCCCAGGGAAGGAAGCGGGCCGGGAAAACGGGCCCTGGCCTCCCGCTCCGCCTCCTTAAGGAGGGCTTCCACCTGGGCCAGCTCGTCCCGGTGGGCCTGGACCCTCCTCGCCAAAGCCTCCCGCTCCTCAGGGGAAAGGTAAAGGGCCTTGGCCTCCTCCTCGGGCATCAGGCCCAAGACCCGGCCTTGGGCCTCCTCAAGGGCCTTCTTCTGCTCCGCCTCCTGGGCCAAAAGCCCCGCCAGGGAGCGGGAAGCCTCCTCCAGGGCCTGGGCCAGATCGCGGTCTTGCTTTTCCTTTTGCTCAAGCTCCTCCAGCCTGCGGGAAAGCCTCGCGACCAGCTCCGCCACCGGCCTTCCCCCCGTCCTTTCCCAAAGCAGGCGGTAAAGCCCAGCCCCCAAGGCCTCCTTCTCCTGCCGCAAGGAGGCCAGGGCTTCCCGGAGGGCTTTCCAAGCCGCCTCCTGCTCAGGGAGGTCCGTTAGGGGGCCAAACTCCCCCTCCAGGCCGGAAAGCGCCTGCCGCCAACGCCCGACCTCCTGGGAAAGCCGCCCCACCTCCTCCTCGAGGGCCCGGGCCTCCCCCTGTGTTTCCCTGTACCTTTCCCGCAGCTCCTGAAGCCTGGCTTGCGCCTCCAAAAGGGCCTCCTCCAAGGCCTGGACATCCCCGGGGACGGGCTCCACCCCCAGGGCCTCCAGGGCCTCCCGCTTGGCCCTCTCCTCCCCCGCCAGGGCCCCAAGCCGGGTCAGGACCCCCCGCAAGGCCTTATCCGCCTCCTCCCGCCTTTCCCTGAGGGCGTTAGCCCCATGCCCCGCGGGCGCCGGGGGCAGGCCGTGGACCACGCCCCCGCAAAGGGGGCAGGGCTCCCCTGGGCGCAAAAGGTCGCGGTAGGCCAGGAGGCCAAGCCGCCGCTCCTCCTGGGCCAGGTGGGCGAGTTCCGCCTCCAGGCGCTCCTTTTCCGCCTCTAAAAGCCCCCGTTGCCTCCCGATCTCCACGAGTTCCTGCCGAAGCCGGTGGGCCTCGGCCCCCTTCCGGGCCCTCTCCAAGGCCTCCACCTGGGCGCGGGCCTGCCCCCCCTCCGCCACCAGGCGCTCCAGGGCCTCCTTGAGCTGGCCCAAGGCCTCCTGCTTTTCCTTAAGCCGCCGTTGCGCCTCCAGCAGATGGGCCAACCCCCGCTCCTTCTCCGCCAAAAGTGCTTCCCTCTGCAAAAGGGATTCCAGGGCCTCCCCATAGGCCTCGGGGGAAAGGCCCACCCTGGGGGCAGGGTGCTCCCTAACCCCCACCCGCCGCCAAAGGCCCTCCAAGGCCTTTAGCCCCTCCGCCTCCAGCAACGCCCTTTGCGCCTCCTTTAGGGCCTTGGGGTCAAAGGCCAGGGCCCGGCGCTCCTCCGCCAAGCGGGCCAGGCTTGCCTGCACCGCCTCCAGCTTCCGGCGGGTGGCCGCCAGGGCCTCCTCCTTCCTCCTCAGGTCCTGCCAAAGGGGGAGGGCGGCCTCCGCCGCCTCCGCCTTCCTCAGCCTTTCCTCCAGCTCCTCCATCCGGGAGGCCTCGGCCCGAAGGCGGCCCAGGCGGCCTTCCAACTCCCCTTTGCGCCGGAGGAAGTCCCGAAGGCCCCTCATCTCCTCAAGGGCCTTCTCCAGGCGGCCTTCCTCCCGTTGCCAGCGGGCGATCTCCTGGGCCAGGTCCGCAAGCCTCCTTTCCAGGTCCTCCTTGGCCTCGAGGCTCGCCCCAAGAAGCCCCGCAAGCTCCCCCTCCAGCCGGCCCTTCTCCTCCAGGAGGGCCGCCCTGCGGGAAGCCGCCTTGTCCCGGGCCCTCTCCAGCCGGGAAAGCTCAAAGAGGTCCAGGAGGATCCTCCGCCTCTCCTTGGCCTCCCCCTTAAGGAAACGGTCAAACTCCCCCTGGGGAAGGAGCAGGGCCCGGGTGAAGGCCTCGTAGTTGAGGCCCAAAAGGTCCTCCAAGGCCTGGTTCAGGGCCTCGAGGGTCTCCAGGGGAAGAAGCCTCTCCCCGGTGGGCTCCACCTGGAAGAGCCTGGCTTCGCTCCTCCTTCCCCGGACCCGCTCCACCCGGTAGACCCTTCCCCCCACCTGGAAGGTGAGGCGCACCCGGGCCTCGCTGGCCCCCGGGTGGACCAGGCTCCCCACGTTCCGCCCCACCCGGGGCACCACCCCATACAGGGCAAAGGCCACGGCGTCCAGGAGGGTGCTCTTTCCGCTTCCCGTGGGCCCGGTGATGGCAAAAAGCTCCACATCGGAGAAGTCCACCCCCTGCCGCTCCCGGTAAGGGCCAAACCCCTCAAGCTCCAGGCGCAAGGGCCTCAAGCTCCACCTCCTTGAGCACCTGGCCGAACCGCTCCAGAAGCCCTTCCTCCTCCCGCCCCCGTTCCTTCAGGTAGCGCTCGTAGGCCTCCACCAGGCCAAGCTCGGGACCCAAGGCCCCACCCTCCTCCTCCAAGACCCCAGCGGTCTCCAGGGCCAGGAGACGGGGAAGCCCCTGGAAAAGCCGCTCCTTCACCGCCGGGGAAAGCCTGCCCTCCACCACCACCTTGAGGTATCCGGGAAAGCGCTCCAGCTCCCGAAGCCTGCCGTCCAGCTCCTCGGGGCGGAGGCGGAAGGTCTTGAGGGGCTTCCCCCAACGCTCCCTTACGGGGTGGACCCGGACCGGCCCCCTCTCGGGCACCTCCACCAGCAAAACCCCCCGCTCCGCCTCCTCCCCCTCGCCGAAGTCCAGCTGGATGAGGCTTCCCGCATACCAGGCCACGGGGGCCTCCGACACCTGCTGCTGGCGGTGGATGTGGCCCAAGGCCACGTAACGGGCCCCCAGGGGCAGGGCGGAAGGGGGAACGGCGTAGCTTCCCGTGAGGTGGAAGGCGAACTCCCCTGCCCCGGGGCGAACCCCCTCCAGGGCAAAGTGCCCTAGCATGAGGGGGCTTTCCAGGTTGGCGAGGATCCGCCGCATAGCCTCGGCGTAGGTGCGGTGGCGCTCCTCCGCCTCCTGCAAAACCTTCTTCACCAGGATGCGCTCCGACACGAAGGGCAGAAGGGCCGCCCTAAGCCCCCCCACCTCCACCACCCCCCCTTCCTCCTTAAAGAGGGGCCTTCCCCGCACCTCCGCCCCCGCCAGGGCGAAGAGGGGAGCGAGGGCCTCGAGGCGCTCCTTGGGGTCGTGGTTGCCGGCGATGACCAAGGCGGGAACCCCAAGCTCCTTAAGGCGCAGAAAAAACTCCACCGCCATGGCCTCGGCCTCGGCGGAGACCTGGGGGCGGTCAAAGAGGTCCCCGGAAACCACCACCAGGTCCACCCCCTCCTTGGCCACCATCTCCAGAAGGGTTTGCAACGCCGCCCCGATCTCCTCGGTGCGGTCCACCCCCTTTAATACCTTGCCCAAATGCCAGTCCGCGGTGTGCAATAGGCGCATGGTTTCCATTATGCCAGGAACCCGCCTCCCCCCTAATGGGCGTGGCCGTGGTCCTCGGGAGGCCCGCCCCTTCCCCCCCGGAAGAACCAGGCCGCCATCAGGGTGGTAAGGGGCACCGCCATAAGGAGCCCCAAGGAGCCCAGGACCATGCTGGCGATCTCGGCGGCGAAGGGCTCGGTGTTCAGGAGGAAGCGCAAGGGGGTGGGGTCCTTGGTGAGGAGGAGGAAAAGGGGCAAGGAACCCGCGGTGTAGGCCAGGACCAGGGTGTTCACCAGGCTGCCGATGTGGTCGTAGCCCACCTCCATCCCCCTCCGGTAGAGCTCCCCAAGGCCAAAGCGGGGGTTGGCGTGGCTCAAGGCCTGGACCACCGCCGCCTGGGTCACGGTCACGTCGGTGAGGGCCCCCAAAGCCCCCACCGCCACCGCCGCCAGGAAGAGGGAGAGGAGGTCCACACCCCCCCACTGCCGGAGGAGGAGGGCCTCCTCCGAGGCCAGGCCGGTAAACCCCATGGCCCGGGTGAAGAAGAGGGCCAGGAGGAGGACGAAGGCCACCGAGGCCAGGGTGCCCAAAAGGGCGGCGGTGGTCTTCCGGTTCACCCCGTGGACCAGGTAGACGGTGAGAAGGAGCACCCCCACGCTTCCCAAAAAGGCGTAGAGAAGGGGATTCCCTCCCGCCGCCACCTGGGGAACCACCCCGTAGACCACCACCAAAAGGCTAAGGAAGGTGCCGAGAAGCCCCCTCACCCCCTTCCCCCGGCCCAGTAGGGCGGCCAGGAGAGCAAACAGGCCCAAAAGGCCGAGAAGCCAGGGGATGCGGTCGGGCTCGGTGACATAGGTCCTGTCCCCTTCCCGGTACAAGACCACCCGCTGGCCCACCCGGTAGTGCCCCCCATCCGCGGGCAATAAGGCCTCCAGCCTCCTCCCCTCCGCCTCCACCAGGGCCACACCCCGCTGGGCCTCGAGGGCCAGTATCCTTCCCACCAGGTACCCCCCATCCCCCTGGGCCAGGGCGGGAAGGAGAAACGCCAAAAGGATCCAAAGGCGCATACCGCCACTCTACCCGGCTAGGATGAAAACTTCTTCTCAACTTGCTATCCTAGGACCATGGAGCGCTCCACCCGGCAACGGCGGGCCATCCGGGAGGCCTTTTTGGAGGCGGGCCGCCCCCTTTCCCCCCAGGAGGTCCTGGAGCTGGCCAGGAGGAAGGTGCCCTCCTTGGGCCTGGCCACCGTGTACCGCACCCTGAAGGGCTTGGTGGAGGAGGGCTTCCTCACCCCGGTGGCCCTCCCCGGCGAACCCTCCCGCTACGAGCCCGCGGGCAGGGAGCACCACCACCACTTCCTCTGCCGCCTGTGCGGCCGGGTCTACGAGCTTTTGGGCTGCGACCTGGCCCTCACCCACCTTCCCCCCGGCTTCCAGGCCGAGGGGCACGAGGTGACGGTCTTTGGCCGCTGCCCGGACTGCGCCTAGGGACGACCTGGGGAACGCTTCAAGGCCGCATCCACCTCCGCCTGGGAGAGCAGCTGGGCCCGGTAGGGTTCCTTGGTGATGGCCGAAAGGTTTCCCGCAAAGGCCCTCAGGTGGTTCCAAGAACCTTGCATGAGGTTCTGGTACACCGCCACGATGTCGGGCCGCTGGGTCTGCGCCAAGCGCACCCGCAGGTCTTGGATGTCCAGCTCCTCTAAGTAGGCCCCCACCGCCAAGGCGGCCTGGAGGGAAGCCTGCCCCTTGACCACAAGCTCCTGGTACAGCCGGGCCAGCTCGGGGTTGCTGAACTCGCCCACGCCCTTACCTTGGGCCGGATCGGGCAGGCCGTAGGCCGTGAGCAGGCGCGCCACCGCGGCCATGTGTTGTTCCTCGCTGCGGGCAATGTTCTGGAAGGCCGGGATGGGGTAGAGCTTGCCCAAGGTCAGGTACACGTCCCTCGCCAGCTTCTCCTCCTCCCGCATCCACAAGAGCCCCTCGCGTTCTTGGGGCATCAGGGGGGAAGCGCCCACCTGCGCCACACCCATTCCCAAAAGCACCGCCACCGCCGCTGAAGTTAGCGTCCAAAGCGTGCCTCGCATCTTCACTCACCTCCCGGCCCTAAGGCCGAACCCCAGCCCGCGGGAAGGTCGGTGAACCGGGTAGCCTCTCTCCGTGAACCCCTTATGAACGCCTACTCCCAGGCCGGGTAGAGGTGCCAAGGCTGGCTCCAGCGGACCTCCTCGAGGGCCCCGTCAAAGCGCACGATGGCCGCCAGCCGGGCCCGGGAGTAGACCCGGTAAGGCTCCTTGGGGATGAAGGCGGTCACGATGTCCACATGCCTCGGGGTGGCGTACTCCAGGACCACGTGCAGGGGGAGCTTCAACCGGGGAGGAAAGACCATGTAGCCCAGGACCAGCATCCTTTGGTCCTCGGGGTAGATGGCCAGCTCCCGGCCCCACTCCAAGGCCCTCAGGACATCCAACTCGGTAAAGCCCTCCTGGAGCATGTGCTTGGCCACATGGGGCCCCAGGCGGTAGCGGCCTTCCCGGAGGTGGGGTAAAAGGTCTTCCAGACGGCGGAGCTTCCTCATCCAGCCCACCCCCTTTCCCTCAAGTCTAGCCCCTGCCCGGGGAGGAAGTGTGGCGGGCTACCGGTAAGGGCCCAGGGCGGAAGGGTCCCGCACCGCCAGGAAGGCCCCGTACACCCGGCCCGCTCCCGCCCGCAGGAGGGCCTCCTTGGCCCGCAAAAAGGTGGCCCCGCTGGTGAGGACGTCGTCCACCAGGAGCCAGGCCCCCGCCACCTGGGCCTGGGGTGCGAAGAGGTCCTGGGGAAGGCGGGCGCGCCCCCGCCCCCGGGTGGGCTGGCTGGGGGCGTAGCGCACCCGCCGGATGACCCGCCGGTAGGGGAGCCCCAGAAGCCGGGCCAGCTCCCGGGCCAGGAGCTCCGGGGGGTTGTAGCCCCGCAGGAGGAGGCGGGGCAGGAGGGTGGGCACCGCCGTGACCCCCTCGAGGACCCAGCCCCGCTCCCGGATCCCCTCGGCCAGGGGCTGGGCCAGAAGCGGGGCCAGGCCCGAGCGCCGCCGGTACTTGAGGGCCCGCACCAGGCCCCCCACGCGCCCGTAAAGGCCCAGGTAGACCATCTCCCCCGTGGAAAAGGCCCTGAGGCCCCCCCGGCAACGGGTGCAGAGGAGGGGCGCGTCCAACCTCCCCCCGCAGCCCGGGCAGAGGTGGCCCAAGAGCCCCTCAAGAAAGCCCCAGAGCATCCCGCAGCGCCTCGTCCAAGGGGGGGTAGAGCACCCCCTTCTCGGTGATGATCCCCGTGAGGAACCGGTGGGGGGTGAGGTCAAAGGCGGGGTGGTAGGCGGGAAAGCCCGGGGGGGCCAGGCGCACTCCCCTTAGCTCCAGCACCTCCTCCGGGGGCCTTTCCTCTATGGGAATCCCCTCCCCCGTGGGGAGGCGGGGATCCACGGAGGAAAGGGGCAAAGCCGCATAGAAGGGGACCCCATGGTGGTGGGCCAAAACGGCCAGGGCGTAGGTGCCGATCTTGTTGGCGAAGTCCCCGTTTAAGGCCATGCGGTCCACCCCCACGATGACCGCATCCACCCGGCCCTGGGCCATGAGGAAGCCCGCCATGTTGTCCGCGATGAGGGTGGCGGGAACCCCCGCCTTCTGAAGCTCGTAGGCGGTGAGGCGGGCCCCTTGCAGGTAGGGCCTCGTCTCGTCCACCCAGACGTGGGAGACCCGCCCCTGGCGGTAGGCCTCCACGATGGCCCCGAGGGCGGTGCCGTACCCCCCGGTGGCCAGGGGCCCGGTGTTGCAGTGGGTGAGGACCTGGCCCCTTAGCACCTTGGCCCCATGGAGGCTTATGGCCCTTTCCGTGGCCTCCACCTCCCGCCAAAGGGCCTTGGCCTCCTCCAGGCTCCCCTCCGGGTCCCCCCAGTGGGCCTTCATGCGGTCCAGGGCGTGGAAGAGGTTCACCGCCGTGGGGCGGCTTTGCCTTAGGAGGCGGTCCGCCTCCTCTGGGTCTTCCCCCCTAAGGTGCGCCAGCACCATGCCGAAGGCCGCGGAAACCCCAATGGCCGGAGCCCCCCGCACCACCATGGCCCGGATGGCCTCGGCCATCTCCCTTGCGGTGCGCACGGGCACCCAGACCTCCTCCAAAGGAAGCCTCCTCTGGTCCAGGAGCCAGAAAACGCCCTCCTTCTCGTCAAAGCGAAAGGGCAAGACGCGTTCCACGGCAAGAGCTTACCGGAGGCGGAGGACCTTGTCGTCGCCCGGGCGCACCTGGCCCCGCCCGTCCCGGTTGGAGGTGGTGACCCAAAGGGCCCCATCCGGCCCCACCCGCACCTCCCGCAGGCGGCCAAAACCCGAAAGGGCCCTTTCCACCCGGACCACCCGCCAGCTCCCCCTTTCCCCCTCCAGGGAAAGCCGCAAAAGGGCCTGCCCCCTGAGGCCCGCCACCCACAAATCCCCCCTCCAGAAGGCCAGGTTCCCGGGCGGGAAGCCCTCGGGCCAGAAGTAAAGGGGATCCCGGTAGCGGGGGTCGTTTCCCCGGCCCACCACCCGGGGCCAGCCGTAGTTCCCCCCGGGCAGGATCAGGTTCACCTCGTCGTGGCCGAAGCCCTGTTCCCCGCTCGGCCCGTGCTCGCTGGCGAAGAGCTCCCCGGTCCCAGGGTGCCAGGCGAGGCCCTGGGGGTTGCGGTGGCCGTAGCTGTAGATCTCCGGGCGGGCGCCAGGGCGGCCTAGGAAGGGGTTGCCAGGGGCGGGGGAACCCTCGGGGGTTAGGCGGAGGATCTTGCCCCCCAGGGAAGCGAGGTCTTGGGCCAGCTCCCGCTCGTACACCTCCCCCGTGGTCACGTAGAGCATCCCGTCGGGCCCGAAGGCGATGCGCCCGCCCGAGTGGAGGCCGTGAGGGCGGGCGGGGATCCCGTCCAGGATCACCCGGTCCAGGACACCCCTTTCCCCTAGGTGCCTTAGGCGCACCACCTGGTTCCTTAGCCCCCCCTCCTCCAGGGTGCGGTAGGCGTAGAGGTAGGGCTCCCGGGGAAACTGGGGGTGGAGGGCGAGGCCAAGGAGCCCCGACTCCCCCCGGGCGTAGACGGGCAGCTCGGCGTACAAAGAGGCCCTGCCCTCCCGCACCAGGCGGATGCGCCCGGGCCGCTCCGAAACCAAAAAGCCGCCATCGGGCAGGAAAGCCAAGGCCCAGGGCACCTCGAGGCCCCCCACCACCTCCTCCACCCTAAGGGCCTGCCCCCGGGCAAACCCCAGGCCCAAAAGCCCCGCCAGCACGCGCCTACGCGTGAACATTCCCCGCCTCCTCTGCCCCAGGCTACCCCTACCCCGGGCCCTTCTCCGGAAGAGGGGGCACATTCGCACCCGGATGCCCCGGGGCTCAGGCCTTGGGGTCCAGGATCACCTTCACCCCTTGCCCCGAGGCCAAAAGGGCAAAGGCTTCCTGGTAACGGCTTAAGGGGAGGCGGTGGGTGATGAGGGGCCTGAGGTCCACCCGGCCCGAGTAGACCAGGGCGGTGCCCTGCATCCAGGTCTGCCAAAGCCTTCTGCCCGCGATGCCGTAGGCGGTAATCCCCCGCATGACCAGCTCCCCGGCCAGGTCAAAGCGGATGGGGTCCGAGGGGATGCCCAAGATCCTCGCCTCCCCCCCGGGGATGAGGGCCTTGAGGCCCTGGTGGATGGCAACCTCATTCCCGGAAAACTCCAAAAGCACCTCCACCCCGCTCCCCGTGACCTCCCGCACCACCTGGAGGAGGTCTTCCTCCAGGGGGTTCACGAGCCGGTCGGCGTAGGGTTGGGCGAAGGCCAGGCGGTAGGGGTTGGGGTCGGAGACCAGGATGGGCCCCGCCCCGCTGGCCCGGGCCACCATGGCCGCCATGAGGCCGATGGACCCCGCCCCGGTGATCAGGACGCTCTTGCCCGAAACCCCGCTTCCCGCGTACACCGTGTGCACCGCGTTGCCGAAGGGCTCCAGGATGGCCCCCACCTCAAAGGGGAGTTCCCGGGGGTTCACCCAGGCGTTCTCCGCGGGCACCACCACGTACTCGGCAAAGCCCCCGTCCCGGTCCACGCCCAGGATCTGGGTGTTCAGGCAAACGTGGTAGTTGCCCGTGCGGCAGGCGGGGCAGGCGTGGCAGACGATGTGGCTCTCCAGGCTCACGTGGTCCCCCACCTCGGGCCGCCGGACCCCAGGCCCCACGGCCTCCACCACCCCGCTGAACTCGTGCCCGGTGACCACCGGGGGGCGGACCCTGCCCCGGGCCCAGGCGTCCCACCTCCAGATGTGGAGGTCGGTGCCGCAGATGCTGGCGGCCTCCACCCGCACCAGGATCTCCCCCGGGCCCGGCTCGGGCACCGGGCGTTCCACTAGGGTTAGGCCCTCTTCCGGGGCCAGCTTGGCCAGTGCGCGCATACCTGGGCCATGCTACCACCGGTAGAGGGCGCCCACGCTGAAGCGGGTGGTGTCGGCGGCCTCGAGGCTAAAGCTCAAGCCCAAGTCCGGGGTGAGGTCGTAGCCCAGGGCAAAGGTGAAGCGGGAAAGCCGCCCATCCCCCGGCAAAAAGGTGGAGCCCAGGGAGAAGGTGAGGCCATCCCGGCGGTACTGGGCGGAAAGGCTCTGTTCCCCCCTGAGGTCCAGCTCGTAGCCCAAAAAGAGCTCGGGGCTCAGGTACTTGCCCACGGAGAAGCGCACGTCCTGGAGGTCCCCACCCTGCAGGAGGGGCACCTGCACCTGGAAGCGGTCCAAGCCCAAGGTTTTGGCCAGCTCCCGCTCCAGCTGCCCCAGGACCAGGTTCTCCAGGGCCGCCCCCAAGGCCGCCTGGGGCAGGGTCTCCACCAGGCGGGTGACGTCGGGGGTGCCCAGGGTAAGGAGGGCATAGATCTCGGGCTCGGTGAGGGGCGGATCCGAGGTGAACTGGGGTTCCAGGCGCACCTTCACCCGGCCGTTGGCCCTTAGGAACTCCCCCGTGGCCTCGAGGAAAACCCTGTGGCCCCGGGTCTCCGCCTGGGCCTTGAGGCGGAACTCGGGCAGGATCCCCCGGTCCGGGGAGAAGCGCAGGAAGCTCCCCGTGGGATCCAGGGCGAAGAGGGAGTCCCACAGGCGGAAGTTGCCCCAAAGGGCTTCCACCTGGCCGGAGAGGTAGGGATCGCCGTAGCTACCCCCCAAAAACACCTCCCCCCTAAGCTCCCCTTGGACCAGGCTTTCCTGCACCAGAACCCCCCTTTCCGCATACACCCGCACCCCCTCGAAGACCAGGGGCACCGGGGCGGGCCTTTCGGTCCCGCCTTCCAGCTTCACCCCCTCCTGGGTCAGCTCCCTGGCCTGGGCCTCCGGCAGGGCCAGCCTTGCCCTCAGGACCTCGGCGTTGCCCGTGAGGTGGTAGGTTCCCCTCTCCTCGTAGAGGAAGAAGCTCTTCACGTCCAGAAGGCCCTCTTGCAGGTAGTACCGGGGGTAGTACAGGGGAAGCCGGCCGTAGCCGGCAAGGCGCAGGGGGAAGAGGGTGCCCTGGGCCTGGGCCTCCCCCAGGCGGATCTCCAGCCCATAGCCCGGGTAACGGAAGGCCACCTCGGCTGGGGTTTCCTCCTTCAGCCCGGGCAGGGTAACCACGCCCTTGGCGCTCACCTGGAAGCTTTCCAGGCTACCCTGAAGGCCCAGCCGGGCCCTTCCGGGAAAGGGTGCGGAAAGGGTGAGCTCCCCCTCCGCCCGCGCCCCCCCGTTCAAGGAAAGGAGCCCCTGGGGGAGGTACCCCGCCACCGGCCCCAGGCGGAAACGGAAGTCCTGGAACTCCACCCGGAAGCCGTCCCCCTGAAGCCGCAAAAGAAGGCTCCCCGAGCCCTCCGGCCGGTAGGGCTTCAGGGCGGGGACCACCTGGAGCACCGGGGTGAAGACCGTGTCCTTGAGGCTCAGGTA
The DNA here is from genome assembly GCF_000744885.1 of Thermus amyloliquefaciens. Taxonomy (NCBI): domain Bacteria; kingdom Thermotogati; phylum Deinococcota; class Deinococci; order Thermales; family Thermaceae; genus Thermus; species Thermus amyloliquefaciens. Next base: position 695,751 of record NZ_JQMV01000003.1, on the reverse strand, counting down.
AAGGTCGCTGCCCTCCGGGCTCCAATACCCCCCGCCCTCCCAGCTTCCCCGGCCGGAAAGGCGGAGCTGGTCCACCAAAACCCGGCCCCCCTCGAGGCGGAGGGCGGCCCGGCCCCTAAGCTCATCCCCCGCCCCCACGAAGCGCAAGGCCTCCCCCACCAAGACCCCCTCCCCCCGCAGGGGATGGGAAAGGGGTAGGCGGAGGCGCACCGCCCCCGTCCAGTAGGCCTCCCCTTCCAGGGGCCCCGCCACCGCCACGAGGAGGAGGTGGAGGGGAAAGCCCCGTAAGGAGGCGGAAAGGTCCAGCCGGTCCCCCCTAAGGGCCACCTGGAAGGCGCTCTGCCCAAGCCGCCCCTCCCCCTGGACCAACCCCGGCCCCAGGGCTCCGGTGAAGCGGAAGGGCATGCGGCTTCCCGCCACCTCCACCTCCCCCTCGAGCCCTCCTTGGGCCAGCCCCCCCCGGTCCAGGGAAAGTTCCCCGGAAACCATCCCCTTCGCATAGGGGGCATACCGGCCCAAGAACTCCTCCAGGCTGGCCCGCTCCAGGCGGAGCCTCCCCCCCAGGGGTAAAAGCCTCCCCTGGGCGGTGACCCGGCCCACCGATCCCTCCAGCACCCCCTCCACCTGGTACCCCTCGCCGAAAACCCGTCCCCGGAAGCGGCTTTCCAAGGGGGGTAGGGGAAGGTCCACCCGGACCTCCCCACCCGGGGGGTAGGCCAGGGTACCGTTCAGGTAGGGACCCTCGGCCCAAAACCGGGCCTCCAGGAGCCTCCCCTCTACCCCCAAGGCCTGCTCCCCCGCCTGGTACCGCAGCCGGTAAGCCCCCTGAAGGCCCACCTCCCCCTCCAGCCGCCCCGCCCCCGCCACCCACCAGGGGAAGGCGGGATGCTCCCCCCAAAGGCGCACCCGGTCCCCTTCCCCCGCCAGGCGCAGGCGGAAACCGGGGAAGTCCAAGGCCATCCCCCCCGCCACCTCACCCCCGGCGTACCGCAAGACCCCCTCCCCTTGGGGACTGGACAAGGCCAGGGAAAGCGCCTTCAGGTCTAGGCTCCCCTCCAAGGGGAGGCCCACCCCGGGCACCCGGTAGTCCAGGAAGAGCCTTTCCCCTTGCCCCAAAACCCCAAGGCCCCCGGGAAGAAGGGCCCCCAGGATCCTCCCCTCCCCCTCCGCCCGGCGGGCCGCCAGGTCCAGGCGCACCCCCCCCACCTCCAGAAGGGGCCAGGCCAGGCGGACCCTTTCCCCTAAGACCTCCCCGGAAAGCTCGGGCAGCCCCTTGCCCGCAACCTCGAGGCTCCCCTCCCTAAAGGCCACCCTCCCCCGCCAGGCCTCCCGCCAGGCCACCTCCCCCTCCAGATCCCCCCTCAAGCGCAGGCGAAGCCCCCCCTCCCCGTAGCCTCCCTCCGCCTGGGCCTTGCGGCCAAAGGCCGAAAGGGCCAGGTCCAGGCCCACCTCCCGCCAGGGACCCTCCACCCTGCCGGAAAGGGTCAAGGGGCCCTGGGAAAACCCCTCCAGGGCCAGGGCCACCCCCTCCGGGCCCAGCCTCCCCCAAACCCCCTTCCCCGAAACCTCCACCTGGAACCCCGCGAGGCCCATAAGGCCAAGCTCCACCTCCCCGTACCGGTACCGGCCCCTCAGCCACTCCCCGGGGTAAACCCCCTCGGCCCAGAGCTCCCCCAGGCCCCGGGGGAGGGCCCCGGCGTAGCGGTAGGCCAGGCGGAAGGGGGAAAGGTCAAGCCGCCCTGTGAGGGGAAGCCCCTCCCCCACCAGGTCCAGGCCCAGCCCCCCTCCCCGGGCCAGGACCGCCCCGTAGGGGCTCAAAAGCCTCCCCTCCCCAGAAACCTCCCCCAGGTAACCCTCCTCCGCCCGGTAGGCGTAGCCTCCGGCAAAGGCGTACTCCCCGTAGGCCACCTCCCCCTGGACCTGGACCCTTAGGCCTGGGCACCCACCCAGGGGAGCGGGCAGGCAGAACCCCCCCTCCAGGCCCCCACGCCAGCCCCCCTCCCCCTGGAGCTGGAAGCGGCCCGCCCCCAGATCCACCCTCCCGGCAAGCCCCCCCTGGGGCAGGGGGTAGCGGAGGGTGAGGAGGCCGGAAAGCCCCTTCCGGTAAAGGACCTCCCCCCAAAGCCTCGGCCCCTGGAACACCCCCACCCCCTCCCCATCCCGGTACCCCACCGCCACCCTTTCCCCCAAGACCTCCCCCGAAAGCTCCGCCCGCGGGGGCCACAGCCACGCCCTCCCGGAAAGCCTTCCCTCGGGACGCTCCAGGATGACCTGGAAAGCCTCCCGCCAAGGCCCATCCGCCCGGGCCTTTAGCCGCAGGGGAAGGCCGAAGGGGGCCAGGTCCCGGTCCAGGTCCAGGACCAGGTGCCCCTGGGCCAGGCGCAGGCGGAAGCCCTCCGCCTCCCCCGCCAGGGAAAGGGCCTCCACCCCCAAAGGCCCACCCCCGTGGCGGTAGGCGAAGCGGAAGGGCAGCACCTCCCTCTTCCCCGATAGGCTCCCTTGGCCCTCCAGGTACCCCGTGGGCTGGCCCTGAAGGGGTCCCGGCCACCCCCCCTGGAAAGCCCCCTGGGCCTCCAACCGGGCCTGGCCCAAGGCCAGGCGGTACCGGGCCTTCCCGGAAAGGAAGAGGCCCTCCAAGGTGGCCTCCACCGCCACCTCCCCCGGAAGGTCCTTGCCCTCCAGGGTGAGGCGCAAGGGCCCTTGGCCCTCCCCTTTCAGGACAAGCCCGTGCCCCTCCCCCCGAAGCCCCCCCGGTACCCCTCCGGGCCCCAGGTGAGGTCCACCCTAAAGGCCACCCCCTCCGCCTCCCCTTCCCCCTTGGCCGCAAGGTGCCAGGCCCCCTCGTACCAGGCCCTAAGGGCCAAGGGGGCCTCCCAGGAGAGGGCCACCCGGGTTCCTTCCCCCTCGAGGCGCACGGGCCCTTCCTGCTCCAAAAGGCGGAGGCTCCTAAACCACCCCTCCCCCCGGTAGCGGCTTCCCGCGAGGGCCCAGGCCACCTCCCCTTCCCCGTAAGGGGAGGCATGGCGCAAGGTGCCCTCCCCCTGGAGGGCCAAGAGGTTGACCCGGCCCGAAGCTCCGTCCACCCAAGCCCCTCCCCCTGGTAGCGGGCCTCCAGGGCCAAAGCCTCCAAGGAGCCCTTGAACCCAAGCCCCAGGGGGCCGTAACGGAAACGCCCCTCCAGCTCCCCGGGAAGCCCATCCCCCAGCCAGAGCCTCCCCTCCCCAAAAACCTCCCCCAGGCCCCAAAGCCTCCCCTCCCGGGGCGCCCAGGCCAGGCCCACCCCCCTTGCCGGGAGGGATACCTGGAGGACGCCCTGCCGGTAGTCCACCGCCAGGTCCTGGCCCCGTACCGCACCCGGGCCCAGGCCTCCCCCTCCCCCTTAAGGGAAAGCCTTCCCTCCGCCCTTCCCTCCAAGGCGAGGCCCCAGGCCCCAGCCAAAGGGGCCACCTCCTCCAGGGCAAACCAGACCTCCTCCCCCCTTAGCCCCGCCCTTCCCCCTTCCCAGTCCAGGTGGAGGAAGAGGGCCTCGGCAAACCCTCCCCGGAAGGCGAAGGGCAACCCCCCCAGGCTTCCCCTTCCCTCCCCTTCCACCCGAAGCCCCTGGCCCTGGAACTTCCCCTCGAGCCTCCCTTCCCTCCCCCAGGCGGCCAAGGGGAGGGCGAAGCTCCCCCTATAGCCAAGCCCCTCCCCCTCCAAGGCCAGGGGGCCCTCCAGGCGGTAGCGGAGGCTACCCCCCTGGGTCCAGGCCCGGCCCCTCAGGGGCAAGGCCCCCAGGTAGGGGAGCTCGGCCTCGCCAAAGAGCTCCAGGCGCAGGGCCTCCCAGGGCCCACCCCCTTCCGCCGCCAGGCGGAGGGCTACCCCGCCCCGCTGGTACACGCCCCGGAGGGCCAGGGCGAGCCCTTCCGGGGAAACCTCCCCCTCCCCTTGCAGGTGGGGCCCGAGGAGGCGCGCCCGGGCGGAAAGGAGGGCCTCCCCGGTGAGGAGGACCTCCCCGTAGGGGCTTTCCAGCCTGAGCCGCCCTCCCCGGGTGCCCCAGGTGCCGCTGGCCCGGGCGGGAAGCCCCCAAGGGGAAAGGTCAAAGGCCTCCGCCTGGAGCAAAAGCTGGAGGCCCCCATCGTACCCCCCCAGGAGGCGGAGGCCCGGGGCCTGGCCCTGGAAGCGCAGGCCCACCCCCCGCCCCACCAGGTTCAGCCTTAGGCCGGGCTTCTCCAGGTGGACCTGGGCCCGGTAGGCAAGCCCCAGGAGGTCCAGCTGGCCCGCAAGCCGCACCGGGCCCGCATGGGGCACCTCCCCCTGCCCCCTTACCCCCAGGGCCCGCCAGCCCCCCTCGGCCTCCAGGCGGCCATAGGGGGAGGAAAGGCGGAGGCGGCCCCCCTCCAGGTTGCCCTCCGCCTGGAAGCGGCCCGCAAGGCCCCTGTAGCTCCAGGGGAGGTCCAGGCGGAAGGGATACCCCCCGCCAAAGGCCACCTGGCCCACCCCCTCCAGCCTGATCCCCTCCCGGTCCAGGCGGAAGGCCAAGGGGGGCACCTCGAGGCCCTCCGGCCAAGGGGGGTTCAGCCGGCCCTGCACCGCCAGCCGGGGGTAAAGCTCCCCCTGGCCCTCGGCGTACCCCTCGAGGCCCTGAAGGCGAAGCCTCTCTCCCTCCCCCCGCACCACCCCCGCCACCCAGGGGGTCTCCACCCGGGCCTGGCCGCGGAAGCCCCCGTCCCAGGCCAGGTCCGCCCAAAGGGCGAGGGGCCCAAGCCTGGCCCTCCCCTTAAGGCTCAGGCCCCCTTGGTAGCGCAGGAGGAGATCCTGAGCCCGAAGCCTCAGGCCAGGCTCCGGATCGTAGGCCCCGGCGAAGGGAAGCTCCCCCAGGGGGGTCAAGAGCCTGCCCTTTATCCCCGCCCCCAGGCGGCGCAGATCCCCCTCCGCCTCCAGGTAGCGGCCCTTGAGGACAAGCCTTCCCGCAAGCCCCCCATCCCGGTAAAGGACCTGGCCGGAGAGGCGGAAGGCATCCAGGGCGTGGAGGGGCAGGTCCCGCAGGCGAAGGGCCAAGGCCCCGCCCCGGTACACCCCCTCCCCATAGGGGCTTTGGAAGCGGAAGGCCCCGTCCTCCTGCCACAGGCGGAAGGGGAAGGCGGCGTAGGGGGAGGCGTAGCGCAAGGAGGCCTCGAGCCGGCCCAAGACCAGCCTCCCCTCCCCCTGGAGGTGGCCCACCGGCAAGGGCGTGGGGGCCAGCTGAAGCCCCAGCCGGCTCCAGGTGCCGGAAAGGGCCAAGGGCCCAAGCCGCCCCTCCACCCGCTCCCCCTCCCCCGCCACCTCCCCCGAAAGGTCCAGGGGCAGGAAGGGGAAAAGGCGCACCTCAGGGCTACGCACCTGGGCCCGCCAGCGGCTTCCCTGGATGGCCAAGGCCACCTGGGCCAGGCCCTCCAGGGGCCTCGGCCAGGCCACCTGGCCCCGGGCCTCCGCGCGGCTCCCCTGGCCCCTCACCAGGACCCTGCTTCCCAGGGAATCCTGGAGCGTGGCCTGGTAGCCCTGGCCCGCCAGGTCCAAGCCCAGGCGGTAGGTGCGGTCAAAAAGCCTCCCCTCCGCCTCCGCCCTCAGGGCAAAGGCCTGGTCAAAGGCCAGGGTCCCCCGGTGGCGGAAGGGCTCGGAGAAAAACCGCCCCTCCCCCGCAAACCGCCCCTTGAGCCGGATCCGGTCCCAGCCCTCCCCTTCCAGCCAAAGCTGCCCATCCCCCTCCACGGGCAAGGAGAGGCGGTAGTGCCGGGCCAAGGCGGGAAGCCGGGGCCGGCCCGTGAGGGCGAAGCGGTAGCGCTCCCCCTTCAGGTCCACCTCCGCCCTGGCGGTAAGGGGCCCCTCGAGGCCCCTCCCCCTCAAGGCCGCCTCCACCCGGTCCCCCCTTAGGCGGATGGGCCCCTCCACCCCGGTGAGGCGGAAGCCCACCAGCTCCACCACCCCCCCTGCCACCCGGGCCTCCCCCTCCATCCCCGAGGGGCCAAGGCGGAAGAACCCGGAAAGCCTCCCCCCCCTAAGCCCCTCGTAGAAGAAGGAAAGCCCCCGGACCTCCCCCCGGTAGCGGACCTCCCAGGCGGCCAGGTCCTGGGCCAGGGCCCGGGCCTCCCCCTGGAAGCCTCCCCCGGGAAGCCGGGCCACGAAGGCATAGGGGTTCTCCCCGGCCAAGGTGAGGCGCAAGGGGGGGAGGAAGAGCCGCTTCCCTTGGGGAAGCTCCACCTGGGTTTCCTCCAGGCGGAGCTGCCGGAAGACCACCCTCACCTTAGGGGGCGGCCCGGGCTGTTCCGGAAAAAGGGCCTCCCAGGTGGGCCGGACCCGCGCCCCCTTCAGGCTCACGGAAAGGGGAAGCTCCTTCCGAAGAAGCCCCAGGAGGTCATAGCCTAGCCCCACCTCCTCCGCCTCCAAGTCCAACCCCTCCCCCTTGAGCCGCACCCCCTTTAGGCGGAGGCCCAGGAGGAGGTGCCCCCGCACCTCCCGCACCTCCCCCTTGAGGCCCGCCAAGGCCATCCCCTGCTCCACCGCCCTCCGGAGCAAGGGGGGCCAGGCCAGAAGGAGAAGCAGGGTAAACCCCAGGAGGAGGGAAAGCCCCCACCGCATCCCCCTCAGCATAGGCAAGGGAGATGAAAAACGCGTGGCAAGGGGGCTAAAATGCCACCATGCCGCGCCTGGTGGCCTTGGTGAAGGGACGGGTGCAGGGGGTGGGGTACCGGGCCTTCGCCCAGAAGAAGGCCCTGGAGCTCGGCCTTTCGGGCTATGCGGAAAACCTCCCCGACGGCCGGGTGGAGGTGGTGGCGGAAGGCCCTAAGGAGGACCTGCTGGCCTTCCTCCACCACCTCCAGCAGGGCCCCCGCCTAAGCCGGGTGGAGGCGGTGGAGGTTCAGTGGGCCGAGGAGACCGGGCTAAAGGGGTTTTACGTGTACTGAGGGGCCTGGGCCCAGGGCTGGGGCCGCACCCCCACCCGCAAAAGGGCCTCGGCCAAGGCCCCTTTGAGCTCGGGAAGCCCCGTGCCCTTGAGGGCGGAAACCGGTACCCCCCCTAGCCTTTCCCTCAGGTAGAGGAGGTCGTAGGGGGCGGCCCGGTCCGCCTTGGAGAGGGCCAAAACCCGGGGGGCCTCCACCCCCAGCTCCGCCAGCAACTCCTCCACCACCCGGTACCTCCCCAAAGCCCCCTCCTCTGAAGCATCCAGGACGTGGATGAGAAGGTCCGCCTCCCGCACCTCCTCGAGGGTGGCCCGGAAGGCGGTGAGGAGCTCCTTGGGCATCTGGCGGATGAAGCCCACGGTGTCGGTGAAGAGCACCTCCCCCACCCCCGGCACAAAGCCCCGGCGGGTGAGGGGCCTTAAGGTGGCGAAGAGCTTGTCCTCCCCCGGCTCCCCGCCCCGGGCCAGGGCCTGAAGCAGGGTGGTCTTGCCCGCGTTGGTGTAGCCCACCACGGCCACCAGGGGCACCCCCCGGCGCTTCCGCTGCCTCCTGGCCTCCTCCCGGCGCCGGGTGAACTCCTCCAGCTTGTGGCTGAGGTGAGCAATGCGCTCCTGAAGCCTCCTCCGGTCCACCTCCAGCTTGGTCTCCCCGGGGCCCCGGGTGCCGATCCCACCCCCGAGGCGGCTCATCTCCTTCCCCTTCCCCACCAGGCGCGGCAGGAGGTACCTTAGCTGGGCCAGCTCCACCTGGGTCTGGGCCTCAGGGGTTTTGGCGTGCAGGGCAAAGATGTCCAGGATGAGCTGGGTCCGGTCCAGGACCTTGAGGCCCGTGACCTTCTCGATCTCCCGGGCCTGGGTGGGGGTAAGCTCCAGGCCGAAGATGAGGGTGGAGGCGTTTTCGTGGTAGGCGAGGCTTTTGAGCTCCTCCAGCTTCCCAAGCCCCACCAGGTAGCGGGGGTCCAGGTGCTGACGGAAGACCAGCACCCTCTTGACCGGCACCCCGCCGGCGGTGCGGGTGAGCTCGGCCAGCTCCGAGAGGTAAGCCTCCGCCTCAGGGCCCTCCCCCCGGTCCACCCCCACCAGGATGGCCCGCTCCCCGCTCCCGTCCAAAAGCTCCCGCACCCGGGCCTGGCGGGCCAGCTCCTCCTCCAGGGCCTCCACCTCCGCCCCATGGTCAAGGTCCAGGTACTGGAAGTAGGGCCTCGGGGGCAGGATGCGCCAGTCCTCCTCCAGGGGTTCCCCCCGGGAAGCCATCCGGCCCTTGGGCGGGGCGAGGAAGGCCAGGTGCAGCAGGGTGGGCCGGCCCTCCTCCACCTCCAGGGCCGCCAGGCTGTCCAACCGGTTCAGGAAGAGCACGGAAAGGTCCGGACGGGAAAGCCCCCCCTTGGCCAGGTGGGTGTGGAGGAGGCGGAAGCCCGAAAGCCGCCTTTCCCCCCTGGCCCCCTCGGGGATGGGCAGGTCCTTGGCGTCCCCCACCCCCACCCGCACCACCCGGCCTTCCCGGTCCAGGAGGAGGCTGATGGGCCTCCCCACCTCCTGGGAGAGCCCGGCCAAAACCTGGGCCAGCTCGGGGGTGAGGACCCTTTCCTTGGGGATGCGCCTCCGGTACAGATTGGAAAGCCGCTTAAGCTCGCTCTTCTTGAGCCCTTCCGTCCTGCCGAAGATCTTCTCCAATGCCCCTTCAGTATACCAAAAATCCGCCCCTGTCCCTGGGGGCACGGGGGTGGCCCCAAAGAAGGGGGAAGCCCCAAGGCCCTTCCCCCCCTCGTAGCTTGCGCCACGAGGGGATAGATTGAAAAGGGTGTGCCGGCTCCTTGTGGCCCTCCTTCTAAGCCTCCTAAGCGGCAACGCCTGGGCCTTGCCCCAGGGTGCGGCCTTTCCCCAGGACCCAGGGGCAGGGGGTTTGGGGCCTCCCCTTGGGAGGGGGTACCCAACCCCGGCCCAGCCGGGCTACGACTGGATCGTGGTCCTGGGGGCAGCCCAGTACGGGGGTAGGCCCTCCCCCGCCTTGGAAAGGCGCCTCGAGGCGGCCTTGCGCCTCTACCAAAAGGGCCTGGCCCCCAGGGTGGCGGTGGCGGGGGGCAGGCTCCCCGGGGACCGGTACAGCGAAGGGGAGGTGGGGTGCCGTTACCTAAGGGCCAAGGGGGTCCCCCAGGAGGCCCTCCTCTGCGAGACCCAAAGCCAAACCACCTACGAGAACCTCCTCTTCCTCAAACCCCACCTCTCCGGGCGGGTCCTCCTGGTCACCGACGCCCCCCACCTGGCCCGGGCCCTTTTCCTGGCCCGGCTTCTGGGCCTGCGGGCGGAGGGCCACGGGGTGCCCGGGGCCTACCCCCTGGCCTACTGGCTCCGGGAGGCCCTCTACCGCCTCTGGCTCTACCTGGGCCTCCGGCCCTTCCCCGGGGGGCACGGCCTCAAGCCTCCTCCAAACGCTTCAGGGAATCCAGGTACCCCTGCAGAAGGGCTTTGAACTGGGCCAGGAAGAGGGTCTTCTCCTGCTTGGTCCGCTCCACCTCCCCCCGGAGGCGCTTGAGCTCCTCGGCGGCCTCCCGGAGCACCTGTTCCTTGGCGGCCAGGGCCTCCTTCCGGATGATCTCCGCCTCCCGTTCCGCCTGGGCCTTGAGCTCCCGGGCGATCCTCTCCGCCGCCACCACTGCCCGCTTCAGCTCCCCTTCCGCCTCCTTCAGGCGGGCCACCTCCTCCTCCAGGGCCCGAAGCCTTTCCTTAAGCCCCTCGTTCTCCTGAATGAGGCCCTCCAAAACCTCCGCCACCCGGGCCAGGTAGGCCCTGACCGCCTCCTTTTGGTACCCCCGAAGCCCGGTGGGGAACTCCTGATAGCGAATGTCCAAAGGGGTTAAGTCCATGCGTCCCTCAGTCTACAAAAAGGGCCCGGCCCACCCGCACCAGGGTGGCCCCCTCCTCAATGGCGATGGGGAAGTCCTCGGACATGCCCATGGAGCGCTCGGGAAGCCCAAAGCGGTCGGCCAGCTCTGAAAGCCGGCGAAAGATGGGGCGGACCACGGCCTCCGGGCCCATAGGGGGCACCGTCATGAGGCCCAAGACCTCCAGGTGCGGCATCTCCCGCACCCGGGCGAGGGCCTCGGGGAGTTCCTCCTCCAAAAACCCGTGCTTCTGGGGCTCCCGGCCCAGGTTCACCTCCAAAAGCACCCTAAGCCTCACCCCCACCTTCTCCCCCACCCGGTCCAGGGCCTCCGCCAGGCGCAGGGAGTCCAAGGAGTGGACGAGGGCGAAGCGGGGGGCGAACTTGGCCTTGTTGCGCTGCAGGGGGCCCACCAGGTGCCACTCCGCCTGAAGGAGCTCCATCTTCCTCAGGGCCTCCTGCACCCGGCTTTCCCCCAAGGGGAAGGCGCCGTGGCGGAGAACCTTCTCCTGGATCTCCTCCACGCTCCTCTCCTTGGTCACCGCCACCAGGCGCACCTCCTCCGGCCGCCGCCCCGCGCGGCGGCAGGCGGCCTCCATGGCCTCCAAAACCTGGGGCAGGCCCATGGGCTAGAGCTCAGCCAAAATCCCCCGCACGAAGCGGCGGAAAATGGGCCCGGTCTTGGCGGCCACCGCCAGCACCTCCTCCTCCGTGGCGTGGTGCTCCCTCTCGGGCACCGCCATGTCGGTGATGGTGGAAAGCCCCAAGACCCTGGCCCCCAGGTGGCGCAGGGCGATGACCTCCGGCACCGTGGACATGCCGATGGCATCCGCCCCGAGCTCCCTAAGCATCCTGAG